>JAAVFD010000010.1 GCA_014800945.1 Barnesiella sp. | reverse complement strand
GGGCGCTTACCTTCATACGCACCGGTATAGAACTTGATAGCATCATATTCTTTCGCTACGATCTCAACCGGCGAATCCGGATTTGTCTCGTCAAATGCCGGGTCATCATCTTCATAGAACTTGCCCTCACAGAGCAAATGAACATATTTTTTGGTATTTGACGGACGGACTTCACGATATTCGTGAGTCTTTTTGCCGGCAAGAATCTCATCAAAGAACTTGCGCTTAAGTGATAATGTTAAAATATTCATATCAAATTGTTTGATGTTTGAAGTAACAAATCGGCGACCTAATGACTAAAGTAGGAAGCTCGGTTGAAGCGGCGGGAGAAAATCCAAAGGGTTACACTTCGCACTATAAGATAGAGGATGAAAGCAAGCCACAACCCGTGATTGCCTAAAGTACCGAATGACAGATAAAAGACTCCGAAAAAAACTACCATAGCACCTGCCATTGACACAAGCATTGACCGGGTTTCTGTAGTCCCAATAAATATACCATCCCAAGTAAATGCTAAAAATCCGGCAAACGGTATAGTCGCAGCCCAATAAATATAATCTCGTGACGCTATTGCCACAGATATATCATCGGTGAGAAATCCGAGAAACAACTCTCCACAAAAAGCGTATAGAACCGTAAATATCAATGATATAGCGACCCCGAAGAGTAGCAGATATTTAACGGTTTGATGAAAGCATATCATATCACCCGCTCCTTTATATTTACCGCTTAATCCTTCGCCCGCAAAGGCAAAGCCGTCCATAAAAAATGAGAAGACGGTAAATAATTGCATTATTAGAGCATTGACAGCCAACATGGTATCTCCTTGAGTTGCACCTATGCGTGTGAACCATAACGTAACAGCTACCAGACACAGTGTCCGCAGAAAAATATCAATATTGATAGAAAAGAACCGCTTCAGTTCGCTCCACTTAAATACATCGCTAATATTTGGAATATTCAGTTTGTATTTCTTTATACAAACAGTCATAGCAGCAATCAATCCTCCCCACTGAGCCATTACCGTTCCGTAAGCAAGTGCATCAATATTCATTCCGGCGAAGAATACTAATGCCAGACTTCCAGCAATATTAAGCACATTTATCAGCAAAGATACCCACATAGTTATTCTTGAATTCTGCATACCGACATACCATCCTGTGAATGCAAAAATGCTTAGAGTAGCGGGCGCTGCCCAAATTCTTATCAAAAAATAAGTTTGGGCTACAGTTCTCGTTTCACCTGTCACATCCATAGAAGCAAGAATCATGTCACATAACGGGTATCTGAACAGTATCATAAGCGCCCCCGATGCAACAGCTATAATCAAGGCACGGCTCAGCACAAGAGTTGATGCCGTTTTGTCACCTGCTCCAAAAGCTTGAGCGGTGAGTCCGCTTGATCCCATCCGAAGAAAGTTAAACATCCAGTAAAGCATGTTGAACATATTCGTGCCTATTGCTATAGCTGCTATAAACACTGTGCTTCCGAGATGTCCGGCAATAGCCACATCAGTAATGCCAAGTACCGGCACTGTAACATTCGTTACAATTGCCGGTACTGACAATGATAGAATCGCGCCGCAAACAGCTTTGCGCGATATTTTTGCATTAGCTTTATCAGCCTTTCTTAGCATTAAGGCTCTGAATAGCGAGATAAACTATAATTGCAGCATAAGCAATCACACCAAGCCATTGATTTGTAATCACGTCCATTGTGCTCTGATACTCAAATCCGGCAAAGCGTGTAAGAGCGGCAAACACACCAAATAAGGCACCGCCTGCAATAAGACCGGACGCGATCAGAGTGCCGCGGTCACGACGGGCATCATTCACAGCCTTATCTTTAGAACGGGTTGATACGTACCACGCAATAGCTCCTCCCACAAGCATCGGAGTGTTAAGCTGCATTGGAATAAACATACCGAGGCAAAAAGCAAGAGCCGGCACTCCAAGCCAGTTGAGAAGCAGAGCAAGAATAGCTCCGGTCATATAAAGAATCCAGGGAGTGTCTCCGCCCATCATAATAGGCTCGATAACCTTAGCCATTGCATTTGCCTGAGGTGCCACAAGGGCGTCCGGACCGGTGAAACCATATACCTTATTGAGAAGAAGAATAACACCACCAACTGTTGCAGCAGACACCAGAGTACCCACAAATTTCCAGCTCTCCTGCTTGCGTGGAGTTGAACCGAGCCAGTAGCCGATTTTGAGATCCGTTACAAATCCTCCGGCCATTGACAGTGCTGTGCAAACAACACCACCGATAACCATGGAGGCTACAATGCCGGAAGTGCCGCTTATACCTATTGCAACGAATATTGCGCTGGCAATAATTAGTGTCATAAGAGTCATGCCACTAACCGGGTTTGAGCCGACAATAGCTATAGCATTAGCCGCAACAGTTGTGAAAAGGAATGATATTGCTGTAACAACAACCCATGCAACCAGAGCTTGCCAGAAATTATTAAGAACTCCAATCCAGAAGAAAACAAGCACAGCTATAAGTGCAATAACCATGAAAAATACAATATGCTTCATGGATATGTCACGTTGCCAACGGATTGTGGCTGCGGTGCCCTTTGTTGAGCCTTTAATTTCGCGGGCTGCCAATCCTGCCGCCTGCATGATAATTCCCCATGATTTTACAATGCCAATGATACCGGCCATAGCAATACCACCGATACCGATGAGACGTGCGTAATTCGAGAAAAGCGCATCCGGGCTCATTGCGGCTATATCTGTAGCACCGTAAGTGCCTATAAGCGGAATAATTACCCACCACACAAAAGCAGAACCGGCGAAAATGACAAAAGCATATTTCAAGCCTACGATATAGCCCAAGCCAAGCAAAGCAGCTCCGGTGTTGCAGCTGAAAACCAGTTTGGTTTTATCGGCAAGAGCAGCTCCCCATCCGGTAACAGCAGAGGTTACAGTTTCAGCCCATACACCGAAAGTGGCGACCACATAGTCATAAATACCACCTACAAGTGATGCTATGACAAGTATTTTAGCCTGACCACTGTCTTCCGCACCTTTTGTCTGAGCACTCACAAGCACCTGAGTGGTAGCTGTAGCCTCCGGGAACGGATATTTACCGTGCATATCCTTAACGAAATATTTACGGAAAGGAATGAAAAACAAGATACCCAATACACCGCCAAACAGAGAACTCAAGAAAATCTCAAGGAAATTTACAGTAATATCGCTGTAAGTTGCCTGAAGAATAAACAGTGCCGGCAGAGTAAAAATAGCACCGGCAACAATCACTCCTGAACAAGCACCGATTGACTGGATTATAACATTCTGACCAAGCGGATCTTTTTTCTTCAACGCACCGGATAGTCCAACGGCTATAATGGCTATTGGAATTGCGGCTTCAAACACCTGCCCTACCCGCAGACCCAGATATGCGGCAGCCGCACTGAAAATCACCGCGAGTATAAGCCCCGTTATTACCGAGTAAGGAGTCACTTCTGCATAATCGTGAGCCGGATGCATTATCGGGCGATAATGCTCGTCCGCGCCAAGCTCACGGAACGCATTTTCCGGCAACTGAACCGGATCTGCATCCATATAAATCGCTTCATTCTCACGAGCGACTTTTTCATTAATTTCAGACATAATATAATTGGTTTATTATTGATTACCTCCTGTTGGGCGCGACAAGATGTCAAAAGAGTCCACATACACCTCTGTTACACGGTGACTTATACCGGTTCGATCAGTCCAGTTTCGCGTTCTCAGTTTGCCTTCAACATATAGTTTGGTCCCTTTTGTAATATATTTTTCAGCCGTTTCAGCTGCACTATCCCACATTATTAGACGATGCCATTCCGTGCGCTCATCCACCTTATTACCTGCAGCGTTAGTGTAAGCCCGTTCAGTAGTTGCGAGAGAAATTTCGGCAACAGGGCGCGTCTCTACATACCTTATTGACGGTTCGCGCCCAACATTACCTACCAATATTACTTTATTGACACTCATACATATTACTTAATTCCGCTCAAAGATAGTCAAAATCAGTTAACTTTACATTAAACGAAACCAAGAAAATGAAAGCAGTTACTATAACCCCGGTCAATCATATTTAAGAATTTCTCTGCGATAGTAACTCTGGATGTACCTGTGGAATTCTTCCGTGTTTTTGGGGCAAAGATATTTGACATAGTGTTCTCGATGGATTTTCTTGTCACGCGAAATCATCCGACCGGGAATAATAAAGAGTTCCTCGGGGTTTGATGGCGTACCTCCAACTCCAAGTGCGATGAATAACTCTGTTCCTCTTTCCTTTGCTGCAAAATAATAGCGCGTAAACTGTCCGGATAAATCTATTCCATCTTCACTCCAAGATGTGCGATATTTGCACTCCATAAGATATTCTACTTCAGCATTATCCAGCTTATGACGTATATGCAAGTCGGGCAGAAGATTTTCCAGGGCATATGTTTGTCCTGATATTTTATCACCACGCCAAGCAAGTAATTGAAAGCGGTCTTTGTCGGCACAGAGTGACACAACAAATTCTTCAAACAGCCGTCCCTTTTGCTCGGAATATTTAACAATCTCCACTTCAGGTATCTCTATATCATGTGCTATCGCATAAGCCATTCGATAAAGTGCAGAAACGTTGAAATCGTAGGTTTCTGCAAACTCTCTGAGAATTTTACGCTCATTTGGAGACACTACTCCATCTGCAGCTGCCATTGAAGCTATCCAACGAGCGGCATCATAGAGGGAAATATCCTTATCCATTCATCAATTTTTAAGGAGTAAGATTAACAGATAGTAAATTGGCAAAAAATAAGCAGCACGATGGGTGCTGCTTATTTTTTGATCATATGTAACTTTTAGTCCTGGAATTCGATGAGGGGCGCTTCGCCTGCAAAACGGTCACCGGGCTTTACAAAGATGCGCTTTACAACAGCATCATGTTCTGCCTCTACATCATTTTCCATCTTCATGGATTCATACACAAGAAGTTTGTCACCTTTCTTGACAGAATCACCCGGTTTAACACATATTTCAAGGAGTGTGCCGGGCATAGGTCCTGAAAGAACTTCTCCGGTTATGGGTTCCATCTTTTCTTCTATCACTTCCTCAACAGGCGCATTCTTCGCTTCTTCTGCCTGCTTGGCAGCAAATTCAGCAGCTCGCTTATTGCGCAGGAATCCGTTTGCAACCGCGGGGAGGAGTTCGAGCAGAAGATATTCCTCATTATTAGCCGCCAGTTTAACTCCACCAAATTCCTCAAGAACAGGGTTTTCAGGCTTCTTGTACTGACTTACATCATAGGGGTGCTCAACAGGATCACCGGTGATTTTTTCACGGAATGCCGGGTCAATAGCAACCGGTGTCTTACCATACTCACCTTTTATCAGTGACATAAACTGATTTGAGGTGTTTGAGTAGTCAGGATTTCCTTTCTTACGGTCAAGAGCGAGGAATACCGCCTGACTGCCAACAATCTGACTTGTGGGTGTTACCAGAGGAACAAGACCTGCATCGCGACGCACTTTTGGAATAAGTGCCATTGCCTCGTCAAGCACATCATCTGCCTGAAGAGATTTGAGCTGGGCTACCATATTTGAGTACATACCGCCCGGAACTTCAGCATTCTTAACCAGTTCGTTGGGTTTTGGGAAACGGAAATAAGCCTCAATAGCATGACAATGCTCAAGCATGCCAGCCTCATCATTCTCCTTTCCACATTTGATAGCTTCGTCAAAGTGACGTGAAATTTCTTCGGGAAGAGTGTCTTTAAGAGGATCAAACTCAATTGGCAGTTCATTAACAAGGTCAAATTGTGAAAGTTCCTTACGGGCACTGAGAAGTTCATTTCTGATAGCACCAACTGCTTCCATGTTCACATCTACCTCTATGCCGAGGCGCTGTGCAAAAATATAGATGAGCTCAATTGCCGGTGCAGCAGAACCGCCACCAAACCACCAGATATTTGTGTCAAGAATATCAACTCCGTGAATCATCGCCATCACCGAAGATGCAAGTCCATATCCGGGAGTACAATGTGTGTGGAAGTCAACAGGCACAGAGAGTTCGCGCTTGAGAGCGGAGATGATTGACGCTGCACGAAGGGGATTGACGAGACCCGCCATATCCTTAAGTGTGATAATTTTTGCTCCAAGTGCTTCCATCTCCTTAGCCTTTTCTACAAAGTACTCATCTGTGAAAATCTTTTCCGGAGTAGCTGATTTGCCGAACATAGCCTTAAGCTTACCCATAAATCCTTGAGACTGAACCTTCTCATCCTTAGGATCCACTGTGTAGCAAACCGCACCGTCTGCAATACCGCCAAGGTTATTAATCATTTTGATGCTCTCGCGCACATTGTCAATATCATTGAGTGCGTCAAATATTCTCATTACATTGAGTCCGTTAGCAATAGCCTCTTTGTAGAATCCCTCAAGCACGCTGTCAGGATAAGGCACGTAGCCAAACAGATTGCGACCACGAGAAAGAGCGCTCAACAGCGATTTGCCTTTCATAGCCTCAGAGCACTTGCGGAGACGATCCCAGGGAGATTCGCCAAGATATCGCATTACAGAGTCGGGCACTGCACCGCCCCACACTTCCATTATATAATAACCTGCGTTTTCATAGAAAGGCAACAGACGGTCAATAGTCTGCTGATTCATACGGGTTGCAAAAAGTGACTGCTGTCCGTCACGCAGAGTCAAGTCTCTAATTTTCAACTTTCTTTTCTCCATTCTCTCTCAATTAAAAGTTAGACTCGCAAAATTAGTACTTTATTTCAATTAAAGAAATAATTCTTTAATAAAATTAGTTTCCAAAATAAATTCTTTTCTACAAGTTCAAGGTATCTAATGAAAAAAGCCGACAAATTGCCGACTTTTTAATTCAAGTAGCGGGATCGAGAATTGAACTCGAGACCTCCGGGTTATGAATCCGACGCTCTAACCAACTGAGCTATCCCGCCATAAATTTGTGTTGTGCGGTTAAAAAACCGAGTGCAAAGGTAGGCACTACAGATGAATTAAACAAATATTTTTATTAAAATTTCAGAATATTTTTATCATTCCCCTATTTATCAAGCAATTAAACCCTAATTTCATTACTATCTAAACTAAAATTATAAATTAATGTTTATTAATTAAGTTAGTACCCAAAAATATACTTACATGAATAAAGTTTTCACTACTGCTACATTGCTGCTTTTCATCGGATTCGGTTCGGCGTACGCTCAAAGAGATACGCGTCATTTTGAGAAAGGAGTTGTGTCTGTTACCAATAATGACTCTGTAAATGCCGATATAGTTGAGCATCATCTAAGCGGTAACACTCCCGGCTCACCGAAAGACAACGGTTTACCTCGCTTTGCTATAGTAGGTAAAGATCACAAGTTTTATATGGGTATCGGTGTACAATTTCTCGGCGAAGCAGCATTTGACTTCGGCGACAACATGAAGTCAGTGACAAGCTTCACACCATCTGCTATCACCCCTTCAACTCCGGGAAACGGCAGTTCTCTCGGTTTCGGATGGCAGACATCATCATTTTATATGAATATTTTGGCACTACCCGGTGAAAGCAATCAAGTGGGAATGTTCTTCAAAGCTAATTTTACCGGAAATAATAATTCACTAAAAGTAAAACACTTATACGCCAGATACAGAGGACTGAAAATTGGCTATACCACAAGCTTGTTCACAGATGCCTCCGCCGAACCGATGACAATAGACAACGAAGGACCTAACGGCTACCCGTTTCTCTATGCCTTCACCGCGTCGTGGACACAAAACTTCACAAAAAACTTCTCGGGAGCAATAGCTGTGGAATCAACCACAACTGCACTGACTACAAATAGCGCAACTCAGCAAGTAAATCAAAGAATCCCTGTAATTCCCATTTATTTACAGTATGCATGGAACAGCGGTAAAGCTCACACTCGAATTTCGGGTATAGTGCGTGCTATGCAATATAGGAATCTTGAACGAGAACAAAATAAAGTTCTTGGAGGTATTGGTATTCAGCTGTCCGGAATGAATCCTATTGCCGGACCGTTAAGTCTTAACTATAATATTGTTTATGGTAAGGGTATCTCAACATACCTTCAGGATGATACCGGACTTAATCTTGATGCTGTACCAACAGCCACAACCGGCAAACTTGAAATGGTAAAGAACCTCGGTATGACAGCAGGATTAAACTATAAATTCAGCTCCAAAGTATCTTCCAACCTGGTTTTCAGTCATCTGGTCAACTATTTACCGGAGAATGCAACAGTAGCAAGCGATACTTACAGATACGGTGACTATTTTGTTGCCAACGTGCTGTACAATGTCAACAGATTTGTAGGTGCCGGAATTGAATATGACTACGGATTACGAAAAGATTTTGCAGGTAAGATATTGCACTCCAACAGACTTCAGGTTCAAATGTCTGTCACGTTCTAAATTCAGCTGCACCCGCACGAGCCTGAATTGTGATGCCCCTTGCAATTATCCGCAAGCGGGCATCCGCTGCAATCACCACAGGAACCATTCTTCCTGTTTCTACCAGCCTTGATTCTACGGATGATATAGATTAAGCATATAACAAGGGCTATTATGACTCCCGCCAGCTGGAGATAATCGTTAATAGCCTGATCACCAATAGTCGTTAAAATACAGGGTCGCATATCTTAGTATAGATTTCGTCTTGTGTTGATGGAGCAGCGCTGCGGCATCATGACTGACACATAGCAACATGCGCCAGAGAGATGCAGTACGATGCTAAATTTATTTAGTTTACATGTCATTTCTATTAAAGTAATATTTGACCTAAAACTATTTTTACTCACATTATGCTCAATATTATTATCGCCTCGGTCTAATAACAAATATCGGGGAACAGGCTGAAAGTGTCAAATGTCTGTCGATATCAGCGGGAGTATGTTTTTCAATTCCATCTCCAGATTGGGTGTCAGAATATCTTTTCCTAATGCTTCCTCTATCTCCTTTCTTGACCAAAATCTTGCATCATCCACCTCGTCTGTAGCTGGAACCGGATTAAAACTCTCAGTATCCACTACTATATAATGTGTGTTGACCAATTCGCGCTCAACAGAGCTGGTGAATACATAACGCTTTAGCAATTTCGCATCAGAAGCATCAATATCCAGCTCCTCCATTGCTTCTCTAGCAACCGCCTGCGCTATTGTTTCGCCACAATCAACATGGCCTCCGACAGCCGTATCCCATTTTCCCGGCTGAATATCTTTGGTCATAGACCTTTTCTGAAGAAAAACACTCCCATCCTTTGTAACCACATGAAGATGAACCACAGGATGCAGAAGCATGGATCCGCCATGACACTCTGCTCTTGTAGCACTGCCTATCACTGTACCATCTTCCTCAACAATAGGAAATCTTTCGTCCGGATTATGCTTCACTTTTTAAAATTTTTCTTGATGAGTTTGGCAAGTGCTGCCGGTGTAATGTCCGCCGGATATTCTTCAAAGAAGAGCAACATGGTGCAACCTTCACGGAAACGCGAGCATCCGTACGCCTGCTTACCCTTTAACAAATGACCGGAACCGCAAACCGGACACTGTATTGCCTCCAATGATTTTATTGACGGCTTCCGTGGCTTTTTCTCAGCTTGGACAGTCGATTTAGCTGATGCTTTTTTAACCTCTTCAGGGGCTTTGATTTCTATCCGGGCAGAGGTATTATCTGAAAGCACTTCCACCACTATGGTATTAATCATCGCCTTAAGTTCATTGACAAACTCCCCGGCTGAAAAATCACCCCTCTCTATTCTGCGAAGCTTGTTTTCCCATATTCCGGTAAGCTCCGCACTCTTAAGCAGCGGGTCTTTAATTGTTGCAATGAGGTCTATCCCTGCCTGAGTAGGAAGAATATTTTTTCGTTCACGCTTCAGATAATTTCGCTTGAAAAGGGTTTCGATAATTGCTGCGCGAGTTGATGGGCGTCCAATACCGTTTTCCTTCAAAGCCTCTCTAAGACTCTCCTCATCAACAAGCTTGCCGGCGCTTTCCATAGCGCGTAGCAGAGTGCCCTCAGTATAATATTTTGGCGGTTGAGTAGTCTTTTTCTGTAATGCAGGTTCATGATTTCCAGACTCTCCTACCGTAAATTCCGGCAAAGTAGCCTCATCATCATTGCCTTTGCTGTCTTCCTGCGCCGGCAATAAAATCTCGCGCCACCCGGGAGATGTTATCACTTTACCGTTTGCCTTAAAACCTATTTTACCCACCTTCGCTTCTACAGCTGTTGTTTCAAAAAGACAATCAGGATAGAAAGCGGCAATAAAACGCATAGCTATAAGGTGATACATTTTCTTCTCGTCCCCATATAGGGTTGAGGGTGATTCACCTGTCGGAATGATAGCATGGTGGTCGGTAACTTTGGAACTGTCAAAAACCTTTTTACTTTTTGGCAGTTTTTTTGAAAGAAGCAACCCGGTAAATTTCTCGTAAGGTGTCATTCTCTTCAATATATCAGGCACCTTATTATATATGTCGTCACTAAGATATGTTGTGTCAACACGTGGATAAGTGGTTACTTTCTTCTCATACAGTGACTGAATTAGTTTGAGAGTTTCATCAGCTGTCCATCCCCATCGCTTGTTGCATTCAACCTGCAGCGATGTCAAGTCAAACAGACGTGGAGGTGCTTCCTTACCACTTTTCTGCTTGATATCAGTTATAACAATGGGATTGTTCTTAATTTCCTCAATAGCCTTCTGAGCGTCATCCTCACTCTTGAATTTTCCCTCAGTTGCGCTGAAGGTTGTGTCACGATACACCGTCTTGAGTTCCCAATAATCCTCCGGCTTAAATTCAGTTATTTCCTTGAAACGTTTTACTATAAGCGCAAGTGTTGGAGTCTGCACCCTGCCAATTGACAGCACCCCTCCACCCGGTGAATACTTCAAGGAGTAAAGCCTTGTTGCATTCAAACCTAAAATCCAGTCACCTATTGCACGGGATAAACCGGCAAAGTACAGATTATCATAATCACTCTGCGGCTTAAGGTGCCGGAATCCTTCCCTAATGGCATCATCTGTAAGAGATGATATCCACAATCTCAATACAGGACATTTTACCCCCGCCTTCTGCATTACCCATCTCTGTATCAGTTCACCTTCCTGACCGGCATCACCGCAGTTCACCACTTCGTCGGCTTGCTCAACAAGGCTTTTTATTACTGAAAATTGATGTTTTATGCTTGCCTGGTCAATCAGTTTAATGCCGAATTTTTCGGGAATCATCGGAAGTGAGCCAAGCGACCATCGCTTCCAAAGGTCTGTGTAATCAGCCGGTTCTTTAAGGGTACAAAGATGACCGAAAGTCCAGGTAACTTTCACATCTTGCCCCTCAAAATAGCCATCGCGTTTGGTTGGGGCACCTATTATCTGGGCTATATCTCTGGCTACACTTGGTTTCTCGGTTATACAGACTCTCACTTAGTGTTCTTTTTCCGTTTAGCAGCACGCGTCGGCACTGTTTCTATTGTCCATATTGCTGTTTCTCTCGGGGTTGCAGCTTCTATTATAAGAGACGAGCGTTCTTTCATAGGAGGAAAATCTATCTCAACCGGTATCTCACCATCTTCCTCCCACTGAAACCAACGTTTGATATCAACGCCGTCTATGTCTGTAGCCGGCACACCGCTTGACTGCAATTTCACTGCATCTATTCGGTGAGATGTGTGTGGAGCGCCTTTAAGTTTTCCGTAAACTCTTGTCAGGTCGGAACGGAAATCCACACTGTCACATATCAGCACCGGAGTTCCGGTACTCCTGGAAGACTTAACTTTCAGGCATTTTCCGTCCATACTTAAATAAGTAAAGGACAAACATAGCGCTATTAATATATTAAAGAGATTTTGCTTCATTCCACAATTCATCCATTTGGTCAAGAGTCATATCGTTTAAGGATACACCTCTTTCTTTAGCTTTGCTTTCTATGTAGTTAAAGCGTTTTATAAATTTCCTGTTTGTCTTTTCAAGCGCATTCTCCGGGTTGATACCATAAAGCCTGCTCACATTAATGATGCTGAACAGCAAATCGCCCATCTCTTCCTCCATTTTCTGCGCATCCATCCGCTCTATTTCAGATGCAAGTTCATCGCTTTCCTCACGCACCTTATTCCAGGCATCTCGGCGATCAGCCCAGTCAAAACCGACATTTGCCGCTTTCTCCTGAATACGGAATGCTTTAATAATTGAAGGTAGAGCATCCGGCACCCCGGCAAGAACTGTCCGGTTGCCGCCTTTCTCTTTCAGCTTAATCTGTTCCCAATTCTGTGACACCTCTCCGGCAGTTTCGGCTTTAGCGTCACCAAACACATGAGGATGACGGAAAATCAACTTGGAATTAAGGGCTTCCGCCACATCCCCTATATCAAATTTTCCTTTCTCCTCACCGATTTTTGAATAAAACAATACATGAAGGAGCACATCGCCAAGTTCCTTCTTTATGTTGTCATCATCCTCTTTAATCAGAGCGTCGCAAAGTTCATACACCTCTTCAACTGTATTGGTGCGCAGACTCTCGTTAGTCTGCTTGGCATCCCAAGGGCATTTCACCCTCAGGATGTCAAGAGTCTCTATAACTTTGCGGAGTGATTCAGCTTTCTCTTCTGATGTACTCATTATCTTTTGTTGCCATAATGTTCAACACCCAACTCAAGCCAGTTGCCGAATTTCTCCACATTCTCATCATAGTAATATGGAGCGGCAAGAGCATCGCCGGAGTTATCGAGCATCACATAATAGGGTTGAGAGTTGGCAGCGAATTTTGAACGTTGCAAATAGCTCCACTTCTCACCCACTGTAGTGAGTTTGACATTCTTACCGTTTTCAACTACAGTGACCGGCGCTTCAAGAGCCTGCTTGTCATCAACCATAAGCTTGATGAGCACGAAATCTTTCTTGATAATGTCGCTTATCACCTCAGTATCAAATACCGCACCCTCCATTTTGCGGCAGTTAACGCATCCATATCCGGAAAAATCAATAAGCACCGGGCGACCTGATTCTGCGGCAAAACGCATTCCTTCGTCATAGTCGTCAAACTCCTTGAATTGACCGCCGGCATAAAGGTTGAAATCCTGAGTGTAAAGAGGGGGAACAAAGGCACTCACACTCTTAAGCGGAGCTCCCCATAGACCGGGAACAAGATACATTGCAAAACTGAAGGATATAAGTGCCATAAAGAATCTGCCTATAGACACATATTCAAGAGGAGAATCGTGGCTGAATCTGATTTTACCGAGAAGATACATTCCCAACAGGATGAATATCACTATCCAGAGGGAAACAAACACCTCTCTGTCAAGAATTCCCCAGCCATAAGCAAGGTCCGCTACCGAAAGGAATTTAAGCGATAGAGCCAGTTCCAGAAATCCTAAAACCACCTTGACTGAATTGAGCCATCCGCCGGAACGGGGCATCTCCTTAAGCCAGGACGGGAAAATTGCAAAGAGTGTGAACGGTATTGCAAGAGCAAGAGCAAAAGCACCCATGCCTATGGCAGGGCCGGTGATATCACCTACCGAAGCAGCTTCTACCAAAAGGGTTCCGATAATTGGTCCGGTACATGAGAATGACACCAGCACAAGGGTAAACGCCATAAAGAAAATGCTTATCAGACCGGTTGTTTTCTCCGCTTTGCTATCCACTCCGTTGCTCCATTTTGAAGGCAACTTTATATCAAAAGCGCCAAAGAATGATATGGCAAACACCACCAGCAGCAGGAAGAATATTAGATTAAACACCGCATTTGTAGCGAGGTCATTCAATTTGCTTGCCCCGAAAATCAAGGTTATTGCAAGACCGAGCACCAGATAAATGACTATGATACCTGCACCATACATCATGGCATCTCTCACTGATTTTCCTTTAGAACCATTCTTCTTGAGGAAGAAACTAACAGTCAACGGAATCATTGGCCAGACACAAGGAGTCAGGAGGGCAATCAAACCACCCACAAAACCCCAGATGAAGATGTACCACCATGAGGAATCTGCTATTGAATGGGCACCGCTCTCACCTTCCGGAAATGTCACAGGAGCCCACCATTTGCTGTCGCTTACTGTTTGAGCTGCTTCAATGGCTACATCCCCTGTTGCTTTTTCCTCGGAAGGAGATGATATATAGCCGGGTGAACTCACATCGAAAGGCTCTCGGCTCGGTGGAATACAGCTGCCATCATTGCATCCCTGAAAAGTTATGACACCGGATGCGGAATATCCTTTTTCACCTTCAACCTTAAATTTCTGAACAAAATTCACATCTTTCTCCCACCAGTTGAGGTTGAGATGAAACACCATATCAACCTTCTCTATAGGAGCCGCCGATGGTGTTATTTCTCCTACAAGTGTCAGCCCCTCGAGCTTGTCAAACACTATGGATGTGGCTTTGGGGCCACCCTCGGGCAAATGTAGCCCATAAAGATGCCAGCCGTCTTCAATTGATGCTGAAAAAACTATTTCACCTTCAGTATCGGTTGTCATGGAAGAGGACACATTCCAGACTATGGGCGAAACTATCTGAGCACCGGCAGCCAAAACACCGGCAAAAAACATCGTGCACCACAATATAAGCTTTCTCATAGCAGATATCATTTGATAATTTTGTCAAAAGACTGAGTTTTAGGAGGAGAACAGGTCTCGTTATTACAACTCATATAGCTGATTTTACCGGCTATTCTCGCATTTGCTTTATTTTTCACCTTGAAGTCACGGCGGAATGCTATGTCACTGTCCCACCAGGTCAAATCAAGCCCGAACATATCATCATGCACTTTTAACGGTGCCCTGTCAGGCTTTAGAGGGGTTGTGAATTCTACACCAGTACTCTCACTCATGTCTATTGCTGTTGACTTTGGACCTCCTTTCGGAAGGTTCATTCCATAAAGATGCCAGCCGGACTGTACTCGTGCTTTGAAAACAACAGTTCCTTTTTCTGCACCATTCATTTTTACTGTAACCTGCCATTTTACCGGTGACTCACCCGGAGCCTGACACAGCCCGGCAACAAAGCCACAGCTGATAAGTAATAGTGATAGTAATAATCTACGCATAATCGCTATTTTGATTTTTTTTGCAAAGATACACCAACTTGACCATATTCCACACCATTATAAGTTTTTTTAAGACCGTTATATGACCTATTACTCAATCAATGCGCTGAAATCCAAAAATTATTCGTACCTTTGCACTACCAAAACTGTAAAGTAACACTCCTAAGGTTATGGAAAACAAAAAAATACTCTACATCTCTCAGGAGATCGCACCCTATCTCCCTGAATCTCCTTTGTCACTTTATGGAAGGGAACTTCCTCAGAAAGTGCAGGAAAAAGGATATGAGGTGCGCACATTCATGCCCAAATATGGCTGTATAAACGAGCGCAGAAACCAGCTGCACGAAGTTATTCGCCTTTCCGGTATGAATATTATAATTGATGACAGTGACCACCCTCTAATTATTAAGGTGGCAACTTTGCAACCCTCGAGAATGCAGGTGTATTTCATCGATAATGATGACTATTTCCAGCGTGCGGGTGCTAAAGAACTTGAAACTGTTATCTCTCCTCATGACAACGATGAGAGAATGATGTTTTTTGCCAAAGGAGTTATTGAAACAGTGAAGAAACTCCGCTGGGATCCTGCTGTGATACACTGCACTGGATGGATTTCTACACTCGTGCCTATGTATGTCAAGAGAATGTATCAGGATGACCCGGCACTCGCAAAATCCAAAATAGTATTCTCTATAAGACCGGAAAAATTTGAAGGCACCCTCGATGCTCGACTCATTGATAAGCTCAAATCCCTACAGTTCCCGGAAGAGGATCTTGCTATTCTTGGTTCACAGCCTGCCGACAACACGGCATTAAATAAACTTGCGATTCTTCATTCTGATGCTGTGGTAATTACATCTCCCGATGTTGATACTGAGCTTATTGAATACGCTCGGTCACTCTCCAAGCCGATTCTTGATTATACCGGCAATGAAGATTACGCGGACAAATATTCTGAATTCTACACCTCTCTTGTTGAGGAAGGCAAATAAGCCTGATACCGATGAAATCAATCAAATTATTAGCTACTGTTCTTATCTCCGCTAGCGCACTATACGCTTGTCAGGATGATACCACAACCGTCGGCTCATCTCTTATTACAGAGCAGACCGAAATAATTATTGACAGTACATTTACTGCTTCAGGAACAACTTTGCTTGACCCGGTTGTGCAGTCTCGAACAATAACCCAGCTGCTTGGATGTCTGGATGCTAAGGAGTTCGGATCTTTCAAATCTGACTTCGTTTGCCAGTTCCTCCCTTCGCTCAGCATGGAAACAAAGGGCGTTACTGTTGAAGATATCGACTCGGCAAAACTCATTATGTTTATGGTGCCAGGTGATTTTACCGGTGACTCACTCGTGCCTATGGGCATTGAGGTGTATCCGCTCACCAAGCAACTCCCCTATCCCATCTATAGCGACTTCGATCCTAAAGGGTACTATGACGAGTCTAAAAAACTCGGCTCAACCATATACACAGCGCACGCTATGTATAACGACTCCGTAAATGCACTCAATTTCAGATCTTTCAGCATCACTTTACCGAGATCGCTCGGACAGGATTTGTACAGCGCTTACCTTCAGGACTCATCAATGTTCGCTCTTCCAGATAAATTCACCACTCTCTTTCCGGGACTTTATGTTACAACATCTTTTGGATCTGGACGTGTTATAAATATTTCTGAAACCAGAATAAACATCTATTACCGCCAGCACACAACAGCAACGGTTGATGATGTTGAAAAAGATACTATTTACAATAAAGTTCGCTCTTACTTCGCTGTTACACCGGAAGTTATAACAAATAACAATATTTCTTTGAAACTCAGCGAACAGCTCACTGAGCTCGCTCAACAAGGCAACTCGCTGCTTGTTGCACCGGCTGGTATGGAAACAAAAATTATCTTCCCGACCCCGGCTCTGGTTCAGACATATCGCAAAGGTGCAGGAAACCTTTCGGTGCTGAACGGATTGTCTTTTGAAATTCCGGCTGAAACTATTGAAAACACTTATGGCATCGAGCCACCGGCTGATGTGTTGCTCATACTTGAAAAAGATAAAGATAAATTCTTTGCCGAGAATAAGATTACAGACAATCTGACCTCATTTTCAGCCTCTTACAATTCATTAAATAAATCTTATAGCTTCACAGCTATGAGAGATTACCTTGTTGAGATGCTGAAAAAGGACACGCTTGAACCTGAGGATTATACATTCTTGCTCGTACCCGTTAATATTGAGACAGAAAGTAATTCAAACTACGGTTCAACCGTTTCTTATATTACCACAATAAGCCCCTACGTTCAAAAGCCTGCTATGGTTAAGTTAGATATAAATAACGCTAAGATTAAACTGACATATACACGTCAATACTCAAAATAATTCGTATCTTTGTTCTGATTTTCATAGAAGCAGAAATACGGTTTGCCGCAATAGCTTAGTTGGTAGAGCATCTCATTCGTAACGAGAAGGTCGTGGGTTCGAGTCCCACTCGCGGCTCAAAGCTAAATTAAAACTCAGTCTTGTATAATCGGCTGAGTTTTTTATTTAGCAAGTCGTGTAAATTACTTGCTTAACTTCATGGAATATATGCACCATAAGTTACGTCTTGCATCTCTTGACATACTCAGGGGATTGGATTTATTCCTGCTTGTATTTGCTCAGCCTGTAATTATTGCCATTGGGCAAGCTGCGGATATACCTTGGCTGAACACACTACTTTACCAACTTGACCATGAAGTGTGGGAAGGATTCAGAGTTTGGGATCTTGTTATGCCGTTGTTCCTGTTTATGGTTGGCACCTCTATGCCTTTTTCATTCAGCAAGTACATCAGAAACAAAGACTATGCCGGTTTGTATCGGAAAATAATCAGGCGGGTTATAATATTGTTCTTTTTCGGCATGATCGTGCAGGGAAATATCCTTGGTTTTGACTTATCCCGGATTTATATCTACACCAATACACTTCAGGCTATCGCAATAGGCTATCTTATAGCATCAATAATTATTCTCTCCCTTCCACTAAGAGCGCAGATAGCTGTAACAGTATCGCTCCTTGTAATATATTGGATTCCGATGAAATTTTGCGGGGACTATTCACTTTATGGCTCATTTGCTTACTTTGTTGATGAAGCTATTATCGGTAAATTCAGAGGAGATATCACCTACACATGGATTTGGAGCAGCATCAACTTCGGTGTAACTGTTTTGACCGGTTACTTCGCCGGAGTTATTATTCGTAATCACTCGGCAAACAAACCTCGTGCAGCATATATTCTATTTGCAACAGGCATAGCATTAACCGCAGCCGGACTTTTATGGAGTCTGGAAATGCCTATTATAAAAAGGCTATGGACATCCAGTATGACCCTATTTTCAAGTGGGCTTTGTTTTATTCTAATGTCACTCTTCTACTATATCATTGATTGTTTAGGATATACACGAGGACTGAACTGGTTGAAAATATATGGGATGAACGCAATTACTGCTTATCTTTTGGGAGAGGTCATCAATTTCAGAAGCATAGTAAGTTCGGTAAGCTATGGCTTACAGCCAATTCTTGGCAGTTACTACAATGCATGGCTTACCTTCGGCAACTTCCTGATTCTCTTTTTTATTCTGAGAGAGATGTATCGCCGAAAAATCTTCCTCAAAATCTAACAGCCTCAAAGTTCCTCAGCCTCAACCTCATCCCATCCACCAACAATCAAATCTGCCATACCCTCCAGGGATGCTGCCGGCAAAGTTGTTGCCAGACCAACCACTTTGGCACCACTCGCACGACCAGCCTTCAAACCGTTCAGGCTGTCTTCAAAAACCACGCAATCACCGGCATTAACGCCAAGTGCCTCCGCTGCAAGAAGATACCCCTGAGGATCAGGTTTCGACTTCGTGACCTTAGATGCATCAATTATCACATCAAACATATCTTTCAACTCAGGCAACTGCTTGAACAAACAATCCATTTTGCGGCTGTCACTACTCGTCACCAACGCTCTCGGTATCCCGTTATCTTTCAACTTTTTCAGAAACTCCATTGCCCCCGGCATAAGAGGAAACATCATATTATCCTGAAAATCAAGCAGACGACTTGTAATATCTTCCCTCTCCTCATCTGACTTATATAACGACAATATTTCAGGTAGTGTAGATCCCTTGATTGCCACAGCAAAATTTTCTATTCCAGTGGGATAAATCTTTTCTATCCCATCCCAAAAAACTGTGTAAAGTCGTTCACTATCAATTATCACGCCGTCAAGGTCAAATAAAGCAGCTTTCATAAAAATCTTTTACTAATAATTAATTTATGCAAAAATAGCAAATAATCCTCTCAGCGTATATATTATATAAGAAAAGACAGCCGGGCTATAAGCCGGGTTATGTCACCGGAAGCAGTTCCCTTAGGCTTGCTCCGATGTTTCGTCATTTATCTGCGCCGGCTGTTGCCAGTCGGCTGTAGCAGCCTACCCCCCGACAATGGACGAGCAATCCTTAAATGCCGGTATACATGGCCTTGCAACCCAAAGATGTGCGGCACCTCATGTCACCATGAAGCCCGGTGGGCTCTTACCCCGCCTTTTCACCCTTACCACTTATGTGGCGGTTTTTTTCTGTCACACTACTCTGCGGTCACCCGCAGCTTTCCGTTAGAAAGTGTGGTGCTCTATGTTGCCCGGACTTTCCTCACGCCGCTTGTTCATCGGCGAGCGACGAAACGCCCGACTGTCTTATATTTCTGCAAAGGTAAGCAAAAATTCCTACAAGCATCACACCAAACCGTCCTTCCTGCCCGATTTGAGCGGATAACGTGAAGGAGACATGATAAGGCGCAGCGATGTAGGATAAGAGCAGTATGCCCATATCCAAGTGATTAGCACTGTAATCTTATTCCTCATACCGAGAATAGAAATCAGGTGTATAAACATCCACGTTAGCCAAGCAAAGAATCCCGATAGATGCATGTGAGGCAAATCGGCTACTGCGAGATTCCTTCCTACTGTTGCCATTGAACCTTTATCCTTGTATCGGAATTCTTGAAATTCACCCTTATTAAGCTCTTTGGCAAGATGCCGAGCCTGCTGAATTGCCACCTGCGCAAGCTGTGGTAAACCCTTCGGATTGTCATCCGAAGGCATGAAAGCGATATCTCCGAGAGCATAAACTTCTTTGGCTCCCTTCACTGCGCAGGTACCATCAACCGGAAATCTGCCTGAACGGTCAAGCTCAGGACCACTCCCCTTCATGTCAAATTTCTGAGAGGTCACTCCGGCAGTCCAAATCACCATACCTCCGTTAAACTGAGAACCATCACCAAGTGTCACCACTCCGTCCTCGTAAGACTTCATCAACTGATTGAGCTTAACATCCACCATCAGCTTGTTAAGATACTTCTCCGCCTTTGCTGATGATTCTTCGCTCATGGTACCGAGAAGTCGGTTATTACCCTCTATGATAACTATTTTAAGTTCATCCGGTGAAATAGTGGGATATTCCCGGGGAAGGATATACCGTTTCATCTCACCGAGAGCACCGGCTATTTCAACTCCTGTGGGTCCGCCACCAATAACCGTGAAAGTGAGGAGTTTCTTTCTTTGTTCGGCATCTTCAGTAATAGTGGCACACTCCATACGCTCAAGAATTTCATCACGGCAACGTATAGCCTCTGGCACAGACTTTATGGTATAGACACTCTTCACCAGATCGGGATTTCCGAAAAAATTGTTTGTCGTGCCCGCCGCAACAACAAGCTTATCATAACATATTGATTCATACTGGGTTTTAACCTCCTTGCGATCAAAATCAATTGTCTCGACCTTTCCCATCTGATACTTGACACCTTTCACTTTGCCCTTACGCATCTCCCTTCTAAACGGAAAAGAAATGCTTGACGGATCCAGACCGCTGCTCGCTATCTGATAGAATAGTGGAGGAAAGGAATGATAATTATTAGCATCTACCAATACAACCTCAAACTTTTTCTTATCCAGTTTTTTAACCATATTAAGACCGGCGAATCCGCCACCTATAACCACAATTTTTTCACGAGCTGAACTGCGCGACATATCTTTATTATTCATAATGCGATGTTTTATTCAATTGTCTAACAAAAACAACGCTCAGCCCCCCTCTTCTGTTTACTCCATTTCCGAGATAAACGATATCATTAGCGATAAATAAGACATTGTAGATCCGGGTTATACTCTATCTGTTTTCCCAATATTATCGCTTTTACTGCTTCCTCAATTATCCTGAAAGACACTATAAACCATTCCTTTGGTCTTTGACCATCAACAATTATCTGTAATTGTACCGGGGCAAACAGCTTATGAATAAGCGCCTCAAACGTCGATGATTTTACATTATAGACTTTCCAAGTTGCAACAACTTCGACATCTGAACAAAGATAGGTCGGCTCATTCTTAGCATTAGCAATGCGACTCTCTACAGAGGTAACGGTAAAGCCAATTTTATAGAGGTCTTTGATTGCTGCAATCTCCGGACGAGTAGATTTTGAACGCAACACATAAATAGTACCGCTTTCTACATCCTTATCTGTGAGGGTGAAGTATTTTTCAAAATCTTCATCCGTTATATCTGTGCAGTCAATCACGGAATAGCCAGTAACTGAAAGATTTTTAGTGATGGTTTTATATTTGATGTCAGATTCAGAACCATTCTCATAAATAACCCGGGTACGACCGTCACGGTCTCCATGCTTATTAACACCTTCATCTTCAAAAGCAGCAAGATAGCCAATTATGCCATCTTCAACGAAGTATCTACCTACTTTTAGATGTTTAATACTGAATTTGACCAATTTATGAGTTCCTGATTTCAGTCCTTCATGAATCTCCTTAAAGCCATCAGCATATTTGTCAAAATCTTCACACGGCCTACGTTTACCAACATACTCAGCTTCTTTTCGAGCATCAAGACGTTGGCGCATATATTCAGGAATGTCAAAGAGTCCTAGGTCCGCATCGCTTTCAATATCAGCGAGCAATGGGTCGTTAAGGATTGATTCTATCTGTTCTTCCTCTGTAAGCTCACGCTGATCCACCGCCTGGGCTGGCTGAGGAAGAATACCGAGGTCATCAAATGGACGGCAACGCTCAATCTTCTTCCCACTTTTCAGAATTCCTTTCCATTTATGGAAAAGTGAGGCCTCTTCAGGCGTGTCTTCGGGTAGTCGGCCATTGGTTTCGTAAAAGACCAGAATCTCATGGAAACCAGCAACAAGGCGGTCGCTAGATGTCGTCCGCTTGCGCGGCGCAGTAACATCAGCCAAAAGCGGGTCTTCAAAAATCTTTTCAAGTTCTTTGTCCCAGTTTATCATCGTTGCTGTGCTAATCTCTGACGTTTAAGGTTTCTGAGGTGTTCAATAGCCATAGCGATTCTTCGGGCTAATGGGTCGCTATCGGTAATCTCCGGTTTTGTTTTACCCGGGTTTTCCTCTCGCCACTTAGGAAGATATTTAGTAAAGAGTAAAATAGCTTCTTCATCGGTCAGTTTCTCGGAGCGTTTATCCTCTATAGCATACTGAATGGTGCGTAGAACTTCGGGGGTTAGCGATTTGCTGACTACCTCGTAAGCTCGTTGGAAGGGATTTATCTCGGCAATAAGATTGATATCAAGGTCGTTGAGATTTACAAACTTGTTGGCAATCTTGATAAATTTATTACCTGAATCATCCACTGTAACTTGTTCTCCTTGCATAGCAATTGTCAGGATGGTGTGATTTGCCACTGCATCGGTTTCTTCTTCGTTCAGGTCGGGATACGTATCACGGATAATTTTGGGGATATAGACCTCAGTAATCATTTCAGCCATGCCCTCACCGATGATTGCCTCACGGATATTCTTGTCAGAGAGTGTGGTGGCAACCAAAGTATCACGGTCATTTTCAACTATAGCCTTGGTCTTTTCATTTAGAGTAGGCAAACCCTTTACTTCTATTACATGATCATCCTCACCCGGTATCGGTTCTTCGGGCTTCTCCTCATCATCAATTTTAGTCTTGAAGTTCCATTTGGGAGCCATAACCTGCTCCATGAGCAATGAGGCGGAGATGGCTTTCAAGAAATCGTTGACCGCCATTGAAACATCATCTTGCGCCGCATCTGGGCAAGGAATGAGATTGGTAAACTGCGCATGAGTTTTACCCTCACAGTCGCGGGTACAACGACCGATGATCTGAACGACCTCGGTAAGCGATGCACGGATACCGATTGTGATACAATGCTCGCACCATTCCCAATCAAAACCCTCTTTGGCAGTACCGAGTGCTATAAGTATATCAAGAGAATCGCGGCTATTCATGCGTTGCAGATAAGACTGTAAAAGAGCTCTCTGCTCGGCTTTATCCTCTACCAAGTTACCGACTTTAAGAAGTCTTCCGTCAGCAGTTCGTACATTATAGATGCAATTATTATAATCCTGACTTTCAATCTCTCCGACATACTTGATAATCTCAGCTACCTGGTCGTGCTTATTCATAAACGCCCCGGTCTTGCTGTTGGGTTGCGGAATATGAATAAGAGTTTTCTTTGTCGTGTCAAGAACGTCAGGGATAGCGGTTAGATAGTTGCTTTTGAAAAAGCTGTAACCGATGCCGAGACTTTTTAACCACTTGTAACCGTTTAATTGTTGATAGTAATTATAGTTAATTGTCGGTTGAAACATAGCCTCGTCTTCAGGACGCATAACAGGGACAGCGTCGCCTCGGAAATATGAACCGGTCATGGCAAGAATATGAGCCGATGTCTCGTTGAGAAGTCGTCGAATGAGAGTGCCGAGACGGTTGTCCTCATCAGCCGAGCCGTGATGAAACTCATCGATACCGAAGAACACATTGTCAAGTTTTCTTGCGTCAATGCCATTGAGCGAGTTAAGAAGAGTGGCATGTGTGCAGACAAGTTTGGTCGCAGTTGGGTGATCAAGAAACTCTCGGACAATCGACTTTTTGGAGTTCTCACTTCCGGCTGCCATGCATAGATTCCAATACGGAGCCACGCGCCAATCCTCAAAAAATCCAAATTTCTTCAGTGGAGTATCATTGAAACTACGACCGATATTCTGCTGCGGAACAGCAACGATAACCTTTCTCACACCTTGATTTGCGAGTTTATCGAGAGCCACGAACATCATGGCGCGGCTTTTGCCCGATGCAGGTGGAGCCTTTACAAGCAAGTGCTGACGATGACGCTGTGCATAGACCATAGCTTGCATCTCACGCATACCGAGATTATCGGTATTGCTCGATTTGCCCGTTTGGGCATATTGTACTTCAACAAGGTTAGTCATATCTTATTTATTCCTACTTTTAAATTCGGGTTCTTCGCCACTAATCATATCAAGGTATATTAAGGATGGATTTTTCATTTGCGAAATGATACTCAAGCGAGTGTCAAACTTAGTCATTAAATCCTCATACCGATCTTTTATAAAAGCATAATTTTCATGCTTTCGTATTGCTTCATCAGTTTCTTTGTATAAGTCTTTTAAGTGTTTGACTCCTTTTTCAAATACATCCTTTGTTCCGCTACCGAATGACGGTAATACAATATGCATCATATCTTCTTCCAATTCATCTAAAAGGAATTTATAACCACCCTTTTTATCAGGCAATGATAAAGAAAATGGTATAGCAGCGAGAAAATGCAGGAATACGTTAGGATCATATGTATTTCTTAATTGAGGATCGCGAGATTGCAAAATATGAATTGCCTCATATAATTCATTTTGTTGTGTATTGGTCTTTTGTTTGATAGTTTCAATTTCAGAGCGTAATACAGTAATCTCGTCCAACCGATTCTTTATTTCTACGGCATTATATATTTGATAACCGATTAAGAGAGTTACGCTTATCCCAATAAAAGCAGCTATGACACCAATAAAAGTCAAACCGTCAACAATACTATTCGGTGACACCTTTATAAAGAAAAGTGTCATCGTAATAATAGAGATTACAAATGAGATTAACGCCAACCAAAAGGCTAATTGTTTCTTCATTTCTTTATGCATTACAACAAACTTTATTTAGATAATTTATAAATGAGCAACTTGTGACAAGCACGAAGATGGCTTCGTTAATTGTTGGTTCATAGCTTTGTTCCATCCAACCATGCCTAATACCGGTATCTTTCTGATTAGTATAGTGATATAGTTTCTCCATTGAGAGTTTTATCATTGGATGAATATCTCTCAACTTTTTAAATGCTTCATCAAGAGTACTCGTGTTTGTTATTTGGCGAGCGGTTACCTCAACTGCACTTATGGCTTCTTTTATTGCATTGCGTGTACTCAACTCCTGATTACTAGGAGATAGCAGTTTAAGGCTTTCTTGCAAATGTGTGACAGTATTAGTGTCAGCTTCCTGCAATGATTCCTGAATTACGGCCATTTCGGATGAAGATGTAATTTCGACAAAAACATCACCAATTATTCGATATCCGTAATTCAGGCGTTCTAATTCTTTATTTAATGAATTAATATAATTTTCAAGAACTGACTCAAAAGCATTCTTTACATAACGATTTGATATTTGGGAGTTTTGATACATGTCATGAATAAATAGTCTAAGCTGACTAATGACCCATTCAATGACATCGAGACGATAATACCATTCTTTTTCTTCATCGTCTATGTATTCTATCGGACCATTATAATATTGCATCTGCTCATATCTTAAATTAAGATACTTCAGCTTAAATTCATTGATAAGTCTCTCACCCAAATTCGTGATGTTAGGATTGTTTAATCTTACGAACATATCAGAGGTAGCGTTCATCACAGCATTTAAAACTGTTCCAGTTAGTTGTTCTCTAATTAAAACTTTTTCTGCCTTAACATAACCGTTTCTTTGAGAAAATGGGGTATTCATTTCTTTGTCATTTTGGAGTAGAGTTTGAAGAGGTGTTCGAGGCGTTCTTCATCGGAGGGGAAAGGCTCTGGTCGATAGATGCGCTCCACGGCGAGGTCAAGCTGATGGTGAGCCTCGCGAAGATCCTCCGGCATAGATTCCGGATTATACATTTCGCCAAGCGTCATATCAAAGTTCTCGTCGCGTATATTGAGAATATTTTGAGCATAACGCTCTAATTCCGCTTTCTCGGCTGTTGTCAGCTTAGGAACAGGATAGGTGTTATAACATAGAAAAATCGAATATCTAAATCGATTTTCAAGCCTACCAGCTGTGGCTCTAACCCAAACATTATGTAATCTTGAATTAATCAAAGCAAACACAAGTAAGTTAGCATCATAGACAACTTGAGCCGAGTTAGGGACAATGGTATGCTCCGGAACAAACGCAATTGGAATAATTTCTCGTCGCTCGGAAGAAACTATAGGAATGACTAGAGAGTTTTTTCCGCAGGAAAAGAACTCCCTAAACTGATGGGATTTGTTCGCTTGAGCATGAAGGGTTACATCTTTACTATTTATTCTATAATTATATGTATTATCGATAGCGGTACGGATCTGGGGAATTTCTTTAGCTTTGACTAAGTCCTCATCCGATATCCAGTAGCAATATCGCTCAATTCCATTGATAAGTTCATCAGCACCGATCTGTAATCTAATGAACTTCGCTGCATCTGGATACTTGTCTAATATCTCATTCCTTTCAGAGGAACTGAGTCTAAGATACTCATGGTCGTTAGGCATATTACCTCGACGCATTTCAGGTAGATAGTCAGAAATTGGTTTAGTCGCTTTGGTGACGGATATTTCTTTTTTGTCTGACAGCCGTGGAGAAATGTCGCTGACTTTAGATTTCGAACTTAGAGAATAAATAAACTTGTCTAATGCAGACACGTTTCTTAGTCCTATGATATTAACCGTTACTCCGGCATTGTATTTTGCATTATTGCTCCACTTGAAACTTTCATATGCGAATGCAATTTCTATACCTAATTCAAAGATTTTAGGCCATAGAATTTCGATTTGTTCGCCTTGACAAATTGAATTAGTAGTAACAAATGCAGACATACATCTTGTACCCTTTATATAAAGAGCTGCCTTATAGAACCATGAGGCTATATAATCGAGTTTTCTATAACCTTTCAAGTTGTTAGTAGCAATAGCCCCATCCTCTTTTTGCGATTCATCCTGATTTCGACTGCCTAGATACGGCGGATTTCCCATGATGTACACTTCATCGTCGGGAGTGTGGGGGCAGACTGTATTCCAGTCAAGACGACAAGCGTTACCACAGACGATATGGCCCGAGGGTTTCAGGGGCAATGATTCGGGAAGTACGTAGAGTTCTTCCTTAAACTTGACGTTCATCTGATGCTCGGCAAGCCAAAGTGAGAGTGTAGCGGTGTCGCAAGCATATTCATCAAGTTCGATGCCGTAGAATTGCGTAAGCGTGATATTAGGGAACGGCAGAATCGCTACCCCTGTTATATCGCGCAGGGCTTTCCAAATTCGGATTTCGAGTTCGCGTAATCTCTTATAGGAGATAATAAGAAAGTTACCGCTACCGCAAGCGGGGTCAAAGAATTTAATCTGCGACAAGCGTGTGAGCAAGTTGCGCAGACGCTGTGAGGCACGTTCTTGATTAATCTTCTTCGCCATCTTTTCGCGAGCCTCGGCACAAGCATCCTCAAATTCTTCCTCAAGAGCGTCAAGGAATAGTGGGCGGATAACTTTTTCAATATTCGGCACAGAGGTATAGTGCATACCCAGTCCGGCACGTTGCTCAGGAGTAATTACAGCCTGAATCATCGAGCCGAAAATATCAGGGTTAATCTCCTTCCAATTATATTCACCGCAGTTTATTATCAAAGTACGGGCACGGCGAGAGAGAACGGGAATAGGGAAACGTTCTTTGAATAAGCCACCATTGACGTATGGAAAAGATTTGTATAGTTCTGGTAATGTATCCAGTGCGTTCTCGTCGTTGGTTGACATTGCAAAGAATGCTCGATCAATAAACTCGCGGAGATCACAGCCGTCCTCTTTTGTATGGGTTCTAAGCGTATTGGTAAAAAGATTTTCTTCGGGAAACAAACCTGTATCTTCGGCGAAGAAACAGAAAAGCAGACGCGACATAAACACATTGAGGGCATGGACTGTCTGCGGGTCACGGATATTGTTGTAGCGACGGATATCATCAAATAGTTTCGCCATCAGTTCAGCCGATTTAACATCCGCCTCTGCCTCCTCGGTAAACTGAATTTTTTCAATACCCGCAAGTGGAGTGAAAAACTCAAAGTCTTTCCATAGCAATTCGATACTGTTCTCGTACCAATCATTTTCCTTAGGGTCGTAAGCTACAACATGGACGCCATTACTTGTAATGTATAGACGTGGCGATTGTTTGGCAATCTTGGCGTCATCGCGCATAGCGTTGATAACATCATACATCTTCGAGCAATCGCCGGCAAGAGTATTAACGGCAGCGTCGCGATATGCGACAAGATTCTTTATTAGTACTGTTTCACCATCTTTGGCAAGATTACCGGCACCCTCTTTAGTCCTTCGTATTTGACCGTCACCGTATCCGACGAAAATACGGAGTAACTCATATATAAACTCCGGAGCCGACGTGCCACGTTGCCCGAGTTGCTCCAATGCATCGGTCGCTTCAACCTGTGAATATGATTTGGTCTTCTTTGCCATCTGTTTAATAAGAAAATTTGGTGGTAGATGAATACAAAGATATAAAAAATAAGTGAGAAAGCCCTCCTATCTTTCATGGTTTATGACAGATAGAAAGGCTACATTTAATAAGTCAGATCTCGATTGGTGGAGATTCAGGAGGAGAGTTTGGGGCGGAGGTAGGCACCGGTAAGGGAGGACGGGTTGGCAGCTACATCCTCGGGGGTGCCGGAGGCTACAATGTTTCCGCCGGCTTCTCCTCCTTCCGGCCCGAGGTCTATCACATAGTCGGCGGATTTTATAACATCAAGATTGTGCTCGATAACTATAACTGTGTGTCCTCGTGACACAAGCGCGTCAAGCGACTTCATAAGCCTTGATATATCAGCCGAATGCAGCCCGGTGGTGGGTTCATCAAGTATAAACAGTGTGGGTTGCATCTTCTCTGATGCGAAGTATCCTGCAAGTTTAAGGCGCTGGCTCTCTCCACCTGAAAGAGTGGATGTGCTCTGCCCCAGCTTTATGTAACCTAAACCCACGTCATAAAGCGGCTTCAGCAGTTTTACTATCTTTTTCTCGGTAAGCGACCCTTCAGGAGCACTGCCGAAAAAGTCAATCGCATCGGCAACAGTCATATCCAGCACATCGGAAATGCTTTTTCCCCGATACAGAACTTCAAGAACCTCACGCTTGTATCGCTTACCTCCGCATTCCGGACAGACCATAGTTATGTCAGCCATAAACTGCATCTCAATAGTTAGAGTGCCGTCACCCTTGCACTCCTCACAGCGACCGCCTTCGGCATTGAAGCTGAAATATCCGGGCTTGAAACCCATCTGTTTACTCATCTGCTGCTCTGAATATAGCCTTCTAATTTCGTCGAATGCCTTCATGTAAGTCGCAGGATTAGAACGCGATGACCTGCCGAGCGGATTCTGATCAACCAGTTCCACACCGCAGATTCTCGAAAGGTCTCCCTTAAGAGCACTGAATTCACCTGTAACACGTTTATCACCGGATGGCACAATGTCCAGATGAGCGAGAAGGGCCGGATAGAGAATGGAGCGCACAAGGGTTGATTTACCGCTACCGCTGACACCGGTAACCGCCGTCAGAACCCCAAGAGGGAACTTTACATCAATATTCTTAAGATTATTCTCCCGGGCACCTTCTACTACTATGGAATCGCGCCATTTACGTCTTGAAGAAGGAACCGGAATGGAATCTCTGCCGGTAAGAAACTCCGCTGTATGCCCCGGTGTAGAAGCAGAAATATCGTTCACCTTTCCTGACCAAACTATTTCTCCTCCGAGACTACCTGCATCCGGACCAACATCAATAAGATTGTCCGCAGCACGCATAATATCCTCATCATGCTCAACAACAATCACAGTGTTTCCGGCATCGCGCAGTTTATGCATCACATTGACGAGCCTGCCGGTGTCACGCGGATGCAGTCCGATACTCGGCTCATCAAGAATATACATAGAGCCCATTAGAGGTGAGCCGAGAGATGTTGCAAGATTAATTCGCTGACTCTCACCACCGGAAAGTGAAGCCGCACGACGGCTAAGAGTTAGATAACCGAGACCCACATCTTTCAAATAAGCCAGGCGTGATTTAATTTCTGTAAGTATTCTCCCTGCAATCTTTTCATCGTGATTGTCAAGCCTGAGATTATCAAAAAAGTCTGCCAGTTTTTCAATAGGTGTATTGCAGAGGTCGCTGATAGATTTACCATCAATCTTGACATACTCGGTATCTTTTCTGAGACGCGAACCGTGACACTCCATACAGGTCGTGCGTCCGCGATAGCGTGCTTTTAAGACAGAATACTGCACCTTGTGTCGGTTAGCATCCACCATGCGGAAGAAACCGTCTATGCCTTCAAATCCATTTCCACCATGCCACAGAAAATCTTTCTGAGCACGTGTCAGTTGATTGTAAGCCCTGTGTATCGGAAAATTCACCGAATCCGCCATAGCTATCAGCTCCTGCTTCCACAGCCCGAGTTTTTCGCCTCGCCAAGGAGCAACCGCACCTTCATAAACGCTTTTAGAGGTATCCGGCACTACTTTTCTCTCATCAATACCTTCAACCTGCCCGAGACCCTCACACACCGGACACGCTCCGTAAGGGTTATTGAAGTTGAACATCATCTCACTCGGTTCAACAAACTCAATTCCGTCAGCCTCAAACCTTTTTGAAAATTCCAGCCGACGCGGATTCTCCTCCCCGGGTACCCAAATCCAAAGATTGAGAACTCCATGCCCCTCAAAAAAAGCAGCTTCTGCACTCTCAGCAAGACGGCTGCGCTCATCGGCATCATCCTTGACCATGCTTCGGTCAACAACCAACTCCAGTCCGGTAGCATCAGTCGGTTCCTCTGCAATCAGCGAGGCTATATCCACGAAGTTGCCCTCCTTCAGCAGCCTGCTATATCCACCTTTAAGATAGACGTCAAGTTGTGACACGAGGCGACGCTTTTCAGGCATGGTAACCGGCGCAGTAACAGCATATCTAGTACCTTCCGGAAAAGTGTAAAGAGTATCCACCACATCCTCAACGGTATGCTTCTTAACCTCCTGATTCGACACCGGAGAATATGTTCTGCCGATGCGCGCAAAAAGCAGACGCAGATAATCGTAAATCTCCGTAGCAGTGCCAACAGTGCTTCTGGGATTTCGCGTTGTAACCTTTTGCTCAATTGCAACAGCCGGTGGAAGCCCTTTAATCCACTCCGCCTCGGGCTTGGGCATTCTGCCTAAAAACTGCCTTGCGTAAGAGCTCAGACTCTCCACATAGCGTCGTTGCCCTTCAGCGTATAAGGTATCGAATGCAAGACTTGACTTGCCGCTGCCACTCACTCCGGTGACAACCGTCATTGCCCCACGCTCAATTTCTACATCAATATTCTTGAGATTGTTAACCCTGACTCCCTTTGCGCTTATAGCACCCTCAGAGTCGGCATTATATTGTTTTTCCTTGATTTTTTTAGCCATAGCTTGCAAAATTACACATTTTCAAGCTATAAGAAAAAGCTCTTAAATTCCCCTAACTCAATTTAACTGTTATTTGCGCCAAAATCCCGGAGTAAAAAGAATCAGAACCGTAAACAATTCAAGACGCCCGATAAGCATTAGCAGAGAAAGAATCCACTTGCCAAGGTCAGGAATAGCACCATAGTTTTCACCGTAACCGGTTACACCAGCACCAAGACCGGTGTTGCTGACACAGGAAAATGAAGAGAAAAAGGCATCGACAAGAGGTACATTCAAACCGGTTAGCACTATTCCTCCAACAGCTATGACCATGACATATATACAGAGGAACGCAATCACCTTGTTCACAGTGTCAGTAGGAATGACCTTGCCATTGACTCTCACGCTGAGAATTGCTGAAGGGTGAACGCAACGGTAAAGCTCGTTTCGGGTGTTTTTGAAGAGATATATCAGTCGGTCAATCTTGGCACCACCACTTGTTGAGCCGGCACAAGCTCCGAAAAACATAAGCACAATAAGAATGGCAAGTACGAAGGTGCCCCATTCCTCAAAATTATTTGCCGTAAGACCGGTAGATGTGATAGTAGAGATGATTTGAAAAATAGGGTCAAGAGTAACAGACGCGATTCCCGTGTAAAGTCCCTTGCCAACAATTGAGGTTACAAATAAAATGTAAGCGACACCGATAATAATTATGTAAGCCCGGAACACATCGTTGCTCCACAGAGACTTGACATTACCCCGAGCTGCCTTAAAGAGCAATGCGAAATTGACCCCACCGAGAAACATAAACACTGTTATCACCGCTGTGACATAAGATGAATTCCACGCGCCGATACTATCGTCTCTGGTTGAATAGCCTCCGGTAGAAATAGATGCAAAAGCATGGCAGATACTATCAAAAAAATCCATTGGCCCAACCCATAGCAAAATAGTAAGAGCAGCAGTAAGCGCAAAATACACTCCCCACAGTCCTTTTGCTGTCTGAGATATTCGCGGTCGAATTTTATCGTGAGTAATACCTGTCACCTCTGCATTAAACATCTGCATACCACCACTATAGTTAAGCATAGGCAATACCGCGAGCGTGAAAAGAATTATTCCCATGCCGCCTATCCACTGCATGAGGCAACGCCATAACTGCATACCGTGTCCGAGATGCTCCACCGAATCCAGAACTGTTGCTCCGGTAGTTGTAAATCCACTCATACCCTCAAAAAAAGCATCGCTGAGAGATAGAGGATTCTTGCAAAGCATAAACGGCAACATTCCGAAGATAGTGAAGAACACCCAAACACAAGCCGTCAGCAGAAACCCCTCACGCTTACCCATTTCATGCCTGGAGGGGCGGATTCCGAAAGTCATAGCGCAACCGGACACAACGGTAACAGCCGCGCTTATAGCAAATGCCTTAAAATCGGCATTTTCCTCATAAATAATACAAGTTACTGCGGGAAAAAGCAGAAAGCAAGCCTCTATCATAAGAAGCCACCCTATTACCCTTAGAACCATAGGGTAATTTATGCCGAATCTTTTTACACCCATCAGCCGAACAGTTTCTCAATCTTATGGATTGCACCGGAAAGACAAAATACCACAACCCTGTCTCCCGCTTCTATGAGAGTATTACCGCTCACAAGCATACCCTTACCGTTTCTAATAAGTCCGGCTATTGTCATATCTCTGCTAAGATTCAAATCCTTAACCGGTGCTTTAGTGATTTTTGACTTTGGTTTAACCTCTATCTCGGCAACATCAGCATCGGCAAGAGCCATAAATTTCGAGGAAGAGGAATCAGTGTCCAGAAGAATCTGGAAGATATTGCTTGACGCCAACAGTTTCTTATTAATCACCGTGCCGATATTGAGATTTTCAGCAGCCGAGATAAACTGCAGATCCTCAACCTCGGCTATTGTCTTGCTCACTCCATGCTCCTTAGCCGAGAGACAAGCAAGGATATTTGTTTCAGAGCTATCCGTAAGAGCAATAAAGGCATCCATATCATCAATACCCTCCTCAATAAGAGTGTCAATATTTCTGGCATCTCCAAGAATAATACGGGTATCATCACACCGCTCGCAGAGTTTTTCGCACCTATTGCGGTCAATATCTATGATTTTGAATTTATACTTATTCCCTGCAAGCGCCACAAGTCTGATAGCTATTCGGCTACCACCCATAATAAGCACTTTTTTTATGTCCTCCTGCTTCTTGCCGCACATTTCTCGGATAGAGTCAAGGTGATCGCGAGTGGTTGTAAAATAAAGGATATCATTCTGCTGAATAATGTCATCACCACGCGGAATAATTGTTTCCTGCGAACGACGAATCGCAGCCACATGAAAGAAATGCTGCTGCATGGCAAGTTGCTTGAGCTGCATACCGCATAGCTCGGCAGACGCATCACGAATCTTTACGCCCACAACAATCAGCTCCCCGTTATGAATCTCAAACCAAGTACGCACCCATGTTCTCTCGAGCGAGGTCATGATCTCCTTGGCAGCAAGATACTCAGGATATATAAGTTGATTGACGCCCATACGCGAGAAAAACTCTGCGTGGCTCCGCTCCATAAACTCATAGTTATCGATTCTTGCAACGGTTTTATGCGCTCCGAGACTCTTTGCTACCGATGCAGCAATAACATTGTTGGTTTCAAAAGGCGTTACGGCAACAAACAGGTCGCAATGTTCCACTCCCGCCTCCCTGAGTACATTGAAAGACATTGGTGAACCGGTCATGGTCATAAGATTATAGTTGGCATCTATAGCCGACAGCTTATCAGCATCCTTATCTATAAGAATTATATCCTGCTCCTCGCGAGACAACAGTTTGGCGAGATGAGAGCCTACCTCTCCGGCGCCGGCTATAACAATCTTCATAGTTCAGCAACCTCCTTTCCCGCCGCAGCAACAACCGCTTTGGCAATAGCATCAGCATCCATACCACAAAGCTTGAAAAGCTGCGGCACCTTGCCGTGAGGCACAAAAGCATCAGGCACACCTATTCTTGTTACAGGCAGCTGATAGCCTTTTTTTGCAAGCCATTCGAGCACAGCACCGCCAAGTCCGCCCTCTACGGTACCATCCTCAACCGTAACAATCGGTTTGCCGGTCTTAGCCACCTTTTCAAGAATATCTTCATCGAGCGGTTTCAGAAAAATCATATCATAGTGCGCGCACTCAACTCCCTTCTGAGCCGCCATATCAAGAGCCTTCTCTACCTCCGAAGCCAACGCTCCGAGGCTCAAGACATTCACGTCTGCTCCCTCACGGAGTTGCTCCCCCTTACCAATGACTATTGGAGTAAAAGGAGCATCAGGATTTGAGCAATATCCTCTGCCGCGCGGATAGCGTATAGCCCATGCGCCCTTTCTTTCCGGCAACTGTGCCGTGTAGAGCAGCGAGCGTAGAGTGTCGGCATCCCGCGGAGCTGCAACAGTCATTCCAGGAATAGCCCTCATATATGCCAGATCAAGCACACCGTGATGAGTGACGCCATCCTCACCAACAAGCCCCGCGCGATCAATGCAGAAAGTAACAGGAAGTTCCTGCACCGCCACATCATGAATAATATTGTCGTAAGCCCTCTGGATGAACGCAGAATAAATAGCGACAAAAGGCAGCATACCCTCTTTAGCGAGACCGCCGGCAAAAGTAACGGCATGCCCTTCTGAAATTCCCACATCAAATACCCTTTCAGGCATCACCTTCTGCATTATATTCAGCGATGTGCCGGAAGACATTGCCGCTGTGATTCCCACTATTCTGTCATTCTTCTCAGCAAGTGCGGTGATAGTGTTGCCGAACACCTGCTGAAATTTGGGGTTATGCTTATCGTCAGCCTCACCCTTGCGCTCGCCGCTCTCCGGGTCAAAACAGCCCGGAGCATGCCACGGAGCCGGGTCATTCTCGGCAGGAGCATAACCTTTGCCCTTGACCGTGCGCAGATGCAGCAGCCTCGGACCGGGTATATCCTTGATGTCGTTGAGAACCTTTATTATTCGAGGTAAATCGTGTCCGTCAAATGGTCCGAAATACCTGATGTTAAGTCCCTCGAAAATATTCTGTTCCTTAGTAATCAGCGATTTCAGGCTGTTGTTAAACCTCTGTATGCGCCCCTTGCCGCTATCTGTCACCAAACCCATTTTACGCGCAAGCCTACCGAAACGGTACCTCACGCTGTTATAGCCCTTAGAGGCAGTGAGATGAGCGAGATAAGAGTTGAGCGAGCCCACATTACGGTCTATCGACATATCGTTGTCGTTGAGAATAATGAGCAGATTGCTGTTTGCATTAGCCGCATTATTGAGCCCCTCGAAAGCGAGACCGCCGCCAATGGACGCATCGCCTATAACAGCCACCACATGACGAGCGGGTGATTCATGCTTCAAAGCACCTGCAGCTGCCATTCCAAGAGCCGCCGAAATTGAGTTGGAGGCATGACCCGCTGTAAATGTATCATATTCACTTTCATCCGGGTTTGGAAAACCGCTTAACCCTCCGAGCTTGCGGTTGGTGTGAAAACGCCCTGCCCTGCCTGTAAGCAATTTATGTCCGTAAGCCTGATGACCGACATCCCACACAATGCGGTCGTAAGGAGTGTTGAAAACATAATGGAGTGCAACCGTGAGCTCAACCGCACCCATGCTTGATGCGAAATGTCCCGGGTTTGTTGAAAGATTTTCTATGAGAAAGCCGCGGATATCATTGCACACCCCTCCCAACTTGTCAAGAGGGAGATTGCGCAGATCCTCGGGCGAATTGATAGCACTCAGCAGCGGATACTTTGCAGAATCCGGTTTAATAACAGACTCATCGGTCGGAACTTTTAGAGTTGTCATGATCTTTTGAGCGGATATATTTTTTATAAAGAGGTACAAAAATAATTATTGCGGAAGCTACAAGAATAAAAGCGACCCTGAGATTGAATCTCTGAGTGCTTACTACCAGATAGCAAAGCGCGAGCCAAAGGAGTGTGATGCAGCTAAGGCGAAAAATATCTTGTCCTCTCAATTTCATTGGTTTATCATTCTAAAATGCCGGTTTGCATAATGAGTCAGCGCAAAGTTACTAAATAATTTCCATAAGTGGTGCAAAAGGTGCTATTTGGGGAACTTGGCACAGGCATCATTCAATATCGAATTCCATAATTCATCGGTAAATTCTTCATCAGTGTGATGCTTCTTGATATCCTCACGGATAATATCGAGCCTATTTGACGCTATGATATGGAGCGTGTTGAAAAAGCGGTTTTCATCACCGGAAGGTGTCAGTTCGCGGTCAAGCATATCACTGACGCATCGTCGGACAAAACTGTGTATCTTGTCGTTGGAAACAATTATTGCCACTCCGTTAGATTGCACAACCAGTGGAGTGGATAGCTTGCCTGTACCGATATACGAATCGGTAATCTCATCAGGGTCAAATGTCTCCTTCTGCTCTGCTTGTGCTTTTGCTTGAGATTGCTTTTTTGCCAAGCGCTCTTCTTTGCGGCGTTCTTTTTCATCTATCTCATATCGGATAAAGTCGAATGCCATGCGCGAAACAGGTTGCATCTCGATAATGGTACCTGTGGCAACATATTCAATAATAGCGTCATAAACTTCACGACGGATATCGTCGGAATAGGGTTTGAGAATCTCGTACCATTTGATGGCGAATGTGAATTTTTTCATAGTAATATAAAATATTTTGGGTGCGTTTGTTGGCGCAAAGATAATGCGTATTTTGTTAATATGCAAATGCGAAGTGGCAAAAAATATAGAATCACACAGCATCGCCTCTTCGAGGCTCAGGGAGAGAGGGTTATGCGTGCCCCAACCTGCGCTAACGCTTGGTTGGGGTTATCCACAGGTGCGCTCCTACGGAGCTGAGTTCAACACCTCCGGCGTTGGATGGACGGGGCTCCGTTCCGGGCACGTAAACGTACCCGGCAAACAAAATCAGAAGCCCTCCGGGCTTACATCGTTCGAGTTCAGCCACCAGTTAGTTCCTGCGGAACTATCCTTCGGCTGAAGACATTTACAACGGCTAACTGATGAGCACCGAAGGTGCGACTCTGTGAGTAACCCTGAGCAAGCGATAGCGCAGCTTAGGGATAGCTCAGAAGAAAAATAATGAGCCTCGAAGTGGCGATGCTGTGGTTATATGAGTGGTGTTTATTCACAGACCCGCTCCTGCGGAGCTTATTGGGGATGGTATTTTTTGGCGGGGATGGGAAGATTATGTATCTTTGCACCTTGATTTAATACGCGGGCGCATACGCATACGCGTATAGGATAGTAAACCAATCAGTTGAGATTATGTCACGACTAAAAATATTTGCATCATCGCTATGCACAGCCGCACTGCTTCTAAGTGCTTCTCTTAATTCTTCAGCCCAACAGCTCCCGAATAACGGATTTGAGGAAAGTTGGGTTGATTGTATTCCTTGGAACAGTGCCAATACTACGGATAAGCAAGGCACTAATCCTGCTAATTGGTGTATCTCAAATGTTGTAACTCCCGGCATGAGTTTAGGAAATGCAACTGTTGGCGAAAAAAAGTCACCCGGATATAACGATAGTGGAACTGCCATTAGAGTTTTCAATAAATCTACAGCAGGTCAGGTTGTCCCTGGATATTTTACACTTGGCACAACGTGGGCAACGGCAAAAGTAAAAGGGACAAGTCCCATGAACGGAACGGCTGATGGTGGTACCTGGGGAGGATATGAATTTTCTTTCCGTCCGGATGCATATTCTTTTGCTTATATCAGGGAACAAGGGTCTGGATCCAATCAACCCGCAACCGCTATTGTTTATTTTTGGACCGGTGAAACGAGACAAGCTGATGTTCCCGCTGCAAATACATATAACTTTTTAAGTACGCCGAAAGATCCTGCCAAAGTAACGATGATCAATCGTGAAAGAAACATATTAGACATTCAGACTATATTAGGAGGTACGGTCACAAAATCTGATGACTTTTCCCTTATAGCCAAAGCCGAATACTCAATAACGGAACCTAATAGCAATTGGCTTTCTAAAACTATTGAGCTTGAATACTTTGAACAATCTAAAAAACCGGAACGAATTAATGTAATTTTTGCTTCCGGAGATTATTTTGCAGATCGTTCCAATCTCAAGGGTGATGACGCTTTAACCATCGATGACGTCAAGCTCGTTTATTACTCTCGTCTGAGCGGCATCAACTATACTGCTGACGGGAAATCTGTTGCCGTGCCTGATTTTGATTCGCAGAAATATGATTACGAAATTGCGGTTAACAACCTACCGACTGCTATTTCACCAAAAGTGCTGTCACCAAGCGGCTCATCGAAGGCTACCGTAACAGAAACCTCCCGCACTGCAAAAGAGGTAACTTACTCTGTAACCGTAACCAATTCCAACGGCAGCGGTGAAGGATTTGAGGATATTGACGGACAGACATCTCACACTTACACACTCAAGTTCAAAAAAGCACTCCAGCTTGACCTCACAAAAATAATTATTGGCGACAAAGAGATTGAGCCGGAGACCGGCAACGCATTTGCAAACGATGCCATTATCGCAACCGAGATGCCATTCACAACTCAGATTAGCATCGAAACTTTAGGTACAGACAGCTCAGTTGTCGCTCCTATTGTCCGTGGAGGCAATAATGACAATCCTACCGCGCAGCTGACTGTTTCTCATCCTGATGACCCGGAGACACTGCGCAACTACACCCTAAGCTTTTTGCCCTATCGTGCTGCTATTGAAGAGATTGTTCTTGCCAACGGTAGCCATGTGCACGTTAGCGGTGACAATGTGACTGTTGGAGAGCAATACAGCACCAACACTCTTCCACAGAGTGTAACCAAAGCCTCGGGTATAAGCGGCACGGTAACGCTCAACCGTGATTTCGGCGCTCCGGAGGATATCAATAATCCCCGGATAGTAATCACAGTAACCAATACCGAGGCAGATCCGGTGCTGACAAAGAACTATACTTTGGTATATGACTCACCCATATCGTCACGAATCAGTGGTGTGATTATTAATGGCAAAACCTATCCGGTAAGCGAGGACGGAAAGTCGATTGACCTCCGGGCAATAGGACTCATGCCGGCGGTAACTGACATTAAGCCTGACTATATTCTCCCCGACGGAAATCAGACCGCAAAAGTTACAGTTAACACCGAAACCGGAAGCGGTACAATAACCGTTACCAACAGTGAGGGCACAGATTATGACGGACTCAGCAGCCACACTTACGATCTGATTTTTGACAGTGTGGATTTGTCGCGTCCCAAGACCATCACTATAATGAACGCTGCAAACAACAAGGCGCTCACTCTAACTCCGGCATTCGATTCCAAGAAATTCGCATATACCGTAAACGGCTACCGGCATGATGATAATATTGATGAACGTGTTCGCTTCGAGTGGTTTGAGGGAAAAGAGCTAACAACTGAGATAACCACAGAAGGAGATGAGTATGACTCTCCTACACCAAAACTTCTTGTTAAAGTCAGCAATCCAAACGGAGGCACAGACTATGATGGAGAGAAATCTCACACTTATACATTTACTTTCAACCAGCGCACACACGACAACCGCTCAGTTTCATTAGCCAGCCTGTCGGTAGGCGGAGCAGTAGTGCCCGGATTTGACAGCGATATTTTTGAATATTATCTTGACCGCCCCGTCATTGAGTCTGACAACGAGATTGGTTATAGTTTGCTGGAGTATGACGGACACACTACCGACGGCACCAAGGTGGATGTGAACATTGACACCAATGCGGCAACAGTGACCATCCTTGTGAGCAACGAGATTTCAAACAGTGAGGGAGAAGATGAACGCATCTATACCCTTCACTTCCTCCCCTATTATTCACGACTCGCGGCAATAAAAACCGCTGATGAAAAAGTAGATTTGCTGGAGGAAACCGGCGAGACTATAAGAGTGACTGTGCCGGGACAGATGCCAAAGAGCCAAGCTGAAATTGAGGCAACTTTTGAATTCCCCGACAAAACAGCCGGTGCTATTCAGCATGAGGTGAGTTTGAATCCTGAAACCGCTACCGCAACGTTGAAAGTATCAAACAGCAAGCCTGACGTTGACGGTATCTCAAGCCGCACATATACTCTCAAGTATGATGCACCGTTCTTCTCACGCCTTGAGTCGCTGGTTATCGGTGGAGCTGCAGTGCCCGGCTTCAACCGCAATGTATTTACCTACACTATTGATGCACAGATGCCGGCAAACCCCACAATCACACCTACGGTGATAAAGGGGAGCAATGCAGAGGGTAAGGCTGAGATTAAGGATAAATCTGCCGATGCGGAAAAGGCGTTGGTAACTGTGGTTGTGACAAATACTCAGCCGGACATTGACGGAGAAAGCAGTCACACTTACACAGTTCAATACGCCCTGCCCTATTTCAGCCGACTTGAATCTCTCACTATCGGTGGTCAGGAACTTACCGGGCTACCTCAGGATAGCAAGACACCGATAGCTTTTGCAGGGCAACTTCCGGCAACCGATGAAGAAGCACAGGCTCTTTTCAGCTATAAATTCAAGAAAAGCTCAGGCAACCCTGTTGCAACCGTTGTATTCGACCATATCAACGCTATCGCCAGAGTAACAGTTACCAATTCAGGACAGAAAGACACTGACGGCAAGACAAGTCATCTTTATATCATTCAGTTCAATCCTCCGTTCCTATCATTTGCAGCTTCTATAACCGTTGACGGTGAGGAAATACCGGATTTCACACCGGCTCAGCTCGATTATACTTTGACCGGACAGCTCCCGGCTGCTGATAAAATCGGAGTTCAGGTATATAACGGCAATGGTACCTGTGACTACAAAGTAGCTACCGATATTGAGTCGGCAACCGCTACAGTTACGGTTACAAACGGAGGTGATGCTGATGGCAATTATTCATCAAGCACTATTTATACACTGCATTTCGATCTGCCCTATTTCTCCCGACTCGCTTCGCTTAAGGTGAGAGGAGAAGATGTAGCGGAATTTGACAAAGACAAATTTGAATACACTCTTAGCGGAGTGCTTCCGGCTCAGAACGAGATTGTGGGAACTCCAATGAAAGCTTCGGGCAGAGCATCGGTGTCAGTTTCACGCAATGTTGCTGAAGGTACAGCTACCGTCACCGTGACCAACTCCGGTGGTGTGGATCTCGATGGTCAGAAAACCCATACTTACACTCTCCGTTTCGACAAGCCTATTAATTCAAGACTCTCAGCTATACACATCAATGGTACTCCCCTCGCCGACTTTGACACAGATATATTCACATATCGTCTCACTTCTGTGGAGATGCCTGCGGAAGGAGCCGTTACCGCCGAAAGTTCCAACCCGGATGCAAAAATCACTATTGCTTATGATTCGGCTAAGTTTGCGGTAACTATAACAGTGACAGCCGATGGAGCTGATGAGGACGGCAAAAATGTTCATACATATACTCTTAATTTCAAAAAGGGGGAAACTCCGGCTCCCTCAACCGGCAAGACTGTGGAATATACCGGTACTCTCAACATATTTATGATGGGGGACGATATCACCGGAGGCGGACAGGAAGCCAAGATTGAGATTAAGGAAGGCAATGACGGCACTTGCACTTTCAGTCTGCCGAACTTCAGCCTGGACCTTGGTGATGGTCCCGCTCCGCTCGGTGACATAGTTGTGGAAAATGTGACCATGACACCTGATGGCAATGGCGGCTACACATATTCCGGTGAGGTTTCAGGTCTCGAACTTGCAGAAGGTTCAATTGTCGCTGATGTGACACTTACCGGTAGTACCGATGCTCTTGGCAACGCTAAAATGAAGATTCTTGTGCTTTGGGAGGGCATTGAAATCAATGTTGAATTCAATGGTGTCAAAACTGCTGAGACAGGTAATAACAATCCTGCACCAAGCGAAGAGTGGACCGACTTTGACGGCACACTGTCAATTGAAATGGCAGGTTCATATATTGCGGAAAACCAGAAGGCCACCGTATATATCACTGATGCGGTCAACGGCAAATGCATCTTCAAGCTGCCGGATTTCAGCATTGACCTTGACGGTACCCAGCTCACTCTCGGTGATATTATTGTCAATGACGTGAATGTTGAAAATGAGAACGGTATCACTAACTACAGCGGCTATGTTCCGGATATGGAATTTATTGATGGCGAAATCATTGCCGATATCAATCTTACAGGTACCGTTGATGCTTCGGGCAATGCAAAGATGACAATTCAGGTGCTTTGGAAAGCGAGCGATGAGGAGAGTATTCCTATCAATGTGGAATTCAACGGCAAGCGCAACGAAATTCAATGGATGACCATTGCCGGTAAACTGACTGTTGCCATTGAAGGGTATGATATTACCGAGGGCGGTGAAGATGCGGTTATAAAAATTGCTCAGACAGGAGAAAACGGACTCTACACATTCCTGCTTCCTGATTTCTCCATTGCTCTTGACGCAGCATCAGAACCTGCTAAACTCGGTGACATAAAAGTTGACGATATTACTCTCACACCCGGCGAAGGATTTGACCGCTATACCGGTAAAGTTGACCGCATGATTCTTGCCGGGGGCGAAATAGTAGCGGGTGTGAAAGTTGACGGCACTGTTACCACAGCCAATGAAGTAAGAATCAATGTGGATGTGACCTGGTATATGGACGATAACCGGAGAGTGCCCATTCTTGTAAAATTCAGCAATGCGGAAGAAACTCCCGTTAAAGCAGAAAAAGCTATTTATTCCGGAACTCTCACCACTGAGACCGAAAATTCTGTAAAGGACCATAATGTGAGAATCTATCTTACACCCTCTTACGATAATCGCTCGGATGTTGTTATCGAAGGCATTGACCTTACCGGTTCAAGAGCCGCTGCCATAGGCAACTCGGTTGCAGTGCCGAGTGTAAGCGTCACAGCTATGTCTAATGGCTTCAAGGCTTATGACGGAGCGGCAACTGAGGTAAAAGTTCAACCCGGCATGACACTTGACATAAACCTCCACGGTTATGCAGATTTGTCAGATAAATTCAATCTACTGATGGATATCGAATGGATTGAAGAGGGTTTGAGAATATCGGGAACATTCAACGGAAATATTGAAGTGACCGCTATTTCTCCGGTATATTCTCCTGAAGAAAACGATGGCAAAGCCGAATACTTCAACCTTAGCGGTGTAAGGGTGAACGGCGATAATCTCACTCCCGGTATTTACATTCGCCGCACAGGTAAAAAATCTGAAAAAATTATCATCAGATGAAAAAGATAAAGTTCGGATTACTCCCACGCATAGCGGTTGCTATAGCCGCCGGAATCGCACTCGGCTATGCAGCTCCGCTGTGGCTTGCACGCCTTTGTGCTACATTCAATGAAATTTTCGGATCATTCCTCGGATTTCTAATTCCTCTGATTATTGTTGGATTCGTTACCCCTGCGATTGGTGATATAGGCAAGTCGGCGGGCAAAATGCTTGTAGCCACTGCACTGCTGGCTTATGGTGCAACATTATTCGCGGGATTCTTCTCTTTTTTCACTTGCGAAAGTGTTTTCCCGCATCTTATCACCAAAGCTCCGGAACTTATGGCGGTTGAGAATTCGGCTGAAACAGCTCAGCCGTGGTTTACCATGCCAATGCCTCCGGTAATGTCTGTCATGACAGCTCTGGTACTATCCTTTATGGTTGGACTCGGAATTGCCTTTGTTAAAGGTGATACTTTGAAAAAAGGAGCTGACGAGTTTCGGGATATTATTTCTATGGCTATACGCAAGGCTGTGATTCCACTCCTGCCCTTCTATATTCTTGGAATCTTTATGAATATGACAGTCAGCGGTCAGGTTGGAATAATGCTCCGTGCGTTTTTCAAGGTTATAGTGGTGATTTTCTGTATTCATATTTTCATCCTTGTATTCCAGTTTTGCGTGGCGGCACTGTTCAACGGTAAGAATCCATTCAAGATGTTATGGAATATGATGCCGGCTTACTTTACCGCTCTCGGCACACAATCTTCGGCTGCTACCATTCCTGTTACTCTACGGCAAACAATAAAGATGGGAGTGAGTGAGGAAGTGGCAGGATTTGTGATTCCGCTTTGCGCTACTATTCACATGAGCGGAAGTACACTGAAGATTGTTGCTTGTGCGCTCGCCATCATGATTCTACAGGGTATTCCCTACGATTTAGGAATGTTTGCTCATTTCATCACAATGCTTGGAGTGACCATTGTTGCGGCTCCCGGTATTCCCGGCGGAGCCATCATGGCTTCACTCGGATTGTTGAGCGGAATCCTCGGTTTCTCAGAGACACAGAATGCGCTTATGATTGCGCTGTATATAGCGATGGACAGCTTCGGAACGGCATGTAATGTTACCGGAGACGGTTCACTCGCTGTTATAATTGACCGCTTTTTCGGAAAAAAGAATAATAACACAACCAATATAGTTACAGAATGAATTTACTTGAAGTCAGCGATGTGTCAAAAAACTACACAGGACACAAAGCTCTTGACAATGTGAGCCTTTCGGTTCCTGAAGGTACTATTTACGGGCTCCTCGGACCGAACGGCGCCGGTAAGACGACCCTTATCAGAATAATCAATCACATTACAGCTCCGGACAGCGGAAGCGTTATCTTTAACGGCCATCCTCTCACTGCTGCGGACGTTGCCAATATCGGTTATCTGCCGGAAGAGAGAGGGCTGTACAAAAAAATGAAAGTCGGTGAGCAGGCGGTCTTTTTTGCCAGACTCAAAGGACTCTCAAAAGCAGAGGCGACAAGAAGTCTCAGGGAATGGTTTGAACGGTTTGACATCCTTTCATGGTGGAACCGAAAGGTTGAGGAACTGTCTAAGGGCATGGCACAGAAAGTTCAATTTATTGTCACAGTGCTGCATCGCCCGAAACTGCTCATTTTTGATGAACCTTTTTCAGGATTCGACCCGATTAACGCCAATCTGCTCAAGGAAGAAATTATCCGTCTCAAAAATGAGGGTTCAACTGTTATCTTCTCAACTCATAATATGGCATCTGTTGAGGAGCTATGTGAAAATATCACTCTTATAAATCGCGGAAAAAATATTCTCACCGGCAATGTGGATAATATTCGACGGGAGTACTCCGACGGACGATACGATATTCTTTTCTCAGGTGATTCGCGTGAGCTGATGGCTGCGCTCCAGCCGCTTGCCGGTAATTTTGAAATCAGCGAAGCTGCACGAGACCGCTCATCGCTCAGATTGCTTCTTAATCAAGGCACATCCCTTCGCGATATTATCGAGATTGCCAACAACACTGTTGAGATTTCAGCCATAAATGAAGTTATGGCATCCATGAACGATATTTTTATAAGCACAGTAGGCACTGCTGACCTCGAAATTCAATAAATTACACTATGGCTACAAAAATCGGAATTATTATAGGTCGTGAGTTCAAAGAGCGAGTTCACAAAAAAAGTTTTATCATAACAACACTGCTCATGCCGGTTTTCATGCTCGCCATGATGGCGGCACCCGCTCTGATAATGATGATGTCTTCCGGAGAAACAAGAAATATTCTTGTGGTTGACGAAAGCGGGATTATAGCCCAGAACCTCAAAAGTTCAGAGGAAACAACTTTTACACCCGTTTCCGTACCTCTTGACTCTGCGCTTGCCGATAGTGATGCGAGCGGTGTGCTTTACATTCCTGGAGAAGTGGTGTCAGGAAACAAATCTATCCGTTTTTACTCAAACGGTGCATCATCGCTGAGCCTTGAAAGCGGTATCACCGACAAAGTTAATTCCATCATCGAGTCTGTAAGACTCAAAAGCTATGACATAGACAATCTTGATGAAATAATGAAAAAGATTCACAGCGATGTCAAGCTTCAAAGTATCAGAACCGACAAAAGCGAAGATGAACAAAGTTCTACCGAACTCAGCTACTTCCTCGGTGTCATTTTGACTTTCCTGCTTTATATGTGTCTGCTTCTTTATGGTCAGATGGTTATGACAAGTATTATTGAGGAGAAAAACAACCGCGTTCTTGAAATTGTGGTATCATCTGTCAAGCCCACCCAGATTATGCTTGGCAAAATTCTCGGTATCGGACTTGTAGCGGTTACTCAGATTATTATCTGGGGGATTCTAATTGCGGCAATGAGCGCATTTGTTCTCCCCGCACTCACACCTCCTGAAATGTCAGCCGAGCTCGCCGCCCTGAATGCCGGCAACCTTGATGCCGCTTCTGCCACAACAGATATAGATTTACTTCAGGCAATGTCAGTGCTCGGTAATGTAGGCTACATAATTCAGCTTTTCGTACTCCTTATCCTGTTCCTTGCCGGGGGCTTCCTCCTCTACTCTGCTATCTATGCAGCTATCGGTTCTGCTGTAGATAACATTCAGGATGCCGGTCAACTGCAGAGCTTCATAATCTTCCCTATTATAATAGGTATAATCTTCGGCATGACAGCGGCAGGCGATCCCACATCATCTCTGTCTATGTGGATGAGTTTCATTCCATTCACCTCCCCTATGGTTATGATGGCGCGTATCCCTTCAGGTATTCCGGGATGGGAAATAGCTGTTTCACTGATAATTCTGTACGCTTCATTCCTCGCTGCAGTGTGGATTGCTGCTAAAATTTACCGTGTAGGCATCTTCATGTACGGAAAGAAACCAACTTTCAAGGATCTCATCCGCTGGGCACGCTACAAATAACCTCTCCATCCCACAATCATATCCGCACCATCTGAAATAAACATCAGATGGTGCATTTTTTTTAGCTTTTTTGTATTTTTGCACATATTATTCACCTTAATATCTTTCAACCCATGTACAAATTTGACAAAAGAATAGTTATAACTCTTGATGCCGGAGGCACAAACCTTGTTTTTGGAGCTATGCAGGCTAATAAGTTTATTGTAGAGCCTATCACTCTTCCGAGCATGGCACATAATCTTGATTTGTGTCTGTCAACAATGGTTGAAGGATTCAGGATGGTCATTTCCAAACTTGACACCAAGCCCGTTGCCATCAGTTTTGCTTTCCCTGGACCGGCGGACTACCCTAACGGGGTTATAGGCGGCTATCTTCCCAACTTCCCATCCTTCCGCGATGGTGTTGCGCTCGGCCCGTTCCTTTCCGACACATTCGGAATTCCGGTTTTCATCAATAACGACGGTGACCTTTTTGCCTTTGGTGAGGCTATTGGCGGTGCTTTACCGGAAATAAACGCCAAACTGGCAGAAGCCGGCAGTTCGAAACGCTACCACAACTTGTTAGGCTATACATTCGGCACCGGACTGGGCATTGGTATGGTTGTTGGTGACAGACTTAACCGCGGTGATAACAGTTGCGTGGAAACCTTCTGCCTGCGACACAAAAAAAATATTGAGATATTTGTAGAAGAAGGAGCCGCAATACGAGCTATCAAGCGTGTTTACGGTGAACTCTCAGGCGATAAAGACCATAAATTTGAGCCTAAGGATATATGCGAAATTGCGGATGGAACAAAGCCCGGAAATCGGGAAGCTGCAATAAAAGCATTTGAGGAGTTCGGTGAAATAGCCGGGGATGCTATTGCCACCGGAGTTACTCTTGTTGACGGTCTGATTGTAATAGGCGGAGGACTCACCGGCGCCCGCAAATATTTTATGCCTACCCTCCTGGGAGAGCTGCGCGGCAAGCTTAAATCGCTCAAAGGCGAAGAGCTTAACAGAGTGCAGATGAGAGTATTTGATCTGGATAACGAGGATGAGTTCCAGGCATTTGCCAAAGGAGAGGAACGCATGATAAAGGTTTACGGCTCAGAGAGAACAGTGCCTTACGACCCCATGAAACGAGTCGGAATAATAACCTCCAAACTAGGTGCAAGCAAAGCTATATCTATAGGCGCATATTCTTTCGCCCTCTCTCAGATTGATGCGGCAGCTAACGAGCAGGAGGTAGAAGTAACAGAATAAAGAATGAATTATAAGGACATCAAAATTGTTTTTTTCGGCACTCCGGACTTTGCTGTAGAAAGTCTGGATGCCCTTATAAAAGAAGGCTGCGATATAGCGGCTGTTGTAACCGCACCTGACAAACCCGCCGGCAGAGGACACAAGCTGCTTGAAAGTGCTGTCAAGAAATATGCCGTAGATCACCATCTGCCTATTCTTCAGCCAACCAATCTGAAATCGGAGGACTTTCAGACTGAACTAAAAGCAATCGGTGCCGACCTCTTTATTGTGATAGCTTTCAGGATGTTGCCCCAGAGCGTTTGGGCAATGCCACGCCTCGGCACATTCAATGTTCATGGCTCACTGCTACCGCGATATCGCGGAGCCGCACCTATTAACCGCGCTCTTATGGCGGGTGAGACACGAACCGGAGTGTCAACATTCTATCTCTCGCATGAGATAGATACCGGTGATATTATTGGTAGTATGGCTACCGATATACTTCCAGATGATGACTTCGGCAGTCTGTATGAAAAATTGATGAAAATGGGTGCTGAACTTGCAGTGGAAACCGTCAAGAACATCGCAGAAGGAAATATAACCCGAGTGCCTCAGGATGAATTTGAGGCAACTCCCTGCCCCGCACCCAAAATATTCAAAGAGGACTGCCATATTGACTGGAATCAGCCAGCACTTAAAGTGCATAATCTGATACGCGGCGTTTCTCCTGTGCCCGGAGCATGGACCACAATTGCCGATGATAAAAGTGAAACAGTGATGAAAGTTTTCAAATCATCAATAACAGATACTCCTGCAGTAAATCCGGGAGCAATCCACATTTCTCCCAAAGGAATGAGAATTGACTGTGCTGACAAACAGCTTGAAATTCTTTCTGTTCAAGTACAAGGAAAGAAAAGAATGGAAATCGCGGATTTTCTAAGAGGAAACCGTCTTGAAAACCCGCGAACTGTGTAAAGTGTTTTTTATCAGATTATTCCATCGCGCTTCAGCAATGCGGATATGTCGGCATCTCTGCCTCTGAATCTGCGATATAGCACATCAGGATATACCGAGCCACCTTTTTCCAGAATGTTTTTACGGAAAGAGGTGGCTGTTTCTTTATTATATATACCACTCTCCTCAAATGCTGCAAACGCATCCGCATCAAGTAGCTCCGCCCATTTATAGCTATAATATCCGGAAGCATAACCACCTGAAAATATATGACTGAACTGAGGAGATATGAGCGAATTATCTATATCCTCAAAAACTTTAACCTTATCTATTGCCTGCTTCTCAAAATCAGCTACATCCGCAACAGGCTCGGTTATAGTGTGCCACATCATATCAAGGAAGCCGAAACCGAGCTGCCTCAAACAAGCATACGCAGCCCCGAACTGACGCGAGCGCACAAGATTGGCAATCATTTCAGCCGGAATAAGTTCACCGGTGCGCCAATGATGTGCGAATGTTTTGAGAAAATCCTCATTAGTAAGGAAATTTTCATTGAACTGTGACGGCAATTCCACAAAGTCACGGTACACATTTGTACCGGAAAGAGAAGCATAACGTGTTTTAGTCAACAATCCATGCAGAGCGTGTCCGAATTCATGGAGAAAAGTTTCAACCTCCGAGGTAGATAACAATGAGGGAGAATCACCGTGGGGCTTAGTGAAATTCATAACTATTGAAACATGCGGACGATGCTCTTTACCGTCATCCTCAATCCAGAACCCTCCGAAATCAGTCATCCAAGCCCCTGGACGCTTATTGTCACGAGGAAAGAAATCAGTATAAAGCAATCCAAGATATGAACCATCCTCATCTTTCACCTCAAAAGCCTCAACATCCGGGTGATACACATCAATATTCACTTTTTCAAATGATATGCCATAGAGTCGATTTGCCAATGAGAAAACACCTTTAACCACAGCATCAACCGGAAAATATGGACGGAACTGCTCCTCATCGCAATTATATTTTGCCTCTTTGAGCTTGTTGGCTACAAAACTATAATCCCATGGCTTCATATCTTCAGTAAGAATCCCTCTCTCCTTTGCAAACTTATTCAGTTCAGAGAACTCTTTCAGTTGTGCCGGGCGGTATGCTTCAGCCAGTTTGTCAAGAAGATTGAAAACATTGACCTTATTCTTAGCCATAGTATGACTAAGCTTTAGATCAGCGTAAGTATCATAGCCGAGCAGGCGTGCTTTTTCCAATCTCAATCTTACTATTTTGAGAACCACATCTGAATTAGAGAACTCACCGGAAATATTTCTGCCGGTATAAAGCCTGTAAAACCGCTCCCTTACATCTCGACTTTTACAATATTTCATCACCGCCATATATACAGGCTGAGAAAGATTGAAAAGATATTTTCCAGGCTTCTCTGCTTTTACGGCATCATCGGCAGCCTGATTTAGAATTCTTTGCGGTAATCCTTCCACATCCTCTGCATCAAGAAATATGCGGTATGTCTTAAGCTCCTTGAGTACATTCTGCCCAAAAACCGTTGTCAGTTCAGTAAGTTCCGCATTAATTTTCTTTAGTCGTTCTCGCCCATTATCATCAAGAAGAGCACCACTTCTCCTAAAGGAGTCATAAGTTTCGGATAGCAGCATATTATCCTCACCGTCAAGATTATATTCATCACGATGATCATACACATATTTAATTCTCTCCCAAAGCCTTTCATTTAGAGTAATTGATGTGGAATACTCTGAAAGCAATGGTGCCACCTTCAATGAAATATCCATTAATTCGTCATCTGAAAGAGCCGAATTAAGGGGATAGAATACATTCAAAACTCTGTCCAGGTCTTTTCCTGCCTTTTCAAGAGCCACAATCGTATTCTTAAAATCAGGAGCTTCCTCATTAGTGCAAATCGCTTCTATCTCATCTTTGGCAAGTTTTATGCCACGCTCGATAGCCGGCTCAAAATGTTCTGTTTTAATTTCACTGAACGGTACCTCGGCATATCTACCCTTAAAGTCGTTATATAACGGATTCATTTTCTAACCAATTTAATTTTAAGACAATGCTTTATCTACCACAATTTCAAGGATAACACTATCAACTCCGGCATTTTCAAGCACCTTCATATCACCGGCGAGCAAACGCAAGAAATCATCAGGAGATGAATGATTGATGCACTTTTTGTAATTATCAAGCGCGTCATTATAATTACCTGTAGCGAGACTAAGGTGTCCAAAATTCAGGTAATCGGACGCTACCGGATTATCCAACTGAACTTTACCAAAATAAACTGCTGATTTTTCATAATCACCGAGCAAAAATGAGCACCAGGCAATAGGGCGGAGTGCCTTAGCAGAATCCGGCGCAAGGTATTCCACTTTATAGAACATTTTCAGAGCATCCTTTATTGAACCAATCTCCATCAGACAATGTCCAATAGCATAAGCTATATTCAAATCATCCGGACGCTTAGCCTCAATCTTTCTATAGTACTCGAGCGCTTTGGAATGATTGCCCAACAACCTGTAGGAAGAGGCAAGGCGCTTGAGAGTCCAAAGACTATCAGGAGCCAATAGCTCACTTCGGGAGTACATCTCAACAGCTTTTTCAATTTCGCCGAGAGCCGCATAACAATATCCGGCTTTTTGCAACAGCTGATAATCGTCAGGAGTATCGGCAATCAAAGAATTGAAATGCAACAGAGCCTCCGTATAATATCCTCTTTTAAGGTAAAACTCAGATACAAGTCTTATGTTTTCAGGTGTGCCGAGTGTATCCTTAAACAAGGCAAGAGAAGCCAAATCAGGTGAATTAACAAAAGGATCATTCATTTCCCGCTTTCTTCTAAAAAGTTTGAAGAAACGATAGAGATTCTGGACAAGCACCGACACTATAGCTTCACTCTTTTTATCCCTCATCTCTAATGAGCCGGCATCTATTTCAGCCTGATTAAGACTCTGAGCCTCAATTTGCTCAGTAAACATTTTTCTTTGGGACTCAGGGATATGATTGAAAGAAAATATCATCGAGTATTTATCGCTATCACATAAAAAAGGTGATGCTCCAATTATTTCAGCAAGTTGCTTAAGCCGTCCTGACACAGCCTCTGAAACCGCAAGCCTATCCATTGAAAACGGCACAAACCAGTTCGCCACCTCATTGAAAAACGGGAAACTCTTGAGTCCAGAAAATGTAGCCATCATCAAATCAGCCCCATCACTCTGCAACTCTGTCAGTTCCTTAAGTTTTTCAGTGAGTCCGCTTTTATCCAGCAGTTCCTCCCACTCCGGATTATCTTCAAGCGAAGTCAAATCCATATCTGCTGACAAATCTCCGAGTTTCTGCAAATCGGGTCGTAGTTTCATCATTGCCGGAAACACCTCAGTCTTGAGCTTATTAGTAATTCTTTCTGTATCTCTGGTCTTTACAAACTGCATAGCCACCACCGATAAATCCTCGTTCCAGGTCTGTTTCTGTTTCATCAAATCAATTAACCCATGCAACTTAATACCAACAGGTACATTGCGGTGACACCATAGCATCAGCATAAAAGCAATCATGGCGGCAAGCCTTAGCCTCTTGCTATTCTCTCCAATATATACTTTACTGAGAATCATCAGCCTACGCACCTGAAAATATTCCAGTCCACCGAGCATCAAAGCCCAAATCATCAGCTCCCTCGCCTCTGCCGGTTGCGTATTGTCGGTTACGAATTTCTCTATTTCGACATAATCCTCCGAAGAGAAATCATAATAAGACCATAAACGGTTAAACAGACGGGTTAGAGTTTCCTCCATAAGCTTTCTCACCGATTCCCCCTGAGGATTCTCTGCATCCTTCCTTCCGGTCAGTGCAGCAAGACCGAGCAAAGAATTATACTCGTTCAATCTGTCAAACAGCTGCCTCAACGACTCCTTCTGTAATTTTTCGAACCTATACTTCGAGTAATATATCTGCGGAGAATCAGCAACACGCGAATTATACAGAGCTGTATCTGCCAGACTAATCGCCTCAGCAGCTATTTCCGCCCTCATTAACGGTCTTGTTGGATCGGGAGCACCCGCCAGTGCGTATGAGCACAGCGCATCATACTGAGTGCGCAAAGCCCTTGCCTGATCCATCCACCGGGGATGCGATCCCAGCATATTATCAAGCGTGTCAAACATTCTTCCGAATCGTCCAACAACAGCATCCTCAGCCACACTGTTGCGTAAAGAAGCCATATTATTATCTGCCATCTACTCTGAATTTCTATTTTTTAATTACAAATGTAGCAAAAACAATGCCATACACCTCATTTACATTGTTCCATATAAAATATTTATCGTATCTTTGCGCATATATGAACACCTTAATAATAAAAGAGGTACTAAGTATAAACAAACGAATATGCCAAAAATGTCACAGCGCGGCGAAGCTATGCCCGCCTCACCTATAAGAAAACTTGTCCCGCTTGCCAACGATGCCAAAGCGAGAGGTCTTAAAGTATATCACCTCAATATCGGTCAGCCGGACCTGCCCTCACCTAAAGAAGGACTTGACGCGCTGAAAAAAATAGACCGGACTACTCTTGAGTACAGTCCTTCTGAAGGCATTCTGTCGCTGAGACAAAAGCTCGCGGAGTATTATCACCGCTACAACATCAATGTTGATGCCGATGACATTATTGTGACTACAGGTGGTTCCGAAGCCGTGCTGTTTGCATTCATGGCATGCCTGGATCCCGGAGATGAAATTATTGTACCGGAACCGGCGTATGCCAACTATATGGCATTTGCAATTTCTGCCGGTGCAAAAATCATTACCGTACCCTCGTATATTGATGAAGGATTCGCCCTTCCTCCCGTGGAGAAATTTGAAGAGCTTATCACCGAACGCACAAAAGGTATTCTTATCTGCAACCCGAACAATCCCACAGGTTACCTCTACACTCAAAAAGAGATGAACCAGATAAGGGACATTGTTAAGAAATATGACCTATTCTTATTTTCTGACGAAGTTTACCGCGAGTTCTGCTACACCGGTGCGCCATATATCTCCGCGTTTCATCTTCCCGGAATCGAAGAACAGGTTGTGCTGATTGACTCTGTATCAAAAAGATACAGCGAATGCGGAATAAGAATAGGCGCTTTAATAACAAAAAATGAGCACCTCAAAAGAAACTTCATGAAATTCTGTCAGGCGCGCCTGAGTCCCCCTCTTCTGGGTCAACTTGTGGCAGAAGCATCAATCGATGCCGACAAGGATTATCTTTTGATGACTTATAACGAGTATGTTGACCGCCGCAAATTCCTTATTGACGGCATCAACCGTATCCCCGGATGCTATTCTCCCATACCTATGGGTGCATTTTACACAGTGGTCAGCCTGCCTGTAGATGATGCAGACAAATTCTGCGAATGGTGCCTTAAAGAATTTGAATATGAGGGAGCTACCGTTTTTATGGCACCTGCAAGCGGATTCTACACCTCGCCTAACGTTGGTAAAAATGAGGTTAGAATGGCATACGTTATCAATAAAGAAGACCTTGGTAAGGCACTCAAAGTTCTTGCCGAAGCTTTGAAAGTGTATCCAGGAAGAACTGAGAACACCACAAAATGAGGCTTGAACTCGCAATTGCCGGCAGGCTGAGCCTGAAGGCACCCGGTATTCCGGTTGCTGTTGCAGGAATAGCACTGTCAGTAGCTGTAATGCTGCTGTCAATTGCCATTGTGTCAGGTTTCAAGCACCAGATAAGAGACAAGGTCACCGGTTTTGAGCACGAGATTTCAATATACCCGGGGGTTGTGCCTTCAGATGAATATGTAAACAACGGCATACAGCTTAGCGACTCGCTTAAAAAGGTTATAGATGAAATTTCCCCTGATGCCAAAATTGCGCTGGAAATACGCCAACCGGCGATATTCAAAACCGACAATGATTTTGAAGGCATTGTTATAAAAGGCGTTGATAAATCCGGCAACACTTTTATAACCAACCAGATAACAGAAGGAGAAATACCGGACTGGAGCAGTGAGTTTGACACTTATCCTGTACTGATATCGGAATCAACAGCATCTGCATTAGGGTTAAAAATAGATGATGCCGTGATGGCTCACTTTTTTATAGGTGATAACCTTTACACACGCAAATTGAATGTTGCCGCCATTTTCAACACCCATTTCGGAGAATATGACAAGACATACGCTTTCACCCCTATTGAATTACTCCAGAAAATATGCAGGGTAGATAGTATGACCGGAAGCTCGGTAAGCATAGACGGTGTCGGAAAGGATATAGAGGAAACAGCTAATAATCTGAGGCTCCGCCTTTGCGAAATAAGAGAAGAGGATAAAGGTTATCCGCAATACCGTATCGAAACTATAAACACCGCCGGAGCAATGTACTTTAACTGGCTGGAATTACTTGACACAAATGTCGTTGTTATTCTGCTGCTAATGGGATGTGTTGCGGGGTTCACATTGGTATCATGCCTTTTCATAATTGTTCTTGAAAGAGTAAGGATGATAGGACTGCTTAAAGCCCTCGGAGCTACCGACGGAATGATAAGGCGAATATTCATATATATGGCTTGCCGACTGGTAAGCAGAGGATTGATAATTGGCAATCTGTTCGCTCTTGCCCTTCTATTTGCCCAAAAGATATGGCATATCATTCCGCTTGACCCGGAAGCCTATTACCTCAGTTACGTGCCTGTAAGCATCAACTGGGTATCCATATTGGCACTGGATGTTGCCGTGATTGCATTAAGTTTCATTCTGCTGGTACTCCCCTCGCATATTATTTCAACCCTCTCTCCCTCTGAAACAATGCGTTATGAATAATATGCAGATACTTTTATTTTTCACCGACCTATTTTGGCATAATATTTGTTTATAAATTAGTCACATTATAATTACACGCCATAATATAATTATGACAAGAAACACTGACATTGTAAAACTCATCACAGAAGCTATTCAAGACAAAAAAGGCAAGCGTATTGTATGCCTTGACCTTTCAGACATAGAAACCGCTGCCGCATCTAATTTTATTATTTGCGAAGGCACTTCATCAATGCAGGTAAGCGCTATTGCCGACAACATTCGCGACTATCTGCTTGAGCAAGGAAGCATTAAACCCTATAATTACGACGGATATAAAAACAGCCAGTGGATTGTGCTTGATTATGGAGACACTCTTGTGCATGTTTTTACACGCGAAATGAGAGAGCTCTACAATCTCGAAGAGCTTTGGAGCGATGCCAAGCACCGAAATTCCTGATATTGATTGATAATTTTTGACACCTATATTATATAATGGAAAAAAAGAAGCCCAAAAAACCGACATTCAAATTCAGTATGTACTGGATGTATGCCATTGTAATAATTTCTTTGGTCGGAATACTTTATTTTGATGACAATTCACTCACCAAGAGAGTATCGTATTCCGAATTTGAGGAATATGTGGAATCAGGAGGTGTTGACAAAATCCTTGTGCTTCGAGGCACCGACCCCAAAGCAGAAGCTTTTCTTAACGACTCGCTTGCCAAAGCCGTATTTCCTAACGCATACAAACCCAAGGGAGGAATGGATGCCAAAGTGGTTGCCGAGATTTCCTCTCCCGACCAGCTTCAGGAAAACATAGATAAATGGAAAGCAGATGGTAAATTCACCGGAAAGGTTGACTATGAGAGCGCTACAAACTACAGCGGCTTACTATGGACATTCGGTCCGGTCATTCTGCTGGTAGTATTCTGGTTCTATATGATGCGCAGAATGAGCGGCAAGGACGGCAGCGGCTCCGGAGTTTTCAGTGTGGGTAAATCAAAGGCTAAAATATTTGACAAAGACGGTGATATTCAGGTGACATTCAAAGATGTTGCCGGACTATCTGAAGCAAAAACCGAGATTGAGGAGATTGTGGAATTTCTCAAAAATCCTCAGCGCTACACCGACCTCGGCGGCAAAATTCCAAAGGGAGCCCTGCTTGTAGGACCTCCCGGAACCGGTAAAACTCTACTTGCCAAGGCTGTAGCCGGCGAAGCAAATGTGCCTTTCTTCTCTATGAGCGGCAGTGATTTTGTGGAAATGTTTGTCGGAGTAGGAGCATCACGTGTCCGTGATCTATTCCGCCAGGCTAAGGAGAAAGCACCCTGTATTGTATTTATAGATGAGATTGATGCAGTTGGCCGCGCAAGAGGCAAGAACCCCAACATGGGGGCTAACGATGAGCGCGAAAACACCCTCAACCAGCTACTTACCGAAATGGATGGTTTCGGGACTAATAGCGGTGTAATTATCCTTGCTGCTACAAACCGTGCTGATATTCTTGACAAGGCTCTTCTGCGTGCCGGACGTTTTGACCGACAGATTTACGTTGATCTGCCGGACCTCAATGACCGAGTGGCTATTTTCAATGTACATCTGCGGCGCATCAAGACAGATGACACTGTGGATGTTGACCTCCTCGCCCGCCAGACCCCCGGATTCTCTGGAGCTGATATAGCTAATGTTTGTAACGAAGCTGCTCTTATAGCTGCTCGCCACAACAAGAAGTCTGTAGGCAGACAAGACTTTATCGATGCAGTGGATAGGATAATAGGAGGACTTGAGAAGCGCTCGAAAATAACCACTGACGAGGAAAAGAAATCTATCGCGGTTCATGAAGCAGGACATGCCACTATCTCATGGCATCTCCAATATGCAAATCCGCTGATTAAGGTTACTATAGTCCCCCGTGGAAAAGCACTCGGTGCTGCATGGTATCTGCCGGAAGAGCGTCAGATTACCCCAACTCAGGCACTCCTTGACGAAATGTGCTCGACTCTCGGCGGCAGAGCGGCAGAAGAACTGTTTCTCGGCAGAATATCTACCGGTGCCGCAAATGACCTTGAGCGTGTTACCAAGCAGGCATACGCAATGGTGGTTTATTATGGCATGAGCGACAAGTTGCCAAACCTTTGCTATTATGATTCCACAGGTCAGGACTACGGATTTTCCAAACCTTACAGCGATGACCGCGCCAAGATGATTGATGAAGAGGTGTCAAGAATCATCAGCGAGCAATACGAAAGGGCTAAAGCGATTCTACGCGAGCACGCCGAAGGACATGCCAAATTGGCAGAAACACTTATCACAAGAGAGGTGATTTTCACTGAGGATGTGGAGAATATATTCGGCAAACGTCCCTGGACTTCCAGAACTGAAGAAATTCTTGCCATTAATGAGAATAGCGCCAAAAAGAGTGAGACTCAGAGTAAGGAAGACAAAAACAAGGATAAGGATATAGAGGATGTAACTCCTATTGAAACCCCACCTCCATTCAAGGGACTGCCTGCTCCTACTCCTCAGGAAGAGGCTGAGCCAAACGAACAGTCCGAACAACCGGAAGATAAAAACGATTAATAAAAGGCTGAGTCAGAATTCTTTTTTGACTCAGCCTTTCAAGTATTTTTTTTGCTATGTGTCAGATTCGGAGAGTTCTGACTTTAATAACCATGCTGCTTATCTCATTGAGCGTAATTGCTCAAGAGAGGCTATTTGCAGGTGAGCCGGGTGACTCGCTTGCATTCGTTGACTCCATTCCCCTGCTCAACAAGGCGCCGGTATGGGCTAAGAAATACCTGAACTCTCTAATACAAGGTAATGTTGACCGCACAAGAGAAAAAGCATTTGATGTTAGTTTTGGTGCCATGCCTTCCTACACAAGAGAGGCTTCCTTCGGCATAGGTGCCCTCTGCACCGGACTGTACAGAATTGACCGAAACGACTCCCTTCCCAGCCCGAGCGATGTGGTCGCTTGTGTAAATGCATCACTTAACGGTTTCTTCGTGTTCTTTCTTAAAGGAAATGTACTGTTTCCGGACAATAGGTCAAGGCTGAACTATAGAGTGGATCTTTATAAAAAGAGACTTGATTTCTGGGGTATCAACTCGGAGCAAACGGCTATGAATCCTAAATCGGTTTATGACCGTAGAAACATTGGTGTAAAAATCAATTACGTGTATAGAATCACGCATAATCTTTATTTAGGGGCGAAATTTCAGGCAGATTATACCGATGCAAAAAGAATTGCTAATCCGGAATATCTACTCGGAGAAAGAAAAAATATTTATGTAACCGGCATCGGAATGTCTGCTGAAATAGATTCGCGTAACAGTATTATCACCCCTACAAGAGGTATTCGCCTCGCCTACTCTGCAATGTTTTATCCGGAGTGCTTCGGCAACGCTCCGAGGTTTTTCAACAGTCACACTTTCATTGGCAATCTTTACGCCGGACTATGGAAAGATGCTCTTGTAGGTTTTGATTTTTATGCCAAACTCAACAGCTCCAAAGCACCGTGGACCATGAGAGAGATGGTTGCCTCTGACGGCATAAGAATGCGAGGATATTACATGGGATCGTATATCGACAACAGCCAGATATCTATTCAGGCGGAGCTGAGACAGCATATATGGGGACGTATCGGAGCAACAGCATGGATTGGGGGTGCTACCGTATTCTCATCTCTCAGTGATTTCAACCGAGAGAAAATCCGACCGGAATGGCTGCCTAACGGCGGCCTGGGACTGCGCTTTGAGTTCAAGCATAATGTCAACGCAAGGATTGACTTCGGTATAGGAAGACACACCTGCGGCTTTGTGTTTGCTATCGGAGAAGCTTTTTAGCTTAATCAATATTTATTTCACACTCGCTCATTTCGTCGTACTCTGCCCACTCCGCATCGTTCTCGGCATAAATTTCCAGAGGCAATGTGGGCAGCGAAGCCAGGGCTTCATTCAGTTTTTTACCGAAAATATTGGTACTCAAAGTATAGAAAATCCAATTGCGCTCCCCATCGCCGGTGTATATTCCGGTGAGAACGGCAACCGGATCCTTGTCAAATGCCTCGGTGAGGCGTTTTTGCACCTCATCCATCATTTCAGAATCCTCCTTGCTCGGCATCCCGTCTGATGCGGAGGTGTATTTCCAGCTCACCTCCACCCGCTTGTCAAATCGGGGATTATCTCTGAATTTCTTAACGTCTCTGCGACCTGTCACCATTATCAGTTTGCCGTCGCTACCCTCTGCCGGGGCTGTCCACCATTCTGCCATAACATCTATAATTTTATTCTTTGTCGTAAAGTTATTCAAAAATATCACACACGTCATATTTTTTAGAACTTTTAATTTGGCACTTCCGCTTGTGGTAGTTAATTTTGCAAGAGTCTAAATAATAAATATAAGATTAATGGAAATTAAAGGCAAAGTAATTTTAGCCCTACCCGAACAGTCAGGCGAGTCTAAAACAAGTGGAAAGGCCTGGAAAAAAAGAGAATATGTTCTTGAAACCCAGGATAGCTTCCCCAAAAAAGTGCATTTTGACTTCTTTGGCGATCGCGCTGACCAGTATATCCTCACTCCCGGTGATGAAATAACCCTTTCATTCGATATCGAAAGCCGTGAATATAATGGCAGATGGTACACAAGTATCCGCGGTTGGAAAGCTGAAAAAGTTGGTTCAGCCACCACTCCTGTCCCCGGCAGTGATATTCCTCCTATGGATAATATACCTCCTCCGCCTGCCGCCCCTAACGACAACGATGACCTGCCTTTCTGATAAGACAGTCACCTCTTTGTCCGGTATCGGATTAATTTACAATATTTTGAAAGGAACCCCACCGGTGTGAGAGTTCCTTTCACCTTATAATAAATAGTGTGTAATTCTTAAATTTAATATCAAATATGAAAAAAATCATCAGTTGTCTGACAGCTGCTTCTATTGCTCTTGGAGCTTTGGCGGATGAAACTCCGGCTTATATCCCTACCGCTGAAAATTTGAAAGCACGTCAGGAGTTTGCCGACAATGGCTTCGGTATTTTCCTCCACTGGGGTATTTACAGCATGTTTGCCCAGGGGGAATGGTATCTTAACTATGACAATATTACCGCTGACGAGTATGCTAAAGCTGCCGGAGGATTCTATCCGGCTAACTTTGACGCTGCAAAATGGGTGAAAGCAATCAAGGAGTCCGGAGCTAAGTATATTACCTTCACAACCCGGCATCATGACGGATTCTCCATGTGGGATACCGACCAGAGTGACTATAATATAGTAGATGCAACCCCATTCAAGAGAGATATTCTTAAGGAACTTGCTGATGAGTGTGAAAAACAAGGTATTAAGCTACACCTTTATTATTCTCACATCGACTGGACAAGACCTGATTATCCGAGCGGAAGAACCGGACTCAATACCGGTAGAGACACTACGTTGCGCAACTGGCCCGCTTACTATGACTTTATGAATAAGCAGCTTACAGAATTGCTTACTAACTATGGTAAAGTAGGTGCCATCTGGTTTGACGGTCACTGGGATCATGATCAGGACAGCGTGCCTTTCAACTGGCAGCTTCCGGAGCAATATGCCCTTATACACAAACTTCAGCCTCAGTGTCTTATTGGCAACAATCATCATATCACCCCATTTGCCGGCGAAGATATTCAGATTTTTGAGCGTGACCTTCCCGGGGAAAACACCGCAGGACTTTCAGGTCAGGATATCTCACGACTGCCGCTTGAAACTTGCCAGACCATGAACGGTATGTGGGGTTATAAAATCAAGGACCAGAATTATAAATCTACCCCCGAACTTATCTCATATCTTGTAAAAGCTGCCGGAATGGGTGCCAATCTGCTGCTTAACATCGGCCCGCAACCCGACGGCAATCTGCCTGAAGCTGCTCTTGTGAGACTCAAGGAGATCGGAGAATGGATGAACAAATATGGTGAGACTTTCTATGCTACCACTGCCGGCGATTTTGAAGCGCAGGATTGGGGCACTTCTACAAGAAAGGGAAATAAGCTATACCTCCATGTGCTTGACACAAAAGCTAAGGAAATCAAAGTACCTGTTTCTGTAAAGGTTAAGAAAGCAACCGCTTACGATGACAGAACTCCCGTTAAGTTCACAAAACTCAAAGAGGGTGGAATATCCATCGCACTTCCTGAGATTCCTGAAAATACTATTGACTACATCATTGAACTTGAAACTGCCGCAAAATGAAAAATCTGCTTGAAGTCTGCGCAGGCGATATTGACAGCGTAATCGCTGCCGCTCAAGGAGGTGCCTCACGTGTGGAACTCTGCTCCGCTCTTGGAGAGGGAGGGGTGACCCCATCCATTGGATTTATCCGAAGCGCATTAAAAGTGCCGGGGATTAGAGTCCATGTACTAATCCGCCCAAGGGGCGGAGACTTTCTATACACACCGCAGGAGGTGGATTGCATGGTTGATGACATTGTTGCTGCCCGCGAGGCAGGGGTACACGGTGTTGTCATCGGAGCTCTTACCCCTGACGGCGAGATAGATATGAATGCGTGCAGAAAGATGATGGAAGCTGCGGCGGGAATAAGCGTGACGTTTCACCGGGCATTCGACCTATGCCGTGACCCATTCAAAGCTCTTGAAGATATTATTTCTCTGGGTTGTGACAGAATACTCACCTCCGGACAAGCACAGACAGCTCTCGAGGGTAAGGAGAATCTTGCAGAACTTGTAAAGCAAGCTGACGGCAGAATTATCATCCTCGCCGGTGCCGGTGTTTCACAGTCTAATGCAGCGGAAATTCTCAATGCTTCCGGTACAGGCGAAATACACGCTTCCGCAAGGACTTCTGTTGAAAGTGGCATGAAATTCCGCCACAGCGGAGTGTCGATGGGTACACCGGGGAGCGATGAATATTCCCGCAAAACCACCTCAGCCGATATCGTTAAACAAATTGTATCACAAATTAATTCTTAAACGTATGTCTGTGAAAAGAATTACACTCATATCATTTGCCCTGTTTGCCGGAGCAGTCGCATCAGCTCAGATAGCATCGCCTGTTGTCGAGGCTGACTTTGCTGAAAGAAAGAAAACAGTTGGCAATAAAGAATATTTTTCTGTATTTGACAAGCAACTCACTCCGGAGCAGAAACAGGCTCTTGAAGTGCTGTACGCTTATATGCCCCTGCCCGACATGGCTGACAATTCGGGCGACTTCTTTCTTGAAAATGTGGATTATTCACTAAAAGCAAGAAAAGAAATGCCTTGGGGTAGTAAAGTTCCTGACAGAGAATTCAGGCATTTCGTGCTCCCTGTACGAATTAATAATGAGTATCTGGATGGGTACAGAAAGGTTTTCTACGAGGAGCTCAAGGACAGAGTAAAAAATCTGTCAATGAAAGATGCCATTCTTGAAATTAACCACTGGTGTCATGAAAAAGCTACCTATCAGCCATCGGACGGACGCACTCACTCGCCTCTCGCCACCGTTTACACCGCTATCGGCAGGTGCGGTGAGGAATCAACCTTTACTGTTGCAGCTCTCCGCTCTATGGGTATTCCTGCCCGCCAGATTTACACTCCACGCTGGGCACATACCGATGACAACCATGCTTGGGTTGAGGCTTGGGCTGATGGAAAATGGTATTTTCTCGGAGCCTGCGAACCGGAACCGGTCCTTAACCTCGGATGGTTCAACGCACCCGCCTCTCGTGGCATGATGATGAATACCAGAGTGCCGGGCAACTATGATGGACCGGAGGAAGTGCTGTCACGCCCCGCCGGTTATACAGACATTAATGTTACTTCAAACTATGCTCCAGTTGACACAATAACTGTTACCGTTCTAAATAAAGACGGAAAACCGGTAAAAGACGCTACTGTCAGCTTCCGCCTTTATAACTATGCTGAATTTTACCCGATTGCGACAAAAAAATCTGATGCCAATGGTAACGCTTCCCTCAGCACCGGTCTCGGTGACCTTGTTATATGGGCTACGGATGGTAAAAATTTCGGATTTACCAAAGGCTCTGTCGGCAAGGAGAGAAATGTAACTTTGACTATCAACAAAACACCGGCAACTACGGGCGCTTATAATATGGACATAATTCCTCCGGCACCCTCTAATGCCGCCGTTTATGTAACACCCGAACAAGCAGCTGAAAATGAGAGAAGAAAAGTGTATGAGGATTCACTGAGAGGTGCATATACAGCCACTTTCATGACAGCCGCACAAAGCGCAGCCCTTGCTGCTGAGCTTGGAGTTGATGCTGACAGACTCACATCTATTATGACTGATGCAAGAGGAAACCATCAGGTCCTATCTGACTTCCTGCACTCAACACCTGCATCTGACAGAGAAAGAGCTATGGCACTGCTCGGAGCTATCTCAATGAAAGACCGTAGTGATATCACATATCCTATTCTCGTTGACCAGCTTACAACTCCGGTTGCTATCGGTGAACTTTATGTGGATTATATTCTTAATCCAAGGGTTGACAACGAGGCTCTGTCACTTTTCCGTTCATATTTCTCAAATAATATTCCGGCTCGTAAACTTGCATCATATAAGGCTAATCCCGCCACTTTGGTTAAGGAGATAAGTGAGACTATAACACTTCTGCCCGACTGGTATCCAGGCAATGTGAGGATGAGTCCCGAAGCTGTTCACAAGGCTAAGGCGGCAAATGCAGCCTCACGGGACATTTATTTCGTCACTCTTGCAAGAACTGCCGGCATTCCGGCGCGAATTGACCCTGTCACAGGAAAAACTCAGTGGGCAGATGAAAACGGTAATTGGCAGGATGTGAATTTCTCCGGTAATGACAGTCAGGCAATTGCCGCCAAACCCGGTAAACTCACACTTGACTTTACAAAAACCGGCAGAATAGACGATCCCCGCTACTATACCCAATTCTCTATATCAAAAATCGTTGACGGTGAGCCTCAGCTTATGGGGTATCCCGAAGACGGCACATGGAAAAGCATCTTCGCCAACGGTGCTGAGATAGACCCCGGACAGTATATGATTGTTACCGGACAAAGGATGGCTGACGGAGGAGTGCTTGCAAGAACGGATTTCATTACCATAGAACCCGGTCAGGAACTCAAAGATACTCTCGTTCTCCGTCAAGATGAAAAAGGAGTTCAGGTTATCGGCAATTTCAACTCTGAAAACCTCTACACCGACCTTACTACGGGTACTGAAAAATCGGTTCTTTCAACTACCGGAAGAGGCTACTATGTTATCGGTATTCTCACACCCAACCATGAGCCGACAAATCATGCCCTACGAGACATAGCCGCACTTAATCCGGAATTTGAGAAATGGGGTCGCTCAATGATTCTCTTGTTCAAGGACAAGCAGGACGCAGAACGATTTGATGCTTCACTGCTCCCGCCTCTCCCCTCTACCGCTTCATTCGGAATTGACACAAACGGCAAAATTGCAGCCGAGATTATCAGTGCGCTCAAACTGCCTGAAACCGAAAGACCGATATTCATTATAGCCGACACATTCAACCGTATCGTATTTGTGTCGCAAGGCTACACTATCGGACTCGGAGAGCAATTGGTTGACACCATCCACCAACTCGCTGAATAATGTCTGAACTACGACACCAACAGGTTACACGATTCATCATGCCATTGCGCGAGGGCGGGTCTCTACCCGTCCTCGCTGAGGCTGATGACGATTTCAAATACGTTGTCAAGATGCGCGGCGCCGGGCATGGTGCTAAAGCGCTTATTGCTGAGCTGATTGGCGGAGAGATAGCCCGTAAGGCCGGGCTGAGAGTGCCTGAGCTCATTTTTCTTGACCTTGACGAGAACTTTGGAAGAACCGAACCCGATGAAGAGGTGCAGGATCTGCTCAAGGCAAGCCGGGGTCTCAATCTTGGCATGCACTTTCTATCAGGGGCGGTTACGCTTGACCCCTATCTGAATAGAATTGACCCTCTCGAAGCCTCTAAAATAGTTTGGCTCGACTCATTTCTTACAAATGTTGATCGTACTACACGAAACACCAATATGCTTATGTGGCACTCCGAGCCTTGGCTTATTGACCACGGAGCATCACTGATGTTTCACCATTCATGGAAAGACTGGGAAAAAAGTGCCGCCTCCCCCTTCCCCTACATCAAAGACCATGCATTGCTACATCAGGCATCAAATATAGAAGAAGCATCGCATCTGATGCTTCAAAAAATTACACCCGGAGATATTGATGAAATAACTGCGATGATTCCGGACGAATGGCTGAAACACGAAGGCAGCGATGAAACGCCTGAACAGATACGTCAGGTTTATAACGACTTCCTCACCAAGCGGCTTGAGTACTCACCTATATTCACTAAAACAGCTATCGATGCAAGACAAAATATTATATGAGTATGCGGTGATTCGCCTTATTCCCAAAGTAGAAAGGGAAGAATTTGTCAATGTAGGACTCATTATGATGAGCAAACGCAGTAAATGGATAAAAGTGGAGATATGTCCCGACATAAAACGTATTGAAGCTATTGCCCGTGACACAGACACCACCCTACCCCTCAGCCAACTTGAAGTTTTCAAAAGCGTGTGTGAAGGCATTGGCAAATTCAAGGAAATGCCTATTGAAGAACGGTTCAGATGGCTCACTGCAGTTAAAAGCACCTGTGTGCAGACCTCCCGACCTCATCCCGGCATAACCTTTGATCTTGACCACACCTTCAACCGTCTCCTCACAGAACTCGTAAAATAAATATCGATACTGCACAATAGTTACCCTTATAGAATACTTCGAAACCTGACACCATTGAAATAAAGTTCATATTTATGAAAAAATATATTTGGGAACAGATACAAAAATCCTGGAAAAGCATTTATGACTGGAATATCTCTTGTGCTAAAATAAATGTTATAGTTGACGAACCTGAATTTGGATGGTTTGATATTACGCTTTCATCTTCAGATGGTAGAATGTTTGTTTTCAGTATCTCGGAAGTTTACAGCCCTCTTGAAAATATTCGTGATATGCTTAAGGGCTGGTTTTTCAAGGATGGAGTTATGTCTATTCAAATAGACTGCGAATTATATAAGATTATTATTGGAATGATGCCGACAAATGTCTATAAGAAAAATTCTTCTGTAGAATACGGCGTATTGAACTGTTTCTTAAAAATTGACTCTCAAGATGAAGTTGATAAGGTTGTCGCAGATGATTCACTTGTTGCCGTTGTAGAAATCGAACAATTTGCTCTATCCATATACTCTGCTTTTAAAACAAGGATTCTAACCTCTCAAGCAATTCTCGAAGATCCAGAATCATGGCGAGAAGAAGACCTGATAGAGGAATACTATGACAACAAAATTACATCCGAAGAGTATCGTGAGGAGTTGTTTAATCGTTACATGAAAATACCTGATTTTGAAAGAATATTAGATTCAAGCCAACAATAATATTATTCCTTATCCCAATGTAATCAAATTTGTTTCATAGGTTTATTTATCCTATTTACTGTGATATAGGTCTTAACCACTCCTTTTTTATTTATTTAAGAGGAAACATTTAACACTCCATAAAGAACAGCTATTTCCTCATCCGGATTGACATCTATTGCATCGAAATGAAATATTACGGTGTTTAAATTAGCAATTTCAGCCCACCAGTGCCCATCCGTGCTACATATTCATGATTGGCAATATTCTCGTCGATAAACAAAGAATTGGCATTCGTGCATCTTATAGTTATCTCACTAGCACAACTATTGGATGTAATGTAATAAGCCTTCGGTATGCAGTGAGGATCTACATAATAATCCAACTTCACATTTTCTGAATCTTCAATATTTTCCACAGAAAACCTCAATGAAGAATCTTCTTCCTCGTCTAGTAACTTCCGCCTTGAACCGAACTTGTAAAATAAATATCGTTATCCAAAAAATCTTTACTAACTTTGCATCATCGGAAAAGTGCCGGAGTGGTCGATCGGCTTCAGGGTTCGTTATCGCGTAAGCGCTTTCGGAGCGCAGCGTAGAAAGAATCCCTGCTTTTCCCAGCCTTGGCAAAGGCTATGACATATTGCGACCCCATTTTTGGAAAAGTGCCAGAGTGGTCGATTGGGACGGTCTCGAAAACCGTTGTACCTTTACGGGTACCCAGGGTTCGAATCCCTGCTTTTCCGCCAAAGAGCAGCCCTATGGCTGCTTTTTTTACTTAAAATGGTAATATTGTCCTTAAGAATTTGTCTCGCTTGGCACACTGCTTTCAGGACAATGAAGAGTCAGCACATCAATAGTAGGATATACTCCAAATCTGAATGCAAAATTACCTCCAACTCCGGTATTAACGTTCAGATACCTGTCTTTCTCAGCGTAAAGCCCATTCCATTCGGGATATAACCATGATGCCGGAGAAAAATTACCCATCTGAAATTGCATTCCATGGGTATGTCCCGCAAGCATCAGTGGAATTTCGGTGGTTAGCAATACTTCCTTACGCCAATAAGATGGATCATGACAAAGTAGAATAGTACACTCATTTTCAGGTATTTTCTCCATAGCTTTCCTTATATCCGATTTATCCGGGAAATCCTTGCTACCGGTATAGTCTATACCTACAACAGCTATGCTGTCGTTTCCTCTCACAATCTGCACAGATTCATTGCGAAGCAAATTCCATCCAATAGAATCTTCAGCTTCTATGACTAATGCCAGAGCACTATCCGGATTCTCCCCTTCCCTATATTTCTTATAAACGCAGTAATCGTGATTTCCGAGAATGGAAATTACACCGTCGGTTGCATTCAGTTGACTGAGCATTTCTGCAAACGGAACAACCTCTTCAGGCGATATATTGACAAGATCACCTGTAAATACTATCAAATCGGGGTTAAGAGAATTAACTCTCTTAACAATTCGTGACAGAGCATCCGGTACTATTTCATATAATCCGATATGAAGGTCAGAAAGCTGAACTATACGATAGCCATTGAAATTTTCAGGCAGATTGGATAAAGTAATGTCCGTGTTCTTCACTTCCAGACGTCGCCACCCAAACACCGAACCGAATATGAAAATGAAAAGCCAAGCTACTGCAACACAAATACCTATACCGGTGAAAATAGGATAGAACGGATGCCATGCCCTACCCAACTCCTTGCCTATGATAGATAAAAGGGCGAAAACCAGAGTAGGCAACACAAGTCCTATGGTAAACCACATGACACTGTTTAGAGTCATCTGTCGAGTGTCACCTGTTATAAACATCCATAAAATCAACGCCCAATATGCCAACGGAGGAATAAATAACCATACCTTGGCAAACCAAGATGTGTGGTGGAGCACAGACACCACGATATATACGTCAGCTAATGTGAACAGCAGAGCTATAATGCAGAATACAACTATTATCATTTCCTAATATTTTTATGGCACCAGCCAATTACACCAATGAACATGAATGCTTAACACTCATAAAGTCACCGTCATTTCGCAAAGTTAAAAAATAATCGCAACTATTCATCGAAAACATTTAATGATTTCACGTATGTTCATTATTAGCTATTTTTCGTAAAACTCAATGGGAAGTCCATCCGGATCCTGAATGAAGATAAAACGCTTACCTGTGTATTCATCGGTTCGGAGCTGTTCATGGTCAATGCCTTTGGCATCTAATTCTTCAACAGCCTTGTTGATGTCATCAACCTCAAATGCCAGATGACGCAATCCTGTTGCTTCGGGGTGACTTAACCGAGCCGGTGGATTTGGAAAAGAGAAGAGTTCGATGATATAGTTTCCGTTCAGAGCCAAATCAGTTTTATATGAGTCACGTTCCGGTCGGTAATTTTCAGAAATAATGGACAGACCAAGCACTCCGGTGTAAAAGTCAAGACTGCGTGCATAGTCTGATGCTATGATAGCTATGTGGTGTACTTTATTCAACCTCATTATCTTGTTCAATTAATTGTAACCTGATTATATAAGCGTCTGGTTCCGGTATTTGTGTTATTTGCGGAGTGCCTTAACAATCTTGCCGATGTACTGATGATGAACTCCGGCGGGGAAATTACTGTAGAAGCGCTGAATATCAGCGTTCATGCCTTCGGGCATGAACTTATAGTGATAGAGCAATTCACATTCAAGCACAAGAGTTGCTTCGGCATAGTATGGGGTTCCGTGTTCGGTATAGAGGGTGTGGAGTCCGAGTGCGGCAGCCTTGTCACCGTCTCTTCCGGAATGGCTGCCCATATATGATAGCACATTGGAGTGCTCCCGGTCAAACTGCATGACAGTGAAATATTTACTATTCTCCATAAACTGATATGTGTAACGTCCTTCAGCCACATATACCGTAACAGTAGATGCATCTCTCTGCCAAATATTGCCTAATGCTCCCCAGCCTATGGTCATGGCGTTGTTACTCTCACGATTGCCGGCGGCAAGGAGCAGACCGTCCCCTCTGAAGAAATTGAAAGGATTTTCACTCCACTGTTTAGTAACATCAAATTCAGAGAATGTCTTTTCTTTAGCTTCCGGCAGTTTGGCAGACGCACTATCCCATGTGTTGTAGTGAATATTCTCCGGTTTCCATTTATCTTTAGGTGTGGTTTCACCGGCAGGATAACCTATGCAGATACAAGCCATAGGAATAATATTTTCAGGCAGACCAAGCATTTGTGAAAACTGCGTTACCCTATCCAGCTGTGGATAAATGCCACACCATACAGCACCGAGCCCCATGGCATGGGCAGCGAGTAAAAGGTTTTCTGATGCGGCAGACACATCCTGAACCCAATAGGCCTGTGCATCGCCCTTGAATGTAGCGGTTGTGTCACCGCACATCACCACAGCCACCGATGCTTCTTTAGCCATTGTCATAGAATGAAAATTTGTGCCGATGGCGTTCAAGACAGCTTTATCATTTACAACAATGAATCGCCAGGGCTGTTTGTTGCCTGCTGTAGGGGCTGCCATTGCAGCTCGAAGCAGAGTATCAATTTTTTCACTTTCAACCTCCTTTCCGGAGTATGACCTTACGCTCGTGCGGCTCATGATGTCGGCAATGGTGGTGTTCCGAGTCTGTTCATCGTTAGTCTGTGAGGAAGTGCTTATCCATTTATATGANGTAAAAACGAGTCCTAAAGCAAGNANAATTATTAGATAAGTTGAATTTTTCATATCGTTGAATAAAATATGTTTATCATCTNTTGTGTTTTAGGTTTACCCNATGTTTTCAGCACGTTTGAAAAGCGAGCCTGTAGGGCANACAAATCGGCAATAAGGACGCGATATTACCGCTGAGAGAATAATGAATGCAACTGNTANAGCTATAATCCACCANGGTGCGGATTCAAACTGAAATGCCTGAAAAAGTTCCAGATCCATCCATCCGGTGAGGCAGTCACTCCAAAGCAATANCATTAGAGCCGCCCAGAGAATCTTTCTGAAAACATCAAGACCATTAATAACTCTCGCAGACAGATGTATCTTGTACCCGCAAATCTGCCCCATGAGTTGCTGAGCCGACCCGAGTGGACATATATGGGTGCAGTAGTGCTGCGGTTTGCCAAACAAGGGATAGATGAAAGCGGCTACAAGCATGGCTATTGCCACAAGTCCTGCCGGCATTACAAATCCACCGGAAATATATTTGATAATCAGAGAGTAATCGAGAAATTGTCCGCACCAAAAACCAAGAACAATCACATTGGCAACCATCTGTACATTATGGTAAATTTTATTTTTTACAAACAGCGGCACAATGCATGCGGCAAGTGTAACGGCAAAAGCTATCCATATTTTCCAAGGTGTTCCGGACACAGGCCGGCTGTCAATTCCCTGATAGTAAGTNAGTCCAGCGTTTACATTATTTATTATAGCCTCCGATGAGTAAGTAGCACCACTCACTGCATCAACTTTGATTTGAAGGGCTTCCTCCGGTGTCTTACCAATCCAACTGTTTAACAGTGTCAAGGCACGGTTGAAAAACGACGGACTTTCGGCATTTGGAAGTGCCTTTATATCGGTGATTTTACCATTTTCAATGTATATGTCAAGTGGCACCGGTCCGGCATATCCGCTGATGGTTCCCGGCAGGGTCGCGGTGTGAATAACTGTTTTGCCNTCGGCGACTTCCGTTATGGTATCTCCGACTGAAACATTGTTTACAACAGAAGCTGATGCTCCGCTTATCCTATGCCCGAACACAGCCTTATTAACTGTAATTGCCACAGCAATGAGCATCAACAGAGTAATTAATAAACTCAGTACCTTTTCTTTCTTTGCCATGGGTGCAAAGTTACCAAAAAAGTCAACTATTCGAAACCTNAAATTGAGTTCTATCGANGAAATGCAACCCTAAGATGAATGATTGATTACCTCCCAANAGCCTCCACGATCTGCGCCCACNCGTTTAATAATACCTNCTTCTTGCAATTTCTTGAGATGTTTNGAGACGGCTCGATCGGAGATAGAAAGCATTGTAGCNAGTTCATTAATAGTCACCNACGGATTCTCCTTCATTTCGCAGACTATTCTGTCACGTGTTTTCTTTGAACTTTTCTCTGAACTTTTCTTTGAACTTTTCTCTGAACTTTTCTCTTAACCTTTCTCTGAACCTTTCTCTGAACCTTTCTCTGAACCTTTCTGGGTATCTTGTTTGNTTTGTATCGGTTCTGGTTNGGTTCTGGTTNGGTTTTGATAACCCCTGACAGACATGAAAATTTCNCGATAAATCACGGCNGTGACACCACCTTGCTCTACTGTGAATTCCGGACGCTTAAGATTAGCTTTATCGAAAGCCTTCATTATCTTTTCATAACCACGTCCCCATGCNTCAATGAATCCGGCACGNTAGAAGACCTGAGCCATCTTNGGATTACGNGGNTTAGANGTATGNTTACTCATNAGAGTTTCTANGGTATAATNTTCCGGCANTACACCTTCATTCCACAAACGAATATGGTCATCATAGATACTCATCTGATTCCACGTACCGAANTGNAATTTGTGGACNATACTGTTGAAGATTATTTCACGAAGCGCATCTTCAGGAATTTCCAANGGTTCCTTCCGTTGCAATCCCTCGTAATGTATCGGACGGATAAGATACTTGCTGCTTAATACCTGCATTATCTTATCAGTCATTTGAATAAGATTGCCTTCTATTTGGTCTTGGCTTAACAAGTCTGCGTCATCTGCACCAAATCTGCCAATCTTAAAACTGGACGTTACAAATCTGCGTTGAGGATATTTTCCAAACAGCAGAACTGCGCCGTTTGTGGGAATACCATCCTTAATAAGACCTAAATTGAACAAAACATCCTCTTTGGAGGACTTACGCGATTCGGGTTCCATACGACCCTCACCGATAGCATGATCCAAGAAATATTGAATTGCACCGTCATCAATATCATCCAGCGTAATTCCATCACAAGGAATGTCCTCCCAATTCAATCCCATCTTTTTCAGGAGAAACTGATGAAGAGCAGCCCCGCGAAACTCTTGTTTAGTCGCGCCACTACGATAGTAATAAACGCCACGATAAGAAATAGGCATTCCACAGGGTTCGATGACAATCTCAATAACGTCTTTACCATCCACCGTAAGATGATTGGTCTCTGGAAATACACCGGTATTATTGATAATCTTGTTAGGAATATCCTCCAACTGCCTATGAAGATTCTCTACGCCAACCACGGTCAAGTCATCATCGATACCAATATAAATCTTTCCACCCTGGGCGTTAGCGAATCCGGATACCCATTTAAGGTATTCGTCTTTCCATATACGCTTGTGCTCAACGTTTTGATTCTCTTGATTCATAGTGCAAAGTTAACGAAAATCCTGATATAACTAAGATTGTATTTTCAATCAAAATGTATAACTGGCCTGTTTTATTATATTTGTCTATAATCCCCAAATATAATATTCGTTTAGTTACCCAAAAAAGTCATCTAACCTTTTAGATTTGTGATTTTTTTTAAGAAATACGACAGCGAATGCCTGATAGTTCAAATCCTTCCAACTTGATACGGTTGTATCAATTTTACACAAAATGGATCTGATACTATTAATCCATGCATCCGTGCGTTCTTTCGTGAATCGTTCCTTATACATCACTTCGTCAAAGAGATATTCTTCAGTAGGCTCTCCATTGCGTGGATTAGGTCAAAATTTAGCTATGATGCAAAAATCCCGGTTGCCGTGAAATAAACTTCATCGGNACCGGGACAATAAGATTCTTAGAGCCTGTTCAGANTCAGTCGTCGTATCTGAGGAACTTGCCCGCTGAATTGAATTTCATTTCTATTCCGTTTGATAGTTCTACATCGTAACCTGATTTCTTTTTTTCTATGCCGGTGATAACAGCACTTTTTTGGTTTTGCTTAACAAATGAGGCTATCGCGGCAGGAATGTAAGCGGCGGGAACAGAGCGGTCGCGACGCATCTCTATATCTTTCCAGTTGCCGTTGCGGTCATAAGTTATTTCAGTACCGTCGGTCAGAACAACATCGTACTCGCTTATACGTCCCCAATCTTTATCTATTTTAATGTGGCTTACATCAGCTTTGAAATTNTTTTTGAGATCGGTTTTTGCAGCTATCGGCAGGATATTAACATCNTGNGAGTAATTGTCTCGTGCTGAAACCGAAAAGAATCCGGTAATAATAGCCAAAATTAATAGTAATCTTTTCATGTCTTTTATTTTTAGTTCGTATTATACTCATTTTCATTATAATAATCATAAATGCAATTTTGTTCAAAACAAAGCGAACAATAGANGNNTGCAATCGCTTATAAAGTATGAGATTATACAATATATATATGAATAAGAATACAATATACTCGCGCTTCAGGGATATGGTGCAGAAATATCCGNACAGCCCGGCGATAGTTGAGGATAACCGCACAATCAGTTATTCGCAGCTGGACGGAATGGTGGATTCAATTCTTNCCAAATTCTATGAGCGTAAACCTGAATTTGTAGGGATAGTGATGCACCATGGAGCGGAGCAGATCGCAGCTATGCTTGCGGTGCTTAAAAGCGGTGCAGCTTACGTGCCCGCCGAGCCTTTTCTGCCNAAAGATCGCATTGATTATATGATGAAGACCGCCGGTGTGAAACTCGTTATTACCGATGAATACTGCGAGGATGCAACNCCTNCCGAAAGGTCTTACTCCGACCGTTCTACCCCACATGGAGTAGCTTATATTCTCTATACTTCCGGCACTACNGGAAANCCTAAGGGNGTGATTCAGGAGAATCATTCGGTGGTAAANTATTGCGAAGCGTTTGAGGCGGAAATGCACACCGGCCCGGGTGATGTGATGCTCCAATACTCAGTGTGTTCGTTCGACATTTTTGTTGAGGAGGTTTTCACCACGCTGCTGAATGGTGCTACCCTTGCCATTCCCTCAGAGGAGGTGCATAACGGCGGACTTAAAAAGGTGATGGATTTCTGCACCCGACACGGTGTTACGATTGTTGACGGCTTTCCTTACCTGATAGCGGATATCAACAAACAGCCTGAATTGCTACCTAAGTCAGTTAAGCTGATTATNAGTGGTGGCGATGTTATCCGCGCAAGCTATATCACAAATCTCAGNGGCAAGGGAATTAAGATTTACAATACTTACGGGCCATCAGAAACGTGTGTGTGCTCCAACTATTACCGGGTTGATAACGCCGAGCCCTTGGAGGACGGTACATTCTCTATCGGCAAGGCAATCAAAGGCGTTGANGTTAAGATACTTGATAAGAATCTCAAAGAGGTGCCAAAGGGTGANACAGGCGAGATTTGTATATTCGGCGAGGGTGTTAACCACGGCTATTTGGGTAATCCACCGGAACAAGCTAATTTTGTAACGTTGCCGGATGGAACCCGTTTGTACCGCAGCGGTGACATGGGCTATGTTCTGCCNGACGGAAATATAGCTTTTCTGCATCGGCGCGATGAGCAGGTGATGATTCTTGGCAAACGTGTGGAGCCGGAGGAGGTTGAAAATGTTCTGACAGATTATCCGAAGATAGAGCGAGGCATAGTGCGTGCNTTCGTTGATGAGGCGNGACTGCATTATCTCGTGGCATATATTGTGCCACGCAGTGGATTTTCGCTGCATGACCTGAAGGAGTATCTTAAATCAAAACTCACTGACTTCATGGTGCCTGAGTTTTTTGTCGAAGTCAAGGCGCTTCCTCTCACACACCGNGGCAAAATAGATATGACAGCTCTGCCGAAAGTACTGAAGGAGGGCTCTTATAAATAAAAAATTATTCCCGCAATGGAAAGACATAANATAGANGTACGCGGNGCTCGCGTGCATAATCTCAAAAACATAGATGTTGACATACCGCTGGGGCAGATTGTAGGCATTGCCGGTGTTTCCGGTTCCGGAAAATCGTCACTTGCTCTGGGTGTGCTTTATGCGGAGGGTTCACGCCGTTATCTGGAATCGCTGTCAACATACACCCGACGAAGAATCACACAAGCTATTAAAGCGGATGTTGATGAATTACGGTATATACCCTCGGCGATTGCTCTGCATCAGCGTCCCGGAGTACCCGGCATGAGGAGCACATTCGGTACGGGNACCGAACTTCTCAANAATCTGCGNATAATGTTCTCGCGTCTGGCAAGTCACCGTTGCCCAAATTGCGGNGCATANCATGAGCCTACAATAGCGGTAGCTGCTGATGAAGCGCTTATTTGCCCGAACTGCGGCACTTCTTTNCCNCCACCCGGTGCTGAACAGCTTGCATTTAACAGCGAGGGGGCTTGCGAGAAATGCGGAGGCACAGGAGTTGCATTGACAATAGACCGCTCCACNCTTGTTCCGGATGAGTCACTCACTATTGACGAAGGGGCTGTTGCTCCGTGGAAAACATTGATGTGGTCGCTTATGACCGATGTGGTGAGAGAGCTTGGCGTGCGAACGGACGTGCCTTTCAATCAGTTGACTGATAAGGAGCGTGATATTGTGTTCAATGGACCGGCNGAGAAGGTGAAGATATTTTATAAGGCAAAAAACACCGAGACCGCCGCTAAACTGGACTTTACATACTACAACGCTGTGCATACAGTTGAAAATGCCCTATCGAAAGTAACCGATGAGAAGGGTATGAAGCGAGTGGAGAAATTTCTTAAAAGCGGAGTGTGTCCGAGTTGCCATGGCACCCGTCTGTCAGACAAAGCTCGAGCTCCACGTATTATGGGAGTGAATATTGCGGAGGTAACGGCTATGTCACTTTCTGACCTTATCGGTTGGATTCACCAAGTACCCTCNTCACTGCCNGTGGATATGCGCTCTATGGCAAAAAGTATAATCGAGTCATTCATGCTTACNGCTACCCGCCTAATGGAACTTGGGCTGGGATATCTGACCCTTGACCGTTCTTCCTCTACACTCTCTACCGGTGAGCGCCAGCGCATGCAGCTCGCAAGGGTGGTGAGAAACCGTACTACCGGAGTACTATATGTGCTTGATGAGCCATCTATCGGTCTGCATCCGGCAAATATCAAGGGTCTGACGGGAGTGATGCATGATTTGGTGCATGATGGCAATTCGGTTGTGCTTGTTGACCATGATACCCAGATTCTCAAAGAGGCTAACTGGGTNGTGGAACTTGGACCGGAAGCTGGAGCTAACGGTGGAAGAATTATAGCTGAGGGAACAATATCAGAGATAGAACGCAATCCGGCATCAATGATCGGTCCGTTTCTCGCCGGTAAAGAGGATAAACGGATTCGCCCGGAGATAAAACCCGGTGAGATGTTTGATTCAGGTGCAATAGAGATGGCAATGACAGGACTGCATACCGTACGTCCTCTGACGCTCAGGGTGCCCAGAGGACGATTGACAGTGGTGACAGGAATGTCGGGTTCCGGAAAAACAACAGTAGTGCTGGAAAGTCTCGTGCCCGCACTTATGGCAAAAATNAGCGGTGAAAAATTACCGGAACATGTGTCATCTGTTGCTGCCGATGGTATTAAAAATGTGAAACTTATCGATTCCACTCCAATCGGTGCGAATGTGCGCTCCACAGTAGCGACTTATGCTAATGTTCACGATGAGCTCCGCAAGATTTACGCCAAGCAGCCGGTGTCAAAGGAGCGTGGATATAAAGCAGGTGATTTTTCCTACAATACAGGCAAGCTCAGGTGCCCTGAGTGTGACGGAACGGGTGAAATAAGCCTTGACGTGCAGTTTCTCCCCGATGTAGAAATTCCTTGTCCGCTATGTGGCGGCTCTCGTTATGCCCCGGAAGCATGGGATGTNAAGTGTGAAACAAAACATGGCTCTTTCTCTCTGCCGCAGCTTATGGAGCAGGATGTAAATACTGCCGCAGATAGTTGCAGCGACTGGAAAACAATACGCCAGCGTCTTGAAACCTTGAAAAATATCGGACTGGGATACCTTACTCTTGGAGAAGCAACTCCGAGTTTGTCNGGTGGTGAGGCTCAGCGNCTTAAACTGGCATCGGAAATGGGTAAAGAGCAAGGAGATACNCTGTTTGTATTTGATGAACCAACTATAGGGCTGCACCCTCTTGATGTGAGAACATTGCTTAGTGTCTTTCAGCAGCTTATAAATCTCGGTGCCACTGTTATAGTTATTGAGCATGATCTGGATGTGATTCGTAATGCTGATTACATTATNGATATGGGNCCCGGTGGCGGAGTTGACGGTGGTAGAATAATTGCAGAAGGAACNCCCTATGAAGTGTCCAAAAATCATGATAGTGTGACCGGACGCTATATAAAAACCAGNTCAACAATAAGTTGAAGTAAGATGGTTGAATTAAAGGAAATCAAGGCTCTGCCAACACTGATGTACTGGCGCGAGGAGGTGATAAAGCACGTTTTCGGTNTAACTCCGGATAAAAGGCTGCTTGTCGCTAACCGGCAGTACTATGAAAGGCATATCGCTGACGGGAGNCACAAAGCTTTTGTGGCAGAATGTGATGGCGAGGATGCCGGGTGTGGAGCAGTATGCTATACTTATGAGTTGCCNTCGCCCGACAATCCGAGCGGGCGGTGTGCATATCTTATGAACATATACGTCCGCGAAGCGTTTCGCCATAAAGGTGTGGCTCACCACATTGTGTCCCGTCTTATTGATGAAGCAAAATCACAGGGATGTGACAAAATATATCTTGAAACCACGGCAGAAGGCAGGGCTGTTTATAGNTCACTGGGATTTAAGGACTTGCCTGATATGATGAAATATTATGATAAAGAAATTTGATATCGGAGGGTTACAGTGTTTGACCTCCACGGCAGGTGATTCGTCACATATNGCTTATATCCTTTATCCTATGGATATGCTTGGAAACTGGATCGAAACGGCTGCTGCGAAATATGGTGTGACGATAACGGTNNTCACCGGTATGGACTGGGAGAGTGTTTTCAGCCCCTGGAGTGCTCCAGGAGTGCCACCGGGAAGTCCCGATTTCAAGGGGAAGTCACCGGAGTTCCTGAAAAAGCTTCAGGATGANGTTATTCCTCAGCTTGAGGCAAGGCTTGGAATAGCAGCAGATGTGCAACGCAGTCTTGTAGGGGTTTCTATGTCGGGACTCTTTGCGCTGTGGCAGTGGATGCTCTGTGACACTTTTTACAATATCGCCTCCCTATCAGGCTCGTTCTGGTACGAAGGCTTTTTGGATTGGATGAGANGTCATCNGATTCCGGCAAAGACCGGCAAAGGCTTCTTTTTGCTTGGCGATCAGGAAAAGTTTTCCGGTGTCAAGGCATTTCGTTCAGTAGGTGAAAATACNGATCAGATTATAACGCTTTTGAGTCANGCAGGAATAGATGTGGAATTTGAGAGTGTTCCCGGCAANCATTTTTCTGATGCCCTACCCCGATTAGAAAAAGCATTTNCAGCACTCTATAGGATGCTCTTATATAGGTATGCGGTTTTGAGGATATAATATAAAGCAATTTACACGACTAATTTAAGCTTTACTTTGAAACCGGATATTTCNTATAAAGTATGAATAGTGCGATTGATCCGATAAGCGCAAACGGTACGCCCACAAGAGCCGGAGATGCGTAACCGAATCCCTGATGAATAGCTATTCCACCAAGTGATGCCGAAAGGGCATTTGACACATTGAAAGCTATCTGAATTCCGGCTCCTCCAAGCATCTCTCCTCCTTTTGCATATCTGACTATCAGGTATTGTAAGGGACCTCCCACTCCAAAAAGACACGCTGGAGCAATGAAGGCAAATAATACGGATGGAATCTTGAAGGCGGAGCATAGATATAGTGCGGGCATAATCAGCACAAGCGACACAGCGATTACAGCAGTGACAAGAGCTGCGGGATAACGGTCGGATAACTTACCGGCGACGCTGTTGCCCACTACCATGCCGAAACCGACCACAACCATAATCCATGTCATTGCCGACTGAGAAAAATGAGTCACCTGCGTCATCATCGGTGCGATGTAGCTTAACCAGCAATATACTGATGCCTGACCGAAGAAAACACCGGCATATATCAACCATGGACCCGGTTTTGCGAGAAAGTGAAATTGTCCTTTGATTCCAGTGTCAGGCAANGCCGGAAGAGCAGGCAGATAACTCTTTATTGCAATAAGACCAATCAACGCACAAGCAGACACTACGATAAACGCCACCCGCCAGTCAAAAGTGTTTGACAAGAAGGTTGCCAACGGCACACCAACCATGTTTGCTACAGTCATTCCACCTAATACTATTGCTACAGACTCGGCTTTCTTACCCTCAGTGGCAATCCTTTCAGCCACAATAGCAGCTGCCCCGAAGAATGCGCCGTGGGGAAGTCCTGATATAAATCGAGACACAAGCATAGTGTGGTATCCTGGTGAGGCAGCTGTGCATATATTGCCGATCAATATCACTGATACAAGCAACAATAGTAGCTTTTTCAGTTCCCATTTACGCAACAAAACCAGCAGCGGAGCCCCAACAGCTACTCCGGCAGAATAGGCTGTGATGAAATGACCTGCCTTAACCACAGATATCCCCAAGCTATGGGCAACATCTTCCAATATTCCCATCATTCCAAACTCCGTAATGCCAAGAGCAAAGGTTACTATGGCTATTGCAATTAGACTTTTCTTCATATATAATTACNGTGAATTTGAGTAAGTCATGAAAATTATTTTATACNATTCTTCGCGCTATCNTGCTAATCTTATGANTTGCTATCCATAATTATGGAACCCATAACTCTATATTAGCAAATCGCAATTATATTAATGTCAACATCAAATATTAATATAAAGTGATTTACATGACTTACTTACTAATGATATAATGCGAGTTTATTAAAAAAGTTTCAACAATGCATAATATATATGATTAATCAACATCTTTCACATCGAAGATTACATTGGAGAAAGCTTTTTGATTAGAGTAGCTACCAACTGCGACCGTTGTATCAAATGCTTAATCTAATCTCTACTTCNTTTANATTATGCCTGTCTGCCATATTTATTTACAAAGAAATCATAATGGTCAGTACCCCATTCAAGCATAAGATCAATTATAGGGATTAGTGAGTCACCCAGCTCGGATATTTTATACTCTGACCGAGGTGGGAGTTCCGGGTAGATAGTTTTTGTAACCAATCCATCTTCTACCAACTCTTTAAGCTGAATATCAAGTACCCGAGGGGCNGCTTCCGGCAACAATTTATGTATTTCACTTGGTCGCAATATTTTTCCACCTCTCAATTCATCTAAAATACAAGACTTCCATTTTGATTCGATAAGACTCATTGTGAGCCTGAGAGGGCAATCCAAATCTACAGGTATTTTCTTTTCGTATGCCATTAAATCTATTTTTTATTGACTAACACAAAAGTAATCAATAACACACTAATTTTCATATACCGAAAAATTTTTCGGTATATGAAAAATTTTTCGGTACTTGACTGACTATTAATACCACTTTAATTTTGTACCCGTATTTTTTATTAACAATTGATATGAGAGACAAAATTAAAGAGTATGAGGCGGTGGCCGAAGCTGCCGGAAAATTCGTAAAAAGTGTTGCTGAAGGGAATAGCACATACGCCAAGACCCTTTTCACTGATGATGCCGTTCTTTTCGGAATTTTGAATAATAGAGTGGAAAGAGGTTCTATTGAGCAATTTTATCATAATGTAGATACTGTTGGTGCTGGAACTGAGTTCAAGGCTCGAATAGATGTGCTTGCTGTAGAAGAAACCGTTGCGGTTGTCAGGGTTTTGGAAGAAGGCTGGGGTGGCAGTATAGATTTCACTGACTACCTTCTTCTACTTAAGCTTAACGGCGAGTGGAAATGTGTTGCCAAAGCATACAATCAAAACTCAAACACCATAGATNAGTGAAAAAAACTTTAACCGATTAGGTGNTATCTTCNGAATTATATAAGTTTTACATCTTATTATCAGGATGTAAAACTTATTCTACTTATATGACATTAAACAAACCNGTTGTGCGTATATGATGGTGCTTGGATTTATATTCCGTTNGGATANACATTATTATCCCACTCAAACNGTTCAGANCTNCNTGTCAGCCGAGTAACCTGAACCTTTGTCCTGCGAACNGGATCCTCATATTTNGAAATAAAATTAAAACTTTCCACTACNGTTGTTGATGCCACAACGCTGTCCGGATCAATNTTGTCAAATGTGAAAACAACAGTGTACGGGGTTATAAATTTAGCAGTCCAATANCCATTGCGACTGCTNTATTCATCAGAAATCTCCCCTNCCAAATTCTCAAACTGCACAGCAGATGAATTATTACAACTGAGAGTCAATTCACTCTCATTGCTATTAGCACATAACCAATATATTTTTGTTTCTCCCTCGGCATCAGCATAATAATAATCAAACTGCACATTCTCCTGGTTAGTCACACTATCCACCACAAATGTCAATGCATCGTCTTCCGCAGCGCAACCTGCGAAGATAAAGACCAATAAAAGTGATATTANTGTGAAGTGAGTAATTTTCATCATAAAATCAATTAAAACNACAGTTGATTATTACTTATAAATATTCAAGAGGCCGAGCGCAAAATTNTTATCTCGGCTCAGCCTCTCTAANGATTTCAAATNGGAGTTGATTTTTATTTAATGAGCGAGTGACCGGTCATTTCNGCCGGCTTCTGCAAGCCCATGATATCAAGGATAGTNGGTGCAACATCAGCAAGTTTGCCATCTTCAACTTCGGCATCCTTGCGCTCTGTTACATATACACAGGGAACAGGGTTAAGCGAGTGAGCTGTGTTAGGTGTTCCATCCGGGTTAACAGCATTGTCGGCATTTCCGTGATCGGCAATAATAATAACCTCATAATCGGCAGCTTTGGCTGCTTCAACAGTGCGCTCCACACACTTATCTACTGCTTTTACCGCTTTTTCNATAGCATCATATACTCCTGTGTGACCAACCATNTCGCCATTAGCGTAGTTAACCACAATGAAGTCATATTTCTCACTCTTGATAGCATCTACAAGCTTATCGCACACCTCGTAAGCACTCATTTCAGGCTTGAGGTCATAAGTAGCCACCTTCGGTGAGGCGACAAGAATTCTTTCCTCACCTTCATAAGGCTCTTCCCTACCACCGTTGAAGAAGAATGTCACATGAGCATACTTCTCAGTTTCAGCAATATGAAGTTGNTTTTTGTGATGATTAGAGAGGTATTCACCGAGAGTGTTATTCACATTCTCCTTATCAAAGAGAATATGTACGCCCTTGAATGAGGCATCATAAGGAGTCATGCAATAGTACTGCAATCCGGGTATAACCTTCATNCCGGCTTCCGGAATGTCATGCTGTGTAAGAGCAACTGTAAGTTCTTTAGCACGGTCATTACGGTAGTTGAAGAAAATTACGGCATCGTCAGGTTTAATGGTGCCGTCAACAGTAGAATTGTTGATAGGTTTAACAAATTCATCGGTAACTCCCTCATCNTAAGACTCCTGCATAGCCTCAACCATATCGGTTGCCTGCTTGCCCTCACCTTTTACGAGAAGATCATAAGCCTCTTTAACNCGCTCCCAACGTTTGTCACGGTCCATTGCATAGTATCTGCCNATAATAGAAGCGATTGTGCCCGCACTCTTCTTGCAGTGATCCCGAAGCTGCTCAATAAAGCCTTTGCCACTNTGTGGGTCAGTGTCACGACCATCCATGAAGCAATGGATGTAAACTTTTTCAAGACCGTAAGCCTTAGCGATGTCGCAAAGGGCAAACAGATGATCGAGTGAAGAATGCACACCACCGTCAGATGTAAGCCCCATGAAATGGATAGCTTTGCCATTATCGCGAGCGTAAGAGAATGCGCTCTTGATTTCAGGATTATCCATGATTGAGCCGTCTTTACAAGCCTTGTTGATTTTCACAAGGTCCTGATACACAACCCGACCGGCACCTATATTGAGGTGCCCTACCTCACTGTTACCCATCTGTCCGTCGGGCAAACCAACATTTTCTCCGCTTGCCTGAAGCTGTGAATTAGGGTAAGTTTTTGTAAGATAATCCCAGTAGGGAGTGGGAGTTGAGTAAATAACATCGCTCTTGGTGTGGTTGCCAATGCCCCAACCATCAAGAATCATAAGTAATGCTTTTTTAGCCATATTTTGCTTTTTAATTATTAATTTTCTGATTACAAAGTTACNAATTTATTTCATAAACATACCCAAGTGGCATAAGTTCACTCATTAAATCAGTGAGTCATTTCAAATTCAAGGATTCCTCCGCTCATTATGTCGGAATGACTTATANAATTATCNGTAAGTTGTTTNCCATTGAGTTTTACTGACTTAATGTGTCTTTTCTGCTGAGAAACACCGGGTGCCTTAATAACAAATACCCCACCGGGCACAGCTATTTCCNCCCGCTCATATCTCGGAGTGCCAAATTGGTATTTGCCGGCAGCAGGCTCAACCGGATAAAATCCGAGAGCTGAAAAAATATACCAAGCCGACATTTGACCAGCATCTTCATTTCCGCACAAACCATCCGGCTTGTCTGNGTACATTTCATCAAGAATGCGAGTAACCAGATCNGCGGTTTTTTCAGGCTCGCCCAACATACCATATATATAAGGAGTGTGGTGACCCGGTTCATTTCCATGGGCGTACTGCCCNATCAGCCCCGTAATATCGGGTGAGGCATCTCCGGTGAGAACGGACGGAGCAGCAAAAAGTGAATCGAGTTTGCCAATCATAGCTTCATTGGAACCGAAACAATCGCGAAGTCCTTCTATATCATGAGGAGCGAGCCAGGTATATTGCCATGCATTACCCTCACAGTAATCATCTACCCTGTGAGTAGTAGAGTATGGGTCAAATGGAGTTCTCCACTCGCCTTGGCTATCCTTACCTCTAATAAAACNGGTAGATTTGTCGAAATAATTTCGATATGACTTGCTTCTNCGAGTGAACTCATGCTCCANTGCGGTGTCTCCCACNACTTTTGCTGCATTAGCAATAGCCGCATCGGCTATCGCATACTCCATATCGTAGGCAACAGCCTCATTGAAAAGATTGCACGGTATGTAGCCATACTGCTGTCTTAACTTTCCTCCACGGGCTGTGTCATTAGCAGTGACAATCATAGCCTTCATGGCTAAGGAANNATCTACNNCAGGAAGATTCTTTACAACCGCATCCGCAACCGGGATAATTCCCGGATTTCCTACCATACAATCGGTTTCACATCCCCAAAGATGCCACACCGGTAACCGNCCCTGATTATTGAAAATGGCAATCATGTCATTNACCATATCAGCTGACAGTTTTGGCTGAATGATAGTGAGAAGCGGCATTTCAGCACGATATGTATCCCACAGCGAATAGGTTGTGAAAGCCGGCACGGAATCNACGTCGTTCATGATNGCCGGCATAAACATGGTGTGATACAAAGAAGTGTAAAACTTTGTCAGCTCAACAGTATCGTTGGATTGAATTACGATNTTTGCCAGTTCTCGATTCCATTTTCTATCTGCCTGAGCTGCCACAGAGTCAAAATTCCAATCCGGAATTTCCGATGCCAAATTTGCTTTCGCCGCCTCAACAGATGTAGGAGACAATGCTACTTTAACCAGAATTTCCCTTGAGTTTCCCGAAGGAAAATTCAACCTGCCGAACATATTATCCTTTCCGTGCAGGGTCAAAGAGTCAAACGGNTCGGAGAATTGAGCTGCAAAATATACTTTTTGATCGGATGACCAACCGGTGGAGAACCGGTGACCGGTAATCATATCATTTCCTTCAGCTATAATTTCTGTGTCAAGTGGACGATCCCAGCATCCGCCATTCTGCAAATCAAACACGATTGCAGCGGAATCTGTAGCCGGAAAAGTATAGCGATGAAAGCCCACGCGCTCCGTTGCAGTAAGTTCAGCTTTAACTCCATACCGCTCAAGAGGTACTGAGTAGTATCCCGGTTTCACAATCTGCTGCGACCTGACCGCATAACTCCAGAGTCCGCTATTTTTGTCATTAAAATTTCCACGAGCGTAATTCACATTTCCAACCACCGGCATAACTGTGATATCAAACAAATCTCCNACCCCCGTGCCGCTCAGATGAGTGTGGGAGAAGCCAATCACAGAACTGTCGCTATCATGGTAGCCTGATGTCCAATCCCATGCCTGAGTTATAGCTGTAGGACCGAGCTGAACCATACCGAAAGGCACATTTGCACCAACAAAAACATGCCCGTGGCCTCCGCTACCTATGAGCGGGTCAACAAATTGAGTCAGCTCCGGCTCGTTTTGCAACGGTGAATTACAGGAAATAAGAGCCGCTAAACCGACTACCGCTACAAAATTTTTCTTCATTTTTCAAGCACATCGGTCAGTTTGAAAGCAAGTTTGCCGCCATTGACAAGATCATCATGAGAAATTCGGTAATTTTTCAGAGGTTTACCTCCGAGTGTCATTGAATTAATATATATGGCATCCGGAGCTGTCCTCTCAGCTGATATCTCAAGTGTCTTACCATTGCCCAAGTCAATCTCAACCTCATCAAATACCGGTGAAGTAATTGTATAGAACGGTTCTCCCGGAGCATCGGGGTAGAATCCCATCATAGAGAAGAGTGCCCAAGCCGACATTGTGCCGGTGTCATCATTACCGGGAATACCATTCGGTTTATCAGTGAAATACTTATTCAGCAGGGTGTTGACGAGCTTTTGAGTTCTCCACTCCTCTCCTTTGAAACGGCTAAAGAGATATGGATAAGCGATATCAGGTTCATTTGCNGGNTCATAAAGAGTTGAATCGAAAACCATCTGCAACTTATCCACAAACTTTTTCTTTCCACCCATAAGTTTTGCAAGACCATCAACATCATGAGGCACAAAGAAAGTATAATTCCAGGCACTGCCTTCGTGAAATCCCGGAACCTCCTCGAAGTTTTCACCCTGGCGNGGATTGAAAGGNGTCAGGAATTTGCCATCAGCAAGCTTAGGACGCAGNGTGCCACTCTCTTTTGAANAATAATTCTTATANCCGGCAGCTCTTTTACGGAGCTCCTTAGCATAGTCTTTATCACCCTTTTGCTCCGCAAGCCAAGCGAGTGCGGCATCGGCCACATAGTATTCCAACGCATGGCTGACAGAATTATCTCCACTCATATCACCGGAATAGTAACCTAAAGGCACATAGCCGAGTTCNATATAGGGGTCAANATCCGGTCTCATGGGGTTGAAAGCACCCGGGGTATCCGCACTCCTCTTCATGGCTATATATGCTGAATCAATATCAAAATCAGTNAGTCCTTTGCGATATGTGTCAACAATCACCGGGATTGCCGGGTCGCCCTCCATTGTAAAAGTTTCTCTNCCATATAGTTCCCACTTAGGCAACCAACCCCATTCTTTAGACATATCCACCATGCTGCGAACCATGTCAAGCTGCCGCTCNGGATAAACAAGGGTAAGCAGCTGATGCACATTCCTATAAGTATCCCACAAAGAAAACACGGTGTAACGATCATAGTTTTTCTTNCCATTGCCAAACGATTCCATGAGCGGATATTCTCCATTGACATCGCTCAANATATTTGGNTGAATAAGTGTATGATACAAAGCGGTATAGAAAACACGTTTCTGTTCATCAGTACCGCCTTTGACTCTTATTCTGCCTAAATCGGAATTCCATTTACCNCGTGCCTGTGACTTCAACTCATCAAAAGTATATGAAAGCTGCTCTTTGTCAAGATTTTCACGGGCATTTTCAACAGANACAAAACTTACTCCCATTCTCACTTCCACCTGTTCTCCGGNTGCGAGTGAATCATACGTAAAGAAGTAGCCGATATCATCACCACTCATCTCCCTGCCATACTTTGTGTATAGCTTATATGTACCGTTGTCTTTGTCCCAGTTTTTTTCCGGCCCCTCCATTATTCTTTGCATTTTCCAGTAGCCAGACTGATCAGGCTTGCGGCTGACACGCATCACGAAATATATTGGAAAAACCGCCTGNGGGTTNTAGCAAAATGTGCCAAGGAGTTTCGAGCCTTCAATCTCGGTGTCACTTACNCTACGGACTGTAGCACCGCTCTCATTTGTAAGACCTTCACCNAGGTTGATAATAATATTACTTTTTCCNCCNGGAAAAGTGTAACGCTCAGCAGATGTACGAGTTGTAGCTGTTACCTCTGAAAGGATATCGTATTTGTTCAGTTTATTTGAATAGTAGCCCGGCACAGCTGTCTCATGAGAATANTCCGATCCATACTTATGGTAATCCGGTTCAATATCACCTGTAGTAGCCATAGTGAGAAGNGACCCCATATCAGGACATCCTACACCACTAAGAGCCACATGAGCGTACCCGGTGAAATATTTATTAGTGACATCGTAAGGTGTGCTCCACCAACGGGAATCTTTGTCAAACCGGTTTTCTTTAGAGCCCATAACATTGAAGGGCACAACTTGCATCAGTCCGTTAGGCACAAGTGCTCCGGGATTAGTGGTACCATAATTGGTAGTACCAATGAACGGATTCACAAATGAAGCATAGTCAGGTGCAGATTCCGCAAATGCTACAGAACCAGCCAAAACTGAACAGACAGTAATTTTTCGGAAGATATGCATGAGTTAATGGTATTGATTAATCGGTTAATTAAAATCAATGCAAATATAATTATTCTGGGCGAGCAAAAAAAAGCATATCGCTATAATATAATGAGCCGAATCTGAAGAAATGGCTCATATAAATATTGAAGAGACCAATCCAAAATTTTCATTTTGAATCAGCCTCTTCAATAATAATTTCTTTAATTCCGGTGAACATGATTATTGCTCACCAAAAGCTAATCTCAATATTATTTTGTAAGATTGAGCTCTGCACCGGGTTTGAATTTAACCACTTTGCGAGCGGGGATTTCAATTTTTTCTTTTGTGCGGGGATTGATACCGGTACGTGCTGTTTTTTCAGAAACGCTGAAAGTACCGAAACCGATAATAGCTACTTTATCGTCCTTAAGAAGAGCCTCAGAAACAGAATTGAGGGTAGCATCAAGAGCGGCTTTAGCCTGAGCTTTGGTAAGGTTAGCTTTCTCAGCGATTGCGTTGATAAGTTCTGTCTTATTCATGATAAATGATTGTTTATGAAATTTTTCGGGGCAAATATAAAGCTAATAATTGAAAGTTAAGTGTTTTTTTTGAAAAAAAACGTAAAAAAGCATCAATTTTAGCTCTTATGAGCATAATTTTGAGATTTAGCTCACATTTTCGTACTTTTGCAGCATTGAACAAAACAAAATATTAATTAATGACTCCAGGTCGATCCATATTCTCCAACATACCTCCGGTAACTAAGAGCATAATCATAATCAACTTTATCATCTGGCTTGCCATGATGATTTCGCCACGGCTTAACATTATATTGACTGATTACTGCGCATTGCACTTTTATAAGGCAAGCGATTTCAACGTTGCCCAGCTGTTCACCTATATGTTTATGCACTCCACGAGAGATTTCGCACATATTCTGTTCAATATGTTCACCTTGTTTATGTTCGGAATCACCCTTGAAAGGGTACTTAGAAGCGAGCGATTTCTGTTTTACTATATAAGTTGCGGCATTGGCGCAGCCATCGTGCAGGAAATTGTGTGGGGATTAAGCTGGAAAGAAATTTTCGTGCCAGCCTTGGCTAATATGAACGGCGTTTCTTTTGATACTATGCGTGCCGCCCTCAACGAAGCGGTAGCAACCGGACAAGAACTGCCTTTTTTGAACAGTCTCCTTACAGTAGGCGCTTCGGGAGCCATTTACGGTGTCCTCCTTGCCTTTGGTATGATATTTCCCAATATGCCTTTATACATAATGTTCATTCCCGTTCCTATCAAGGCTAAATGGATGGTTATTGGCTACGGTGCAATCGAACTGCTGATTGGATTGAGTCATGCTTCAGACGGGGTAGCACATTTTGCCCACTTAGGAGGTATGTTATTCGGATTTTTCATGATTCTTTACTGGAAAAAGAAAGGTTTGTTTCATGGGGCATTCTAATAACACCACGCAAGGAGTAAAACACAGTTCGGTTCTATTATTCATAATAATAACGAACGCATTAGTCTTCGTTGGACTGCGCCTCATCTCCGCTACCCTAAATTTAGGCATCTATTCTGAATTTGAACACGATATTCTTCATCAGGTAGAACTCCCCGCCTCATACCAAATGGTATTGACAAAACCATGGACTTTAGTAACCTATATGTTCTGCCAATTTGATCCCAGCCATCTGATCTTGAATATGCTTATGCTGTGTCTGAGCGGATATTATTTCACAATGGCTTTCGGCTCATTTAGATTCTTACTCCTATATATATTAGGAGGAGTTGCGGGAGCATCTGCATTTATCGGATACTCAACCTACTTTTCAGGTATCAGTTCCGCTGAATATTTAACCGGTTCTTCAGCTGCGGTATTCTCGATTATGACAGCCGTGACGATACTTTTACCTAATAAAAAGGTGTATATATCCATATTGGGTGATATAAAACTAAAATGGATTATCATAGGAGTGATAGCCGTAGATCTTTACCTCAGCGCTACCGGTGAAAATATAGACGGCCACATAGCTCATCTTGGCGGAGTATCTATGGGAATTTTGTATGGGTGCATAACGAAACTATTCCGTCCAAGTAAAAGAAGCAGACAGGCTGAGTCAATCAAATCCATCAACAGTAGCGCGATGAATCCGGATATGATTCTAAACAAAATCAAACTCAGGGGCTATGCAAGTCTTACCGCTGAGGAGCGCGAGCAGATTTTTGAAATCAGTAACCGAATGAAATGAATAAGGTTGTAAGCATAATAGCCATCATTATATCAGCATTAGTGGCTATATTGCTGATAGCATCTGCTTACGGCGGCATAATTAACCCTATGTCAACAACGATTCCGGCGCTGATGACTATGATATTCCCGATTGTTCTGCCTCTTTCGGTTGTTCTTACTGTTGCTTTTCTCTTTATCAGACATTTGGCATCAGCATTACTTATTTGTGCCCTCCTTGTTTGCCTGCCTGCTATATATACTTATTACCCGCTGGAAATCAGCAAATCAGAGCACGAGCCGGACTTCACATTGATGTCATACAATGTAGCACATCTGAAGGATTTCACATCCAAAGGAGCAACACCACCGAACAATCCAACCCTGAAATTCATCCTTAGCAAATCACCGGATATAGTTGCCTTGCAGGAGTGCTCAACTTTCACCAAAACAGTAAAGGATTCTATTTCACAATCTCTGCTTGACAGCCTATTCTCCGTTTACCCCAATCATAAAAATGGCATAGAGGGACAGGCAATACTTAGTAAGCATCCCTTTCAGGAGGTAAAACTGCACCGCCCCACCAATCAAGGATTTCAAGTTAGAGCTTACCGTATTATAATGCCCACTGACAGCTTCACCCTGTTTAACGTACACCTTAAATCCATCGGACTCAACAATGATGATAAGACACTATACAAAGACTTGACCAACGGAATCACAGAAAGTGAGAACTTGAAAGATGAAATTAGCGAAATTCGCCGAAGTCTTATTTCCAAACTCTCGGAATCATTCCGCGTCCGAGCTCAACAGTCTCAGCTAATCAAGGAGCTAATTGATAGTATCGGTGGAAAGATTATAGTGTGTGGAGACTTTAACGATGTGCCGGGGTGCTACGCTATAAGAACTATAGAATCTGCCGGACTCAGAGATGCATATGCAAAATCGGCATTCGGAGCTTCAATCACGTTTCACATGGATCGATTTTACTTCCGGATAGATCATATTCTCTACCGGGGATTCACACCTCTTAAAACAAAATGCTTATCCGTTCCATATAGCGACCACTACCCTCTTGTCACATCTTTTAAAACGGAAAAATGAACCGTCCATAAAAAAACACAATGAATTTAATAAAAAAATTGTAACTTTGCGTTCTAAATTGTATTAGCGAAAGACTACAGCTGTATGAAAAAATATATAATCTTCGCACTTACCGCACTGATTTTCAGCGCTTGCGGCGAATACAACAAGGTACTCAAAAGCACCGACCCCATGGTTAAGCTAAACTATGGCAAGAAGGCATTTGAGGAGAAAAAATACACTCAGGCAACAACTGTGCTGGGAGATATTGTAGATCTTTTTCGCGGAAAAGAAGAAGCTGAGGATGCTCTATACCTTCTGGCTCTCAGCTATTATGAAAACAAGGATTATGCATCAAGCGGTGTGTATTTCAAGAATTACTACACCCGCTACCCCAGAGGCAAGTATTCAGAACTCGCCCGCTTTTACTGCGGCTACGGTTACTACCTCGATTCCCCGGATCCTCAGCTTGACCAGAGCGACACAATGAGAGGTATTGAGGAATTGCAGAGTTTTCTCGATTATTTCCCCAAGAGCGACAAAGTGAATATTGCACAAAATGCAATTTTTGAATTGCAGGACAAGCTGACCCTCAAAGAACTGCAGAATGCCCAGCTCTACTACAATCTCGGCAACTACCTGGGAAACAACTATGAAAGTGCGATAATCGTAGCCCGAAATGCCATAAAGGCTTACCCCTACTCCAGATATAAGGAAGATTTGGAAATGCTTGTGCTGAAAGCTAAATATCAGGAAGCGGACCAGAGCATTGACGAGAAAAAAGCTGACCGCTTTCGTGAAGTTATCGATGAATATTACTCATTTATAAATAACTATCCTGACGGACCAAACCGCAAAGAGGCTGATAACATCCTCAAGATTGCCAACCGTTACGCAGGCGACTGATTTAATAATATCTGAAACAATTAAACTCATTTAGAGATGGATTATAAGAAAACAAATGCTCCCCAAAACACTGTGACCCGCGACATGATAGAATTGTCACAGGACACCGGTAATATTTATGAAACAGTTTGCATCATTGCTAAACGTGCAAACCAGATCGCCGGAGAAATGAAGCACGATCTTGAAAAGAAGCTGCAGGAATTTGCAACTCTCAGCGATAATCTTGAAGAGATATCTGAAAACCGCGAGCAGATTGAAATTTCACGCTACTACGAAAAATTGCCCAAGCCCACCCTTATTGCCGCTCAGGAATATGTGGAACACAAAATCCATTTCCGCAACCCGGTTAAGGATAAAGCCAATATGGACTAAACAGCAAAACAGCCATCTTTAGTCTAAAAATATCTTTTTTAGCGATTATTGTTGGCAGTTTCAAAAAATAGCACTACTTTTGTGCGCCCAAAAGGCACATAACTTAATTTTTATATTTTTTATTAACCCCAAAAATTCCAAAGAATGCATTTGAATTCTGAAGAAAAAGCGGAAATCTTTGAGAAGTACGGTAAGAGCAAAACTGATACTGGCTCACCTGAAGCGCAGATAGCATTATTCTCAGTCCGTATCGCTCATTTGACTGAACACCTCAAGTCAAATCACAAAGATTATACCACAGCTCGCGCTCTTAAAGCACTGGTAGGTAAGCGTCGTCGTCTTCTTGACTACCTTATCAAGAAAGACATCAACCGCTACCGCGCCGTTATCGCTCAGAAAGAGCTCGGCATCAGAAAGTAAGCTTATAGCTCACTTCAAACCAACTCACAAGAGGCTGCTTTGTAAACATAATTACAAGCAGCTTCTTTTTTATTCATATCATGAGTATTTTATTGAGATATTATGACTATCTTTGCAGAAACTATGTCAAACAACATTGTTTTCCGATAGAATAGATATGATAAAGTTGGCGCTTGAAAAAGTGATGGCTCACGATTTATCTGAGATCTGGACAATCCTGTCTCCTGATGAGAAGCGTAAAATCACCGACAATTTCAAGATTCACAATCTTAATAAGAATCAGATAATCTACGCCGAGCAGGAAGAGCCGGAGTACCTATGGTGTCTTCTCAAAGGCAAAGCTAAACTTTATAAGGACGGTGTTGGCGGACGCCAGCAGATTACCAGACTTATTCGCCCGGTGCAGTACTTTGGCTATCGCGCCTATTTTGCTCAGGAACTGTATGTTCACACGGCTGCCACAATTGAGCCGAGCACTTTAGGTTCACTACCGATGAAGGTTGTAGAGGAGATGATAGACGGCAACATTCACCTTGCCTGGTTTTTTATTCACGAACTGAGCCGTAANCTCGGTAGCGCAGACACCCGAATTGTCAATCTCACCCAAAAACATATACGCGGCAGACTTGCCGAGGCTCTGATTGTACTAAAGGACAATTATGGCTATGAGGATGATGGCACTACCCTGCGAATATATATGGGTCGCGAAGACCTCGCCAACCTGTCTAACATGACTACCAGCAATGCTATCCGCACCCTCACAAGTTTTGTCAACGAGAAGATTCTGATTGTAGATGGCAGACAAATCAAAATCATTGACGAGCCTACTCTCCGCAAAATAAGCAAGTACGGCTGATGTGGATTGTTCTTGCCCTCGGGTCNGCNTTTTGCCTCGGNGTTTACGACATTATGAAAAAGATGTCAGTGAGGGGCAANAATGTTCTTATAGTCNTNCTACTGAACACTATTTTCGGCACCCTNCTGATGCTTCCCGCTATAGCTCCGGGTATAATCGAGGGCAATTTCGGATTTGGCAATGAGGCTATCGGGCACCTGCGCATTTTCGTTAAAGCGGGAATAGTTCTATGCTCCTGGATTTTAGGCTACTTTGCCATAAAGCATCTGCCGCTTACAATTCAGGGACCAATAAATGCAAGNCGACCNGTTATGGTTCTTGTGGGTGCTGTTCTCATTTTTGGCGAAACTCTTAATTGGATACAATGGATCGGCATCACTATCGGTTTCATATCACTATTTCTAATCTCACGTGCCGGTGCAAGTGACGGATTTTCTCTGCGGTCTTCCAAATGGATCTGGATGAGCATCGGAGCTGCAGCTCTTGGAGCTGTGAGCGGCCTATATGATAAATATCTGCTATCGCTCTACAGACCTCTTGATGTGCAAGGATGGTACTCTTTGTACCAATGTCNTCTCATGACCCTCACCATCTTTATTCTTCGCAAAACAGCGCCTAATGCCGCGGGAGTATCAACCGGGTTCGTGTGGCGGTGGAGCATTCCACTCATATCCTTATTCCTTACTATTGCCGATCTTGCCTATTTCTACTCATTGTCGCTTGAAGGCTCCATGATTTCTGTAGTNTCAATGATAAGACGCGGCAGTGTTATCGTGCCGTTCATTTACGGTGCCACAGTCCTTCACGAAGGGAATCTTAAAGTCAAAACTGCGGACTTAGCTCTTCTAATAATTAGCCTCTGCCTGCTAATAGCCGGGAGCAAATAGCTATCTGATGAAATCAGCTTCTATTAATATAGAAGCAGGAGATAAACATCTGTAACCAATGTTTACCTCCCGCTCAATATAATTATATAAGTGACTGTTTAAGATTCTTTCTTGCCAAATAAGGCGTACAATATCCACAACAATATTGCGGCAACAGCAAGTGACCCGAACAGTGATATCGTCTGACCATAATCATTCTCACCGAAAANCCTAACAAACACATATCCGCCGGCAAGCGACGAGATAAGTCCTGTTATCACAGCCGCAAGAGTCGGGATGCTACGGTCTGACAATAGCCGACCGGACATATAACCGGCAATTAAGCCTATNACACCCCACACTATCCAGGTGCCTGTTTCTATTGCGCAGATAATCATGGNAGCAAGGGCATTATAGCACCGGCAACCTGCTCAACATCAGGCGCACTGACATCTGTATCACCTGAGAACATNGCTATTGTAAGCCANGCTATTAATAATATAATCAGAATAACAGCACCGATAGCCATCCATAGATTTTTTGGGCTTTTTCTTCTTGAATCGTTCATAATTCTTATCTATTGGTTAAAATATTATTTTATTGTTAAACGTTAACAACCACAAATTAGTTTGAAACTTGAAAAAATATCCTCACTTTTAATAGGCACTTCAAGGATTTCAACTTAATTTTGCAAAAACTCTAACAAATCGAATACCCATATGGAACTTATTGAAAAGATGTCTGCNCGCGCAAAGGCGCAACCGCAGAGAATAGTACTGCCGGAAGGCACCGAACCAAGAACTTTGTCTGCTGCGGACCGCATTATTGCGGAAAAACTTGCTGAAATAATTCTTATAGGTGATCCNAAGGATATATATGCTCTCGCTAAAGAGCTGAAACTTGAACACATTCAGGATGCAACAATTGTTAATCCNGCTGACGAGNCNGTNATTGACAAATATGCACCNCTGTTCTTTGAGCTACGCAAAAAGAAAGGTATTTCTATGGAGGAAGCTCGTCTCACNACCGCCAATCCATTATATCTCGGATGCCTTATGGTTAAAGCCGGAGACNCNGACGGTCAGGTGGCAGGAGCGCAAAACACTACTGGNAATGTNCTTCGTGCTGCATTCCAGGTTATTAAGACCCAGCCCGGTATAGATGTCGTTTCCGGAGCATTCCTGATGCTACTCCCTCCCGGACTCAATTTCGGNACAGACGGAATTCTTGTATTTGCNGACTGNGCGGTTGTGCCTGATCCTACGGCTGCCGAGCTTGCGCAGATCGCTGTCAGCGCTGCNCAGACAGCGCGCGATATNGCAGGGATAGANCCNAGGGTTGCTATCCTCTCATTCTCNACTAAAGGTAGCGCAAAACACGAAAGGGTTACCAAAGTNATTGAAGCCACCGAAATTGCAAAGAGTATGGCACCAAACCTCATCATTGACGGTGAGCTNCAGGCTGATGCAGCAATAGTACCCGGTGTGGCTCACACCAAAGCGCCCAACAGNCCCCTTAACGGAAGAGCAAATGTNCTNGTATTCCCGTCACTTGAAGTTGGAAATATNGCCTANAAACTCGTTCAGCGTCTTGGCGGTGTGCAGGCTGTTGGTCCNGTACTCCAAGGTCTTGCNGCTCCNGTTAATGACCTTTCGCGCGGATGTTTCCCCGAGGATATTTACAAAACAATCATCATGACAGCAAACCAGGCTATCGGACTCAAAGAACAAAAATAATCATAAAATAACCNACTCATGAAAATACTNGTATTAAACTGCGGAAGCAGCTCCGTAAAATATAAACTTATCGACACTGATACTGATAAAACCCTTGCAGAAGGTGGNGTNGAAAAAATCGGTCTTGCAGATGGTTTCCTTAAATTCAAAAAGGCTGATGGCAGCAAAGAGATTACCNAACTTGGACTGACAGACCANAAAGGAGCCGTACAGGCCATATTAAACAATCTTACAGACCCAACNGTAGGNTGCATCAAGAGCTACGATGAAATTGATGCTGTTGGACATCGCGTGGTGCACGGNGCTGAAAAGTTCAACAAAAGCGTGCTGATTACAGATGAAGTTATTCAGCAGGTAAAAGATTGTTACAACCTTGCTCCGCTTCACAACCCGGCNAACATCACCGGTATNGAAGCNATNACCGCACTGATGCCTTCAGTGCCCCAGGTNGGNGTNTTTGACACTGCTTTCCACCAGACTATGCCGGCNAAATCTTATATGTACGCTCTCCCCTACCGCTTTTACAAGGAGGATGGCGTGCGTCGTTANGGATTCCACGGCACAAGTCANAGATATGTTTCTGCCAGAGCTTGCGAATTCCTCGGACTTGATATCACAAAACAGAAAATCATCACCTGNCACATTGGAAACGGTGGTTCTATAACTGCGGTTCTNTATGGTAAGAGTGTTGACACCTCCATGGGNCTCACTCCCACCGAAGGACTTATGATGGGNACCCGTGTTGGAGATGTTGACCCCGGTGCTCTNACTTATCTTATGAAGCGTCATAACATGACTGTTGACGACCTCCAGAAANTCATCAACAAAGAAAGCGGAATGGCTGGAGTTTCCGAAATTTCAAGTGATATGCGCGAAATTGAAAATGCNGTGAACGAGGGCAACGAAAGGGCNAAAATGGCTCTTGACATGTATGAACAGCGCATCATAAAGTACGTTGGAGCATATGCTGCCGAGATGGGNGGAGTTGATGTAATCGTTTTCACCGGCGGGGTTGGTGAAAATCAGACCGGAGTGCGTGAAAATGTTTGTGCTCCTCTCAAATTTATGGGAGTTGAAATTGACAATGAACTCAATGCTCGCACCCGTGGCACCGAAACAGAACTATCTACACCGGCGTCTAAAGTAAAGGTTGTGGTTATTCCTACCGATGAAGAACTTATGATTGCGCGAGATACACGTGAAATCGTAAGCGCTCTCAAAAAATGATTTTTTCACTCACACATTAATAATTTAATATACAACTCATGACAAAAATCAGAGCCGCAGTTGTCGGCTATGGAAATATTGGCAAATTTGTAGTTGAAGCTCTTCAGGAAGCTCCCGATTTTGAAATTGCAGGTATTGTTCGCCGCAGCGTATCGGAGATTCCCGCTGAACTATCAGCTTACAAAGTTACCACAGATATCAATGACCTCGGCAAAGTGGATGTGGCAATACTATGCACACCNACCCGCGAGGTTGAGAAGTACGCTGTTGAGTTACTGGCAAAAGGCATCAACACTGTGGATAGTTTTGATATTCACTCCTCTATACGTGAACTCCGCCACAGTCTTGACAAAGTAGCAAAAGAGAATGNCACTGTGGCTGTTATCTCTGCCGGATGGGATCCGGGTAGCGACTCTATTGTTCGCGCCCTGCTTCAGGCTGCCGCTCCAAAAGGTCTCACTTACACAAACTTCGGCCCCGGCATGAGTATGGGACACACCGTCTGTGTAAAATCCAAACCNGGAGTNAAGAATGCGCTTAGCATGACCATACCCCTCGGAACCGGAATTCACCGCCGCATGGTTTATNTAGAACTCTTACCCGGAGCTAAACTTGAGGATGTGACCAAAGCCGTGAAGGAAGATCCCTATTTCGCTTCCGATGAAACACACGTTATTGAAGTGGCGAGTGTGGATGAAGTGAAGGATATGGGTCACGGTGTAAATATGGTGCGCAAGGGTGTTAGCGGNAAAACTCAGAATCAGCGNTTTGAGTTTAATATGAGCATCAACAATCCCGCACTCACCGCTCAGATTCTNGTGGGTGTGGCTCGCGCNTCAATGCTTCAGAAACCGGGAGCATACACTATGATTGAAATCCCTGTTATNGATCTGCTGCCNGGCGACAGAGANGANCTNATTGCNCATCTTGTGTAATCTACTTTGATAACTGCTAACAGTTAANATAACCTGGAGGTTGAATCATATTATTTTTTGATTCAACCTCCTTTCAATTTTCNTTCATGACTTTTTCAGAAACACTTACCGCTATTTCGGANACCATTTGCGGCTATCCACTCTTTTTCACTCTGATAGGAGGTGGNATATTGCTCTTTATTTCCTCCCGTATGGTTTCCCTTCATCGACTTCCNCATGCAATTAAAGCGTTACGCGAAAGTAAATCGGATAAAAACAGTGAGGGTGAAATCAATTCTGCACAAGCACTCGCATCTGTAGTTGCGGCAACAGTAGGAATGGGTAATATTGCCGGAGTAGCTNTNGCTATTGCCATGGGTGGACCGGGAGCTATATTCTGGATGTGGGTAAGCGCCTTAGTGGGAATGTGTACAAAATATCATGANGGAGTGCTGGCTGTNAANTACCGCACTATAAAAAAAGATGGAGGCTATGCCGGTGGTCCGATGCACATAATTACTCAAGGACTCGGTGCATCATGGAAATGGCTTGCNGTAACCTTTGCCATAGCCGGCATNTTTGGTACTTTATGNATTATGAATGCCAATCAGCTCACTGAAGCGCTTGTTAATACCGCAACAAAAGCCGGCATCATCCTNCCGGATGTGTGGCTGCGGTTCAGTATCGGCTGTGCGATAGCGGCTCTCGTAAGTGTAGTTGTTGTCGGCGGTATCAAAAGAATAGCCAAAGTAGCCTCGGTTATGGTACCTTTCATGGTAGGTGCTTATTTTCTTATGGTACTGTATATTATCTTCACTCACCTGAGCGCACTACCCGANGCNATAGTGTCGATATTTACAAANGCCTTCAATCTAAAAGCNGGNTGGGGTGCGTTAGCAGGAGTTGCTATTATNGGTGCCAGANGAGCAGCACTTGTCAATGATGCNGGAGTTGGAACCGCATCACTNATGCACTCAACATCGGCNAACAANGAGCCGGTACGNGAAGGACTCGTTGCCATGCTNGGACCGGCTATNGATTCCGGNTTTGTGTGTACTCTCACCGCCCTTGCCATTCTTCTCGGAGGAGAAATACCGGCTCANTCGGTACAGGGACTCAGCCTTGCCCTTTCGGCTTTTTCCGCATCCATTCCAGCCGGAGACTATCTCCTTACCGCAATAGTCACCTGCTTCGCGCTTTCATCCATGTTCACATATTCATTTTACGGAACAAGTTGCGCTACTTACATAGTGGGTGAGAAAAAAGCGAAATTCTATACTTACGCCTACATACTGAGCCTCATAATATTTGCAGTTGTGCCTCTTGGCGTGGCGGTTGCTCTTTGCGATATGTTCTATGCTCTGATGGCGTTTCCAACAATGTTTACGCTCGTTATGCTTCGAAAAGAGGTTCGCACCGAAACAAAACGTTACTTCGGGTAGGCTTGCCCGACTCATTTTTTTATTGTACTTTTGTTCGCTGACAAAAAAATAAAACGTTATGAATTATGCAATTTTAGCAGGCGGTCAGGGTTCACGCTTCGTTAAGGACGGAGTGCAGGTGCCGAAACCTCTTGTAAAGATACTCGGCCGCACAATGTTGCAGCGCCTCATAGACCTGTTTATGAATAATGGAGCTGAACGCATAACAGTTTCGGCTAATGCTAATATGCCTATGCTCCTTGAAGCCCTTGAACAATGTGTCAAGAGTGGATTTCCCGTTGAAGTAAGACCTATCGTTACCGACAATTCCTTTGTGAGCCTGCAGAACGCCTGTCGCAATCTCGGTGACAAATTCATTGCCACTACAGTAGATGCGATGTTTTTTGACAGCGAATTCAGTGAATTTGTAAAGAAATTCGAGTCCATGAATTCTGAAGAAGATGTGCTGATGGGACTCACACGTTTTGTTGATGACCCCTCTCCCCTTTATGCCGACCTCAATAGCGACGGACTTGTTGTTGACTATCGCTATGGCGGAGAGCCTTTTGCATCAGGCACCATAGTGTCAGCCGGCATATATGGATTAACACCTGCATCCTTTAAGGCTGTTGAAAAAGTGTGTGCCGTGCCCGAGTCACTCAGCGATTTCCAGAGAATTCTTGCAGCAAGAACACCAATAAATGTCAAGGTATTTGAATTTTCAAAAGCATTCGATGTTGACTGTGTACATGATGTGAGTGTTGCAGAAGACTTTCTTTCAACAAAATAAGCACGTCAAATCAAAATTATCGCTGTTTTGAAATCTATAATCGAGGAATATAAAAGCACTCTTAAATCAAAGGATACCGAAGAGCATGTTGATNTGTTCTTCTACCGTCCAATAGGGTTTGCTTGGGCTAAATTTTTTGCTGCACTCGGCGTTAGCCCGAATATTGTAACCGTCNTGTCAATATTTCTGGGGGTCGGCGGAGGTATTCTTCTCTACCCGGAGAACATTGTAACCAATATAATCGGAATTNTCCTTATTATATGGGCTAACTCATATGATAGCGCCGACGGACAGCTTGCCCGCATGACCGGCCAGTACTCCAAACTCGGACGAATACTGGACGGAATTGCCGGAGACTTCTGGTTTGCAGCAATTTATATTTCAATTGCATTAAGATGCAGCGGTGGCAACAACTGTTTCGCCTTCCCCACATGGCTGGTTTGGACTGTTATTGTAGCTGCGGCATTGTGCCACATGTATCAGGCNGCTATAGCNGACTATTTCCGTCAGCTCCACTTGTTTGTGCTTAAAAACTCCGGTCAATCGGAATTTGACACCGTTGAGAGTCTTGAGCAACAGGCNGAAAAGGATAAGCAGTCCGGCAAAGGTGTATTCAGCCGCATTATCAGCAAACTTTATTTAACTTACACCAAGGTTCAGTGGCTTGGCAACAGCAATTTAGTTAAACTGATGCCCTATATAGCCACTACACCTATTGAACCGGAACTNCGCGAACAATTCCTTAACCGCAGCCGTAANCTTTGCAAGTGGGAAAATTTCCTCACATTCAACTGGCGTTCCTTCTTCCTATTTGCAGCCGTTCTGATNAACATTCCCCTTGTATATCCTATTGCCGAACTNACCATTTTTAATATCGTNGTGATATATCTGAAAGTNAGGCATAACAACATGTGCAAAAANCTGCTGGTGGCTATCCAAAATAGTGAGAAGTGAAAAATATTGGCAAGTGGGTTAAGAACAGATTGTGGATATTGCGTGCGGTTATCGCTTCGAATATCTCAGCTATAGTAGATTTTGTTGCTTCTTACTTAGCGTTTCTGTTTTTACCATTTGTTATNTCATCTCTCATTTCAGGTGATTATAATGCTGCCATCAGTGCAGCCATAGGGGCTATCTGCGGTGGAATTACAAACTTTACCATCAACCTGAAATGGACTTTCGCTGATGCCAACGGCAGCAAAAAGGCAATGATTATCAAGTTTTTTCTCATATGGCTNGGTTCTCTTCTGCTTAACTCCGGAGGCACCGANATTGCATACCAATATCTAAGNTCTGTATTCGAAAAATCACCCATACTTGAGGATGAATCACCCTATGCCATAGCTCGTCTCGGGGTTTCGTTCATAGTTTCTGTCGGATGGAATCTTCCGCTGCAGAAATATTTTGTGTTCAGATAACCTNTTGAACTTTGACATTANCGGCAGTTGTTTTAACTTTACAGAATTAAATAGAGTTATCATGATTACTCCCGAAGAAAAACTGCATCTGGAAGAAGAAACGGTAAGAATGCTTAAAACCGTTTTTGACCCCGAAATACCTGTTGACATCTATAGTCTCGGACTTGTATATAAAATTGACATAGACGATGATGCCAATTTGAAAGTGGACATGACACTTACCGCACCTAATTGCCCTGCTGCGGATTTTCTGGTTGAAGATGCCAGAATAAAACTGGAAAGTATAGAGGGCATNAAGTCGGTGGATATAAGAATTGTCTTTGAGCCGGAATGGAACAANGATATGATGTCGGAGGAGGCTAAGCTTGATCTCGGTTTTCTTTAATTCCCTTCTCTGTAACAGATGCGCAATAAATCCTATTTCATTTCAGATATTCATCTGGGTGCAAAATTTATTAAAAANCCCAGAGAGCATGAACTCACCATAGTAAAATGGCTTGACAGCATCAGCNATGATGCAAAGAATCTTTTTTTACTTGGGGATATACTTGATTACTGGTATGAATATAAAGAGGTNGTNCCAAGAGGATTTGTTCGCTTTTTCGGAGCCCTTGCACGACTCGCCGACAGCGGTGTTAATATTGTGTGGTTCAAGGGCAACCATGACATTTGGATATTCGATTACTTACCCACAGAAATAGGATTGAAGGTTATAGACGGCTCTATGGAAACGGTTATTGACGGTAAGCGTTTTTTCATGGAGCATGGTGATGGTGTGGGAGAATCACGCCCCTCTTACAGGCGTATGAGAGCGATTTTCAGAAACAAGACTTGTCAAAAAATCTTTTCTGCAATTCATCCCCGCTGGACTGTGCCATTTGCCCACAACTGGTCATCACACAGTCGNACCACCGCNGCAAATGTTCTTGTTGANCTACCGGATTCGCATAAACTTGTTGCTTTTGCAAAGGNGTTTGAAGAGACACATGAGCATATCGACTATTTTGTTTTCGGGCATCTGCACATTCCTGTAAATCGCGAGATTTTGCCCGGCACAAGNCTGATTGTTCTTGGTGATGCATTTATTAATATGACTTACGGGTGCTATGACGGCAAGGAGTTTTCATTGCGCCAAATTGCAGAGNAGCATATAATTTAACAACTTTTACAAAATAATCAAATTCTCGNTCAAACCGCATTTTNACTTGATTTACTGNAANTTACATCAAAATGCGCTNAAATCCGGTTTTTAAACTCTGCTGCACAACATATAAAATACTTTTTCTCCGCAATTATTTAGGCATACCTTTGCATCACAAACCTAAAACAATCTTTTTTACCTTAACAAGCTATACCTATCAGAAAACTCATAAAAAGGAGCTATTGTTTAGCTCCTTTTTATGTATAAAACTAAAAATCNCATTCCCTTTGTTTTTTTATAATTTANTTGNAGTACCTTTGCNGCTTCATTTCAATTAAACAAACATGAGAAAAGTTTTTATCAGNATNCTATGCTGTCTCTCCTCCGTTTATGCCTCTGCTGAAGGCTATCAAATCAACACTCTAAGNGCAAGGCAATTAGGNATGGCACANACCGGNGTTGCCCTCAANCTTGGAGCGGAAAGTATGATTTTTAATCCTGCCGNNCTGGGATTTTCNTCCAAAACGCTTGATATTACAGGAACCTTAACCGGCATTAAGGCTTATGCAACTGCGACTTATAATAGTTCCGATTATAAGACTGACAATGGAATCAGCACCCCAATAGCATTTAACGCCGCCTTCAAAGTTTACGACAATCTTCAGTTAGGCGTTTCTTTTTACACTCCTTACGGTAGCAGTATCGACTGGACNAAAAACTGGCCGGGAGCGGTGCTCAATCAAAATGTGGATTTAAAAGTATATACCATTCAGCCCACACTTTCATGGAAAATAACTCCGAAACTAAGTNTCGGTGCCGGACTCGCTATCGCCTGGGGCTCGGTTAACCTCAATAAAGGACTCGTTTCTCCCTCATCCTTAGATCAGGTGCTTGCACTTATGGGNACTGACTATCGGTTTGAAAATACAACCCCTGCCTCAGTCAATCTTTCCGGTAAGAGTCAGGTAGCTCTCGGCGCAAACATTGGTGTGATGTATGACATTTCNAACAATGTTANCGTCGGNGCNTCATTNCGCACAAAGATGAATATGAAAGTGAAGAGCGGAGAGGCNAGTGTTGATTACGCCAATGAAATNGCCCGCGGCATTCTCGAGGACAAACTCAACATAATTCATTCTGCAAACTTTGCAGCCTCAATGCCTTGTCCTTACGTACTCACTTTNGGAGCGTCATGGAAACCCGTGGAAAAGCTCACACTTGCATTTGACGCACAGCTCACCGGNTGGAAAACATATAAATCACTCAACATTGATTTTCTGGATTCAAAACTTGATCCGTTTGACCAAAACCTGACTAAAAACTACAAAAACGCCTGGTGCTTTCGCATCGGCTCCGAATATGCTGTAACNAAACGCCTTGATGCCAGACTCGGACTAATGATTGACACCTCGCCNGTNGATAAGGAGCATTACAATCCTGAAACTCCNGGNATGACCAAAATTGNTCCCTCTGCCGGCATATCTTTCTACCCGATTCCATCACTTGCCATAGATTTCAGCTTCATGTATGTAGCCGGNACCGGNGAAAAGAATGCTTCNTGCAGCTATGACGACCTTCTTCTTTCTAAAAAGGAGATTTTCACTGCCGATTACAAAGTTCATGCTTTCACTCCATCTTTTGGTTTACGTTACTCCTTTTAATTTAATTANATAAGATTGAATTTTTGANTATTTTTCAAANATAATTAAACTTTTCACCAACCTGATAAGTTATAATTTTAGTGTTTTAGAAATATCAATCAAAAAATTAAATTATCAATCAAATGAAAGCACTTTTTATTTCAGCAGCTATCGCTGCAGTAGCCACTTTTTCAGCATGCAGCAGCTCTGAAAAGGCTAAGCAGGAGGAATCAACACTTGCCTCTAAAATTGAAAACTGTACTAACTCCGACAGCCTTAAAGCTTACGTTGAGGAAGCTAAAGAGTACGTGGTNAAACTTCAGAGCGAAGGCAAACTTGACGAAGCAAAAGCTTTTCTTGATAAAATTCAGCCTGTNGTAGATCAAAAAGCACCGGCACTTGCAAGCACATTCGCNACTGTAAAAGCTTCTATCGACAAAATCTCAGACACAGCGTCTGACAAAATTGACAGCACAAAAACAGCTGTAACCGATAGCGTAGCCGNTAAGGTTGAGAGTGCTAAAGAGGCNGTAAGCGAAAAAGCCACTGAGTCAGTAGAAAAAGCTAAGGCTGCAGCAGCNGATGCTANAGAAAAAGCAAAAGATGCNGCCACNGATGCNGCTCAGAANGCNAAAGATGCAGCCNCTGATGCNGCTCAGAAAGCGAAAGATGCNGCNGCCGANGCNGCNCAGAAAGCNGCTGACAAAATCAAAGGTCTTTAATACTTAACAAAACCCTATATNGTTCGGTGTGTCACTNCAAATGACACACCGTTTTTTTTGTTATTCCNCAGAAAAACACAATAACTCNACTAAAAATACTACCTTTGTGACTATAAATTCATAACCATACAATAATATATAGGAATTTTCCGTTTTCAGTTAAACTTAAAGTAGTCATGAAGCATACTTTTTTACCAATCATCATATTTCTTNCTATAGTAGCATCCTCGTGCTCCTCACACAAAAGTCACCTCACATACCTGTCAGGNCTGCCTGAAGCAAAGGAGGGCAAGCTCANCTCTACCGAATATTCNATAAAGATTGTGCCGGAAGATGAGCTTGAAATAGTTGTGACCTCCACNGTGCCCGCNGCTACTGCCGAGTACAATATACCGGCAAGCAACGCACAGTACTCTGCCGGACAAAACAGCATCATATCCACCTCCGAACAGCAGAAATATATCGTCAACAAAAACGGTGACATAGACTTTCCGGTTCTCGGCACAATACATGTAGCCGGAATGTCAACCACTGAGCTGAAAAACTATNTAACATCCCGCATTGAAGAGAATGTGACCGATCCTAAAGTCAAAGTCCGACTGATAAACTTCAAAGTGAATGTAATGGGTGAGGTAAGAACTCCACGCACCATCGACGTCAAGTCAGAGAGATTTTCTATCTTCGATGCACTCGCCTCGGCTGGAGATATGACCGAATACGGNAGAAGAGACAATGTAACAGTTATAAGAGAAACTCCNGACGGNCTTGTTTATCACCGTCTTGACCTGACTAATCCGGATGTTATCGCCTCACCTTACTATTATCTCCAGCAGAATGATGTGGTTATTGTTGACCCNAACAGCGTGAGAGAGTCAAATGCAAGNTATAACACNAATAACTCTTACAAACTATCCGTTATATCCACCATTGTCAGTGCCGTAAGNGTAATCGCTTCCCTTGTAATAGCACTCGCTGTCAGATAAACCATGCTGAGAATAGACCGTATCTGCACAACTCTTTTCATTCTCGCTTTCGCTTTNTTGATTCCGAGCGTTAAAATCGTAACATTTACCGATGAGCTGATTGCCGGTCTCATGGGTTTGATNGCTGTTGCCGATTGTGTGGTTAACCANGCATGGCGCCGCTACACCATCCTTTGGATTATTGTAGCGGTAATGACTTTTTACGCNGCATATTCGTTGATATTCATGCACTTCAACACTCCCGGTGCAATTATTACCGACTGGATTATTCAGCTTAAACCTTATGTCCCTTTTGTAGTATTCCTTGCGGTAAGNCCCACATTTACAACCAAGCANAANCAATTACTNCGCTACATAGCAATCATCAACGCGGCTATATGTGCATTAAGTTTCTTTCTNCCTAAAATGCCTTTTCTAANGATAATGGGGCATATCTCCTACCCNGGNACAGTTCTTTTACTCTGTGCTATCGTNTATGCTTACACATCTGAGAGCAACCACATAAACCNAAAAGANGCCATCGTTATCATAGCNATGCTGAGTGCCGGACTTCTCTGCGGNCGTTCCAAATACTACGGAGAGTTCATCATTTCAATTTTCTTACTGTTTTTNTACACNCGCTTTGCACTGAACGAGTTCTCGCTCAGACGTAAACTACTGATAGTTGTCATTCCACTACTCGTTATAGCTGCCGGTTGGGCTAAGTTTCAGTATTATTTTCTCACCGGTGAATCAACCTCTTATGACCCGGANGTACTTGAATCGTATGCCCGTCCGGTTTTATATGCGACCGGNGCACTTGTTCTGATAGATTATATGCCATTCGGCAGCGGTCTTGCAAGCTTCTGCTCATGGGCTTCCACNGACCCTTACTCCACGCTTTATCATGAGTACGGAATCAGTTCGGTTTACGGGCTTTCCCCCACNCAGCCNTTTTTTATATGCGATGCCTTTTATCCATCTCTTGCCCAGTTCGGATTAGTAGGAGTNATACTGTTTGCNATATTCTGGATATATGTAATAANACTCCTCAAAAGGCTCATTCACAAGGCNCCGGAAAGGAGTCGCCTGCTGTTTGCCATAGGGTGGATTATCACTCTGTCGCTTCTCATTGAAAGCATCGCATCCACAACCATTGTACAGACATCCGGAATGTGCGCCATGATGCTTCTCGGAGTAATTTGCTCTCANTCGTTCCCTAACCGTCAGATTAAACAACATCACAATGAATAATAAAGACTATTCAAACGAAATTGACTTGCGCAGATACATTCGTGAACTTAAACTTCACAAATGGCTCTTNTGCGCAATCTTTCTTATTATCTTCGGACTTGTTGTGGCATACATAGCCCGNAAGGAATCGGAATATACTGCTCATGCNGCNCTGCTNATCGAGGACGCCTCAGACTCNCAGGGTGCTCGTGGTGCCGGCTCCATGATGCAGATGATGAGAATATTCTCTACAGGAGGATTCGCATCATCNAGTGTGGATAATGAAATACTGCTTGTTAACACAATAGATGTTGCCACGCGCACNGTCAANGCACTAAACCTGAATGTGAACTGCATTGAAAAAGACGGAATTTTCAANCATACTCTTTTTGAAGACGCACCTGTCAGCCTTACGCTCAGCGAAGAGTGTGGCGACACTCTAAGCCGCCCCTTTAACGTAAAGGTTACTCTTAAAAATGGAAANGCAGATATCAAGGTGTATCGCGGACGCTTTTTCAAAAAAACATACTTTGAGAAAAAGGACGTTACCCTGCCNTACAATGTCTCAACTCCTTTGGGNGATTTCACCCTGTCGGCTACCGGTANCAATACAGAAACNGGNACATTNGTTTTCGGAGTAACAGGTATTTCCANCGCAGCGTGGAATCTGTATGAGGAAGTGGGGGTAAAAATACTTGACAAACTCGCTGATGGAATAGAATTCACCTATACCACACAAAACAAAAACAAGGCAGTTGCTGTNCTCAACACCATGATGAATGAGTACAACATGAAGAGGCTTGACCGAAAGAGAGAAACATCGCTTACAGAACTAAATTTCATAACAGACAGAATTAATTCACTTTACACCGATTTGAAAGANTCGGAAGCAAAAGTTGAGAAATTCAAAACCGAGAGCAACTTTGTTGACATTGAATCTGAAGCACCCATTATTCTTGAAACNAGCCTTAACGCCCATGAGGAGTTGCTTAAGGCATCGGCACAAATTTTATATTACGAACANGTGCTNGAACTGTTGAATAACCATAGCGACGGCATGCTCCCAGCTATATCTACACCGGGNGAGGATAACAGTTCCGACAAATCGGGAATGATTGGCGATTACAACGAGCAGATGGCTATCTTGCTTGAATTGAGGCGCTCCGCTAAACCCGGTAACAAAGCTCTCATTGCAGCTGAAACCAGAATAAACCAGATGCGTAGCACCATCGTCAACTCCTTCACACAGCTCCTTAAGGCAGCAAAAATGGCGGTTGCCCAGCGTAGAGGCATTGTCGGNTCNATGGATTCACACCTCAGAAAACTCCCTGCAATAGAGAAAGAATATATAAATCTGTCGCGAGACCAGCTTCTNAAAAACGAACTGTATGCTTTCCTTGTTGAAAAGAGGGAGAATGCACTGATGAAGCTCAACTCACAGGATACTCTCGGATTTGTCATCGACAAGGCTTATGTGGAACCTAAACCGAGCATCAAGAAAGCNGTGATAATTCTTATCGCCGGATTANTTTTCGCACTTGCNGTACCGATGCTGCTTGCATTTGGGCTCATGAAGAGGAAGGACCTCATCAACAACTCATGTGACCTGACATTCCTTAATCTGGAGTCACACACCGTAGAGCTCAAAAACAATGGTTCAGTGGCTCAGGTGCGCTCGGCTATCATGTCTCTGCTTGAACAAGGAAACGTTTATATCGCAAACCTTAGTGATATAAAAACTTTCGGGGGGCAAATCTTTGAATCATTTACCTCGGCTGGTATAAAAGCCGCTGAAATAAAACCGGATACAAGTGATATGATTCTTGGAAAAGATTTCAAGGATGAACTTGACGCAGCATCCCGAAACAACTCGCACATATTTGTGCCGGTTTCAGATGCCGCAGGTGTGGCAAACCTCGCTCCGGCGATAAATTCTGAGAACACGCTCTGTGTAATTGCTCTTAATGCCGGGAGCACTACGCGCAGCCACTTTGCAGAAATCATTTCCGGNCTCAAACCNGAGAATNTTCTTGTTGTAATAATCAATAACTGACAACTATTGTGAGAAACAGCGGAAATACAACTCAATGCAGCATTATCACCACTTTCAGGTGTAATGCCCGCTGCAATATGTGCAACATCTGGCAGTTTCCCACCNGCCCGGATGAAGAGCTTGACTTTGAACAGTTGAAAAAGCTTCCTGACGGAATGAGAATTAACATTACCGGCGGAGAGCCNACACTNAGAAAAGATATTGANCGACTCTTTGAAATNTTGCANCCAAAGGCTTCGCTGATTGAACTGAGTACTAACGGCTATAACACCGAAACAATCGTCAGACTGGCAAAACGCTACCCTGACATACTCATAAGGGTGAGTCTGGAAGGCTTACCNGCNGTGAATGACTCCAAGCGCGGGCTCAAGGACGGGTTTGACCATGCGATGCGCACAATGCTCGAACTGAGAAAAACCAAATGTCGCAACATCGGTTTTTCGGTAGTNATCTCTCCGGATAACTACAAGGATCTCCTGCCATTGTACGAACTGTGTGTAGCACTGGGGGTAGAACTTGGAAATTCCACAGTTCATAATTCATGGTATTTTCATAAAGATGATAATCAAATAGAGAGCNTGGAGGCGCTCGCCGAACATGAGAAATTTGTTAAAGCCCTGCTGACTTCGCGGCGCAGAGGCTTNAAAGCCAAGCTCAAGGATTACGGCAGAGCTTATTTCAACCGATCCATTCANCGCCGACTGCGGGGNGACTCTTCCGGCTACCGTCCACAGTGCGGTGCGCTTGATGATTTCTTCTTTATTGACCCCAAAGGATATGTTTCTCCATGTAACGGCTCAGCCAAAGAGTGGATTGTAGGCAACATATCAGAGCAGACCATTGATGAAATGAAAGCGTCTGAAGTGTGGCAGCAAACTGCCAAGAAGGTAAGGAACTGCAACCGAAACTGTGCTTTTATTGTAACCGAGCGTCACGATATGGTGAGAAAGCCATGGAAACCCATATTATGGATTCTAAGAAACAAATGGCGCATAATGCGTGGCAAACCGATTGACTGGAAATGAAAACTCAGCTTGCGGCAATAGGGCTACGAGGTTTTCCGGGAGTACAAGGCGGTGTGGAGCGGCATTGCGCNGACATACTGCCGAATCTGGGACTCCCCTGCCGTGTTTACCGGCGCAAACCATTTGTCAAAGCAAGCGATAAAGCCCCGGCAAACATTGAATTTGTTGATTTACCGAGCACCCGGATAAAAGGTTTTGAAGCGGCTTACCACACCTTGCTCTGTGCGGTTCATCTCATTTTTCATCCTGTAAAGGTTGTAAATATCCACAACATCGGACCGGCATTTCTCTCCCCTCTTCTAAAGCTGTTCGGCATGAAAATTGTTCTAACATACCACAGCACCAACTACAAGCATGATAAGTGGGGCAGATTTGCCAAGATGATTCTTAAAGCAGGAGAAAAGATAGGATTCCGGTTTGCCGACAAAATTATATTTGTGAATGAATCCATGCAGGCAACTGTCAAGAATACACCGGCTGAAGCCAAAAGTGTATTCATCCCTAACCCGATAATCCGTAGCGGAGCGGTAGGTACGGCTTACCGCTGTGCTAAATTCGGCATCACACCTTATAAATATATATTGGCTGTTGGAAGACTCACACCTGAAAAGGGATTTGAAACTCTTATTAATGCCGCAGACTCATTGCCGGAAGACTACCGGATTGTTATAGCGGGAGCAGCAGATAACAATCCNGAATACATCAACAANCTAAAGAATCTTGATAAAACACAGCGGGTCGTTTTCACAGGCTTTGCAGACCGTGACACTCTTAATGCGCTGTATTATCACTCNNGGCTATTTATCCTGCCTTCACTCTTTGAAGGCATGAGCCTCGCACTGCTCGAGGCTATGAGTTTTGGTCTTCCCGTGTGCCTCAGTGATATTGATGCCAACCACTTGCCTGAACTCGAAAACAAAGCTATTTTTTTCANCCCGTCATCTCCAGATGCTATAACNGATGCTATAAATAAGGCATTGAATATGCCGGAAAGGGTGGACTATGATNTAAGCCGTTATTCACCTTCTNCCATTATTACCCAAACNGCAGGTGTGTACGCAGGACTCTTTGCTAAATCCTGAAAAATAGCTACCTTTGCAGCGTATTAACAANTACCGAGTGCTTGCTACCTCGTAAAAAACAAGAAAATGACAAAACAATACTATTCCTTTACATTCCTCCTCCTCACTCTTCTGTTCTGTATTTGCCTCATTGTTTCCAATCTTATGGAAATAAAGGTTGTGAATCTCGGATTCATCACCGTTACGGCAGGAGTTGCAATTTTCCCCGTTTCATATATTATTAATGACTGCATTGTGGAGCTATATGGATTCAGCAAGGCAAGGATGGTTATATGGCTCGGATTTGCAATGAATCTGCTTGTGTCACTGCTNCTTCAGGTNGGAATATGGCTCCCCGGTGCNGAATCCTGGCAGGGACAGGAAGCCATGCAACTGATTTTCGGAGCGGTGCCGCGCATATTTGCGGCAAGCTTCATTGCCTTTCTCTGCGGCTCACTTACAAACGCCTATGTGATGCACCGCATGAAAATTTCATCTGCCGGTAAGGGGCGATTCTCTGTGAGGGCTATTGTTTCCACCCTCTGGGGAGAAGGGGTTGACTCTCTGATTTTCTTCCCTATAGCTTTTGGAGGGATACTACCCATGAATGTGCTTATTGAACTCATCATCACCCAGATTATATTAAAAACCTGTTACGAGATTATTATTCTACCTGTTACGGTGCGTACAGTCAAGTATCTGCGAAAGGTAGAAGNTNNNTCACCAATATCCGCATGAACAGCAAAGACACTCCGGTAATCATTGACAGTGAGCACACCGATGTGGTGTGGCTTGACCTTGATGACACCCTGATTGATTTTCAGGCAAACTCCCTCAGAGCTTTGGATAATGTTTATCGGCAGGAAAAACTTGACCGCTTTTTCAACAGCCCTCAACTATGGATAGACCGTTACCATCATTACAACTCGCTGCTGTGGAAAGACTACGCTGCCGGGAAAGTGACACGCGAATATCTTAAGATGGAGCGCTTCAGAATGCCCCTTACTGAAGCCGGAGTATCTACTGACGATGCTACAGAACTGTCTCTAAAGCTCGACCCGGTATATCTCAACCTGCTGGCAGAAGAAAAACAGCTTATGCCGGGAGCGTTGGATTTACTCAAAAGAATTAGACGTGCCGGTTTGCCGGTTGGAGTACTCAGCAACGGGTTTGTGGAGGTTCAGCACAGAAAAATAGCGAGTGCCGGCTTAACAGACCTGATAGATATGGTTGTACTTAGCGATGATATAGGAGTGAACAAACCTGATATCAGACTCTTTGAGCACGCAATGAAAGTTAGCGGCAATATATCTCCTGAAAGACATATTATGATAGGTGATAATCCGGACACTGATATAAGTGGTGCCATAGCAGCCGGCTGGCAGGCTATTCATTTCATTCCCAATGCGTCTGTTTCGCCCTCTGAAAAATGTCCGTTTGTACAAAATCTTAGCCTTATTGAGGTGAAAAAACTCCGATATTGCTAAAAAAGTGATGGTTATCGCTAAAAAAACACATTACCCTTACTTTCAATTGAAAAAAAATTCCGATATTTGCACTTGCAAAATGGCAAGCACCTTGCTGTTGAGCGCAAAACATTGAACTACAACGNATTAAAAATATAAACACTTAAAGTAATGACAAAAGCTGATATCGTTACAGAGATTTCTAAGAGCACCGGCATCGATAAAGCCAACGTTCTTGACACTATTGAGAAGTTCATGGAAGTTGTTAAGGATTCACTTTCACACGGAGAGAATGTTTATCTTCGCGGATTCGGCAGCTTCATCGTTAAGACCCGCTCTAAAAAAACCGCAAGAAACATCTCTAAAAACACCACAATCATCATCCCCGAGCACAAAATTCCCGCTTTCAAGCCTGCTAAAGTGTTCATGGACGAGGTTAAAGGTGAATAAGAGATTCGCTGTTGATTCTTGTTTGTAATTCACTATATCAATCACATAAAGGTAAACTAAAATGCCCAGCGGAAAGAAAAGAAAAGGCCACAAGATGGCTACTCACAAACGCAAAAAACGTCTGAGAAAAAACCGTCATAAGAAGAAATAATCTTTGACTGGTTAAGACCACGCTATACAAGGGACAAACTTAAGGATTATATCCATTCTTACCGGAGATCCTGAGTTTGTTCTTTGTTTATAGTACTATTAAAAAACCGGATATTATATGCAAAGCGAACTTATTATAGATGTGCAACCCAAAGAGGTCAGTATCGCCCTCCTTGAGGATTCACGACTCGTTTCCCTCCAAAAGGAATCGAGAAGCATCGCTTACGCTGTCGGAGACATTTATCTGGCTAAGGTAAAAAAACTTATGCCCGGACTAAATGCCGCTTTCGTCAACGTTGGCTACGAAAAAGACGCTTTCCTCCATTATCTGGATCTTGGCTCACGATTCTCCTCATACTCCTCTTTTCTCAACACAGCCTTAACTGACAAAAAGCATGTGCCATCCGTGGCAAAAATGAAGCTTGAACCCGAAATTGACAAGCATGGTTCAATTGCCGAGCTTATCAAACCGGGACAGGAGCTCATGGTGCAGATTGTCAAGGAACCCATTTCATCCAAAGGACCCAGACTCACTACCGAAATTACACTTACCGGAAGATATCTCGTGCTGATTCCCTTTGGCGACAAGATTTCGATTTCTCAGAAAATCAAGACTACTGAAGAAAAATTCAGACTCAGGCAACTCGTTGAAAGCATCCGCCCTAAAAACTTCAGTGTTATTATCCGTACATCGGCTGAAGGTAAAAGAGTTGCGGAACTCAACCATGAAATGAAAACACTTCTGCAGTGTTGGGAAGACACTGTGGCAAGAGCACAGAAGGCAACTGCACCGGCGCTCATTTTTGAGGAAGAAAGCCGTATTGTGGGAGTGCTCCGTGATGTTTTCAATCCATCATTTGAAAGTATTTATGTAAACGACAGCGACATTTACTCACAAATTTCCAAATATGTGAGTCTTATTGCGCCTGAGAAAAAAGACATTGTAAAGCTCTACGACAAGGATACTCCGATTTTTGACCATTTCAATATCACACGTCAAATAAAGTCTTCGTTTGGCAAAACGGTTTCATTCAAAAGCGGAGCATACATCATTATTGAGCACACGGAAGCTCTCCATGTTATTGANGTCAANAGCGGTAACCGCTCTAAAGCGGCTAACGATCAGGAGAGCAACGCACTGGATGTCAATATTAGAGCNGCGGATGAAATAGCCAGACAGTTGCGCCTCAGAGATATGGGAGGCATAATTGTCATTGACTTTATCGATATGGCTAAGGCTGAGCACAGACAAAAGCTGTATGAGCACATGAAAGAGATTATGGCTAACGATAGAGCACGCCATAANATTCTNCCGCTCAGCAANTTCGGNCTGATGCAGATTACACGACAGAGAGTGCGCCCGGCACTTGACATCGTTACAGCCGAAGAGTGTCCCTCATGCTACGGCAAAGGCAAAGTTCAACCTTCGCTGCTATTTACAGATACTCTGAAGGAGAAAATCGAATATNTGATTCGAGATCTTAAGGTGAGCGACTTCATTATGTATGTTCACCCATACGTNAACGCTTATCTTAAAAAAGGATTATTCTCGCAATATTTAAGATGGCGNATTGCATTAGGAAGAAAATTCAAAATCCTTCCCGACCAGTCNCTNGCCTACCTTGAATACAAGGTTATTGACAAGGACAGAAACGAAATTGACCTCAAGGAGGAAAAAGATGTTGATTCCTCCGCAACCAAAACTAAAAACAAAGCCAAGAACAGAAACAAGGAGGAGTAAAAGCGTACTCCCCTATACTCTATTAAAAAGCTGTGTCTGAACCTTNTTCTCACACAGCTTTTTTGTATTCAGTCATTCTGCNGGTGGCACTATTTCCGCCGGATTTTCTATAAGAANAGGTTCTTTCCCCAATAAAGTGAANAAGTCACTGTTTGCTATNGCAATGAATCCGCAGGCATCTCCGTCTGTNANNACTATTTTNTCNCGCTCGGCAACATCTCTGTCCATTACAAAAGACACCTCGGAAGCCTCATCACGCAGAAGGGCNAAAGGAGTTGCCGCCCCATGNGGTGTTCCAAGTACCTGAAGCATAAGATTCTCATCGGCAAACGACACTCTTGGAATTTGCAATGACGCACCGAATTCCTTAGTTATAAATGGCTTGCGCGCATGAGTGACATAAAGCCAGAATCTATTCTTCTGCCGGTTTGTGAGCAATATGGTCTTTACGGTTTCAATTCCGAATGCCCTGTCAATATTTAAGCAATCATCCATTGACACACCCGGGTCGCTTTCTATTCGGGTATATGGAACACCATGGCGCTCCAGAGCGTCATATATAAGCTTCTGAGTTTCTGATTTGAATGTTGCCGGAGCACCGGTCATAATATTGCTTGTGTAAAATCCCATTTTTCTTTTCCATTATTCAGTGCAAAATTATATAATTAAATATATTNTGCTANCTTTGTAGGAAATAATATTCTAATACCGTAATTAATAAATATGAATTTCAAGTTCTTAACCGGTCCAATTGCAGGCATTATGCTTGCTTGCNCCACTACCGCTGCTGCCGCTGATATCATTCCGCTGCCTGCATCACNAAAAAAAGGTCCGTCATCCTTTACTTTTCCTAAGGAAGCCACCTATATGGTGCCCTCTTATGCCGGAGACAGTATTGCNAATCTTTTCAGCGCCATGCTNCCACAGCTTGAAAAAGCTACAGGAGCAAGCATCAAACCCACTGATGCCAACTCGGACATTTCCCTGATGCTTGATATGTCTATACCGGCAGAGGGCTACATTATGAATGTAAANCCCGCCGGGGTAGTTATTTCTGCTTCTCGACCAGCTGGATTTTTCTATGGTTTGCAGACATTGCGCCAGATGCTTCCTGTAAATGCTGATGCTCCGGCAACCATTGAGGAAGTGACGATAGAGGATTCTCCTCGGTTTGGATGGCGCGGTTTCATGCTTGATGAAGGTCGCCACATTTTCGGTAAGGATGAGGTGAAGAGAGTGCTTGANATGATGGCNCTTTACAAGATGAACCGTTTTCACTGGCATCTNACCGAAGACCAGGGATGGAGAATCGAAATCAAAAAATATCCCAAACTGACCGATGTAGGTGCCAAGAGAGGAAGTACTTCTCTCGGATGGATTGCCTATGATCCTGACACGATTCCTTATTCCGGCTATTACACTCAGGAAGACATCAAGGAAATTGTTGCATACGCTAAAGACCGCTTTATTGAAGTGGTGCCGGAAATTGATATCCCCGGTCACACTCAGGCTGCTGTAGCCGCATATCCCGAAATTCTTGCGTGTGATCCCGAAAACACTCACGAAGTTTGGAAAATGCAGGGAGTTAGCCGCGATGTAATGAATGTTTCCAATCCTGCTGCCGTACAATTTGCAAAAGATGTTATTGATGAACTTATTCCCCTGTTCCCCTACGGCTATATCCATCTCGGAGGTGATGAATGCCCTACCGACAAGTGGCAGAAGAACGATGCGTGCAAGGCTCAGCTTGACAGCATCGGTTCTACAAACTACCGCGATTTGCAGCTCAACTTTTATAAAGAACTTGCCAAGCATATAGCTGCCAAGCCTGAAAATGAGCAACGTAAACTGATTTTCTGGAATGAAGTGCTCCATGGAAATACAGATATGCTGCCACAGGACATGACTATCATGGCATGGGTCGGAGCAGACAAAGCTGCCAAAGAAGCCGCATCTAAAGGACTTACCACTATTCTGACTCCTCAGATACCTTATTATATCAATAGAAAACAGTCTCCTCTCACCGGTGAACCGATGACTCAGGGATGGGGTACTGAAACACTTGAGGCTGTATATAAATACGTGCCGATGAAGGACGTTCCTGCCGAACTTGCAGATAAGTATATGGGAGTTCAGGCTAACTTCTGGTCAGAGTACGTTATTGCACCCGTGCTCCTTGAATACCTTATGCTTCCACGCCTTGTAGCCGTGGCTGAAGCCGCATGGACTCCGCAGAACAATCGCAACTATGATGATTTCCACAAACGTCTGCGTAGCCACGAGGATATTTTCCAGGCAAACGACTGGAACTATGCCCGTCACGCCTTTGCTAAGGAAATATGTAAGAAATGCCTTGATAAGAAAGCCGAAAAATAAATAAGANTNNGATACTATTAATTAAAGGTGGTGAAATCGCTGTCGGTTTCACCACCTTTTCATTANTACGGCTCTCAATAATCCGCTGTAAGAATCAATCAGATATGAAATGTTGATAGCTTTATTANAGCTGTAAAATAGAAGAGGCTGCATCAAAACTATTCGTTCNGATACAGCCTCTTTATAAATTCCACATCAAAGGATGCGATGAAACTCCGAATGACAGGATTTGAGTGCTCGCCCGCCTTTGTAATCCGCCTGGGCATAAATGCCTCCCACAANTGGGATGGGGCCCGCCATTNGCTGGCTAAGCTTGTCTCGGTATTTCACAAGTAATTGATGAGTTTCCCAATCTACTTTGATGTGGTAAACCTTGAAGCTTTATTGTTTTATATTAGGTATAGAAGCTCTCTTGCTTCATTATTACAACACAAAGATAAAGCAAGATGTTCGCAAAAGCAAATAATAATTCTCGTTTTTNTAAAAAAAATTTCACCATTGTGTAACTTTATCATCGCTTANATTCTCTAACANATAAAATCAATTGAACAATGATTATAAAACTAAAGGATGTAAACAAAACATACCCCGGNGCAGTTCCNCTTCATGTGCTCAAGGGTATCAACCTTGAAATAAGCAAAGGTGAACTTGTTTCAATTATGGGAGCATCGGGTTCCGGTAAATCCACTCTCCTTAATATATTAGGGATACTGGATAATTATGATTCCGGTGACTATTATCTTGATGGGGTTCTCATAAAAAATTTGAGNGAGAACAAGGCTGCGGAACTCAGAAACAGAATGATTGGATTTGTGTTTCAGAGCTTTAACCTCATAAGCTATAAAAATGCNCTTGAAAATGTTGCATTACCGCTGTTTTATCAGGGTGTGTCACGACGCAAACGTAANGCTCTGGCAATGGAGCAATTGGAAAGAATGGGACTTGCAGACCGNGCNCACCATCTGCCCGGAGAACTTTCCGGCGGTCAGAAACAGAGAGTTGCTATTGCACGCTCGCTCATAACAAACCCTTCTATAATTCTTGCCGATGAGCCTACAGGAGCACTTGATTCTCACACCTCAAAAGAAGTGATGAATGTGTTCCGACAGCTTAATGCCGATGGTATGACTATCATAATCGTGACTCACGACCCCAAGGTTGGCGAGGCAACCAACCGCATAATTAGAATTGAAGACGGAATAATTCAACCGGAAAAGCCAGAGATTCATGTTTGATCTTATAAGGGANATAGCCCAGACTATCAAAAATAATAAATTACGCACTTTCCTGACCGGATTTGCAGTGACNTGGGGCATATTCATGCTCATTGTGCTGCTCGGCATGGCTCGTGGNGTAGCTAATTCATTTGAGGACAGAAGCAGTCCNGAACGAAATCGCCGNATCAATGTGCATCAAGGCACCACAAACAAGCCTTATAAGGGTTATAANGAAGGACGTGCAATCAAGCCGAGGGTGGAGGACATTGATATGCTTGTGAGCAAACACCCNGAAATCATCAAAGAGGTCAGNGCTTACAAGTATCTGAACAGTAGNAATATATCTTCTAANAAAGATTATATATCCTCGTACATNGAAGGGGTTTTTCCTGCGGAACAAAAGATGTATGACATCGAAATNATGGATGGACGATTCATCAATTTCGCCGATATCGAATATCAGCGCAAANCACTTGTTATCTGCAAGGATGATGCAACCACACTNTTTGGCGACCCGATGAAGGCGGTAGGGCAAAGAGTCAAAGCACAAAATTTGTCTTGGCTCATAGTTGGAGTATATGATCACCGATGGCTNACAGATGTTTATGCTCCTTTCAGCACCATCATGACTCTCTCCGGCTCAGACGGCACTCTNTCAAATCTACAGGTTCTTCTCACTGAGGAGGGAGCTAACTCACTNGANACTTCCGAAGCATCAACCTCTGCAGTTAGAAAGGCTCTTGCTCAGGCACACGAATTTGACAAGGAGGATAAAAGCGCACTCTATCTCTACAACTATTTTGCGAGTTACCTCCGCGAAAAGGATTCTCTTGGATACCTCCACCTGGCAATACTCATTATAGGTATTCTGACTTTGCTCAGCGGCATTGTNGGTGTAAGCAATATNATGTTTGTATCAGTTAGGGAACGCACTCACGAAATCGGCATCCGCCGTGCTATAGGAGCCAAACCTCGTTCTGTGCTCTTACAGATAGTACTNGAAAGTGTTACTATCACCACTNTGTTCGGCTACATAGGAATTTTCTTCGGCATGGTAGTGATGCAGATTGTNAATCATTTCTTCGGCAAGAGCGATGTGCTCCACAATCCGACCGTTGATATATCTATAGCCATAGAAGTTACAGTAGTCCTGATTATAGCCGGGGCACTTGCCGGACTTTTTCCGGCAATAAAGGCTACAAAAGTGAAACCGGTAGAAGCCCTGCGCGACGAATAATTTAACTGACACAATGAAAAATCCTATTTTTGACATAGAGAACTGGCGCGAAATCGGAGCGACTCTCGCTCGAAACAAAACCCGCACATTTCTCACTGCTTTCGGTATTTTCTGGGGTACTGCAATGTTGTCTCTGCTATGGGGTGGCGCCGGTGGCCTNAAGGGANTGCTGATGCGTAATTTCAACGGAATCGACACCAATATGGGAGCTATTTTTCCCGGGCGTACAACTATGCCATACAAGGGCTTTAACAAAGGTATGCAGTGGAATCTCAACGAAAACGACCTTGCCGATATCCGGCGCATGACACCNGGCATNGAATACTCCTCNGGTGTNTCGCAGCTGAGGGTAAACCTTGCCTATGGCACTAAGAAAAAAAATATCTCGCTGAGCGGAGTTGAGCCTGAATTCTTTGATATTCAGAAACCAATTGTAATAAAAGGTAGATTGCTCAACGAAACNGATGAATTCAACAACCGCAAGGTTGTGCTTATCGGTAAAAGCGTTGCGGATGAAATTTTCGGTGACGAAGAGTGTCTCGGCAAATTCGTAAATATCGGTAATGTATATTTCCAGATTGTCGGTGTGATAGNTCAGGCTAATGAAGCTAATATCGGGAATCGCCTTGATGAGAGTGCCCTGATTCCCACATCGGTTATGCGACGAGCAATGAATTTGAGAAACAACTGGGGTTTCTTTATATTCACAGCTAAAAAAGGTTANGANCCCGATGATCTGAAACCCAACATCATACGAGCTATAAGAAATAATCATCCCATTCACCCTGACGATGAACCGGCAATAAGACTNATGAATATGGCTGAGGCATTCAGAATGGTGGATAATCTCTTTCTCGGTGTCAGTCTTCTCGCCCTATTTGTGGGTGCAGGAACCCTCATTGCCGGAATTATCGGAGTTGGAAACATCATGTGGATTATTGTGAAAGAGCGCACACAGGAAATTGGCATACGCCGCGCAATTGGAGCCAAGCCAAGAGATATCGTGGTTCAGATTCTTTCGGAAGGCATGGTGCTCACAGCCATTGCCGGCACTGCCGGAATATGTTTTGCTACTCTCGTACTCACCATAGTGGATAAAGTCACTTATGACGAATGGCTCGGGAGCGCACATTTCCAGTTACAATTCTCCCATGCCGTCACCATTATGATTGTCTTTCTTGTGCTTGGTACAGCCGCCGGCTTAATTCCGGCAATCAAGGCTATGAGAATCAAGCCAATAGAAGCTATGAGAGATAAATAATTTCGAATAATAATCAAACACTTACATATCAAATGAAAAAGTTTTTCAAAATTTTNCTCTGGGTTGTCATAGGCATNCTCTTTATCGGAACATTCGTGTTTCTTTATCTGAATTCCAAATCTGAAACAGTTGAGTATGCCATTGTTTCTCCCGAAAACGGAACTATAGAAAAAACAACGGTTCTGACCGGTAAAATCGAACCTCGCGATGAAATCAATATCAAACCACAGATTTCCGGCATCATAACTGAGATAAATGTTGAGCCGGGAGATGTTGTGAAAGAGGGTGACATCATTGCCAAGATAAAAGTTATTCCCGAAGCCTCGTCACTNTCATCTGCAATGAGCAGGGTTGAAAGCGCCAAGATTTNACTGGANGATGCTAAATCCAAGTTTGACAGAAACAAGCAGCTGTACGACAAGAAGATAATCAGCAAAGAGGAGTTTGAAACATCACAGACTGCATGGCAACAGGCTGTGCGTGAACTTGATGCNGCAACCGATGCCTATAACATTGTTCGCGATGGNGTGAGCAAGCATAATGCCAAGGAGAGCAATACTCTCGTAAGAGCTACTATAGGAGGTATTATACTTGATGTTCCTGTTAAGGTAGGTTCATCAGTTATTCAGGCAAATACTTTCAATGACGGAACAACAGTTGCAACCATTGCCGATATGACCAACCTTATATTCAAAGGAAAGGTAGATGAAACAGAAGTCGGTCAGCTCAGAGTAGGTATGCCAATGACAATAGCTATAGGTGCAATGCCCGAACTTACCCCTAAGGCGACNATTGAATATATAGCTCCTAAAGGAGTGGAGGAAAACGGNACCAANACATTTGAAATAAAAGCAGCGCTTGAAATTGATTCTGTNGGTTCACTTAGATCCGGCTACAGCGCCAATGCNACTGTTACTCTCAGCAGTAGCGGCAACGTTCTCACNGTTCCGGAATCTGTGGTTGAATTTGCCGGNGACAGCACATTTGTTTATATCCTCACNGATTCCACCTCAAATGAGCAACAGTTCAAAAAGATATCCATCATAACCGGAAACAGCGACGGAATCAAAATCGAAGTTAAAGAGGGTATTGACAGCCTTGTCCGCCTAAGAGGAGANCTCATAAAGAACAACTAAAAGTAAAAAATCTATGAAATCAATAATAATATCACTCACAGCTATTCTAACATGCGCAACTGCCGGAGCGGAAACGTGGAGCCTTGACAGTTGTATCAGCTATGCGGTGAGTCATAATCTCACGGTTAAGAGCCGCGAACTNAGTGCGGTGTCAGGCGAGCTTGACATAACCGAGGCTAAAGACCGGTTTCTACCTTCGTTGTCTGCCGGAGCAAGCCAGTCATTCAGTTTTGGCAGAGGANTGACATCTGAAAACACCTACGCNAATAGNAATACTTCTAATTTCGGGTGGAATATNGGGTTAAACCTACCTCTCTTTCAAGGTCTCCGCAATGTGCGCAATCTTGACTACGCCAAAGCTAACATGCTCACACTCGTTGAGGAGCTTGAAAGTGCTAAAGACGATATAACTCTCAACGTTATAGCTCAATACCTCCAGGCACTTTACTACAAAGAAATGGTAAAGGTTGCTACCGAGCAGGTGAAATTATCGAAAATTGAACTCAGCCGTAGAGAAGAGCTACTTGAAGCCGGCAAAATTCCAGAACTTGATCTGCTCCAGGCAAAATCTCAACTCGCTCAGGATGAACTAACCGAGGTTACAGCAAAAAACAACTATGCACTTGCTCTTGTTGATTTAACTCAGCTTCTTGAACTCGGTTCTTCGGAAGAATTTGACATTGAGGCGATTGAAACGGATACTCCCCTACCTCTTTACAATGCCGATGATGTGTATGCCTCAGCGCTTACCACAAANCACTCCATCAAAGCCTCACAGCTNGGAGTTGAATCAGCCGGCAAAGCAATTAAATTGGCTAAAAGCGGTTGGCTACCTACTCTTTCATTTTCAGCCGGCATAGGCAGCAACTATTATACAGTCAGCGGTCTAACATCTGATAAATTCGGTAATCAGATGCGCCACAACCTAAGTAAATCTCTCGGATTTTCGCTCAACNTACCCATTTTCGATGGGTTCAGCACACGAAACTCAGTGCGCAAAGCAAAAGTTCAAGAAATAAATGCAAGGTTACAACTCACCGATACAAAAAACCGGGTGTATAAATCCATTCAGACAGCTTATACACAAGCAGTCGCNGCTGAAAAACGTAAAGCATCAAGTATAGTAGCCTGTGATGCTACAGAGGCAGCTCTTGAAGCAATGCGACTAAAATACAATTACGGTAAAGCCAATGCTACCGAATTTGAGCAAGCCAAAACAGCATATATCAAAGCTGTCAGTGATGCTGTTCAGGCAAAGTACGAAAGTGTACTACGTAAACGAATACTCACTTTCTACTACTCCGGATCCAACCGATAAAACAATCCAATTGAAAGGGTAAACAGAACATTTCAAACTACTCNAATTATGGAGGCTGTCAAATTTGGNAGCCTCCTATTTGTTANAATAAANCCGGTAATAATAATGAGTAGTATANTCCACATTNGACTAATNAGACTNATGANACTAATNAGACNNATNANNNNGATAAGNTTGATAATATTGGCNNNGGTATAAATGCAGCGAAGCCGCGATGCCCGTTTGATGGGGCGCCGCGGCTTCNGCAAGGGGGCGGTTACCTACTTTCCCGCTTTCGCAGTATCATCGGCGTG
>JAAVFD010000009.1:3345-34415 GCA_014800945.1 Barnesiella sp. | reverse complement strand
GGGGCGTAACAGATATACCTTTCTTCCTTTTCAGACTATCAAAACTATGTGCCTAAAAATATTCCACACTCGGGTAGTTTTTTAACAATTCAACCGGGTTTTGCGACTGACCCGAAAAAACTTTTTTCATAGTCTTTTCGGTGCCACCGGAATCCCCTCGTTGGCGGTTCAATGATTGGTTTATATAAAACAAAAGCGTAGGATTCGTATCTGTTACCGTCCTACACCTTGAGGCTTCTCGCATTGCCCTATCTAAGTCGGACGGCAACGAAGAAGCCCTACGCATATATGCAACCAACACATCTGACCCACCGCCTTTCGAAAGGCTATGGTCAGATACTGATATTACATATCCACGGGCATCTACCGTTGCTCAACCCTTGACTTAGATAGAAAAGTTTGCGAGACATTTCAAGGTGTCAAGAATCAGCGCGGATAAACGCTTTCATGTATGTTAATACATCCCGCCCGCAATCCCCGGACCGGGGCTCCGAGCGGTCTGTAGTGCAAAGGTACATCAAAATGTATAATATCCCAAATCACAAAGTGCTAAATTAGGGATTGCGGAGAGGAGTACCGAGTGGTGGCATTTCAATTTCCGATCCCGTGCTGTTGCCCAGAGCCGATACAAGCTACTCGACTTCTGAGTGCTAAGACTCTTTTGCCCGGCTGATGGTTACAAGATAAACTCCGGAAAATATAAGCACTACCGCGAGCCCTTTAAGCATCGAGAATTTATCCATTCCTACCGATATGCCCACAGCCGTAGCTACTATCGGCTGAACATAATTATACATTCCCACTACTGTTGGGCGCAGAGTCTTCTGCCCTGTCATGATTCCGATATAGGCTACAAAGGTCCCACCAACAACCACATATGCCGCTCCGCCCCACATTGCGGGAGTCACCGAAGAGAAATCTGTTGATAGAATTGTCGGCAGCGAAACAGGTATCGCCACAACGGTAGCGAAAGTAAACATCCACTTCATCAGTGTAACGAGTGAATATTTGCGGATAAAGTTTCGGTACAGTGTCAAATAGAGGGCGTAGCTTAATTGGGCGCCGAGAACAAGCAAATCACCGAGCGTGGGATTCTCTCCTCCGCTTATACCGGCTCTGCCACTGAGTACAAGAATCAGCGCGCCGCTCGCACCGAGAACTATTCCCCCGACCTTCTTTCCGGTTATTGGTTCACCAAGAATTATGTAAGCGAGCAGCATAACCCACATCGGCATAGTAGTGGTGATAAGCGAAGCCTCACCGGGAGAGGTAAGCCCTACTCCGAAAATAAAACATCCCTGATTTAGCAATATTCCGAGCATCCCGGCACCGGCAAGCCTAAGCAAATCCTGCCAAGGAACCCGCTCGTAGGGCATAAACAGAGATAGTATCCAAAAAAGAAGCGCCGCCCCGCTCACCCTGAAATCGGTGAGCAGAAGCGGTGCGATTATTCCTGATGAGAGGACAAACTTTGCCACGGGCGACATCAATCCCCACAGCACATTTGCCATCAGCATCGACAAGTGACCCTTAATCTTTGCAGAAGCCATACCTTAGCCCTGACCTGGGGTTAGTCGATTATTTCTTTTCTGATTCAGGACGAGTGTAGCCGTCCTTAGTAGCCCTCTCGCTCATACGCTTGATGCGTTTAGCTGTGTCAGGGTGAGAGCTGAACATTTTCTGAATCATGTTTGATTTAACATCTCCACCCTCCATGCTCTGGAGTTTTTCAAATGCCATAACCATACCCCAGGGGTTGATGGCGTTAGCTACAAGAAATTCATAGCCGGCATCATCAGCCTCACTCTCCTGCTTCTGAGAGTATTTGGCACCGATAAGGCTTTCACCGAGGCTGCCGAGCTGTGACTCAGAAAGCTTAGCGGCTGTTCCTCCTGCTGAAGCGATGGCATCCTTAGCCGCACCGGTAAGGAGCTGCTGCTTGAAAGCGTTTTTGCTGTGACGCTTTGTCACATGACCGATTTCATGACCGATAACTCCGAGGAGCTCTTCATCGCTCATGATATCCATCAGTGACGAAAACACTCTCACGCTACCGTCAGGGCAAGCGAAAGCATTTACATCAATCACATCATACACCTTGAAGTTCAAAGGAATTCCGTCTGCATCCTTGAGATTGGAAGTGAGCTTGCGAAGGCGTATTGTGTAAGGATCATCCTCTCCGGGCACTTTGTTATTCTTATCCATCCAGTCAACTGACTCCTTTACGTAATTTGCCATCTGTGCATCAGTGATAGTAAACGCCTGAACTCCCTTCTTGGCTGCGTTAGCCACTTTACCGAGATTAAACTGAGCATTAGCCGAAACCGCAACTATTAGACATGCTATTGCGGCAATAAATTTCATTGTAATATTTTTCATATCTGTGACAGGTTTTAATTTTACGCTACAAAATTACTCAAAAAAAGCGGAAGCAAACCAATTTGAAGGTTCACTTCCGCTATATAACAGTTATAAATGAATTATCTCACCGACACTTTGAGGGACTTACCACCGGGAACGCGCACAATGTAGATTCCGGTACGCAGTCCTTTGGATGCCACTCTCCTTCCGTTCAGGTCAAATACTTCGCTGCCCTCAGGAGCAATGATATTGCTGCCTTCTATCCTCACAGCATTCTCACCATTGCTTTCGATACCATCTATTCCGCTTGGAGCATACCATACATTATAGTTTGCCACCTTACCGGGCTCTTTGTTCGCTTCCTTAAGAATTGCAAACACAAATCCCCCGCCGGGCAACACAAACTCACCGGTGTATCTATTGCTTAACACTGTGGGTATTGTTCCATCTGTAGTGTAATATATATCATAAGTACCTGGGGCGAGATTCTTGTCGGCTGGCTCAATTGTGATTACCGGATCACCCTTTTCATTCAGCACATGGCTGAATACAAGCTCTCCACTGATTTTCGTACTTTCGTCACCAAGTATCATTTCAATATGAGTGTGGCTGCTCTGTTCATAGCCCGGGGCGACAGAATATATGTGGATATAACAGCTTTTTGCAACCGTAAACGGCTGACCGTATTTATTCCAGGTTGATTCATCTGTTGCATCACCCTCCGAGTTACAAATCTGATAGTATATTGTGGCTCCTTTTACACCACTTAGCGAAACGGTGGTGTGAGGATAGAAAATCACCTCATATTTTCCATCGACCAAACCGCTGTTGTAGCTCACATTATCATCAAACGAAGCCACAACCAACTTTGGTGTCTTTACTTTCTCCACCTCGGTAGGCCAGAGCTCAATACCACCGTCCATACCAATCATAGCGAAGCCATAAACATTATAGTAAGCAGCCGCACTCTGGTCAGTGGAACTCCAGTCGTACTCATATTTTAGATTATCAATATTTACTCTTATCACCTCATAGTTCCCCTCACCTTTATTCGTTTTCAGAGTCCAGCTGAGATCCCGGTTTACAACATCATCGCTATTGAAATCAACACCTTCGAGCTTAACTCCAAGCATCTTGACATATCTGCGGGCGTTTGCGGCAGAGATTGTCCTGACGGTATCCGGTTCAATGCTGATTGACTCAATATTGTCCGGCTTGGTATCTTGCACCGAGCCGAAAAGCTTCACAAGCTCACCTTCTACATGCGCTCCACGCACAGTAGAGCCGAATTCAGGTGTGTTAATCCTATGGACGGTAGCTACAAAATCGTTCAGGTACTGCCCCACTTTAATATTTTTGAGTTTATTAAGGGCAGCCTCATCTTCAAAAGAAATCGGCAGGTAATGTCCTTGAGTGCCGCGCACAAAAAGATATTTTCCACCCTTTGCAACCACACGCACATCTGCCGTGATACGGTAAGGAACTCCCTCAACTGCCTCATCTATGAAATTCACAAGGTAGCGGCAGTCAACACCTGTGCGTGTAAAGAGCGTATCTGCAACTTCAGAGTTAGGCATACCGTTGGCAAGTACATAAGCCTTTATTACCCTGTTTCTGGTTATGGTTATCATTTTATCCTTATCGTACAGCATAGCCGTTTCGCTTGTGCGCGGGTCTGTGCCGTCAAGAGTGTACCAAATATCAGCATTATCGTTATTGGAAGCCGTGTTCGATACAAGCTTCACTTTTGCAGAATTGATAAATGTACCGTTTTCTACATCCACACCGGCACCCTCAACAAGTTCAATACGCGGTGCCCTTGGAGTTGCCACATCGCTGAGAGAAAAATCTTTCAGTGCAAGCATATATCTGCCATCCTCTCCTTCAGGAATAGCGTCTGATGCCAGCATAACAACACCCTCCAGGTTGTAAATCACATCCGGCGACCATATTACATCCCAGTTGCGTATAGCAGGGTATATACCGCCTACATTGAGAACCGGTTTACCGGGCATATCCAGTGAATAAGTGTAATTTCCCACATCACCGGTACGAAGCACCTTGACTCTCCGCACAAGATATAGAAGCATACGGTCTGTTTCGGCAAATCCTCTTGCATCTGTTTCCTGAGCATTGATTGTATCCGGTTCATAGACAACAGGTTCATCCATTGTCCTCCTAAGGGTACGGGCAAAACCGGTGGCATAACCGACCAGATTACCATAACCGGTGCGATACGGTATAAGAGCGAAATTGGTGAGAACGTCACCAACCTTCAGAGGACGAGGCTCGGAATCTACCACCCTTTCACCATCACCGGTAGAAGGCACATTTTCCTCCATAGCCACAACTGCATTCCACCCGTAATCATTGTAAAGCAGAATCGAGTGCGATGAAAGCTCATCTTTGGTAAACCCGTTTTCCTGAGGAATGTCACGAATATAGAGGTATTTTCCGAAAATATCCCTTACCTGGGCGTGACCGTGATACTGGAAGTATTCAATCTTATCCTCGTTCTCTTTTTTGCTCGGATCTATGATGTCTGTACCGTCGGCGAATCTATTTTTGAAGTCATCAAGACTCATTATCATGTGATTGTCATCAATCGTGATTTTATTGAAACGAACGGTAACCACACCGGACGCCAACCCGTCGCTCACAAGGCGCACGGCAAGAGTACATCCGCCATCAGCAAGTTCTCCGGGATTAGCATCAGTACCGGTAGTGATGGTGATAGTACCATTTATGGCATTTTCTATCTGCTTGGCTGATTTCCAACGTTTATCGTTATCCGGAACAGAAGTGGTTTCCTCGCAGAAGAAGTACTCGAGCAAAGCCTCATCGTCAACACCTTCGGGATTTATCGTGATATTCAGTTCCGGACTGATAACATTCATTTTTATATACTCTCCCGGAGCAGCCTGTGGGTTGATAGGATTCGGCGCGAGCAATCGCAGACCGGGAACCACCGCAAGCGGCAGGATTACCGCTTCCCCGTTATTGAATCCCACAAAACCTTTTATTCGGTAGGTCACACCATCATCGAGACTCTCCTTAATATCATCCCAGTCGGGATTACTTTTTAATCGAGGGAATGCCTTAGCTTTATTTCCATGGGAATCTATGAAACAGCCTTCATCTTCATTCCAGGTAAATGCGGTAAAAAGCAGGAGTTTGCTGAAATCAGCCTGTTTAAGCTCACTCACCTCCTTAATCTCAGGTGCTACACCAAGATTATTTTTGGTTTCTTCAAGAAATGGAGTATAGTCAATTGTGCTGGTAGTGAGATAGAGTTCCGGCAATCCGTTTTTCTGTCCACGTAGCACACCGATAAGTCCTCCAGCGGGTATAGCGGAATTTTCACCGGTAATGAAACTTTTATTAGCTCCTCCTTTAGGGTATTCGCTCACTATACGCAATGCATTACCTTGTTTATCTGTAATAAATACCATTCCTGATTCATACCCCGGAGTAGCTGCATTGGTGGTGGTATATCCGCCGCGCACCCACATGGTTGTATTCACTCTTACCACTCCACCCTCCGGAATAGCTGCAAGAGTAGATGCGCTGAGGTCATTAATGCCACTGTTTTCAAGATAACGGAAATCCTGATAAGCGGTGTTGCTTACGCATCCCGGCTTGTACTCACGCACGAAAAGTCTGCCGGTACCTGATACAGTGTATTTACCATCGGAGACATCATTCCATGTACCTGTAGGCTCGAATTCATCCCATGACTCTGTCCACAGATATTGTAATTTTCCCTTTTGTCCATCTCCCCAGTCATGAGTTGATGAAATATCTACAGTAATAGTTTCGTCCGGATATCCCCACGCATTTCCTGATAGGGTAACTGTTTTAGCTTCTACAGAAATTTGAGGAGCATTTATTTGGATTGTGGTTGTTCCACCGGAACCATTATTATAACATTGCAATATGATTGTTTCGTATTTTCCTTTTTCCGGAGTATAGTAGATATAATAAGAATCATCGCTCAGATCAAGATTATTCATCTGTGACTCTCCTTGCTGTCTCCATGACCAGACATTTATCCCTTCCTTAGCACCGTCAGGCGGTAACGAACCTTCATTACCGTTTGAAATTAAGATACCTTCCTCATCATTATAATGAGAGCCGCCGTAGATCAATGGCGTTATAGCTTCAAAACCTTTTTCATATCTGATTTCGTACTGCTCTGCAACCACCGTAGTGGTATTAGTAAGATATACTATAGGACTATATCCCGAGTAATACAGGATTTTATTATCCGAATCCCACTGAAAGTCTTTAGCTGTAGTATTTTTCTTTTGAATCTTAGCCAAATCAATAGTCGGTGCCGGAAATCTGTACGTTGAAACAGTAACAGATTTTTCTTCAGACCATTGATCGGTTATAATATTTCTTGAGATATAACGCAACACTTTCGGCTCATCTTTGCCAATAGTAGCATCATTTGGCTCAAAGGCATATTTATACCTGACACCAATGCGTTGCGGTATAGTTATCACTTTGTTCGCAGGATTTACAGATTCAGTAAAAGATGTGCTGAGAGGATATCTGTCATACGACATTGTCTCTTCAAACTTTATATCAGAGAATGTGTAGCATATATCTTCAAATTCAGATGCCGTGAAATATGATGCCGCGGTCGTTTCGGAATAAAAATGAGGAATAGCAAGCGTTTTAGCCTTTTCATCATATTTATATCCGAGTTCCTCCCTTACTTGCAAGAAAGGTTGCGGAGCAGGCAACTCAGAGCCTTCATCGTTATAGAACACCGTAATTCGATTTACCCATACCGATTCAGAATAATTAAAAGTTACAACTCCATCAGGATTAGTTGATGTAAGAGTATAAGTGTCAGTGCCATTGAATTCGAAAGTGGTACAATCTGTAGGTATAAAATTTTCTTTTACAAANCCNNCTTTACATTGNACCTCCACTTTAGTAATCTTACCTCTTGCTNTGGAAATNCGCACCGGNAATTCAGAGGGAATATTAAAATANCCNTTATCNAAAGAACCTCGGTAACTCACACCNGCNNAGTTNTTCTCNGGNGNTTGAAACCTNACATAAATACCNTGCTTATCATCGCGATAAATTCTTCTCATNTCGGATAAATATCCATTCTNNCCACCANTGCAGTAGCTNTTNATNCATTNAAAAGNNTTGCCANTCCCAANTNCCNNNAACACCTNCTGTNGTTTTATACTGATGNGTTCCTNCTTCAGGTTTTGATTCNNNANNNTTAAAAAAATCNAGTTGTTTCTCTTGTGCATACACAAAAGAGGGCACACAAACATAAATTGAGATTAATAACAGTAATACTTTTTTCATTTGCNAATACTATATTATCCTGTACTTGTATTAATAGCGCAAATATATGAAATTTATTGTGTGTCAATAAAAAAGAGGCTGTAAAAAAAATTACAGCCTCTCTAAATTTTACAGTTGAATACTGATTACTGAGCCTCTTCAATTGTAACGGCGCGGTCAAGCTGAACTGCTTTTTCACCGAGGTCGGTGAGGTTACCGTTGTTAACAGTTGTGTTGAGCTGAGATTCAGGAACACCTAAACGAACGAGCTGACGCTTAACGCCTTCAACACGAGCGTGACGGAGACGGTCGTTGTAAGATTCTGTTCCGGTATAGTTGTCAGCCCAACCGGTAAGTGTGTAAGTCTTGCCTGTTTCCTTCATCACAGAAGCCACTGCACGAAGAACATTGTTTTCGCGTGTAGAAAGGCTTGATTTGTTGATAGGATAGTAGATTGTTGCAAGAGTTTTGGGGCAAACAACCGGTTTTTCAACAGGACGGTTCAGGCAGTCGCTGAGCTGACGCTCAAGGTCAGCGATGCGAGCGTTAGCAGCCTGAAGACGAGCTTCGATAGCGCTGCAATCAGGNACTTCAGGACAAACAGGNACCACGGGTGCATCCCAAGTNGTCTTGTTGAAGTTGTAAGTAACNCCAATGTAAGCCTGAAGGTCACCGGCAGTCTGCTTTTCAATTACAACACGCTTCTGGGGAGCTTCAAATGTGCTGTAGCGGATGTCAAGGAAGAGCTGAACGTTGTCGCACACATTGAATGCGTTGATCCAACCTGCACGNAGTGAAGTGTTGAAATTGTGGGCATTCTCCCAAGCATAATCTTTACCTACCTGAGCAACAGTCCAGTAAGCACCTGCACCGAAGTAAACAGATGAGTTGTAGATACGTCCGGGACGATATCCGCACCACCAGTTAGTGAGGTTGATGAGAACGTCACCTACAGCACCGAACTCGTTCTGGTACTGCTTNTAGTACTTACCGTCAACGAGACCGCTGGTGTAAGGATAAACATTTACTTTNCTAAGAGTTTTAGCACCAACATAGTTACCACCAAGACGAAGACCGATGATGGGTGAGAACCACTTACCTACGTAGATAGATGCAGCAGGAGCAAAACGCTTAGAAAGGTCATTGTGCTGGTCAAAATCAGACATAAAGAGGCTCACGCCACCTTCAGCAGTAACGAACCAATTACTTGAAAAACGGTTAAATAGGTAACCTTGTGAAGGGTCAGAAACGTACTGAACCTCCTGATTTCCCTGAGCAAAAGCGGCAGTTCCAATGAACATAGCGCATGCCAGGCCAAGGATGCTTCTTTTAATCATAATAAATCTAATAATAGTTAAAACGAATTATATGTGATAAATGAACCGCAAAATTAGTTATTTGTTTTCAAATCAATATAACTTTTTTTTAAGTTTTTTATCCCTTCGGGGCGATTTTCTTACGTATTCGCAGTTTTTATATACCAATAAAGGATTTGACTCTATCTAAAACAGCCTGCGGAGTGAATCCGAACTTTTCGTCAAGCACTTTGAAGGGGGCGCTTGCACCGAAGCGGTCAAGACCGAAGATTTCACCGCGTGCNCCGATAATCTCCCTGAGTGTNGATGACAGTCCGGCAGTNAGACCNAATGCCGGTATNTCCGAGGGAATCACACTTTCGCGATACTCNAAATCCTGGTCAAGGAACAGCCCGATAGAGGGNACGGACACAACTCGTGCCGGAACNCCTTCTGCTTTTAGCAAGACTGCCACATCACAAAGCAGAGAAACCTCAGAGCCGTTGCCCACAAGNGTAACACGGAAGTCAGGNGAATCCATAACCACATATCCGCCCTTGCGCATTCCCTCAGCTTCTTCATATCTNTTTCCNGTNGCCGCNGGAATATCNTTNACATCCTGACGGGTGAGTATNAATGCGGTAGGTGTGGTTTTATTATTCATAGCCATTTCCCANGCTATNGTGGTTTCAGCACTGTCNGCNGGGCGAAGCACAAGCATTGATCGTTTGCCGGAAAGATTGCGAACCTGTTCAAGAAGTCGAATCTGAGCTTCCTGNTCAACAGGCTCGTGTGTGGGTCCATCCTCGCCAACACGGAACGCATCGTGAGTCCACACATATTTAACAGGGAGCTGCATGAGCGCAGCCATTCTGACAGCAGGCTTCATGTAGTCCGAGAACACAAAGAATGTGCCGCAAGCCGCCATCATTGCGCCGTGGAGCACAATGCCGTTCATAATAGACGCCATTGTGAGTTCTGCCACACCGGCATGGAGGAAGGCACCGTTGAAGTCNCCCGGGCGGAGCGCACCTGTTTTCTTGAGGAAAGCATCTGTNTTGTCAGAGTTTGCGAGGTCGGCAGATGACACAATCATATTGCCCACTTTCTCGGCAAGGAGCGANAGCACATTTGCTGAAGCTGTGCGTGTTGCNATNTCTGCTTTGTGAACGATACCTTTATAATCTATTTCAGGCAGAACACCATCGATATAGTTTTTGAGCTTGAGAGCGAGATCGGGGTTTTTCTGAGCCCATTCTTTTTCAACCGCTCTTCGCTGAGCAACAATCTTTTTGAGTTCAGCCTTGCGCCGTTCATATAGCTGAGCCACTTCCGGACGTATAACCCAAGGATTTTCGTGGTCTCCACCAAGGTTTGCGATGGTCTTGGCAACATCGGCACCGCTCTTGCTCAGAGGCTGCCCGTGAGTGCTGCATTTGCCTTCAAAGTTGCAGCCTTCGGTATCAAGACATCCTTTACCCATAACGGTATTGCCGATAATGAGCGTGGGCTTCTCTTTCTCTGTCTGTGCTTTAACAAGCGCATCGGCAATCTGCACGGGATCGCATCCGTCAATCTCAATGACATTCCAGTGCCATGCGCGGTACTTTGCTGCATAATCCTCATTGTCAACCTCCTCAACATCGGTGGATAGCTGAACTTTGTTGCTGTCAAAGAACATTATGAGGTTGCTGAGTCCAAGATATCCGGCAATTCGTCCTGCGCCCTGGCTTATCTCTTCCTGAATACCGCCATCAGATATAAAAGCGTAGGTTTTGTGTGAAATCCAGTCACCGAAACGGGCAGCAAGGAATCGTTCAGCAATAGCAGCTCCAACAGCCATTGTGTGACCTTGTCCGAGCGGACCCGAGGTGTTTTCAACTCCGTGCTTGGGGTCGAGTTCGGGATGTCCCGGGGTGACGCTTCCCCACTGACGGAACTGCTGAAGCTCATCCATTGTGTAGTAGCCGCAAAGAGCGAGCACGCTGTACAGCATAGGAGACATGTGTCCGGGATCAAGGAAGAAACGGTCTCTTGCAATCCAGGTGGGATCATCGGGGTCGGTTACAAGGAACTGCGAGTAAAGTACGTTTACAAAATCAGCAGCGCCCATAGCGCCTCCGGGGTGTCCGGACTTTGCTTTCTCTACCATAGCTGCGACAAGCACTCGGATATTGTCTGCCGCAGAATCCATAATTTTTTTATCCATATAAATAAATGTGAATTGGATTTCACTGCACAAAAGTAGTTAAAAGAGGTAAAGTGTGCAAATATAAAAACGGCGACATCCAATGACGCCGCCGTTNTTCCTTATATATCAGTATGATTATTTTATTCGCCGAGTGTGGGAATATCTGTGTTGACATTCTTAGAACCTACAAGAGCGTAGAAGAGAATGTAAACAGCGCAAGCGAGAGGCACGAAGTAGCTGATCATATAGTTTGANCTCATGTCAGCGACCCANCCCTGGATGGCTACCATTACTGCNCAACCGAANACCATGGTCATGAACGCACCAGAAGCGATAGCGGTGTATTTACCGAGACCTTCNACAGCCATNTTGAAGATGCCGCCCCACATNACAGAGGTGCAGAGACCGACAAGGAGGAATGCGAAGATGCCAACGGGNACATTTGCCCAGATNACCGAGAGTTCAGCCCANTCAATACCGGGTACGTTTACAGTCCAGGTAGAGGGAGCGAACATTCCGAAGAGAATCAGNACGATGCTGGCGATAGCGACAGTGGTAATCATCTGACGTGAAGAAACCTTACCGCCGATCATGCCACCAACAAAACGACCGATAAGCATCATGAGCCAGTAAACGGCAACAATGAGACCAACGATACCGGCATCCATGCCCATACCGGCAACCTGACCTGCTTCAGGTGAAACGGGAGCGGTGAGGTACTGGAGGATATATGTNGGNACACCAACTTCGATACCCATGTAAAGGAAGATAGCNAGGATACCGAGCTTGAAGTGACGGAATGAGAAAGCGCTNTATTTGTCTTTCTGACCNGCNGGAGCAGCTTTNGCGTGTTCTCTTTCCTCAATAGCTTTGAGGTCNGCGCGTTCAGGNTCGTCAATCTTAGTGAAAAGAATTACGATGAATGCAACGATGAAGATGCCGAGNGCTATGAATAGCGCGGGAGTGGCATCNCTCACTGTAGCCTTGGTAGCTTCGCCGATGAGCGCACCCATGATGATATAGACAGCTACAGCAGCTGCGCTGTTGAATACACCGCCGATCTGGATAAGCTGGTTACCCTTGTTACCACCGCCACCGAGGATGTTAAGCATAGGATTAACAACAGTGTTGAGCATACACATGCAGAGACCGCCGATGAAAGCGCCGATGAGATAAACCCAGAAAGCGCAGCCAGACATGCTCTCCCATCCGCTCATATACTGAATGGTGATAGCAACGATGCCGACGATAAGTGCGATAAGCGCGGTTTTTTTGTAGCCGCATTTTTTGATAAGCATACCTGCGGGAATACCCATGACGAGATATGCGATAAAGTTGCCATAGTTACCTATCTGCGCCTGAAGATTAGACGCTCCGAACTGGTTTTTCACGATAACAGCCATCGGTGAACAGAGGTTGGTCACAAAGGCAATCATAGCAAACAGGGCGATCATCACAATAATAGCGCCCCATTGTTTAGCTTGGTTACTCATAAAATTTGGTATTGATTTGATTAAAAATATTTTGCGGTAAAGTTAGGCATTTTTTTCAGTATTGCGGCAAAAAGAGTGCAATTATTGGCGTTCTATTGGCGTTCTCCGAAAATATCGCTGCCGATTCTCACCATATTACTCCCCTGCTCCACAGCGAGCTGCCAGTCACCGCTCATGCCCATGCTGATATTGCGGAAGGCGGGATTGTTTTTGAACTCCCCTTGCGCGAGAGCGTCAAAACAGGCGCGTATAGCCTTGAAATCCTCAGCCACCCGAGCCTCATCATCGGTATTCGATGCCATTCCCATCACACCGGTAACCTTTGCTCCGGTCATAGCTGCGGCTTCGGCTGCCACCNGCAGCAGCTCTTCCGGTGAGAATCCGAATTTGGTTTCCTCTGCTGCGACATGAACCTGCAAAAGCACTTCCACGGAGCGACCGATACGGTTTGCCTCGGCATCCACAGCACGGAGCAGTTTTAGCGAATCGATGCTCTGGATAGTGTGGACGAGCGGCACTACAGTCTTGACCTTGTTGGTTTGCAAATGCCCGATGAAGTGCCACTCGATATCAGACGGTAGCGCGGGCACTTTTACAACAAGTTCCTGCGCCCTGCTCTCACCAAATATGCGCTGCCCCGCCGAGTAAGCGGACTCGATAGCTTCCACGGGGTGAAACTTGGACACCGCAACAAGGCGCACGCCGCCCGGAAGGCGGCGTGACAATTCCTCTATTTTCTGCGCCGGAGTCATTTNCCTGTCATTCAGCCGATTTTTCTCCGAGNTTTGCTTTATACACATCCATCAGAGGNGTTTCTGAAATCGACTGGATTTCAAAGTCGGCAAGAGTGCCTTTCATCCCCTCCATAAAATTATCGTAAGCGCCTTTAAGATCGTTTGCAGCTGTGAGAATAAGAGTCACTGACTTTTTCTCTGCCGCAGTTTTTTCATCGATAGTAACAAACGCCACTTTTACAAGCCACCACTTATCAGCAGTGTCATCCCAGAAAATTTCCGAAATTTTGGTTCTCTTTACAGCACTGACACTGAATTCTCCGGATATAAAAGGAGTCTGCTCCTCAATAATTCTCGCCTCAGCCTCTGTGAATGACAGAGCGTCAACAAGATATGGTTCATTTACCTTTTTGACAAGACCGTTTTCCATCATCTTGTCATAGCGAACTTTACATTCAAACCAGTTTGCCATTTCCTATTATATTATTTAGTTTGCGTTAATAAGCAGATTTTTGCTCACTTTCACCCCTTCGGGGGTAATTACTGTGAGAACATAAACTCCTTTGGGAAGAGACTCTGTGGAAATATTCACTGAATCACCGGCACCGGAAGCCGATGCAACGAGTGCGCCCGCAAGAGAGTAAAGCCGGGCTGTTACAGATTTTTCTCCGGCAACAATAGCCTGCACTCCACCGGGATAGAACGACACCGCAAAGCGGCGGTTTGTGTCAGCATCGATATTGCCGATTTCGGAAGTCATGCCAAGCAGTTTTCGCATGGCATCATCGGCATTTAGTTTTCCGGCACCCCATTGGGTTGCGACAGTGCCGGTCTGGTTCTGACTAATTGCAGTCGCGGTAAGTAGATTGCGTACATCATCCACCTTGAGCGTCGGGTCCGCCTCAAGAAGCAGAGCAATGGTTCCGCTGACGTATGGAGTAGCCATCGAAGTACCGGCCTCGCATCCGTATGGATTATTTCGAGCCGTTCCGTCCGAAGTGTTAACGGTTGTGGTAGCATCAGCAGCAAGATCATTATCTCTTTTATCCTGACTTTCCACATAATAATTGCTGTAGCTTGATATCACTCCGAGACCGGGAGCGCAGATTTCCGGAAGAGTCTTGCCATCTGGGAGATTACCGTAGGATGTAAACGGGGCGATTTCACCTATCTGGTCTTCAGTATATGAGGTGTAAGCCATCACCTGAGAGCTCAGCACCGGCCAACTAACACGTGACATATATGCTCCTACGACAATAATATTTTTTCCACAGGCAATGTTATTTATACTCTGGTATGGATTACCGGCGGTAAAACCGCTCACCGGGCTACCATTAAGATAATCTGTAAAGGTCATGCCACTTGCATAAGAATTTATCTTAGTATTACCACTCCCGGTATAAATAAGAGCAGGGACTACTTTAGAAGAACTGTTAGCTGTAAGTTTAAACAATATGTTCAGATTGAACCTATTATTATTTGAGTTAACCTCTGAAGTTGCATAAAGATATGAATTTGTAGAGAATGAGGCAGCGAAAGTGGTGTTGTGAGTAGCACCATCTTTGTTATCGTTTGACAAATAAAAAACTTCTCCTTCCGGAATATTATAAGGAATATCTACCTTCGCAATGATTTCACCGCTGGATTTATCTATCATGGCAAAAGCCATAGAGAATTGATTAGAGTTATCAGACCAAGTATCAACCTCGCCGTCCCAAGTTGAACCGTCAGAATCAGAAGAAGTCAATATTGTCTTAACCTCCGGAGTTGTAGCGAAATTATTCTGAAGAGAAAGCGGTGTTGTACCATCATTTCCGGCAGCAACACAGATTATTACATCCTTACCAACTTCCGCAAGAGCTTCATTAATCAAGTCAGTTCCGTCGTGTGGACCGGGCACATAGCCTAATGAAAGATTAAACACACCCGGTTTACCCAGCGCCTTAGCCTTTTCGGCGAAAATATTAGCTGCAAGAATTATATTCTCATTATACAGAGAACCCACGCAGGGATACATCAGAGCCTCGGGTGCCACTCCGTAATAGGGCACTTTTCTGGTAGTGCTAACCAATGCATGATCTCCGGATATATAAGCCACCCTGCCCTCGGAGTTAAATGAGCCACCCATGATGCCCGCCACATGTGTGGCATGAGTAGATGAAGCATTTTCAGTACCGAATTTCAGAATTTGTTCCGGTGTTGTGTAGTCGGCTCTAACAGAATTCGTTCCGGTTATAGTTGACAGTGCTATTATTCGATTTTCAGTCTTTTCCTTATTATAGAAATTGATGTGATTCGGATCCAAACCCTGATCCATCATTCCAAGCAGAATACCGTCGCCGCGATAATTTTGAGAAAAACCGTTGCTGGTGCCCTGCTGCAGCTTATTTACAAATGATGCAGGACGCGCTTTATCCATCACCGGCTGAACTTCCTGACCGAACGACATTGCCTTAACAGCCGGATTTGCCGATATCGCTTCTGCTTTATCAAGCGGTAAAGATATTACAGCAAATTGCCCTCTTGATGAAAGAATTTCAACACCATCTTGCCGGATGGCAGAAATATCCTCACCGTTATTCAGTTTTACAAGAGCCGAAACACGGACTTCACCGGAATTTCTTGATGGGAACATCTTAGATTGATGAATCATGAACCTTGCGGTTGGATTCAACTTTGATTGAGCAAATATGCCGGCACCGGCACACAGCAGCATTGCAGTAAGAAGCAGCTTTTTCATACTTGGACAAATTAGTGGCGTAAAGATAGTGATTTTTTTAATAAGTGCTGTGATAAAAAACACGAGCCACGAGCCAGATGACTTTTACATTATTTTAGGGGGAGGAGGAAGTCAATGACTCTGTCTGAAATCTTTTCGCAATTTGCTCATCTTTTCTGAAAAGCCACCGTTCCTGACAAAATCGTCACTCAGTCTTTGTAGTTGCCTGAACAACAGATAATCGGCTTGATTAATTAGAATAATTGCCATATTTGCAATTGTTTCAGGGGATCGTGTTGAAACAATGTTCATAAAATAATCAGGATCATTATTTTCAGTANCTAATTTCCGCATTGCCTCAAATTCAACAGAGCCTTTTTCCCACTGNTTCAGATTGCGCACCTTAAGATAATCCTCATAATCTTCAAGTAACTCTTTGAGGCTTGCTTTGGCAACGTTTATAAGCTTAATTTCTGTTTTGGCCGATGTCGAGGATGCCGCACAACCTTCTATTATATTCTGTTTACCACTTCTCGCTGCCTGAATCATCTGATCCTTCGTCCGGTCACCGCTTCTGATAAAATTTTCGCAGAAGAAATATGTAATTCTATAAATTATATCCGCTTTCCGATAAGTTAAGAGATCCTTATAATTTCCCCGATTCGGAATTAAATTCTCCATCTTATTTTGCTGTCAATTAATTATTAGAGTCATTAAAGTCATTAACGACCCCAAAGATCCTATAAAATTAGAAATTATTTGCAGACACAACAACGACTCTTAAATAATAATATCCTTAAGGTCTTTAGTGACCTTAACGACCCTAATGACCTTAAACAAAAAGAGCGGATGCCGGGGTTGGCATCCGCTCTTAGATATAAGGAGTTAAAGATAAGTCTTAGAGGTCAGAACGGTCTGTAACGATTTCATTGATGAGGCGCTCAATATCCTTTTTTAGTAGCGGTATATGGCGAACGACTAATCCCCATAAGAATTCTGTTTCCACACTGTCATAGCCATGAATGATTCTGTTGCGTGTACTTATTATTTCTCTGGCATTCGGTATCCCAAATGTAGGGTCTTGTTTTCTGATGCGATTGATCGCCTCTCCCATAATTTCGGTTTTGCGTTCCACCGCACAAATTCTCAGTCGATCTTTCTCAAACACGTCAAATCGTTTGGGATAATCAACAAAGAAACTCTCCAATTCATTTATTGCATCAAGCACATCCTGAAGGTGCTTGAGTATATACTCGTCAGCCATATATTGTTTGTTTTGTGCGGTTGACGTTTTGGATAAAGTATTTGTTTTTCAATGCTTTTTCAACAACAATATCAACTTTTCTCCCAAACAGTTTTTCAAGAGCCTCCTGAAAGTCAAAGAAATTAGCCACATAGTCCCATTTTTCATGGTCTGTAGTATCGAAATTCACGAGCAAATCCACATCGCTATCTTCATTAAACCTGTCTGTAAGGATAGAACCAAAAACAGAAAGGGTCTTAACCCTATGCTTGCGACAAAGGTTAAATATTTGTGCCAAATTCAGTTCAATCAGTTTCATTCGTAATGGATTTCTTGACAAAGGTAATAAAAATAATGAACTGGCAAAAAAAGAGCGGATGCCGGGGTTGGCATCCGCTCTTATAGAGATATTCTTAAGTATGGTATTTACTTATTGAGTTTAGCGTTAGTGCGAACTGCAAGACGACCGTTCTTCTTAACTACAAGAGGAGTACCGCTTACACCATTGAAGAAAGTACCAATACTCTTGCCTGATTTAACTGTTGCGTTGACATTTAATGAATTAACCTTAGCTGAAAGCTCTTCATTATCATCATCTTCATCAGAGATAGGCTCGAGAATAGCAACTTCCTCTGTATTGCTGCTTAAGTATAGATTTGAGCCAGCCGCCAAAACAAGTGATTCAGCAGGGAAAGTAACTTTTCCATCTTTGTAAGTACCCCACATACCAGCATCTGTAACGTCTGCTTCAGTTTTACCGATAGCAAGCATATAATATCCATAGCTCATTATGTCATATCCAAGACAAGTTTCAGACATGGGTATATAGACCTGATTGGGGTTAGTAGCATCGATATAAATGTAGAAATGACCGCGATCAATTTCATCAGCATCTACTCCGGGGTGTGAAGCATAAGGCTTAACAATACGGAGATATCCTGGCTTTGATTCACTTTCCTGAACCTCTACTTCCCAGGTATAAGGATTAATAAATATTAAGTAGTCTGTGTAGAGCATTTTTCCGAGGCTCTTCCAACCTTCGTTCCAGTCAACCTGCTGAAGTTCGTAGTTAAACTGATAGTACTGAGTCCCGATTACTTCGCCTTCTGCAGTGTAAGTTACACAAACGAGGGTTTTGTAACCTGATGTAGNCATCGGGAAGGTATAATCACCGCTATTGAAGTAAATGGTTGAATTTTCATCAGCCTTGATTTGGTCAGCGACCTTCTCTATATTAGCTTCTGAGAGATAACCATCAACAAGCTTCATAGCAAATCCGTTAACATCCTCACCTTTTGCGATGGTAACCACTGCAAGTTCCTCACCGGCTTCAGTTATCTGAGTACCGTTGTTAGAGAAATAGAGTTTGTAGTCAGGATAACCGGGGAGCTGGAGATATTCATAACCGGGGCCGAACCAACCAACTTGAGTTCCCTGAACCACATAATAAACGAGGTCAAGAGTCATCATACCTGTTTCGGGATCCAGAGTAGAACCATCTTTGAAATCTTCAGGATCAACAGGATTGGACAGCTTGGATGCGTCAACAACTTTGGTGTAGAATGTATAAGAGTCAACAACATAGCATTTGTAAACTTCCTGGTAAGGCATATCAATATCCTGGGGTTCTACAGTCAGAACATTTGTTGCCTTGTCGAGATCAATTACAATATCGTTGGGGAACAGGTCATTTACAATATACTGCACCTCGTTGGGGTCAAGGAGGTTAGAACGCTGTTTGATGATTACATCATAAGCACCGCTATAACGAACAGAGAGTGTGTATTCACCATACTGTTTATTTGTCACCCAATCAGTCCAAGGAGCATACTTAACAGCAATTGTCTGAGTGCGCTTTCCGTAAGGAGTAGCAGCTGCGTCATCAATTGTGATAGTTACGTTGTAAGACTTGTTAGCTTCAATTGAAGAGAAATTGAAATCAACAGGAACAGTAGCGACATCAGAACCGTCAGCAAAAGTAACCTGTGAAGGAATTGTGAAGAGATTGTCGGTAGAATTACCGCTGAGTGCTACAGTGATTGAACCGCTCTTGTCAGCACGATAAATGTCAACAGAGAAAGAGTTCTGGTCATTGTCGAGGGAGATTGAGCTGGGGGTGGTAGCTGCAAAGAAAACCTCGGCGTTGCTTTCCGGCTTAGCGGGGTCATATTTGACCTCGTCGGTGCAGGCACTCAACCCGAAAAGGGTGAGCGCAAGCGCCGGAATGGCAAATATTTTATTGAATTTCATATTAATTTACAGTTTATGAATTAGTACTTGAGTGAAGTATATTTGTCAGAGGGGTCTGGATTGTTCCATTTCTCTATAGCGAGGTTGTTGAGACCCTCTGTAGCAACGATACAGAAGTTCATCCATGCAGGACGTGTAGTTGTGTTGAACTGAGCTGACTGCTGGAAGTTTGTACCGGTGTATCCACGGGTTACACCCTTGTTAAGACGCTTGTAGTCAAAGAATGACTGACCTTCACCAAAGAGTTCGACTCTCTTCTGGAAGAAGATTTCATTCACAACACCGTCTTTGTCACTTGCATTACATGTGTAAGTAGCGTAACGGTAAGTTTTCATAAAGTCCTCGATAAGTTTCTTACCGGCAGCGGGAGAAGTCTGCGCTGTAGCCTCTGCCTCAATCAAGTACATCTCTTCGATTCGCATAAGGGGAAGTGCGGTTGCAGATCCGACATTGAAATCAGAAGTATTGCCGGCACCGGGACGGAATTTGAATGAACTGTAAGCAGGAAGTTCAGCAGCCCAGGAAGCATCGAGTACGGGTTCCTGACCTTCAAGAGCAGAACCTTCGGGAGCTTTGAAAGAGAGCTTACGGAAGTCGCGGTCATTCATCTTATCATAAGTGCTCTTGTTGATTTTAACAAAAGGACCTGCAGCAGCGTAACCGTAAATAGCTTCATTACTCATCCATGCTGTCCAGTTAAGAATACCTGACTGCACACATTCATCCTCCTTGACAGCCTGCGCACCCCACATCCAAGAAGAAAGTGAAAGGTCATTGAAGCCTGAGGTTGTGCTAAGCCACTCTTCGCGGCTTAGAGGACGGTACTGATTTGAATCAATAGCCTTGCGGGCATATTCAGCAGCCTTAGCGTAATCCTCGTTCCACATATAAGCACGAGCTTTTAGACCCCAGATAACAGTGATATCCATAAGAGTCTTAGCCTGACGTGTCTTACCTGTAAGATACTGTTCAGCAAGATCAAGGTCTGCCATGATAAACTTGAACATATCTTCGTGGCTCACACGAGGGTTGTCACGAGATTCTGCCTCAGTTGTTTTCTCTGTAACGATAGGAACAGTAAGACCCAGAACGTCATTACCTTCATTGTTCACAGAAGAAACCGCATCATTGGGCAAAAACTCGTACATACGAGCCATATCAAGATAGGTAGATGCGCGGAATCCGAGCGCCATACCATAGTAAGCAAGCATTTGCTCAGAAGCATCGTCAACATTGATTGCGCTGAGCACATTGTTTGTGGTGAGAACCTGCTTGTTGTAGAAGTTCCATACCCACTGTGTGCGCATATAATCCTGACCGATGTACTGGTTGAATTCCCAACCGGTAAACCAGTCGTAACCACTTGCCTCGATGGGCATATCTTCAGTCATAACGTCACGAACGTGCATAATAGCACCATAACCCCAGTCATAAGCCTGGTTGTTATTCATGATGTCAAACTTGTTATAGTAAGCCGGCATTGCCCACAAAAGTGCTTCGGTTGCCTTCGCTGATGAACCAAGCTGTGTCTCCGTTACGATATTTGTCGGAGTTGTCTCATCGATACAGCCGGTAAAAGCCGGTGTGACAGCGAGAACAGCTATAAGTGATTTATATATTGTTTTCATTTTGAATCTTTGTGTACGTTATGGTTAGAATGAAACCGAAATACCACCGGAAATTGTACGGATCGGAGCATAGTAGGTGTTGTTTACAGTACCGCTGATGCTCTGGCGGGGGTCAATACCCTGACGCTTAGACCAGATCCAAACATTGTCGCAAGCGAGATAAACACGGAGCTTGGTGAGATACATCTTACGAACTATGTTCTGGGGAAGAGTATAGCCGAAGTTGATATTCTGGAGGCTCAGATAGTTAGCACTTGTGAGGAAACGGTCTGAAGTAGAAGTAGCGTACTGGTCATCGTACTGCAGACGGGGAATATTACTTGTAGGGTTCTCGGGAGACCATGCTTTGAGAATATCAGCGTGGAATGTGTAACCGCGACCTGTTGAGGTGGGGTTGCCCATGTAGAGAGCGTACTGGCCGTCATAAACCTGTCCGCCGAGAGAATAGTTGAAGTCAATTGAAAAATCGAATCCAAAAGCGCGGAGGCTTGTTCCGAAACCACCATAAGTTGTGGGCAGTGCAGAACCGCAGAGAAAGTAGTCGTTAGAAGTAAGATCAGCGTAAGGTATTGCTACGAGCTCACCTTCTCCTTTGCCATCATACTTATTGTTCTTAACCTCGGTTGCTGTCACTTTGTGCCAGTAACGGGCGTCACCGGTTTCTGCATCGGGACCTGCATAGCGGCGGAGACGGTATGTGTAAAGAGGCTCACCTTCACCATAGAAGTAGTTACCGCTTGAATAACCGCGAACTCCGTCAAGCTCCATAGTTTTACGCTCTTCGGGGAGATAAGAAAGAGTATTCTTATACCATGTGAGGTTTGCATTGACTGTCCAGGTAACGTTTTTGGTATCAATGATAGTACCGTTGAGGTCAATTTCAACACCTGCGTTGGTCATGTTACCGATGTTATCCCAGTAACCTGTGTAACCAAAGCTGGGGGGAAGAGTAAACCAAGAAAGCATATCTGTGGTTTTTCTCCAGAAGCCTTCGATGCTACCGCTGAGACGGTTCTTGAAGAGGTCGAATTCAAAGCCACCGTTAAAGTTGCCGTTCTTCTCCCATGTAATATCGGGATTACCCTTGGTTGCGGGGGTTGCAGCAGGATAGCCTGAACCGTTTACAATGTTGTAAGTGTTAACATAGAGGTAGTTGGAAATATTGTCATTACCCTGTTCACCGTAAGAAGCTTTGATCTTCAACTGGTCAACCCAAGATACATTAAACCAATCTTCCTTAGAAATAATCCATGCTGCACCTGCACTCCAGAAGTTACCCCAACGGTGATCGGGATGGAAGCGAGAAGATGCGTCACGACGATATGAAGCTGAAGCGAAGTATTTGTTAGCGTAGTTGTACTGACCACGGAAAAGCCAGCCTTCGTTGTTATAGTCAGTTGTGTAAGAACTGCTGCTACCGTCTGTAACACAGCCGTCAAGCTCGAGGTTTGAAGGATCGAACATATTTGAACGGCTCGCGCTCAAATAAGCATATTTTTCCATATAGTTTTCGTGACCTGCGAGCAATGTCACCTCGTGCTGACCGAATCTATGATTCCAGTCAAGGAGTTGCTGGAATGTATAGTTCTGCCTGCGAGTGTGAGTCTTGTCAAGAATACCGTTAGACTCAGCATAACCACCATAGTAAGGGTTGGTAAGTGCAGTAGAGCGACGCTCGTCAACTGCTACTGAGTTGTTTGATGTAAACTTGAAGTCATTGAGGAAACGAACTTCTACAAAACCGCTGCCGGTGAAGGCATTACCGTTATTTTTGTTAACATTAAGAATTGCATTTGAAATAGCGTTGCTCTGACCGAAAACAGGACGCTGACGGCCTGCGTTTGCGCCATCACCGTAGTCATAACGGATAATACCGTTGCCATCTTTCATAATGTTTCCTTTTCCGTCACGGATAAAGAGAGGATAGATAGGAGCAACCTCGGTAGCCGCAGCAAAGATATTACCTGATGAATTTGAAGAACCGTCCTCGCTCATGAGGTGAGCGCTATAGTGTGTATAAGAGAGATCAGCACCTACCTTCAACCAAGATTTTGCCTGAGTTTCAGCGTTAAGACGACCGGTGAAACGTTCGTAACCTGAGTTGGGGGTGATACCTTCATTATTGAGGTAACCTGCTGACATAAAGAATGATGTCTGGTCTGTACCGTTGGTAACTGAGAAGTTATATTCCTGACGGAGGCTGTTCTTGTAAGAATTATCAAGCCAGTTGTCAGGCTGAAGCCAGTATTCCTGACCGCGATAGGTCATCATATAACCTTCTGTTGCGTTGGGATTGAATTTACCGTTACGACCAACAAGATACTGACCGTCGGGAGCGGTAAATGTCTGATAACCGAGACCGTAGTTATTGGCTGCNGTCAGGTTTTGGTTAGCCCANACATAAGCTGCATCGGGAGTATTTCCACCTGCCACTGCATAGTTNTAGAGGGCTTTATAATAAAGTTCATAGTACTGACGNGGATCTTTGATGTAATCATAATCCTGGGTGGCACGTGTATTGGCACCCCATTTTGCATCAAAGTTTACAGTTGCGCCTGTACCCATCTTACCTTTCTTGGTTGTGATAAGAATTACACCGTTTGCACCACGAGCACCATAAAGAGCNTTTGAAGCTGCATCTTTAAGAAGAGTCATGCTCTCGATATCGTTGGTGTTGATTGTATTGATATCACCGCTGAAGGTNGCACCGTTTACAATTACGAGAGGTGCGTTTCCNGCGTTAAGTGAAGAGATACCACGGATACGGATTGTCGGAGTGGTCTGACCGGGCTGACCGGTTGCGTTTGTGAGCTGNACACCGGCTACTTTACCNGAAAGNGCATTNAGTGCGTTAGACACCTGAGCTTTCTCAATCTGAGAAGCATCTACAACTGCGGCAGAACCGGTAAATGCTGATTTGGTTGCGGTACCGTANGCAACGACCATCACCTCATCNACATTGATATCGGAGCTTACCAGCTTTACGAGAAGAGACTCGCCGGTGATTTCCACCTCCTGGGCGTGCATACCAACGTATGTGAATCTGAGTTTCTTAACGTTGGGGTTCACTTTGATTGTGAACTCACCATCCTCATTTGTNGAGGTGCCCATGCCGCCGCCTATCGGGAGGACGCTTACACCTGCCAGAGGCTCATCGTCACCTGCATAGACNACCTTACCGGTCACGGTACGCGTCTGTGCAGAGGCGATCGCGAACGTAGCCACGGTCAATAGCAATAATAAAAACTTTTTCATACTAAAAAATAATTAGACATATAGTGAATTACTTCTTTTCGCTTTTTCTGTCCGGCTGAGGGGTCTTATATCAAGAGCCTTTCGCCGCTATATTTCATACTGTGTCACAGGGTTTTCNAACCCTATNAAGCCGCAAAGATATTAATATTTTTCGGCTTTTCTATAAAATTCTATAATATTTTTGTGTTTTAACATGTAAAATNATCTCCNATATACCTACATCCCATTAATAATAAGCATTTTATGTAATTAAATAATTTTAAGATAGTGAAAATGTTAAAATNCNATTGTTAAATAGTCCGCNTCCGNCTCGCGCGCGTAATATATATAGGNGTANATNCTNACCNCCNCATGNAGCGCCCTTGAAACACCGTTATTTCACATTACTAACAATTCTGTGCAAATATTTGGTAATTTGAAAGTTTAGCCGTTATTTTTGCACATTCTTAGCCTTAAAAAGCTAAGTAAGTTGTGTAACTAAGGATGATATAAACTAATTTTCATGACTTACTTAAGACTGTGGATTTTATAACAAAAACTCTGACATGACACAATTCAAATACCCACTGCGCTCACAGGCAAGCACTGCCGGAAGGCGTATGGCNGGAGCCCGNGCTCTATGGAGAGCTAACGGAATGAAAGATAACCAGATTGGCAAACCGATTATTGCCATCGTCAACTCGTTCACCCAGTTTGTGCCCGGCCACACTCATCTACACGAAATCGGGCAGACTGTCAAGGAGGAGATTGAAAAGCTCGGATGCTTCGCCGCAGAGTTCAACACTATCGCCATTGACGACGGCATAGCGATGGGGCATGACGGAATGCTATACTCACTCCCCTCGCGCGACCTCATTGCCGATTCGGTGGAGTACATGGTAAACGCCCACAAGGCGGACGCTATGGTGTGCATCTCAAACTGCGACAAAGTCACTCCGGGAATGCTCATGGCTGCCATGCGCCTGAATATTCCNGCCATTTTTGTGAGCGGAGGACCNATGGAGGCGGGCAAACTCGGTGACAGACACCTTGACCTTATTGACATAATGGTTGATGCCGCCGACTCATCTGTCAGCGATCAGCAGGTGGAGCTGCTCGAAAAGCACGGTTGCCCTACATGCGGCTCTTGCTCCGGAATGTTCACAGCCAACTCCATGAACTCGCTCAACGAGGCTATTGGGCTCGCACTCCCCGGAAACGGCACCGTCGTTGCAACCCACATCAATCGCCTCGCTCTTTTCCGNAAGGCNGCGAAGCAGATTGTTGAGAATACCTATAAATACTANCGCGACGGCGACACTTCGGTGCTCCCNCGCTCTATCGCCACCCGTCAGGCTATGCTCAACGCAATGACTCTCGACATTGCNATGGGCGGAAGCACTAACACTGTGCTCCACCTGCTCGCTATCGCCAACGAGGGGGAGGTCGATTTCACTATGGCTGANATTGACGAACTCAGCCGACACACTCCGGTGCTATGCAAGGTCGCACCNAATTCCCATTACCACATTCAGGATGTAAACCGNGCAGGCGGAATCATTTCCATCATGAAGATTCTCGCGGACAATAANCTCATCGACACTTCGGTGAACCGCGTGGATGGAATGACACTCGCCGAAGCNATAGACTCCTGGGCGGTCGGNGGCAAAAAATACACCGACGCNGCGGACGAGCTNTGGCGAAGTGCACCNGGCGAGAAACCCACCACTAAGATGGCTTCNCAGATGACNTATTACGGTGAGCTCGACACCGACCGCGCCACCGGATGCATCCGCGACTTCGACCACGCTTATGTCAAGGACGGAGGTCTCGCTGTGCTCCGTGGAAACATTGCGGNGGACGGATGCGTTGTAAAGACNGCCGGNGTAGATGAAAGNATNTTCCGCTTCAGCGGACCCGCAAAAGTNTTCACNTCGCAGGAGGACGCTGTTGATGGAATCCTACGCGACAAAGTCAAGGCGGGAGATGTGGTGGTAATCACCTACGAAGGNCCNAAAGGCGGACCCGGTATGCAGGAGATGCTCTACCCCACAAGCTACATCAAGAGCAAGCACCTCGGCAAGGAGTGCGCGCTCATCACCGACGGGCGATTCAGCGGAGGCACATCCGGGCTCTCTATCGGGCACATCTCTCCNGANGCTGCTGCCGGAGGTGATATCGGGCTGGTGCGCGACGGTGACATCATCGAGATAGATATTCCCGCGCGCTCTATTAACGTGCGCCTTANCCCGGAGGAACTTGATGCCCGCAGGCGNCAGGAGCTNTCAAAGGGCAAGGACGCCTTTACNCCGGCAAACCGCAACCGCATTATCAGCAAGGCGCTCCGGGCTTACGCGGCAGGAGTGACAAGTGCCGACAAGGGCGGAGTGAGACTCTGAAATATAAACCTAACGCAACACTATTATTTATGAGTGAAAAGATTTCCGGAGCGGAGGCAATGATTAGAGGGCTGGTTGCCGAAGGAGTGGACAGGGTGTTCGGCTACCCGGGAGGTGCCATAATCCCCGTTTACGACAAGCTGTATGACCANACCGATGAACTCACCCACATCCTCACGCGCCACGAGCAGGGTGCAATTCACGCCGCNCAGGGCTACGCGAGGGTCAGCGGAAGAACCGGAGTGGTGATTGTCACNTCCGGNCCGGCGGCTACAAATGTCATCACNGGGCTCAGCGATGCCATGATGGACAGCACTCCCCTTGTGGTTATCACCGGNCAGGTGTCTGCTGACCTNCTCGGNAGCGATGCTTTCCAGGAAACAGACGTTGTGGGCATNACACAGCCNATCACCAAGTGGGCATACCAGATCAGAAACGCCGAAGANGTGGAGTCGGCTCTTGCAAGGGCTTTCTACATCGCCAATTCGGGACGACCCGGGCCGGTGGTGCTCGATTTCGCCAAAAACGCGCAGAATCAAATCATTGAATGGCATCCNTACCGCAAGTGCAATTTCATTCGCTCATACAACCCCTCGCCGGACATTCCGGAAGCTGATCTGCGCCGCGTTGCCGACCTCATCAATGCCGCCAGACGTCCGCTAATCATTGCCGGCCACGGTGTCATGATTTCCGGCGCGGAGAATGCCCTGAGCGAGCTCGCCCNNAAGGCGGACATCCCGGTTGCGGCAACNCTCCTCGGGCTTTCGAGCCTCAATTCNGACCATCCGCTGTTCAAGGGNATGGTGGGAATGCACGGCAATATCGGACCNAATTTCAACACCAACCGCGCGGATGTGCTCATCTGCATCGGTATGCGCTTCGACGACCGTGTTACCGGAGANCCGGACAANTANGCACCGCAGGCTAAAATNATCCACATCGACATCGACTCTTCCGAGTTCGACAAAAACATAAAGACCACCGCCACCATCCACGGCGATGCCCGCAAGGCNCTTGAAGGNCTCCTNCCTATGGTGCGCGAGAATAATCACGCCGAGTGGATTAAAACCTTCGACAAAGCTAATNCCGTTGAGCGCGAAAANGTTATCAAGGATGCCGTATCCGGCTCCGACCCTCTCGCGCAGCCACACATGGGCGAGGTCGCTCTGGCGGTTTCACTCGCCGCCGGACCGGANCCGGTGCTCGTNACCGATGTGGGACAAAACCAGATGCTCTCCGCAAGNTATTTCAGATACTCAGCTCCGCGCAGCATAATCACCAGCGGAGGACTCGGCACTATGGGATTCGGGCTCCCNGCNGCTATCGGAGCCAAGATGGGCGCNCCGGACAGGACGGTTTGCTATTTTGCNGGGGACGGCGGCTTCCAGATGACTATCCAGGAACTCGGCACAATCATGCAGTACGGCACTGCGGTGAAAATGATTGTGCTCAACAACGATTTCCTCGGAAACGTCCGCCAGTGGCAGGCTCTNTTCTTCAACAACCGCTTCAGCCAGACTCCNATGCTGAANCCCGATTTCAANACCATTGCAGACGCTTACGGCATTGCCAATGAGCTTGTTGAGCATCGCAGCCAGCTCGCNCCCGCTATCGGGCGCATGATGGCGCATGATGGCGCCTACCTCCTTAACGTCCGCATNGACGAGTGCGACATGGTGTTCCCCATGACGCCTAACGGCTGCGCGGTCGATCACATTATTCTCAACCAGGATAACGAAATCTTCACAATGAATGACGATGGACAATAACAATACCCTTTTCACTATNGCGGTTTTCGCTGAAAACCATGTCGGACTACTCAATCAGCTGTCCATCATCTTCACCCGGCGCTGCGTCAANATCGAAAGNGTCTCGGCGAGCCAGTGCTCTATCAAAGGTGTCCACAAAATCACCATCACCTGCTATAGCGACCGCACCACTATGGAGAAGATCATCAGCCAGATTGAAAAGCGCATTGATGTTATCAAGGCTTTTCTCTACACCGACGATGAGATTGTCTATCAGGANGTTGCNCTATACAAAGTNCCTACCGCACGACTCCTTGACGAGGAGCACCTTGAGCAGATTATCCGCCGCCACAACGCCAGGATTCTCGAAATAACGCGCGATAACACCATCATTGAAAAAACCGGGCACTATGACGAAACCCAGGCGCTGTTTGAAGAGCTTGAGCGATACGACATCCGCCAGTTTGTGCGNAGCGGCAGAGTCACTATAACCAAAAGTCCCCACGAGCTGGTCGATCGTTTCCTCGCCGAGCAGGAGGACAGNCACAGAAGAATACACGACTGATGAACGAATACACTACCACATTCAATCTCACGGCTGCCGGATGCAACGCCCAGATGCAGCTTCCGCTCCAATCACTTGTCAGAGACATCATTGACACGGCTACGCTACACGCCAATTCACTCGGATTCGGCTACTCACGGTTGATTCAGGACGGAAACGCCTGGGTGCTAAGCCGGATAGCNCTGCAGATGANCCGGTTCCCCAAGGTGGGAGAGTCTTACTCGCTCACAACATGGATCGAGAGCTTCAACCGCCACTTCTCTGAGCGTAATTTCGAGATTACAGATGCCGACGNCACCACAATAGGCTATGCCAGAACCATCTGGGTGGCNATNGACATTGCTTCGCGAAGACCGGCGGATCTCACCGCTCTGACCGCACTCAGCGGCTCGGTGTCGCAGCGGCCATGCCCCATTCCNAGGCAGGGCAAGATCAGGATGCCGGAGCAGTTCCCCGTCGTTGAGCCTTACACCGTCTGTGTCAGCGACATAGACTCTAACCGGCACCTCACCACCGCCAGATACGTNGAGCTGGTTGTAAACACTCTCTCGCTTGATACCTACGACCATAACNGCATCTCCTCTTTTGAAATTTCATTCATGCACGAGTGCCGTTTCGGAGAAACTCTCANTGTATCATCGCTTTACGCCGANAANACCCTCACCGCACTGATCTCTGATNCTCAGGGNACCCCCTGCTGCAACGCCAAAATCACCCTCTCACCTGTCAATTTTTAAGAAAAAAGCATATCTTTGCAATAATCTAAAACCAAAAAAACTGAATATATGGCTAAATTGAACTTTGGCGGTGTTGAAGAAACCGTCATTACCCGCGACGAATTCCCCCTNGAAAAAGCAAGAGAAATACTCAAAGACGAAACAATTGCCGTGATTGGCTACGGTGTTCAGGGACCCGGACAGAGCATGAACCTGCGCGACAACGGCTTTAATGTCATCGTGGGACAGCGCCCCGGCAAGACATTCGACAAAGCGGTTGCCGACGGATGGGTGCCCGGACAGACACTNTTCTCTATCGAAGAGGCTTGCAGCAAAGCCACTATTATAATGTGTCTCCTCAGCGATGCGGCTGTAATGTCNGTGTGGAGCACCATCAAGAGTCAGCTCNCACCCGGCAAGGCNCTTTACTTCTCNCATGGATTCGCTATCACCTGGAGCGACCGCACCGGAGTGGTACCCCCGAAGGATGTGGACGTAATCATGGTTGCCCCGAAAGGNTCCGGCACATCGCTCCGCACAATGTTCCTTGAAGGACGCGGACTAAACTCCAGCTTCGCTATATATCAGGACTATACCGGCAGAGCGNTCGAACGCACNCTGGCTCTNGGAATAGGCATCGGCTCCGGCTACCTCTTTGAAACAACNTTCCAGCGCGAGGCAACATCCGACCTCACCGGAGAGCGCGGTTCGCTCATGGGAGCCATTCAGGGACTGCTCCTCGCNCAGTACGANGTGCTTCGCGAAAACGGTCACACCCCCTCAGAAGCTTTCAACGAAACCGTCGAAGAGCTCACGCAGTCNCTCATGCCGCTATTCGCTGCCAAAGGAATGGACTGGATGTATGCAAACTGCTCTACNACAGCACAGAGAGGCGCGCTCGACTGGATGACACCCTTCCACGANGCCATCAAGCCCGTTGTGCAGAAGCTATATGCAAGCGTCAAGTCCGGCAANGAGGCACAGATATCCATCGACTCTAACTCGCAGCCCGACTACCGCGAAAAACTCGAAAAAGAGCTCCGCGACCTCCGCGAAAGCGANATGTGGCAGACAGCAGTAACNGTCCGCAAGCTCCGCCCCGAAAACAACTAATCCCCACTCGGAANNTTCNGANNCTTCGGATGCTTCCGATTCCTCGGAATNNTCGNNNTCTTCGG
>JAAVFD010000009.1:0-3302 GCA_014800945.1 Barnesiella sp. | reverse complement strand
CCGGAAGGCGCTTTCNCGNNNCCTCCCCGCTGACACGGGNNGGNGGTGAGGNGTTAANTCATGTTAATTNANNNNACATCATGCTGCCGCGCACAATAAAATTTATAATTTTGCGCTCTATCATAGCAACCTATTATACAGGGAACGTGACTATCAATACATCAAAATACCCGCTAAATACACTACCCGGCACCCGTAGCTCCTTAGCTAAGGGTATTGTTTGTACCCCCCCCCCCANATNATNTAACNTCTGATAAATCAGCGGATTATCACATCCGNTCAATGATATTTGACACAACCCCTGCACTTGGGCANTCCGATGCTCAGGTGCGGGNGTTGCGTCGTTGTACCCGTTCGACATTTTTTATTCAATCAATCAACATTAATTTATTTCTTATGAAAAAACTTTTGCTATTATTAATGGCGATTCTGCTCTTTGCGCCACCACGCGCGAATGCACAATCAAAAAGTATTACTGTATGGGACCAAAGTAAAGCTATCCCCCTAACTACCACTATATTAACTAAAAAAAATAGTAATAATACTTGGGTAAATGCTTCTTCTGGATTCATAGCTTTCACCGGAACTACAGGTTACACCTCATACACAAGCGCCATACCCTGGTATGTCAGAGCTATTGATAAAACAATTAAGAATGGTGCTTATATATACTTCCCGACAGCCTCTACCAGTTCATATCCAACATATGTTGCTAATGCTAGTGTCGGCACAAGTAGATATTTCAGCATTCCCGGTGGATATACAATGACCGTAGAATTAGCGAACGGAGAGATCGATCATGTAGAAATGCTGGTATATTATGATACAGGTATCAACACCACGTATATGCTTGGCGCGGATGGCACTAAAGTTGAATCGAAGAAAACTGACAACCTCACTTTCGGCACTAGTACCGTTAGTGCATATCTGCTAACTCTTACCAATGATACCGGAAAACCTATAACATTTGCACCTGGCAGTCAACAAGCAAAGACATATGTCGGTAAAATTGTGGTTTACATCAAAGATGGAACTGATGACACCTACTCATCCCCCGATCCTTATATCGAGACAAAACCGAATTATGGTTATATCCTTGATAAAGAAGCAGGAACTCTTAAAGTCCCACACAATTATGGTACCGCGACTAAAGTGGCAACTCTAAATTCATCTCCTTTTGCTACTCTATATTATACTTATAACAAAGATGTAGCCGAAAAAATTATTGCAGGACAAAATTACAGCTCAAGTATCAAACCTAATTCAACAAGCAGTAGTTTTTCAGATAATTCATCATCAGGATTATCAAAACTTGTAGCCCAACTAAATCTTAGTGGTGAAGGACTCAGATTTGAAGGTGTTATGCCTACCGCCGCTGAGCTTGGTACTGATAAACATTATACAATGTATTATTTTGCTAAAGATTTGATAACAGAAAACTATACTCCTTTAAAAACTCTTGATGTAAGTTGGTATCGTTATGACGATCCCGATATTGATTTGGAGTTAACAAACGCTAATAACAAGACTGCTAAAATCGCATCTTATGACCCTGACACAAAAACGCTGAAATATACGGGATATAACCCAACAATATACTTCACCAATCCTTCAGGCGACGGAAAATATACGTTCAAATACTCTACAGACTTTGTTACACATCCAACTTCAAGTGCAGGCACAGCATTATCCTATAACACCACTGCTGGACATACTTCAGAACTTCTTCCTGTTTCATTAAAAACCGGAACAGAGGATATGTTACCTACTAACGGGCGTACAGAGATTATTGAGTTGATGGCTTATAAAGCTAATGGTGACAAATGTAGCAGTACAACCTATACCTACCCCGCTACCGGATATTATACATTCACAATCATATGTGACAACCCTTCTGACGCTCAAGGTGGTGGTACGGTACAGTATATTGATGCACCTCAAGTCAGCACTACAGCCAAAGTAGTTAATCTTCAAGGCGATGTTCGTGGATTTATCACAGAATCAATCCCTGTTTCTATTATTTCTCATCAAAAATGGGGAGAAGGTGAGACCGCAGGCGCCCTGCAGTATCAGTGGGCTGATGCATCCAACGGTGTTTGGGCTCAGACTCCCGATGAAACACTGTGGAAAACCGCAACAGACGGTAAATATAATGTAACGGGTACAGGTCGTCTATTCGTTCGCGAGTACAAGGAGGACTACGAACCACGCACAGCCTACTATGACTTTAACAAAATCGCTGTTGAGCCGGTAAGCTCTCTTAAATATAGCGATCTGCTCGGTGTTGACGATGCCGCTACCGCAATCACTATCACCGAGCCGGTTCGTCTTATCGGTTCATTCCCCCTCAGCGATGAAAATAGCAACACACAGCAGGGTAAGAATGTTTATATTATGTTCTTCGCTGACAAGGATGGCAATGTGCTCCGCGTTCACAACGAGGATGCCGGTGAAAATCCCTGGCCGTACGACGAGGCTAACAGGTATAAGATGTTCAGGAACCTCACCGGTGAACTCCGCAAAAACAAAGGTATGCCTGAACTTTACCTCAACAACTCATCTCTTGATTATTCAGTTTTCCTCGATGGACCTAAAGAAGTTAGTGATCCTGAGTTGAATTTAGGTGATGATTATCCCACATACATCCCTACTCAAAGCGACAAAGTACCCGAAATTTCCAACTACTCCAAGTTGATGTACTTCGGTCCACTCCGCTGGAATAAAAAAGATGAAACTTTCGATGACAACTATGGCGGAAGCGTAAAACTCTATCAGCGCATTAACACCGAAATTACTGTTGATAAACTCGTAGCGCGTCTCAATGAAACAGGCGATGGCGTTCAGTACCGCATTGCCGGTTATGTAGGCTATGCTGACGGTGCTCCCGTCATTCTGCCCCGCGCTATCGTGGCAGCTCCGCGTCTGCTCGCTCCGAACCCCATCAATGAAAATGCGGCTCCCAACGAGCTCATCGACATGGATGTGATTTCAGACAACCTCACAGTCTCGGTTGACACTGAGGGTCTCGCTGAACAGGCTGAACTCATCTGGGTCAAGACAAGCGATGTTAAAAATTGGCTCACAAACGGAAAATTCGATCCTACCAAGATTGACTGGAGCGACGCTTCCACATCTACCCCCGCTGCGGCTGAGGCTACCGCTGCTATTGAAAACAACCAGATTGAAATAACAAACGAAGATCTCACTGACGGTGACTGCGCTCTCGCGGTTAAACTCAGCAACGAAGGCTTCGAATCATCTGTTGTTGGTGTCAACTTCATCAAGCATGCAGCTACATCAGT
>JAAVFD010000008.1 GCA_014800945.1 Barnesiella sp. | reverse complement strand
TGCACCACCCCTTAGGTTTGTTAGAACCGGTGAGATGCAAGGCGCTGAGGATGAGGATTGCCGAGCATAGCCAACTATGTGAGGTGAGCCGAAGTCCGATAGCAACACCGCAGATTGCCGGTTATTGCATCGTCCCTTAGGTTTGTTAGAACCGGTGAGATGCAAGGCGCTGAGGATGAGGATTGCCGAGCATAGCCAACTATGTGAGGTGAGCCGAATTCCGATAGCAACACCGCAGATTGCCGGTTATCACAAACCGCATCAGGTGGTATGAAAAGCATTAAACACCACCGAAGCCTTTGCAGGACCAACCACCGATGCCAACTCATCGAGATCAGCTTCCTTGATGCGCTTCACGCTGCGAAAATGCTTCAACAGTGCCTCGCGGGTCTTGGCTCCGACACCTTTTACCGAGTCAAGCTCCGACACAAGCTGACCTTTACTGCGGCGGTTGCGGTGATGGGTTATACCGAACCGGTGTGCCTCATCGCGCAGATGCTGAACCACACGCAGGCTCTCTGAGTTTTTGTCGATATACAGTGGCACACTATCGCCCGGAAAATAAATCTCTTCAAGGCGCTTGGCTATGCCAACAACAGCTATTGTTCCTCGGAGACCCATCTCATCAAGCGCCTCCACGGCTGCGCTGAGCTGACCTTTACCACCATCAACAACTATTAGCTGGGGCAACTCCTCCCCTTCATTAACAAGCCTGGTGTATCTCCTGGTAAGCACCTCTTTCATCGAAGCGAAGTCGTCCGGACCAACAACGGTTTTGATATTGAAATGCCGGTAGTCCTTTTTTGAGGGCTTACCGTCCTTGAACACAACACAACTTGCCACAGGATTTGTTCCCTGAATATTGGAGTTATCGAAACACTCTATATGATGAGGGAGAACCTCCAGTCGAAAGTCAGATTTCATTCGCTCAAGAAGTTTCCGCGTATGCTCCTCCGGGTCTTTGCGGGCAAGCTGATTCAGCTTGTCTATCTTGTACTGCCGTGCATTCCGCTCCGACACATCAAGAAGCTTAGCCTTGTCACCACGCTGAGGCACCATGAATGTCACTCCGGGCATATCGACATCGGGTTGCTCTGCAACAAGAACCGCCTCATATTTTACATCAAATTGCTTGGCAATTTCCGCCATCGCGTAGCCTAAAAGCTGAGGCACGGTTTCGTCCATACGCCTCTTGTACTCAAGAGTTACGCTGCGCACCACCGCTCCCCTGCGCACATGCATATAATTGATATACACCTCGCTGCCATCATCCTCAACACCAAACACATCCACATCGCCAATGGTTTGGCTGACAATTACGCTCTTGCCACAGTAGCGCTCAACAAGGTCATACTTGTTCTTTACCTCCTGAGCCTCTTCAAAGCGCAATTCGGCACTCAGATCCTCCATCTGTTTTTTCAGATATTCAAGAAGTTCTGCAAGATCGCCCCGTAGAATTCTCTTTACATTCTCTATCTGCTCGGCGTATTCCTCCTCGCTTATCTTGCCTACACAAGCGCCGGAACACCTCTTTATATGGTAGTCAAGACACAGCCTGCCTTTGCCGGCAGCTATACTCTGAGGCGTGATAAAATGTCGGCAGGAGCGCAACGGATACAGTTCGCGGATAAGCTCAAGAACCGTACGGGCGGAGGCGGTATTGGTATATGGTCCGTAATATTTCGACCCGTCGAGCTCTTTCTGACGGGTCATGAACACCCGGGGATAAGGCTCTTTGGTCACCACAATCATAGGATACGATTTATCATCTTTCAAAAGCACATTATATCTTGGCTTATACTCCTTTATCATGGAGTTTTCAAGATTGAGCGCATCCTGCTCAGTGGGCACGACTATATATTTCATGTCAGCGATAGCCCGCACCAAGAGATTGGTGCGGGTGCTGTCATGAGTCCGGTTGAAATATGAGGATACTCTCCGCTTCAGATTTTTTGCTTTGCCCACATAAATTACATTGCCCTCGGAGTCGAAGTACATATATACTCCGGGAGTAGTGGGCAAGATTGCTATCTTGTCGGTAAGCTCCTGAGATTTCTTATGCTTTGCCAATATCAGTAAACAATCAGTGAATCCACATCAACATCTTTCGGCAGTGCTTTTCTGCCATTTAGAGCGCTAAGCTCTATAATGAAGTTGATATAGATTTTCTTCGGGTTCATACTCTTTACAAGCTCATACGCGGCCGCCATCGTTCCGCCGGTAGCAAGCACATCATCATGAATCACCACTATATCATCCTCTGTAATAGCATCTTTATGAATTTCAATGGTATCCTTGCCATACTCCTTATTGTAGGTGCACTGGATTGTTTCTGCCGGGAGTTTACCGGGCTTGCGGGCTGGAACAAAACCGGCTCCGAGCTCAAAGGCAAGAATTGAGCCACATATAAAACCACGGCTCTCGATACCTATCACCTTAGTCACACCCTTGTCGCGGTAGAGCTGAGACAAATCCCAACCAAGAATATGAATGGCACGGGGATCCTTGAACGCGGTTGTCAAATCCTTAAACACAACTCCCTTTGACGGGAAGTCAACCACATCTCTAATTTTTGATTTAATGTATTCCATATCTAATTTGGTTTAGTTTTATCATCCACAAAATCACACGCTTAACAATGTTCCACGTGAAACAATCACCGACCTAACAGCACCAGTAATATACTGATGTCACTCGGTGATATTCCAGGAATTCTTGATGCGTGTCCAACCGTCTGAGGGTTAATCTTGATTAGCTTCTGCCGGGCTTCGGTAGATAAACTCTTCACGGTTGAATAATCAATCATGCTGGCAAGTTTTACATTTTCAAGCCTGCCCAACTTATCAGCCAGGGCACGCTCTCTGTCAATGTAACCTCCGTACTTTATTAATATTTCTGCCGCTTCGACAATTTCATCTCGCCGCGGTAATTCAATATTATTATTTATATATTCTTTAAGAATAGGCAACCTTTCGGCAAGAACTGAAATATTCAATTTGGGTCGAAGAATCAGATCATACAGTTTAACTCCTTGTTTTAACGGTGATTCACCTATCTCATTAAACCAATCATTTACCTCCTCGGGCTTGATAGAAGCATTTCTCACAAAATGTATCAATGAATCCCTCTGATTACGCTTGCTAATCATAAGATTATAGCGTTCTTCATCAGCAAGACCAATTTGATGAGATTTTTCTGTAAGTCTCATATCTGCATCATCCTGACGTAAAAGAATTCTGTATTCAGCTCGCGAGGTGAACATTCTGTATGGTTCGTCAACACCTTTGGTTACAAGGTCATCTATCAGAACACCAATATATGCTTCATCTCTTTTTAGAGTGAACTCTTCTTTTCCTTGAGATTTGAGCGCAGCATTGATTCCGGCTATCAACCCCTGCCCTGCCGCTTCTTCATAACCGGTTGTTCCGTTTACCTGACCGGCAAGATATAGCCCGGGCACAACTTTACTTTCAAGCGTGTGGTATAGCTGTGTCGGGTCAAAAAAGTCATATTCTATTGCGTAACCCGGCCTATATATATTAATGTTTTCGAACGCCGGAATTGTTAGCAGTGCATTAAGCTGAACGCTAAATGGCAGAGATGATGAGAATCCGTTAAGATAAAATTCCTGAGTATCCTCACCTTCAGGCTCAATGAATAATTGATGTTCCGCTTTGTCTGCAAAAGTCACAATCTTGGTCTCAATACTCGGACAATATCGTGGACCTATGCTCTTAATCTGACCGTTATATAGCGGTGAATCCGGAAGACCTTCACGAAGAATTTCGTGAGTCTTCTCATTAGTATAAACTATGTAGCAGGGACGTTGGTTAAGTTCACGCTTGACTTCGGGAAGATATGAAAATTTATGATTGTCATTTTCAAGCTCCTGAATAGCTGTTTTGCTCCAGTCTATGCTTCTGCCATCTATTCTGACAGGAGTTCCGGTTTTCATTCTTTCAGTCTGAATGCCTAAAGACGATAATTGGGCTGTTAATCCCCTGCTTGCCGGCTCTGATATTCTGCCTCCCTCCATCTGAACCCTGCCAATATGCATCAGTCCGTTCAGAAAGGTTCCTGCTGTTATAACAACTGTTTTGCTATGAAATTGTACACCGCTTTTCGTCTGTACTCCGGCAACCTTTCCACCATCAATCAGTAGCTCGGTAACATCATCCTGCCACATATTCAGGTTGGGAGTGTTCTCCAGGATATTGCGCCACAGAGCACTGAATTTCATTCTGTCGCTCTGTGCTCTCGGACTCCACATTGCGGGTCCTTTCGAGCTATTTAGCATCCTGAACTGAATGGCTGTTTTATCGGTTACAATACCGGTCATTCCGCCCAGGGCATCAATCTCTCTTACAATCTGACCCTTGGCAATGCCACCTATAGCCGGGTTGCAGCTCATCTGAGCTATCTTATTCATATCAAGCGTTATAAGGAGCGTGGATGCACCCAAAGTGGCTGCGGCATGAGCCGCCTCACAACCGGCGTGACCGGCTCCTACAACAATTACATCGTAGTTGAATTTCATCTTATTCCCTTGAGTTTTCTCAATTCTGTGAGGGCATCATTTTCGTGAGCCTCCATTATTTCACGCTCACCCTCACCTTTGTCATTTATACCGCAAAGGTGCAGAAGACCGTGTACTATTACTCTGTTCAGCTCTGAATCATAATCCACACCGAGCCCCTCGGCATTGGAGGCAACTGTGTCAAGAGAAATATACATATCTCCACTCACAAGTTTGCGGCGACTGTAATCAAAAGTTATGATATCGGTATAGTAATCGTGATTCAGAAATTCGCGGTTAACCTTTATGATGGTTTCATCATCACAAAAAATATAACACAAGTCACCGAGAATTTTGCCATGAGTTTCCGCTACTTTTCGCAGCCAGTTTTCCATCAAACTCACATCAAGATCAGGGAGACTTACATTTTCCGCGTTCCAGATAATTTTTGTTGCCATCTCGGAATTTGTTACACACAAAGTTAAGTAAAACTGCAATTTTATCCAAAAACTATAATTATCGCATTTTTCTTGAAAAAACTCAATTTCCATCATTCATCTGTTTTACAGCCAATTAAGCCAATATAACCCTCTCAGAATTTAATATTTGAAGCGTATCTGATTATCCGTACTGAAATTTTGTATTCTGAGAGTGGTATTTTTTGCTAAATTTGTAACATCTCCTAAAAAATATCGATATGAGTAAAATTTCTGCTACAATAATAACATTTAACGAAGAGAAACATATTGCACGATGCATTGAGTCACTTCGTGACATCGCTGACGAAATTATTGTGGTGGATTCCTTTTCTACCGATCGCACTGTTGAGATTTGCGAAACATTAGGGTGCAAGGTCACACGGAGAAAAATGATAGGCTATGGGGCGCAGCGACAATATGCCACTTCGCTCACCTGCCACAACTATGTTCTTTCCATCGATGCCGATGAAGAGCTCTCCCCTGCCCTCAGAGCCACACTCATTAAACTAAAACATGAAAATTTCAATCACAGAGGCTATTCGTTTGCAAGACTGAACTTTTATTGCGGCACACCGGTTAAACATTGCGGATGGTATCCCGATATTCAGGTTAGGCTGTTTGATAAAAGATATGCCAACTGGAATCTTCACGATGTTGATGAGCGTGTTATCTTCAGAGATAATGTTTCACCGGTTAAACTTGATGGAGACATTCTTCACTACCGGTGCTCTACCGAGGAGGAATTCAGGCAAACAGAGCAGGCTCACGCTGCTCTACTTGCCAAATCCATAATCGATAGTGGCAAGACTCCGGGTCCGCTGACACCTTATATTCAAGGAGTTAAAAGCTTCATCAGGTGTTACGTGTCCCAAGGTGGTGCTCTTGACGGAATTGTAGGCACAGCAATCAGCAAACAAAGATACCGCTCTACCCTCCTCGCATGGAGCGCGGCAAGAAAAAAGAATAATAAGTAAAATTAACCCTACCTCTCTCCCCTAATATTTAATAATATGAGCAAACAGTTGAAAGTATATTGCAAGAATATTGAGGAGTATATCGATATCAATGGAGGCGATTCTCTACTTGACATTTACCGAAAGATAGCGAACCGCATTCCGTTTAATCCTGTATGTGCGAGGGTTAACTATAAGGCTGAGGATCTGTCCTATGCCGTATTTCACCCCAAAATGGTGGAGTTCCTTCCTGTAACATCTGCCAGCGGCACACGTACTTACGTGCGTTCTCTATGCATGATGCTTTATAAGGCTGTTGCCGAGTGTTTCCCGGGCAAAAAGCTTTGCATTGAACACTCTATTTCAAACGGGTATTTCTGTCGAATAAATGATGGTTGGGTGCCTGATGAGAGCAATGTAAACACTCTCAAGAACAAGATGACTGAGTATGTGGAAGCTGATATTCCATTTGAGAGGAAGGAACGCCTCACAAAAGATGTTATCGAGATATTCAGGCACCAATCACTTGACGATAAGGTGCTTCTACTTGAAACCCTTAACGAGTTATACACCACCTACTACCGTCTCGGAGATATATGCGACAGCTACTACGGACAGCTCGTTCCTTCTACCTCTTACCTCAAGGTGTTTGATCTCATACCTTATAAAGACGGTTTTCTGCTCATGCCATTCGATAAAAACGATATTGGAAAGCCTGCTAAGTTTGTAAGCCAGGAGAAAATGTTCCGCGCTTTTACCGAATACCTGGAATTCAACAAAATAGTGGGAATAAACAATGTCGGTGAACTCAATAAGGCTGTGGAAGAGAACCGATCAGCTATGGCAATTAACGTATCGGAAGCAATGCACAATAAAAAGATAGCCACCATCTCCGATGAAATAACTGCAAGGTACAGGCAAGGTGGAGCCAAGGTAGTTCTTATTGCCGGTCCATCTTCAAGCGGTAAAACTACTTTTACAAAGCGGCTTGCCATTCAGCTGATGACCAACCTTATAGAGCCTCAGCTTATTTCGCTTGACGACTACTTCGTTGACCGTCACCACACACCGAGAGATGAGGATGGCGAATACGATTACGAGTCGCTTTACGCGCTCAATCTTGACCTTTTCAACTCACACCTCAACGCGCTTCTCAGAGGTGAGGAAGTGGAACTCCCCTACTATAATTTCTCTACCGGTACGAGTGAATTCAGAGGCAACCGCATTCGGTTGAAACCCAACTCAATACTGCTTATTGAAGGAATACACGGGCTCAATCCGGAACTTACAAAAGCTGTTGAGCAGAAAATGAAGTATCTTATATATGTATCGGCTTTGACAACCATATCTATTGACGACCACAACTGGATTCCTACAACAGATAACAGGTTGCTGCGCAGAATAATAAGAGACCACAAGTACCGGGGAGCATCAGCAATGGACACTATCCGACGCTGGCCGAGTGTTAGACGCGGTGAAGAAAAATGGATATTTCCTTACCAGGAAAATGCTGACTCTACCTTCAACTCTTCACTCCTTTTTGAACTTGGAGTACTGAAAAATGAAGGCGAAGAAATTCTGCGCCGGGTTCCCAAAGATGTTCCGGAATTCGGTGAGGCATCACGCCTTCGTAAATTCCTAAGCTATTTCGCGCCCGTGAGCGAGAAATACGTGCCGTCAACATCGCTTCTGAGGGAATTTCTCGGCGGTAGCTCTTTCAATTACTGATTAGCCTGAGTATCAGTCCAGGCTGCGGGTAAAGGCAATCATCTGGAGCGCTGTTTCAGCTGCTTCAACGCCTTTGTGCCCAGCCGGGCCGCCTACCCTGTCAATTGCCTGCTGCTCATTTTCAACAGTGAGCACACCGAAAATCACCGGTATGTCAGATAAGGTATTCAGCTCGGTAACTCCCTGAGTAACACTCTGGCACACATAATCAAAATGAGGAGTGTCACCGCGCACAACACAACCGAAAACAATTATAGCATCAGCTGCTCCGTGCTCAATAAGTTGATTTCCGGCAAATGTGAGCTCCACTGCTCCGGGAACTTCATATACAGTTATATCAGAATCGGGAATATCATACTTGCGCAGTGTTTCAACCGCTCCCTTGGTAAGGCGGGATGTGATGAAACCGTTCCATTGAGCCTGCACGATAGCTATTTTAGCTCCTCTGAAACTCTGTTTGTCAAGCGATGATTCAGGTCTGTTCTGTGACATAGTTAAGCTTTTAACGTGGAAATAATTTATGCCAGAATCCGAGGATATCCGACCCGTGATTCTTTGCATTATATAGAATATCTACAATCTTTTTGTGCAGCGCATCGGCATTTAGGCGCGAAGCCTTGTGAAGCATGGTGTTGAGTAAATGCACACCTTTGTCGCGCGATGATTTCACACCGAGCAATGCTTCACCGAGTTTAACACTCAGCTCCAGCTGACGCATTGAGAATTCGGTCTCTATTTTTGAGAGATATTTGAGCGCACGGGTAAAATATTGAACAGCCTCACGCTCTCTGCCCATCTGCATCAGGGTTGATCCTGCTGATTCAAGCGAATCTATAAGATTAGCCGCTGCATTCTCAACTCCGGAGTTTACCTCCTTCATATAGACGTCTGAGGCGATGTGCAGGTCTGCTAACATTTGTGCCTGTTTGACCTTTGACAAATGCGCTTTTGTTGCCGTATCTACCGCCATAATGTGAGCCGCGCCGTATCTTTGCGGTTTTGTGCGTGCCAGTCGCTCGAATATTTTGGCGGATTTCTCAATTTCGCGCTCCGCCTGGCGATATTTACCCTCCCCGATATGTAATCGTGCTATATCGTACAAAAGAGCCGCCAGAACGCTTAAAAACGCCTCATCGCGCCGTTTTACATTTTGGGCAAGAAGATTGAGACACTCTGCCGCGGCAATTTTCGCATTGTCACTATCGCCTGATTGAATAAGAATAGCCGTTTTTATGTGAAGAAGTGCCGCGCGTAAATCAAAAATAAGTCCGCTTACTATTCCTGAACGTGCAACAACCGCATCAAAACTGTTGATTATAGCAATAGCCTCAGCTTCTCTGCCTTCAGATATAAGGCAATCTGATAACTCACGGCATAGATCATAAGCTGCGATAAAATCCATGCCGGCAATGCGACTTCGGATATTTTTCAGGCTGAGTCGCTCTGATAAAATTTCTTCCGCTATACCACTCCCATCTGTATTAAAGGGAAAAATAGGCGCCGGACACTCTTCCATGCAGCTATTTAATCTGCGGTGCTTATTTTTTTAGAGTAAGCACTGTCTGCAATACGTTTAACAATATTCTTCATATCAGCCTCGCTCAAAGAAGGCAGATCTTCAAGTTTAATATCCATGTCAACCAAAGCCGCTACCAATCCTGCTATTCCGCTTGCAGTGGTTTCCAGGTTCTCATCCAGCTTCGGTTTTTTGGCAGATATGATCATATCCTTGTGCTGCAGTTTGACCGCAGCATCCTCTGAATCAATATGAAAATAGTTATCGGAATAGAATTTAATATGCCTTTCGTAGCACTTTGTTGAATCAGTTTCATTAAAGATAGTCCTGAGGTCAGAACTTCTTGTCAGCACCATAGATGCCATTTCCAGATTTTCAAGAATATCCGGCATCATTTTGGTTATTCCATTATGCGGCACAGGCATGAGTCCCGGCACATATATTGTAATAGCCTTGCGCTCAATCGAATAGTTAAGCAATTCCAAAATATTACTCCTGACCCTTTCATTTAATGAGAAAAACGCCCCGTAAACAACCACATCATCAGAATCGATGCGAGGCCAAACGAAATCAAATTTTTCTTTAGGATAGTTTCTGCTGCACACCAGCTCATTGTCCGGCGCAAAACGAAGATTAAGAGGAGTAATACCGTCAGAGTACCTGTCAATAGAGTTGGTATCCACACCGTGGCGCTCAAGGTAAGCCACAAGCATATCACCCACCGGATCAGAGGCGCACTCACTCACATAAGTAACATGATAGCCGGCTTCTCCAAGCATGGATGCCGCATTGAGCATTCTGCCACCCGGCTTAGCCGAAACCTGTATGGAATCTGTATCTCTCTTTTCAGGAAAGAGAAGGTCAAGAGTGCATTCGCCAATTATTATTATCTTTCTCATATTTTAATACCCTTGATTCATCTGTAATTTGAATCCGGCACTGCAAAGTTACAATTATTAGTCAATCCTCCCAATATCTGTCAAAGTTTTCTACCCTCAAACTTTTCAACACACTCCACCCAGTGTCTGTCAACCTTGATTGACTTAGCTGTAGCAGGGTCAAATCCTGCCATGACAGTGTAGCCGATGCACTTTGTCTGACCGGTTGAGCTGTTGACTATTCTCTGCTCCATCCTGAAGCTGTGCTCGCTCACAGATGTAACGGTTGTCCACACCTCAAGGCTCTCGTTGAAATAGGATGGTGAATAAAAGTCACAACTAATGTGCACCACTACCGCACGCAGGCTTTTCCAATCCATCCCTTCGGGTAAAACATCACTGAAGTAGCTTACTTTTGCGAGATCCATAAAGGATAGATACACATTATTATTCAGATGACCGAGCATATCGATATCTGTAAACCTCATCTGCACCGGCAGGCTGTGGTAAAATGGAAACTGTGCTTCCGGCACTTTAGGATTGTCTGAAGGAAGATATGTACCTGATTCCATAATTCTTATTTAATGTATTATAATTTCATTAATAACATTTCGCCCTACCGAGCGGTTTATCGACTCGATAATACTTGCGGTGTGAAACGACAATTCATGTTTAAGCGGAGCGGATGTTAAATATACATGGAGAGTGCTTCCTGTCACATATCTTCGGCTTGTGTAACGGTTAACCCCCTCACCAACAATCTCGCTCCAGGCAAATGAAGCTCTTTGTCTGGCAAGTTGCTCAGCATCACCCTCATGCTCTAGAGCCGCTTCTATAATCTCTGACAGTTTCTTAGGATAAGTTCTTTCCATGTTTTTTTTATCTTGTGAAAACACCGTTGTCAACATTCCACATTCCGTATGTTCCGGCAGTGCGGCTCACAATTTCATCCAGATGTGCGCGGTTGGTATCGGTAATGAAAATCTGGCCGAAGTCATCACCTGTAACCATCGCCATAATTCTTTCAACACGCTCTGCATCGAGCTTGTCAAATATATCATCAAGCAAAAGAAGAGGGCGCATGCCCGACACGCGGTGAAGAAACTCATACTGGGCGAATCGCAGAGCAGTTGTAAATGTTTTGCACTGCCCTTGTGAGGCGGTTCGCTTCATAGGCATACCGTTTAGAGTCATGGAGATATCATCGCGGTGCGGTCCTACAGTAGTATGTTTCACAGCCTCGTCCCTACCCCGTGCGGCATCCAGTGCCTGAGTGAGAGTGACTCCTCCGTCAAGCGAACCTTCAAAGCCGAGCAGCACTGTTTCACACCCCTTCCCGGCAATATCTGTGTAAAAGCGATTGAAAAGCAGCTGCAGCTCCTCAATCCAACGTTCACGCGCCGGGTGAATATATGATGCTGCCATGTCCATCTGCATCTCCACCGCCTCATACAATCCCTTGTCGGAGATATTGTCCCTTAGCAGCTTATTGCGCTGTTCAAGAGCCGAATTATAGCGTATCAGAGCATCGAGATACTTCCTGTCGCCCTGCGAAATAACCATATCCATCCATCGGCGGCGTTCCTCCGAGGTGCCACGCACAAGGTCAATGTCTGCCGGAGAGGCAAGCACGAGAGGAAACAACCCGATATGCTCGCTAAGTCTGCCGTACTCCTTGCCACCACGTTTAAGGCTTTTTCTTCTGCCTCGCGCAAGTCCGAGGATAAGCTCCTCATCGGCAGCGGAGCGCTCATACTTACCTTTCGCCATTGCGAAATCCTCCCCCTCACGAATGAGCATACTGTCCGGCACTCCTGTAAAACTCTTGCAGAAGCTCATGAAATATATGGCATCAAGCAGATTGCTCTTGCCCATGCCGTTATTGCCGAGAAAACAGTTGATTTTCGGTGAAAAATCAAGGTGCGCTTCAGCTATGTTCTTGAAATTTGTGAGAGTGAGACTATTGAGCTGCATTATTTTCTTTTCAAAAAAATCTGGGTTGGAAAATGATCGCTGTAGCCGTTGAGGAATCTGCCACCGGCGTATGTGCGGTGCGGCATTCCGGTGTAAGGAGCCTGAGTCTGCTTAAGAAAATCAAGGTCGCAAATTTCTGCACCAACGAGAGTGAGTGTAGCCCCGTTGTCAGGCAGTAGCATTCCGCCCACAATAATCTGGTCAAATAGATTCCACTTGCCTCGGTAGGTAAGTGTACCTTTTCCTGATTCAAGAATATTCCACCATGGATTATAGAATCCGGTGGGCGGCACATCGTAGGCTTCCTTTCTTGCTCCGAGTGTCATGGCGCAAGAAGTGTTTTGCGGATCATCGTTCAAGTCACCCATAATTATTATCGGACGCAGGGGCGATACCTTGCGGATACTGTCGGCAATACTCTTGCTGAGTTCTGCCGCGGCAACCCTTAGATATTCGCTCTGCTCCTGACCGCCGAGGCGCGAAGGCCAGTGATTGACAATCACGCTGATGGTGTCTATTCCGAGTACTCCACTGACACACAGCTGGTCGCGGGTAAGAAAAGTAGGATTACTCTCAACAAACAGGCGGTGTGCCTCTACCCCGGTGACCTCAAACAGCCCGGGGTCGTAAAGCAGAGCCACATCAATGCCACGGGCATCGGGGGAATCATGGTGAACATATTTCAATCCTCTGCCGGCAATAGGCTTCGCAGCCACAAGGTCAGCCACAACACTTTCGTTTTCCACCTCGGCAATACCGATTACCGCCGGTCCTCCGGGAGTGAGCGGGCTCACCATCCCAGCTATTGCGTTAGCGAGATTATTCAGTTTGAGGTTATACTTCTCGCTATTCCACTTGCGGGCGCCGAGCGGGCTGAATTCAAGATCAAACTTACCGTTTGCATTAATAGTGTCAAACAGATTTTCAAGATTATAGAAAGCCACTCCGTAAACGGTAGAGCTATCAGCCGTGCTTGCAGGCGCTTTGCCGAAAACCGGCATAGCGGCAGCCAAAGCAATGGTTGCGGAAAGAAAGAGTTTTTTCATGAGTCAAAATTTTAGCGTAAAATTACCGCTTATCCGCGAATCGGCAAACGCCTACCCTGCAAAAAAATGGCGGGACCGTTCCGAAAGATAGTTCCGGAACAGTTCCGCGTGTGGAAAATCATCAATAAATCATAGCCATGCCACCTATTGTTATGGCTATGTAAGCATTCAGGTTTATTTCATAATCTATCAATTTTGAGGGTTTATCACTGTGTGAACTTAAGCGCGCTTATTGGGGAAATATTATATGATTCGACACATGAAGTTGGTTGGCATCGGGCAAAAATGTGGCTGATTGCCATATCTGACAAAGACAATATTTTTACAAAGGCACCCGTCTTAATGTTGGTAAACCGACTGATCTAAAGCTATCCTTCGTTGACAGGAACTCTTATCCAGATCTCTCTTCACAACATAAGAGTATCTCAGTATCCGGCATAGTGAACAATCCGGTGCGTCAGACAGATAATCAATCTGCCTCCATGCATTGATGCGGCGAAAGGAATTGTGTGTTATTCATATAATATATATTGTGTGTTATTGATGATTTCCGTTTGCAAAGTTACAACAGTATTTTTAATATGCAAATTTTTTTGGTAGTTTTTTTGGTAGTGGAGAGGGTAGGATTTGAGGTTTTAAGGGTTGGGTGAGGTGTGAGGTGATAATGAGTTCAACACCTCCGGTGATGATTTTAAGGCATATCCGGTGTCCGGGCACATAAATGTACCCAGTTAACCAAGTCAGAAGCCCTCCGGGCTTGCAAATCAGACGTGCCGGCAGAGCGCGTCCTTCTCTGATTCCTCGGAATTTTCCGAATCCTCCGATTCTTCCGACAATGTGCGCTCTCCGGCGCACATTTCCCCGGCACGGCATCGCCTCTACGAGGCTCAGAGAGAGGTGGCTTCCTACCCCAACCTGCGCTAACGCTTGGTTGGGGTTGTCCACAGGCTCGCTCCTGCGGAGCTGATGCAAGGCGGACACATCCGCACCGTTGCCTCTAATAGGCACACACCGCGTAGCGGCCTATCCCCTACGGGGGGTGAAGTTCAACACCTCCGGTGATGATTTTAAGGCATATCCGGTGTCCGGGCACATAAATGTACCCGGTTAACCAAGTCAAAAGCCCTCCGGGCTTGCAAATCAGACGTGCCGGCAGAGCGCGTCCCTCTCTGATTCCTCGGAATTTTCCGAATCCTCCGATTCTTCCGACAATGTGCGCTCTCCGGCGCACATTCCCTCAGCACGGCATCGCCTCTACGAGGCTCAGAGAGAGGTGGCTTCCTACCCCAACCTGCGCTAACGCTTGGTTGGGGTTATCCACAGAAACGCTCCTGCGGAGCTGATGCAAGGCGGACACATCCGCACCGTTGCCTCTAACTCTAATAGGTACACACCGCGTATTGTGGGCGTTGGGGGCTCCGGTGTCCGGGCACATAAATGTACCCGTTTAACCAAGTCAGAAGCCCTCCGGGCTTACTAAGACCATAGGCTCAACCACCAATCTTGAACATACATACCCGAGAGGAAAGAGGAGGAGATGATGCGTCATGTTTCCACAGGGGCGTGCTACTTCGAAGCTGTCGTTTTCGGTCACATAAAGGTGGGGGGACGCCGGGAATATTGCTTTTTTGGGGTAATTTATTGCTAATTAGCACTTGGTAGCTGTTGTATTATAGATTTAAGTTGAGTAAATTTGCAGACATAAGGAAAATTCTATGACAGATTATTATTATATATCCCTATCACTCAGAACAATAAATAGTGATGGTCAAGTAAACACCCTGATTTCATTCGGTAAGGATATTATACCGGAATTTACCGGTAATCCTCTGGAAATGTTTGTAAATGCCGATGAAATTTATGTTTTTGACACATCAGGTAACCAGAATATAATATCTCTTTGGAAAGAGACGGCAGATAATATTATCGTTGCCACATTAGGAATTGACAAGGGGTGCAAGGTAAAGCCTCTGTCAGTAATAAGCTTGCTCAGAGAGTGTGTTGAAATTCCTGATTTCAAAGCGGAAGAGCTTTTTGAAATGTATGGTTTTCATACCGTTGCCTCCCATTTCAGCTACCCTCATGAAGCGACACCTTCATATCCAAAGGCAACACGCACATATACATCAACATCTTCACTGGCAGATATCGTATCAGCCAGATTTAGCGGAGGTGACCGTGAAGCGGCTATCATAATTGCCGTAAACGCAACAGCAGTTCCTATCGAGGACGAAAACACTCTGGTGCGTCTGCACACAGCTCCCGTACCTGATTTTGTGGTGGAGAACAAGTATGCAGCTCCAAAACCTCAGCCTGAACCAACTCCGGAACCGCGCAGATCATTTTATAACGACCTGTATCCTCAGACATATATCGAGGATGATGATGAGGAAGAGTATGTGCCTTATCCCAAGAAGATGAGAAGAAAACGCAACCGGATTATTCTGTTTGTATTCATACTCATAGCTCTTACAGCGGGATGGGCGGCAGTTAAATATCTTCCCGAGGTTGTTCCGGAATCGGAGTACTCGCAAATAGAGAGTACCGATGTTACCGAAATAGCCATGAACGAGGCTGCAAATAACGGCAACCGCAGTCAACGCTATCATCGTGCTGACAGACAAAACCGTGGAAATCAGAATAATGCCTCTGAATCAAATGCTTCAGCACAAAATATTTCAGAGCCGAATGCTCCCGCTCATAAAGCTTCAGTATCAAAAGAACCCGCTGAAACTTTGGAGTCAATCAATAATGACAATGCCGGAAAATCCAATCAGCAAACACCCCACAACGGTCAGAGTAACAAGCAAAATAATGATCAGAGTAACAAGCATGCTGATGCACAAAAAGTAAAACCGGCGGACAGGAGAACTATTTCCAATCCGTCCAAATCCACCGCAGACGCTTCAGGTGAACCGGAATCCGGTGCACCACGTCAGCCGGTAAGCCTAATAGAATATACCGGAAGTTTTATAAGTAAAATAGGTTCAACGGATCAAACTGATAAGGAAGAAGCCGCTAAAAACAATAAGACCAAAACCAAGACTAAGTCAACCCCCGAGGCTGCTGAAAAGGCTAAACCGGTAGAAAAACCTAAGAATGCAGAGGCAGCCGATATTGAATATCTCAACTCTCACAGGGTGTGGAGCAGAAGAGAGCTTAAGAGCGATAAATACCGGGCGCTGTTTGATCTTTTCGGTGCCGGAAACATCAGCGGTATTGTAAATTCAGATTTCTTTATGACCAGAGGAAGATGCAAAAACAATGATGCTGATAAAGCAGTAACATTGCTCTGGCAGGCATATAATACCGATACCCAACTAAGCAACGTGCGGGCACTCAAGAAGCTTGCAGGCAAGGATAAAATCGATATGCACAAGCTAATGGATGACCTTTCAAGACTCCGCTCTCCCAAGCCAAACACCAAACCAAGACCCAAACACTGAAACATCAGACAGATATGAATACAACTACTCCTCAGGGCTACCCCGTAAAAAGATTCGGCACTGACACCAAGCGCTATGTAAGAACCCTGACGCTGCGCAACGAGGCGGTTATTGACGAATACCGTACCCGCCACGCCAAGGGCAATATATGGCAGGAGATTATTGACGGTCTCAAAGAGGTGGGTGTGCTTGAAATGGAGATTTATATACGAGGCACAGAGCTGGTGATGATAGTTGAAACTCCGGCTGATTTTGACTGGGACAGTGCAATGAGCAGGCTTGCAGGCTTGCCGCGACAGCAGGAGTGGGAGGACTATATGTCTCAGCTTCAGGATGCCAAAGCGGGAGCCAGCTCTACGGAGAAATGGCTGCCGATGGAACGAATGTTTTACTTTTACGATTAACAGACAGATATGCGTCTGGTAATACAGAGAGTAACAGCTGCAGAACTATCAATAGACGGCAAAGTGTATTCCAACATAGCCGGCGGACTGATGGTGCTTGTGGGTGTGGAACACGGTGACACCGCCGAGGACGCCAAGTGGCTCGCCTCGAAAACCGCCGGACTGCGCATTTTCAGTGACAGCGAGGGGGTTATGAACCTTGACATACTTACTACCGGCGGCGATATTATGGCTGTGAGCCAGTTTACTCTCACCGCATCCACCCGCAAAGGTAACCGCCCCAGCTACATTCGTGCCGCAGGTCACGATGTTGCCAAACCGCTCTACGAGCTCTATTGCTCGCAACTGGAAAGCCTTACAGGGCGCAGTGTTGCAAGAGGTGTTTTCGGTGCAGATATGCAGATTGCGCTTACAAATGACGGTCCCGTTACAATAATAATAGATTCAAAACTGAAGGAATGAGCGACTTTAAGGACATATCGGTTGCAGACTTTCAGAAACTGGTGGATCAGTGGATTACCACAGTAGGGGTGCGCTACTTTTCCCCTCTCACCAATATGGCAATTCTTGCTGAGGAAACCGGAGAGATAGCGAGAATAATGGCGCGCCGTTTCGGCGACCAGTCAGCCAAGCCCGGTGACAATCTTGATCTTGCTGATGAGCTCGCGGACCTTCTATGGGTAGCAGCCGCGATAGCCAACCAGACCGGAATAAATCTCACCGAAGCGATACATAACAATATAGCCAAGAAAAACGTCAGAGACCTTGACCGGCATAGGAATAACCCCAAACTTAAATAATCAAAATAAACAAAATATATATGTCAGACAAATATCAGGACACTGTTGCAAAAAGCAAAGTAACAACCAATGACGACGAAGTAAAAGCAGCCGTAGAGAAGATTATCAAAGACAATCTCAAGGATGCCCGTACTCCCGAAAATCTTAAGCTGCTGTTCAGCTGCATCGACCTCACCACCCTGAAATCTACCGACTCACCCTCAAGCGTGGCAAAATTCACCGAGAGAGTAAATGATTTTGAAAACGAACATGGTGATTTGCCGAGCGTAGCCGCAATATGCGTTTATCCCAACTTTGTGCAGGTAGTGCGCACCATACTGGAAGTGAGCGAGGTAGAGATTGCCGCTGTGTCAGGCGGATTCCCTTCCTCACAAACCTTTCCCGAGGTCAAGGTAGCCGAAACCGCTCTTGCGGTAGAGGGTGGCGCAGACGAGATAGATATTGTGATGAACCTCGGCAATTTTCTTGACGGCGACTGGGAAGAGGTGTGTGATGAAATCGGTGAGATGAAGCACTCCTGCCGCGACAGAAAGCTCAAGGTTATTCTAGAGACCGGCGCACTCAAAACCGCCGAGAATATCCGCGCGGCATCAATCCTGGCAATGTACTCGGGTGCTGACTTCATCAAAACCTCAACCGGCAAGGAATACCCCGGAGCAAGCCTTGAAGCGGCTTATATCATGGCGCAGTGCATCAAGGAGTACCATACCCAGACCGGCAGAAAAGTAGGCTTCAAGGCAGCCGGAGGCATTGCAACCACCGAAGAAGCTCTCGGCTATTACTGCATAGTAAAGAGTGTTTTGGGCGATGAATGGCTCAACAACGAATATTTCCGCATCGGAGCAAGCCGCCTTGCCAATAACCTTCTGAGTGACATACTCGGAACCGAAACTAAATTTTTCTGATGGAAGAGAACAACTACCGCTACTGGACGATACACAACGGCATGAGAATAGGCCCCGTGAGCATAGAAGAGCTCATGGCTTACGACATAAACGGCAATACCCCGGTGTGGCGCGCAGGACTTGCCGACTGGTGCGAAGCCTCCTCAGTGCCCGAACTTGCGGAACTGCTGGAGGTGAAAATTCCCCCGGTACCTGTCAATCCTCCGGACTATACCGGTGCCTGGCATCAGACATCCTATTACATTCCGGAGGCTCCCCGCCAAGTGGAGCCTATGCCTCCCACTTACCTTGTGTGGAGTATTCTCACCATGCTTTTTTGCTGTGTACCATCCGGCATTGTAGCAATCATCTACTCCTCCAAAGTAAGCTCCAGATTCAATTCGGGCGACTATGGAGGTGCAAAAAAAGCCTCTGACACGGCTGCAATATGGATTCTGGTAACTGTGGTGTTAGGACTGATATCATTGCCGTTCCAGATACTGATGGCACTGTTATGACACGTAGCGTCAGGCTGACACTGNTCACCGGCGGGATTGTGGCGTGTNCCGCAATCCTGCTGATATATGCGAGTTTCGACCCGGCGCACAATCCCTTTCCGCGCTGCATATTCCTCTCACTCAGCGGGCTNAAATGTCCCGGCTGCGGCTCACAGCGCGCCCTGCACGCAATTTTACATGGCAATATATCTCAAGCCTGGCATTACAATGCTGTTCTGATACTCTCAGTGCCTCTATTGGCACTGCTCGGTTTCAGCAACATATACAAAAACAGATTTCCACGGCTTTACAACAGCCTGAACGGTTCAACAGTAATATGGACGGTATTTGTCGTAACAGTAGGCTGGTGGATTTTGCGAAATATTTTCAACTGGTGAAATATGATTCTCAATATAAGAAATATGGTGTGCCGACACTGCGTNAACGCTCTCGCGGATATTCTTCGCCAAGCAGNGCTGCACGCAAAGAATGTAGAGATAGGCACCGCNGAAATTGAGGAAGATAGNCTTGATGANGAAACAACNTCCAAACTTGACAGCCTTCTNACCGCTGCCGGGTTTGAGCGAATCACCGATACCGATACCTTACTGATAGACAAGGTTAAACGTACTATTATTGACCATATTCACGAGCAGCCGGACTGCGACCGCACNCTCTCAGCATGCCTTGAATCGCATATCGGNATGCCTTACGACACAATCAGCCGCCTGTTTTCACAGAAAGAGGGCAGAACCATAGAGCGGTTTTTCATAGCTCAGAAAATCGAGCGGGTNAAAGAACTTCTTGCTTACAAAGAGCTAACCCTAAACGAAATAGCATATCAGACAGGATATTCAAGTTCAGCCCATCTNTCNCGCCAGTTCAAGCAGGTAACCGGTATGTCNCCAAGCGAGTACCGCATAGACAGCCATCCGCGCAAAGCTATAAACGAGGTATAGATTCCGTTACCCAATATTTGTTAACGGTGTTCAGGATTCCATAATTATGCAACACTATTCCGTATAAGTGTAATGCCGGAAGGAGTGCGNGGTAGTAATTTTGCATTACTNAAATAATGCAAGATTATTATGAATTTTACCCATTTTATAAACTCTCTATGGGCAATCATCTGCGAGATGTCGCCCTATATTCTGCTCGGCTTTATCATTGCCGGTGTTCTCCATGTGTTTGTTGAGCAGCGCACAATGAGTCGCCATCTTAGCGGCAACAGCCTCAGTTCGGTTATAAAAGCCGCCTTGTTCGGTATTCCGCTGCCTTTGTGTTCATGCGGAGTTTTGCCCACTGCGGTGTCGCTACNCCGTCAGGGAGCCGGAAAAGGTGCCACAACCTCATTTTTAATAGCAACTCCCCAGACAGGAGTTGATTCTATAGCNGCCACATACTCTCTGTTNGGACTTCCGTTCGCAATATTACGCCCTGTAGCAGCTCTNACNGGAGCNGTTTTCGGCGGAGCGATGGTGAATAAATTTGACANGGAGGATGATGCAGAAAGCATAAATTGCGCCATAAGCGANGAGGATACTAAAANTCAGCCGATTGCACACAAAATCGGAGCCGCTCTCAAATACGGTCTCATAGATATGGTTGCGAGTGTAGGACCCTGGCTTGTTACAGGTCTAATCATAGCCGCCCTGATTACCGTTCTTGTTCCGGACACTCTGTTTGTTGGCCTCAGCCGCTATCCATTGCTNGCAATGCTCGCTGTTGTAGCAGTAGCTGTGCCGATGTATGTGTGCGCCACCGGTTCAATTCCTATAGCCATGTCTCTGATGGTAAAAGGATTATCTCCCGGCATAGCTTTTGTTCTTCTGATGGCCGGTCCCGCCGCCAATTTCGCGTCGCTGATGATACTAAGCCGCACCCAGGGCAGAAAAGCAACCCTGATATATGTGGCAAGCGTAGTTGTAACAGCTATAGCATTCGGGCTTATAATCGANACCTTTATGCCGGCATCATGGTTTNTACCGGCGTCATCGGTNGCCGCTGNGGATGCCTGCCATGTGACAATAGGCTGGTTTCCCACCGCCTGCAGCATTCTCNTTCTTGNGCTTTTAGGCTACACATTTATCATGAATAAACATAANAATCACCACCATAATATTACAGAAATGACCAAAGAATACAAAATCAACGGAATGGCATGTCAGCACTGCAAAAACAATGTAGAGAAGCAGCTTGCAAAAGTGCCCGGAGTAGAAACAGTTGAGGTTAATCTTGACAAAGCAGTAGCAACAGTAACCGGCAATGCAGACAGCAACGCCGTAATCGAGGCAATTCAGCTTGCCGGCTACGAATTTGTCAGTGTGAATTAATAGTCGCTGAACAGCTGCGGCTTTATAACAATTCCCACCCTCAGCTGAGAGTGGAACTCCTTGAAAGCAAGTAATCCCTCGCCATAACCGTTGTAGTACTGCAAGAAAAGGTACTGGTTGTCGCGGGGGAATATCTTGTAGTTGAGTTCAACGATAGTGTTATAGTTAAGTTCCCAGCCCTTGCGCTTTGTGAGAATAACGGATGCACCGAAGCGCTTGTTTATGGTAGAGAACGATGTACCGATCTGATATATTCCGCAATAATTGAGTATATCCTTATTTTGCAGACCGTCGATAATAGGAAGCCACACCTTTCCATGCACAATAAAGTTAGGGTCAATCATAATGCTCGCACCGAGTGAAATCTTATTCCACGAACGNGATGCCGTTCCGTCTCTGCCATTACTCTCATGCTCAGCCAAAAGAAGGAGCTTACCTATATATCTGTTTTTTACAAACAGATGCTTNGCCAATCCTATACCCGGATTGAAATTGAGNTCGGTCATAGGCAGCGAGCGCTCCAGAACGTTCCAGAAACACTTCTGGGTATAGAANAGGAACAAGTATGTATTCCAGGGTAANACGCTTTTTGTAAGACGCTGTGAAAAAGANATCTGAAACTTTACATTGCTATTCTGTTTNGTTGGTTTTGGACCTACAGCTGTGCCGAATATAAAGTAATTGTCCTTNTACAGNCCGAAATACGNACCATTGTCCATAGCTTTGCGAATACTGTCACTTGTTGCTTCAGTGAAAATATTTTCCTCACTGACAATCTGAGCAAAAGATAGGGGAGCGGNAATAGCAATCAAAACAGCTGTTANCGCAGCTCTTATNTATTTAACAGNCAGTGACATATTCCGATTATCATCAGATTAATTTTTCAAGCTGAGAGGTATTCGCAGCNACCTGCTCGTCTGTAACCTCATAGTTTGCGAGATCNCCTGCGAGATAACGGTCGTAAGCAGTCATATCTATGAGTCCGTGGCCTGAGAGATTGAATAGTATTACCTTTTTCTCACCGCTCTCCTTGGCTTTCTTAGCCTCGCGTATAGCCGCCGCGATTGCATGAGCCGATTCCGGTGCGGGAATAATACCCTCTGCCTTGGCAAATATTGTAGCCGCTTCAAATGATTCAAGCTGAGGAATATCCACGGCATCCATCAGCTTGTCCTGCTTGAGCTGACTCACCACCGCTCCCGCTCCATGGTANCGGAGACCTCCGGCATGAATATTNGCGGGTGCGAAATTATGCCCGAGAGTGAGCATTGGAATGAGGGGAGTGTAGCCTGCCTCGTCGCCGAAGTCATATTGCATCACACCTCTTGTGAGTTTGGGACANGAAGAGGGTTCGGCAGCAATGAAGCGGGTATTTTTTTCGCCTGACAGATTGTGGCGCATAAACGGAAACGANATTCCGGAGAAGTTAGATCCACCACCGAAACATCCTATCACGATATCCGGATATTCTCCTGCCATCTCCATCTGCTTTTCAGCCTCAAGGCCGATAACTGTTTGATGCAATGCAACATGATTGAGCACGGAGCCGAGTGCATATTTGCAGTTTGGNGTTGACATAGCAAGCTCTACCGCCTCAGAAATAGCTGTGCCGAGCGAGCCCTGATAGTTTGGATTTTCAGTTATAATCTTGCGTCCNGCACTTGTTGACATACTCGGTGAGGCNATAACCTCCGCCCCATAGGTCTGCATGATAGAGCGTCGGTAAGGCTTCTGATTGTAAGAAATCTTGACCATATACACNGCCAAATCGAGCCCGAACATNCGCGAGGCAAGCGANAGGGCTGCNCCCCACTGTCCGGCACCNGTTTCGGTGGTAACATTTGTTACACCNTGCTTCTTGCAGTAGTAAGCCTGTGGAATAGCCGAATTCAGCTTATGAGAACCNACCGGACTCACACTCTCGTTCTTAAAATAAATATGCGCNGGAGTNTCAAGCATCTTTTCAAGTCCGCGAGCTCTCACAAGCGGAGTAGGACGCCANATTTTGTAGAGGTCGCGTACCTCTTCAGGAATTTCAATCCATGAATCGGTAAAATTCATCTCCTGCTTCGCNGCCTCCTCCGAAAAGAGCGGGTACAAATCCTCGGCAGTCAGTGGCTGCTTNTTCTGAGGATTCAGCATAGGNCGTGGTTTAACCGGCATTGAGGGGATNATATTGTACCAGGCNGTAGGAATATCTTTTTCCTGCAAAAGGAATTTTTTTGAATCGTTTGACATTTATAATGTGATGATTATTGTTTTGGCAAAGGTAATAATTTTTTCAATGACTCAATAAAGTAGCGGGTNTGAAGTAAAATTAGTTACTCAAAAAATAGTATATTTGTATTTTCAAATTGGTCAACAAGTGCGACTGTTTTGAAAATAACCCAAAATTATAATCCTATGATAATAGAAAGACCTTCATACATAGAGAAACTTCTTTCAAAACAATGGAATGGTAAAGTAAAGATTATAACAGGATTACGNCGATGCGGTAAGTCTTTTTTACTTTCAACACTTTATAAAAAAGTCTTATTGTCAGAGGGCGTTTCAGAAAATCAATTCATAGAAATAGCTCTTGACAGGAAATCCGGAATAAAATATAGAAATCCTAATTTACTCTTTGACTACATTGTTAATAAGAGTAAGAATATGAACACAAAATATTATGTATTTATAGATGAAATTCAACTATCATTCAAAATTAAGAATTGCGAAATAGATGAAATGTNTGTTCCTGAAGAAGACAAAGAATCTNTATACGTTACTTTTTATGATGTGCTTAATGATTTAATAGCTCGTCCGAATTTAGATGTATATGTTACTGGTTCTAACTCCAAAATGCTCTCAAAGGATATNGTAACCAATTTCAGAGATAGNGGGTCAGAAATAAGGGTNCATCCATTATCCTTTGCCGAATATATGTCTGTTACCAGTTTAGATAAAATTGATGCCTTTGAAGAATATATTACTTATGGAGGAATGCCTCTTGCTGTTATTGAAAAAGACGAAAGAGAAAAACAAAAGTATCTTGCCAATTTATTTACAACCGTATATTTCAAAGATCTTTTAGAACGATATAAAATTAAAGATGAAGAGGTATTGGGAGCATTAACGGATGCACTTTGTTCAGCGGTTGGTTCACTCACCAATCCCAATAAATTGGCAAATACCGCATCATCATTGATTAGCAAAGATACTACCAGACCTACAATTCAGAAATTCATTGGATATCTGGAGGATGCATATTTATTTGAAAGTGCAAGGAGATGGAATGTAAAAGGGCGTAAGTATTTCAATACCATACAGAAATATTATGCTACCGATTTAGGTTTGCGCAACGCACGTCTTAACTTTAGACAACAGGAACGTTCACATCTNATGGAAAACATAATTTATAATGAATTAATAAGACGTGGATATTCCGTTGATGTAGGTATTGTCGAAATAACTCAATCAATAGAAGGATCACGTCATCTGTATCAATATGAGATTGACTTTGTTGTCAATATGGGTAACAACAAGATATATATTCAATCGGCGCTAAACATTGATACACCTGAAAAGAAAGCACAAGAAATTATGTCCTTACGAAACACCGGTGATTTTTATCGCCGAATTGTCATTGTTGAGGGCAATCGCAAACTATGGATAGATGATGGGATAACCTATATCGGAGTAATTCCTTTCCTTTTAGATAGCAATTTATTGCAACATATATAAACAGTGATATATAAAGTANNGGGTAATTGACATTATTGTTGAATAAATTGTTTATAAATTCAGGCNTATAGATTCAAAAATAGGAAATTAAGCTCCCGTTTTTTTATATACCTTTGCATCATTAACTCAAACCAATATATATGAAAACCATAAAAGATCAAGAATTTGGCGGTGAACGCCCTTTATTTGCACAACATNACCTTCGTCTTGAAAATGTTACTATTCATGCAGGAGAGTCAGCTCTCAAAGAATGTTCTGATATTGAAGCTGTAAACTGCCGCTTTGAGGGTAAGTATCCCTTTTGGCATGTTGATGGTTTCAAAGTAACCGATTGCCTGTTTACTGAAGGTGCCCGAGCGGCTTTGTGGTACTCACATAATCTTGAAATGAAATCNACCNTGGTGGAAGCTCCTAAAATGTTTCGTGACATGAGCGGTATCAGGCTCAAAGATGTAAGGATACCCAATGCCCAGGAAACNTTGTGGCACTGCACCGGCATAGAGGCAGAAAATGTGAGTGTTGAACACGCTGACTATATATTTATGCACTGTGCCGACATTAAACTGACCAACTGGCGTCAGCAGGGCAACTATTCTTTTCAGTACTGCCGCAACGTTGAGATTCACAATGCCGTTATCGATTCAAAGGATGCNTTCTGGAATACGGANGGCGTGACTGTTTATGACACCGAACTTACCGGTGAGTACCTCGGATGGTATTCAAATAACCTGCGTCTTGTAAGATGNAAGATTTCAGGTACCCAGCCACTTTGCTACTGCAAGAATCTTGTTCTGGAGGATTGCACTTTCGCTCCTGATTCAGATCTTGCCTTTGAAGAGAGCTGTGTTGATGCTACGGTAAACAGTGTTATTACCAGTGTTAANAATCCNACAAGCGGTATTATCCGCGCCAAAGGCTACGGNGAGATTATCATAGATGAAAATATCAAAGCTCCCGCCGACTGCAAAATTGAAACTATATGAGCTACTTTGATGATGCACCGGTGCGTCGCGGCACNGGCAGCTACAAATGGGACGATACCGATGACCCGGATATAATACCTATCTGGGTGGCGGATATGGATTTCCGCACCGCCCCGGTAGTGATTGATGCCTTNCGTAAAAGGGTGGAGCATGGNGTTTTCGGTTATACCCTCGTTGGTGACGATTANTATGAGTCACTTANAAACTGGTTTTCCCGCCGTCACGGTTATAANTTCAATGCCAATCAGGTTATTTACACCTCCGGTGTAGTGCCTGCGCTATCAGCTATTATCAAAGCGCTTGCTCCGGNNGGTAAAGGTGTTGTAGTGCANACTCCTGTTTATAACTGCTTTTTCTCATCAATCCGCAATAACGGATGTAAAATAATAGAAGCACCTCTAAAAAGAGTAGATATTGATTCACAGTCATTTACCTACAGCATGGACTATGANGCTCTTGAACANGCGTGNGCGCTGCCGGACACTACCNTGATGCTGCTTTGCAACCCTCACAATCCCGCAGGCAGATGCTGGAATGTGGAAGAACTTGAAAAAGTAAGGGATATTTGCAAGGCACACGGAGTAAGAGTTATAAGCGATGAAATTCACTGCGAGCTCACGATGCCCGGCTTCAGCTATGTGCCATACGGAAGTATAGACAGCGATGCAGTGGTGTGTCTTTCACCCTCAAAGGCTTTCAACACGGCAGGTCTTCAGATAGCCAATATAGTGTGTCCGGACANCGATGTTAAAGAAGCAGTGAACAGAGCCATAAATATAAATGAGGTGTGCGATGTGAATCCNTTCGGACCGGAAGCGCTCAAAGCCTCATATTCTTCCGAAGGCGAGAAGTGGCTTGAATCATTGAAANCATATCTGTGGGAAAACTGGCTCTTTACACGTGACACTCTCGCAAAACGTTTACCGCAATGCCCCGTAACGGTNCTTGAAGCCACNTATCTNCCNTGGGTGGATGTGAAATCACTCGGNATTGAATCACACACTCTTGANGAAATTCTTAAAAAAGAGGCTAAAGTGTGGGTAAATGCCGGAGATATGTATGGTAAAAAAGGATTTATACGACTCAACATAGCGTGCCCGCGTCACACTNTCGCTCAGGCACTTGACCGTCTGTGCAGTTACATTGAAAAAATAAAATAATTTGATAGCACTCATTCAATCCGGAAAGCCTCTAAGCCTCAGACAAAAAATAATTCTGACGGCTAAACTGTCGTTTCCCGCCATTATGGCACAGTTGTCGAGTATNCTTATGCAATACATCGATGCTGCGATGGTGGGACGACTCGGTGCAGATGACAGTGCCGCGGTAGGGCTTGTTTCAACCAGCCTGTGGCTNTTCTGGGGCNTATGCTCGGCAGCTACCGTCGGTTTCTCTGTTCAGGTGGCGCATAGAGTCGGAGCGAGTGATTATTCCACTGCCAGAGCCGTGNTGCGGCAGGGAATAGTGGCAAGCACCTGCTTCGGAATNATCATGGCGGCNATAGGCATGATNATATCGCCTTTTCTTCCATATTGGCTTGGTGGAGAAGGTTATGTGGCATCAAAATCAACCGTTTACTTTTTTGTTTTCGTAGNGGCTCTGCCCATACTCACCCTCAATTATCTCGGATGTGCAATTCTCAGAGCTTCCGGCAATATGAAAGTGCCNGGAGGACTCAATATAATAATGTGTGTGCTCGATGTAATATTCAATTACTTTCTTATTTTTCCCGGGCGCACAATAAGCCCGTTCGGTNTGGAAATCCATATNCCCGGAGCCGGACTGGGTGTGCTGGGTGCCGCTCTCGGCACAGTGGCAGCTGAATGTGTGTGNGCGNCAGCTGTTATGTACTATCTCTGCCGCCGCGAAAAAGGAATGTGCATNTACGGATCAAGATGCGATTATCCTGTAAATAATTCATGGCNCAACTTCNTGCCNACAAAGCGTGTGCTTTCCAANGCGCTCAAGGTTTCGGCTCCAATGACTCTTGAACACGGAGTTATCTGTGGTGCGCANATTATGGTTACAATAATAGTGGCTCCCCTCGGAGTTGCCGCTATAGCTGCAAACTCCTTTGCAGTAACAGCCGAAGCTCTCTGCTATATGCCGGGTTACGGCATAGCCGATGCAGCAACAACACTTACCGGACAGAGCTACGGTGCCGGAAGAAAAGACCTTGCAAGGAGTTTCGGCTATATCACCGTGTGCTCNGGCATGGTAATAATGACCCTGATGGGTATAATAATGTGGATAGCTGCCCCGGTGCTCATGGATTTATTCACCCCTGTTAAGGAGATAGCTCAACTCGGNTCACATGCTCTGCGCATAGAAGCTTGGGCNGAACCGATGTTTGCTGCTTCAATAGTTGCATACGGAGTTATGATAGGAGTAGGGGATACCATTCTTCCCGCTATAATGAATTTCGGCAGTATATGGCTTGTAAGAATTCCTCTTGCCGCNATTCTCGCCCCAACAATGGGACTCGCCGGNGTGTGGACCGCCATGTGTATCGAGTTATCNTTCAGAGGTNCCATATTCCTATGGCGATTGATAAAGGGTTCATGGCTCAAACATGGGCTAAAAACAGAAGCTATAGAGGAAATTGCTCCTCCTCAACCCGATCCCGATGTATAATCATATAAAAACAATATACTCATGAAAATCGTAAATTTTGATGAAAANCCTTCGCTGGTAAGTCAGTACATGGCAGAGCTGCGTGATGTTAAAGTGCAGAAAGATATGATGCGCTTCCGCCGCAACCTTGAAAGAATAGGTCAGATAATGGCTTATGAAATAAGTAAGGAACTCCGATATAAGAAGCAGGAAGTNATCACTCCNCTTGCCGCNGCACAATGCGATACCATTGATGAAAACATTGTACTCGCCACTATTTTCCGTGCCGGNGTGCCGTTTCATCAGGGATTTCTTTCATATTTCGACAACGCACAGAACGCATTTGTATCAGCTTACAGAAAATATCGCGAAAAAGATAATTTCGACATATTCATAGAGTATATTGCCTCTCCTAAACTTGACGGCAAAACACTTATCATTGCCGACCCCATGCTCGCCACCGGAGCNTCAATGGAGCTAAGTTACAAAGCTCTGCTTACAAAAGGCACTCCNGCAAGCATACATGTAGCATCGGTTATAGCTTCAAAGCAGGCTGTTGAATATATCAANTCAACTTTTCCCGAAGACAAAACCACAGTGTGGCTCGGCGCTGTCGATGATCAAATAAACTCTCACTCATATATAGTTCCGGGACTCGGTGATGCCGGTGACCTTGCTTACGGAGTGAAAGAATAACCATGTTAATAACTATGTTTATAACCTTAAAAAACTTCGCAGCACTTTTTAATAACAATATTTTGAAAATTCATCACAACATTCATACACACCTCTCCATTCAATATCAAAATAAGTTGGCAATCGTTTATAAAACGGTTGTCAACCGCTTTTTAGCAGGTTATTAAATTGTTATACCAACTAAAGTTACTAACTTTGCAGATTATAAACATAGTGTTGATAAGTAAGATAATCCTACTGTTACATAGACTTTTATGATGTTTATAATATGAATATAATGAAGTGTGAAAGCTCAATAACCTTAAATTGCAAGAGAATTGCCGGAAAGTTATCATAGTTACTTACATCCATTATTATTCATCATAGAAAAAGATTTTTTTAAAATTTTAATTCATAAATAATATAATATGGCTGTTGAAACTCCTGCGGTGAAAAGTATCAGAGAGGAGATACTTGAACTCAAGAAAAAGAGAGGTGCCGCTATTATGGCGCACTACTATCAGATTCCGGAGATTCAGGATATCGCCGATTACATAGGCGATTCTCTTGCCCTGGCACGCATTGCCGCAACATTGCCGGACAAGGTTATTGTGATGTGCGGAGTGCACTTTATGGGAGAAACNGCCAAAATACTTTGTCCTGATAAAACAGTGCTGGAACCGGACTGCGAGGCAGGNTGCTCNCTGGCAGACAGTTGCCCNCCGGAAGAGTTNAAAAAATTTGTTGAGAGCCATCCCGATCACACTGTTATAAGCTANGTAAACACCTCGGCAGGGGTNAAGGCACTNACNGATGTGGTGGTTACCTCTGGCAACGCACTTGCTATTGTAGAGACTTTTGACAAGGATGCAAAAATAATATTCGGGCCGGATCGCAATCTCGGCAACTATATAAACAGTATCACAGGACGCGATATGCTTCTGTGGGACGGTGCCTGTCATGTNCACGAAAAATTTTCGGTAGAGAAAATACTGGAGCTGAAAAAACAGCATCCGCACGCTGAAATTCTTGTACATCCCGANTGTACCGCACCCGTGAGATTGCTTGCTGACAAAACCGGCTCTACCGCAGTGCTGCTTGACTATGCCCGCAAGAGCAATGCCAAGNAATTTATAGTGGCAACAGAGAGTGGCATACTGCATCAGATGTGCAAGGAATGTCCTGAAAAAACTTTCATACCCGCGCCTCCATCAGATTNCACATGCANCTGCAANGAGTGTGCTTACATGAAGCTTAATACTCTTGAAAAACTGCGCGACTGCCTTAAAAACATGGCTCCCGCAGTTGAGGTTGATGAGGCAATAGCTGAAAGAGCCNGACGCCCTATTGAAAGAATGCTCGAACTCTCATCCAAATAATTAACGATTATACTACACATTAATATATGGAATACAATCACAAGAATATTGAAAGCAAGTGGCAGCAGTACTGGAAAGACAATGCCACTTACAAAACAGAGATAGANGAGTCAAGACCCAAGTTCTATGTGCTGGATATGTTTCCTTATCCCTCCGGTGCNGGACTTCATGTNGGACATCCGTTAGGCTACATCGCATCAGATATATATTCACGCTTCAAGAGACTTCAGGGTTTCAATGTGCTTCATCCTATGGGNTATGATGCCTACGGACTGCCTGCNGAGCAGTATGCCATTCAAACAGGGCAGCATCCTGAAATAACAACCAAGGTGAATATCGACCGCTANCGCAGCCAGCTTGACAAGATTGGATTCTGCTATGACTGGGACAGAGAGGTGCGTACCTGCAACCCCGATTATTATAAATGGACCCAGTGGGCATTCATTCAGATGTTCAATTCCTACTACAACACCGAGGCTCAGGCAGCACGCCCTATATCNGAACTNATAGAGCATTTTGAAAAATACGGCAGCAAGGATATTCATGCCGCATGCTCAAAGGAGCTTGAATTCACTGCCGGAGAGTGGAAGGCAATGGATGATAAAGCCAAGAGCGACACTTTGATGAACTACCGCATTGCATATCTCGGAAACACTATGGTGAACTGGTGTCCCAAACTCGGCACTGTGCTCGCTAATGATGAGGTGAGCGAGGGTGTGTCTATTCGCGGAGGTTATCCTGTGGAGCAGAAACTNATGTACCAGTGGTGTCTNAGAGTATCTGCCTATGCCCAGAGGCTTCTTGACGGANTGGATAAGGTNGATTGGACCGATTCGCTTAAGGAGACACAGCGCAACTGGATAGGACGCTCCGAAGGTGCTGAAATGAAATTCAAGATTGCTGACAGTGATGTGGAACTTGAAATATTCACNACAAGGGCTGANACCGTTTTCGGTGTTACATTCATGGTGCTCGCTCCTGAAAGTGCATACGTGGATATGGTCACCACTCCCGAGCATAAAGCTGAGNTNGATGAATATATNGCCGCTATAAAGCACAAAACAGAGCGTGAGCGAATGATTGACAAGAAGGTTACAGGNGTGTTTACCGGATCTTATGCTATCAATCCNCTCACCGGAGAAAAAATACCGGTGTGGGTGAGCGACTATGTGCTTGCCGGATATGGTACAGGTGCTATTATGGCTGTGCCGGCTCATGACAGCCGTGACTACGCTTTTGCACGTCATTTCAACCTNCCNNTNATNCCTCTTATNGAAGGAGCGGATGTGAGNGAGGANAGNTTTGATGCCAAGAGCGGCAAAATGATGAATTCAAAGGGTCCGGAACTTGANCTCAACGGTATGGAAGTGAAGGANGCCATTGCCGCNACAAAGAAATTCATCAGTGAAAAAGGTATTGGCAAGGTTAAGGTTAACTATCGTCTNAGNGACGCTATTTTCAGTCGTCAGCGCTACTGGGGTGAGCCATTCCCCGTATATTATAAGGATGGAATACCTATGATGATGGATGANANCCAGCTGCCGCTGCAGCTCCCGGAGGTGGACAAGTTCCTGCCTACTGAAACAGGTGAGCCNCCGCTCGGACGCGCTAAAAACTGGAAAACCCCCGAGGGTTATCCNATAGAGCTTTGCACCATGCCCGGATTTGCAGGCTCATCTGCCTACTATCTGAGATATATGGATCCAAAAAACGACAAAGAGCTTGTTAGCAAAAAAGCTAATGACTACTGGAAAAATGTGGATTTATATATAGGTGGTACGGAGCATGCTACAGGACACCTTATATATAGCCGCTTCTGGAACAAATTCCTTTATGATCTCGGAAAAGTGTGTCAGGACGAACCTTTCCGCAAACTCATCAACCAGGGTATGATTCAGGGCAGAAGCAACTTTGTTTACCGAATNAAGGATACAAATACTTTTGTTAGCTACGGTCTCAANGACAATTANGATGTAACTCCTATTCATGTTGATGTNAATATTGTAAGCAATGATATTCTTGACACCGAGGCTTTCAAAGCTTGGCGCCCCGAATTCAACAATGCGGAGTTTATTCTTGAAGATGGCAAGTATGTGTGCGGCTACGCTGTTGAAAAGATGTCNAAATCAATGTTTAATGTAGTCAATCCNGATGATATTGTAGAGCGTTACGGAGCTGATACACTGCGACTCTATGAAATGTTCCTCGGACCGCTTGAGCAGAGCAAACCATGGGACACCAACGGTATTGACGGAGTAAACAGATTTCTGCGTAAGCTATGGAANCTTTTCTATAAAGGTGACAATCTGCTGCTTACAGATGGAGAGCCTACACGCGANGAGCTCAAGTCTATCCACAAGCTTATCAAGAAAGTGACCGCTGATATTGAGAATTTCTCATTCAATACCTCTATAAGTGCATTCATGATATGTGTCAATGAACTNACACAGCTCAAGTGTCATAACAAGGCGGTGCTTTCGCAGCTGGTTGTTCTTCTGGCACCTTTCGCACCACATGTTTGTGAGGAACTNTGGCATATTCTCGGCAACGACACCACTGTGTGTGATGCCGTATGGCCTGTGCACAATGAAGACTACCTTAAGGAGGATAATGTTACCTATGCAGTGTCGTTCAATGGCAAGGCACGATATAATATTGAAGTTCCTGCCGATATGCCCTCAGACAAAGTGCAGGAAATAGCTCTTGCAAATGAAGGTGCTGCCAAATGGATCGATGGTAAGGATATTGTAAAGGTAATCGTTGTGNCGCGCAAAATTGTAAATGTAGTTATAAAATAGAAAAGCTCGTTTTACGTTACTATAATGTATGAAACGAGAAATAGTATTTGCTACAAATAATCCTCACAAGCTTCAGGAGCTCCGGNGCATTGCCGGAGACTCCTGGAATATNCTTTCNCTTGAGGATATAGGTTGTCACGAAGATATACCGGAAACAGCTGATACCCTGGAGGGTAATGCAGAGNTGAAAGCACGCTTTGTTAAAGAAAAATATGGCTATGACTGTTTTGCCGATGATACCGGNCTGATGGTTGACGCGCTCGGAGGCGCACCCGGAGTGTATTCGGCGAGATATGCCGGTCCGGGGCATGATTCGCAGGCAAACATGAAGCTGCTGCTTGAAAATATGAGCGGCAAGTCTGANAGANCTGCTCGGTTCCGCACTGTAATTGCNCTGCTCCAAGGAGATAATCTGCATCTTTTTGAAGGAATTGTGGAAGGTGAGATTACACTTGAACCNTCAGGATGCGCCGGATTCGGCTATGACCCTGTGTTCAAGCCCGCTGAAAGCAATGTTACTTTTGCCGAAATGGATGCCGATGCTAAAAATGCTATAAGTCACAGAGGACGGGCTACAGCGAAACTTATCGATTACCTTATTAATAACTGAGGCTATGAAGAGCAGATTTATAGCTTTGGTTGCGGCTGTTGCCGCCGCTTTTACTGCCTGTGCCGCTATTCCGGTGGGTAGCTGGAGCATGTATCCTTCTTTCAGCAATCCGGCAACAAGAGTTGTTGAAACATCCGACAAAGTTTTTTATCTTGGCGGAGGAGGATTATTTTCCTACGACAAAGGCACCTCCGAGAGCAAGGCGTATGGTATTGACAATGCNTTGAGCGATTATTATGTAACTGATATATACCCNGACAATTCAAACGGGCGAATAGCTGTGGCGTACTCAAGCGGCAATATTGATATTATCGATACCGATGACACCGTTATCAATATGTCGGATATCCGTGATGCATCCACCANCCTTTCAAAAAAAATAAACGGNTTGGCNTGGATGGGAAACAGNCTGTTTGCTGCCACAGATTTCGGAGTTGTGGAATTTGATGTGGNCTCACGCAANGTTGTTCAATCAGGCATATACAACNGAAATATCACAGCCATAGGTATTGCCGGTAACACTATTGTTATTTCTGAAGGCAATGATCTTCTTGNAGCGAAGGCGGGGGATAATCTGAGAAATTTTGAAACATGGAAAAAGGTACATACCTCACAACCCGCCTCGGANATAGCCGCTTTGAATAGTAGCAGCATTATTGCGCGCTGTGAAGGAAATGTGCTCAAACTTACNTTTTCCGGCGATACTTTGAGTGAACTNTCACATATTGGATTCACAACTGTTCCTTTCTTCTATACCGACAGAGGAGCNGCCTTTATNAGCGGTAACTCNATAGTGGCAGACGGNGAAATATTTGATATGCCTCAGCAAGCGCAAGGAGATATTTTTGGAGGNGCCGAACCCAAGCAGCAGGTGTGGACTCTCAACAGCAACGGCATTGCTTCGTTTGTGCGGACAAATAATTCATGGAGTGCGATTGGAGAGAGAGTGCNGCCATATTCATTTTCTGTNCGTGAGGCTTCATTTATTATTCCCGACAGAACAGGGCAGAAAATTTACTTCACAAACCTCGGACCAACAGTTTACCGCAATGCGGCTTCTACTGAAAATGAAGGNNTTTTCANNTTGCAGCAAACCGATNTGCTTAAAGATGGTGTGATAAATGATGTAGCNGCCCGAGAAGTAAAACTCGGCAGTGTGGCTTCTGAATTTTTATCNTCATCGCTCCGCAGAGCGGCGGCTACAACACGCCTTGCCGAGGATACCGATGATGAATCAACCTATTTCATAGGCACCGGAAATGACGGACTTTATAAGGTGACAAACGGTATTTTTGCAGGTAAGTACGATAACACNAACTCNCCTATGGGCACACCCTGGGGCAGCAGAGTGTATGAAGTGAGCTTTGATAAAGGCGGAAATATGTGGGTGGGAGCCGATGGACTCACTTCTTCAACAGGCATTATGGTNCTTCCCGCTTCAAAAAAACGGCTTGAGCCGAATCAGGTGAAGATATCCGACTGGTATCTGCCGGATATGAAAGGATTTGAAAACGGTAAGGATATACGAATTTTTCACTGCACCCAATCGCCNGTAATATTCATATTCTCGTCAAACGGTCAGCACTGTTTTGCTGTATGTCACACCAACGGAACACCNGATAATTTTTCCGATGACAAGATAGTGCTCTGGAATGANCTTACNGACACTGACGGCAAGACTTTTTCACCGGCAAGAGTAACATCAATAGCCGAGGACCGGAACGGAAATGTGTGGATGGGAACCACCGAGGGAGTTTTTGANATTTCATCACCGGAGGAGGCTCTGGATGCATCCCTCAGAGTACGTCGCCTTAAAATTGACCATGGCGACGGCACAGGATTATCCGACTATTTAGCCGGATCTGATCTTATTCTCGACATAGCCGTGGATGGTGCTAACCGAAAATGGATTGCTACTCAGGAATCCGGAGTATATCTTGTAAATCCGCAAGGCAATGAGATTATTTCACATTTCACTGCTGCTAACTCACCNCTGCCTGAGCAGAAAGTAAATGCAGTGTATGCTTCANNNACCGATAATTCGGTGTATTTCGCCACCCCTCAGGGTATTATGGTGTATGGAGGCAACTCTGTTTCCCCTGCAAGCGAGCTGTCACAGCTTAAAGTATATCCTAATCCTGTAACACCTGACTATGGTGGAAATGTTACGATTGAAGGACTCACTGACGGAGCACTCGTAAAAATAGCCGACTCCGCCGGTGCGGTGATATGGCAATCGAGAGCAGAAGGAGGAATGGCTACATGGAATGTGACCGATGCATCGGGAAAGAGGGTTCGTACCGGAATTTATTATATCTTTGCATCAACAGCGGCAAACACTTCTTCAAAAGGTGCCGTTGCAAAGATTACTGTAGTGAACTGANAACCCGCGAAGGTGTTTTATTTTATAAACGGATAATATGAAAAACGAACTTGCATATCGTAATGAAGANGATAAATGCTATGGCGTTACCGGCATGGCAGTTGGTATCATGGTGTTCAACGGTGAGGAACTCCTGTCATCAATCAGTCTTGACAGGGAGCCGGGAGCTATGGTGGAAATGCACGATATGTACTACTTCAACGGTAATCCCGGACTTTCAGCTAAATCGGCTTGGAATCAGATTAAGGAAAACTATGAGCTTTCTGTTGCCATGCTCATATCAAATATAATGTGTCGAAGCCTCGTGCTTGACAAAGTGTCTGTGCCTCTNAACCGCAAGAATATTATCCGCAATACAGTGGCGCAGGAGGGCAGGGAAACCTGCGGGCTCGAAGATGATGAGATTAACCATGTTTTTGACCGGGAATACACAATTCTCCACCGCGTGTTCAATCATCAGGGAGTGCAGAGTATTATCCATGACTTTGCTGATACCATGAAGCGACGTCGCACCATGAGCCGNCTGGAAATACTTGAGCAGCTACGCGCCCTGAGCATGCTTTAAAAGCTATATTGAATCATTATATATAAATCCTGTGTGGAGTATTCCTCGCAGGATTTATTGTCTATGCCTGTCTATGGTTCTTTTTGTATTANAAAGGTGAATGGATTTGTTATCTTTCAGTTCCATTCGTATATCTCTTACTTAAACNCTATCGAANTTTAGCAGGATTNTTACTTATAATTTATCTTATTACTAAGAATGTCAATCGTTGTATTTGATTCTGAATTTGTCAAGCAGAATTTTAAAATTGTCCTGNGCACTCAGGCAGGTATCCATAAGATAACCTTTTATGGAGTGCCAATTTTGTAGGCCTCTGTAGTAGAACATTTTCAATTCATCTGTTATGATGAATGGCACATATCCGAAGCGGAGACATTCTCGAAACATTATTAATCTGCCGACTCTCCCGTTACCGTCCTGAAATGGGTGGATAGCCTCAAACCTTTGGTGNAAATCAACTATATCTTCGAGATTAGGATGCTTTTTGTCATTATACTCCCTCAACAGTGCCTTAATCTCTTTGTGGACATTTTCAGGCTCTACAGTATCGTTTCCACCTACCTCATTTGGAAGNTTTTTGTAATCTCCAACTCTAAACCATGCTTTGCGTTCATCTGAAGTGCCTGATTTAAGCAAGAAATGGAGGTGCTTTATAAATGGCTCTGTGAGTTTGCCATCAGTGTTATCAATGATATAGTCAATAGCTCGGAAGTGATTTGTGGTTTCTATAATGTCATCAACATTTACTGTACTTTCTGACACACCGATAGTGTTGGTTTCAAATATATATCGCGTCTGATCATGAGTGAGTTTGCTACCTTCAATATGGTTTGAGTTATATGTAAGGTCTATCTGCAGACGGTGGTAGATGCCACCTTTGGTTTTACTGTTTTTCTGCTCTTTGAGAGTTTGCAATAAAGGAGAAATNGGAATTTTTTTTGAGCGTTTCGGAGGAAGGGCGTCCGCCGGAATGTTCCATGTTTTTCCAACAAGATACGCACCATCAATTTTACCTTGCGCACAATAGTTTCTGGCTGTACGTTCCGAAACACCATGCATCTCTGCCCATTGCTTTACTGATATAAACTCCATTTATCGGCAAAAAAATTGATTAAAATATANTGCAAATATAGCGAAACTTGCCGATAACGGCAAGTTTTTACTTTTTTGACCCCCATTCNGAAGNGGCGCCTTCGGCACTACATGTGGAATGATGGNCTCGCCGGAGAGCGAGCCGAGGAAGTAATAACACATCATACAAACACCGAGGCTGTCTAATTTTTGTTTTTAGACAGCCTCGGTATTTGTATGTCTTTCTAAAGGTTCGAGTTAAATAGTTGCCTTATATTAATTATCTACATTCAAATCATTTTATATTGTTTCAATAACTGCAATANATCAACAACTTAACGGTAGTCTGCGAAGNGTGTCTGGANCTCCTGACGGNCTNGAAGATGATGNGATTAACCATGTTTTTGACCGGGAATANACAATTCTCCACCGCGTGCGTGTTCAATCATCAGGGAGTGCANAGTATTATCCATGACTTTGCTGATACCATGAAGCGACGTCGCACCATGAGCCGCNTGGAAATACTTGAGCAGCTAAGNGCTCTTTCCATGCTTTGACANATTACCNGCATTTACGGCGTGAATCACCGATATATGTTGTAAAACATATTTTAANATAAAGATTTGTTTACTATAGCTTTAGCATACTATATATNCCCTTTTTNCCTCTTGTTCNATATGTTAAAGAGGGAATTTAATTTGGATAAAGTGTAAAAAAATATTTACTTCGTTGAAAATTCATTTAATTCTTTTTTACCAATCAATTATCCAAATTTTATGCGAAAAGTTTATTATGCGGCTGTGGCATTGGTTGCCAGTTCAGTAGCNCTTTCGCCCAATGTATTGGCAGATAGTCAATTACAAATGGGGGGGGGGTGTAAGTGCAGTAGCCTCGGCTCAGCAGACCGCTGCTTGTTCCGGAACGGTTTTTGATGAAGATGGTGAACCGCTTCCCGGAGCTTCNATTTTTGTTGAAGGTGGTAATGGCGCCTCAACAAATATCGACGGTAAATTCACCATACCTAATGTTAAGATAGGATCTACCATAAAAATTTCCTATGTGGGTTACGAACCGCAGTCTATTGTGTGGAAAGGTGAACCCATTGAAGTTACTCTCAAACCTACAACAGAGTCATTGGANGAAGTGGTGGTTGTTGGTTACGGAGTNCAGAAAAAAGTAAACCTTACCGGTGCCGTTTCACAGGTTAAAGGCGATGACCTTAAGATTCACCCCGTTGCTGATGCCGCTCAGATGCTTCAGGGTATGATTCCNGGTCTGTATGTGAGCAACGGTAATGCAGGTCGTCCNGGCGGTAGCGCTTCGCTTCAGCTCCGCGGTCAGGGCAACCTTTCAGGCACAGGCACACCTTATGTTCTTGTTGACGGTGTGGAAATGAGCCTTTCAGATGTGAACCCCTCAGATATTCAGAGCATATCAGTGCTTAAGGATGCAGGNGCAAGTGCAATTTATGGTGCNCGTGCCGCTTACGGTGTGGTACTCGTTACAACAAGACGCGGCGAAGAGGGCAAAATGAGAGTGAACTACTCCGGTAGTGTGGGNTGGAACTCTCCTACCAAGCTGCCTAATATGCTTGACGGCTACGAATTCGCTAAGATGTGGAACCAAGGTTGTATCAANGCCGGTACAGCACGTCTTTACTCTGACGAAAAGCTCGAGTTGCTACGCCAGTTCCGTGACAACCCCTCGAGCGTTGACCCTTGGCAGGAACTCCCTGCTAACAGTCTCATGAACCCCGCCTTTGAAAACTCTGAGTCNGGTATCGGTAACACCGACTACTTCGATCTCCATTATAAGGATTGGGCGTTCAAGCAGAATCACAATATCAGCGCAAGCGGTGGCGGCAAGCGCGCACAGTACTATGTATCTCTCGGCTACTACGGTGAGGACGGAATTCTTCGCTACGCCGACATGGGNTACAAGCGTTACAACTTCGCTGCCAATATCAACTCTGAGGTAACCAAATGGATGCGTATCCGTGCTAATGCNAAATTCATGCACTCAGATACAGACACTCCTTTCGGTACAGGNGGTATAAGCGAAGGNTTCTATCACTCACTCGCACGTTTCCGTCCTACTGTTCACTATCTTGACCCCAACGGTCACTTCACTGAGCTCACTATGATTCCNTATCTTCAGAGCGGAACATACACAAAGAGCAAACGCGACCGTATGAACATCACTATCGGTACTGAAATCGAGCCACTTAAAAACTGGAAAATCAACGCTGACTATACNTACCGTCTCGTTGTTCTTGACCACGAAGGTCTCAATGTTGCNCCNGACATCTACGCTGCTGACGGCGAAACAACAACAAAAGGTGTNCGTTCTGAGCTCGGTGTTGTGTCAAACGGCCAGTANCTCCGCCAGGAAGCTAACACCCGCTATCAGAACTTCAACGTTTTCACAAGCTACAACATCAAATTTGCTGANGTNAACGAAATTTCTGCTCTCGTAGGTTATCAGAGCGAGGACAATCAGTATTCTTATATNCAGAACTACACAAGAGGTCTTTACTCTACCGCTACTCCNGGTCTTAANCTCGGTTCTGACGACGTTACCGCTTCAGAAACACGTAACGGATGGACAACTCGCGGTGTGTATGGCAGACTTAACTACAACTACGACGGCCGCTACCTGCTTGAAGTGAATATGCGCTATGACGGCACNTCACGCTTCTCCAANAACAACCGNTGGGGCTTCTTCCCCTCAGTGAGCGCCGGCTGGAATATCGCTCAGGAAAAATTCTGGGAATCTCTCGTTACTAAAGTAAATCAGCTCAAACTCCGCGCTTCTTGGGGTAGAATGGGTAACCAGGCNGGTGCTGCTCTCTACACCTTTGCTGAAACAATGGGTGTTACAAACAANGGCANCTACTGGTTCGGTGACACCCGCAACGGTTATATCAACGCTCCCGGTGTGGCTAACCCCTTCATCACATGGGAAAAAGTTGAGAGCAAGAACCTCGGTCTTGACTTCGGTCTCTTCAANAACCAGCTCACCGGTACTGTGGAAATATTCCAGCGTGATACCAAGGATATGCTCGGCCCGGGTGCTGACTATCCCGACTTCTTCGGTGCTACCGCACCTCAGGCAAACAATGCTAATATGCGCAACCGCGGTTGGGAGCTAAGCCTCAACTGGACCGGTCGTATCGGCAANGACATCACTTATAGCGTAGGCGGTTCTGTTGCTGACGCTACTGCTAAGGTGACCAAATATGAAAATCCCTCTCTTTCTATGACTATGTGGCGCCCGGGTCAGTCTGTTGGCGAAATCTGGGGTCTTAAATCCGGAGGTCTTATCCAGACTCAGGAAGAGGCTGACGAATTCAANTCGCTTGANCTCAAATATCTTAATGGCGGTGTATGGACACCCGGTGACCAGAAATATATCGACCTCAANGGTGACGGAAAGATTGACCGCGGTTCTTGGACCGAAGGCGATACCGGTGACTATACCGTTATCGGTAACAATACTCCCCGCTACCAATACACAATCAACGGTAGCATCCGTTGGAAAGGTATCTCACTCAGCGTGATGCTGCAGGGTGTGGGCAAGCGTGACTGGAATCCCGGCACACAGCCTTACTTCTGGGGATGGGGTTCTTACGCACAGGCTACATTCTTCAAGGAGCATACAAACTACTGGACAGAGGACAACCGTGGTGCTTACTATCCCAAGCCCTACCTCCACACTGCAGGCGGTATCGGTACATACCAGAACCGCAATATGCAGACCTCTTCACGTTACATCCAGGATGCTTCTTACATCCGCCTGAAAAACATCACTTTAAGCTATGACCTTCCCTCAACTCTGCTTCAGCACGTTGGTCTCCAGCAGGTACAGGTGTTCTTTACCGGTGAAAATCTCTTGACCGGTACCAAACTTGCCAAGATGTATGATCCCGAAGGTGTATTCACCGGAGCTTCTTACGGCGGTGAGGCTGGTAAAAACTATCCTATGAACAAAGTTCTGTCTGTAGGTCTTAACATCACTCTCTAATCACTATTATAATTATAGAAATGAAGAAAATACTTTCAATATGTCTTGCGACAAGTCTGGCATTTACATCGTGCTACGATCTTGACCGCGAACCGGAGGGAGTGCTCTCCTCTGCAAAGCCGTTCAAAACTGTCGGCGAAATGAGCAGCTATCTTGATCAGTTCTACCAGAGTGCTCCGGTGGCACAGGGGCTGATGGCAGGTGGTGGAGGCGGTATAGCCGGTAATGACGTCAACAGTGACAACCTTGCCGGATCGGCTGTCAACACCCGCATTGCAGGAAGCAACTCTGTGAGCAGCGCTTCTTCTCTCTCACAATATACAAGCATCCGCAATGTCAATTTCTTCCTCAACAATCTTGACAACTGTGATGCTATCGGCAGCCCGAATTATAACCAGGCTGTAGGTGAGGGATACTACTTCCGCGCCTGGTACTACTATCAGCTCCTTGTTAACTATGGTGGAGTTGCATGGGTTGAAACTCCGCTAAATCCTGACTGGGAAGAAATGAAACTGCCCCGCGAAAGCCGTATGGTGATCGCTGACCATATTCTTGCTGACCTTGACCAGGCTATAAGCTTGCTGGGTACTAAAAACAACAGTGCTTCATTCAGAGTTCACAAAGATGTGGCACGCGCATTCAAGAGCCGTGTGGCACTGTTTGAAGGCACTTGGGAGAAATACCACAAGGCTGCAAACGACCCCTTCTTTGACCCTGCTGTTACAGACGCNAAAATCAATGACTACTTTACTCAGGCTGCTGATGCCGCCAAGGAAGTTATGGATCGCGGTGTGTGGAAAATCTACAATACCGGTAAGCCTCTCAACGACTATCGCGTGATTTTCCAGACAACTGACCTCAGCAACAACCCCGAAATTCTCTGGTTCAAGAAATATGACGGTGACGAAATCGGTAACAGTGTGAACCGTTATCTCAACACCGGTGGCGGTAACGTTGGTGTTACAGCTTCACTCGTTGACGATTACCTCACTATTGACGGTCGTCCGTACGTTGGCAACGAACGCTTCGAGGCTAAGAAAACATGGGGTACCGAACTCCTCCCGACTGTTCGTGACCCCCGTCTGGCTCAGACTGTTGCAACTCCCGGTCAGGTTCTCCGTCCCGACCAGCCCGCCGGATATACCATTCCGCCGCTCACTGCTTCATGGAGCTGCACCACCGGCTATTCACTCCTCAAGCATGTGCAGATTGACTACACCGGTAGCCTTGACGCTGAGTACAAAGGTGCTACACCCGCTATTCAGGTCCGCTATGCTGACGTGCTCCTCAACTATGCAGAAGCACTTGCCGAACTCGGTGGAGCTGCAAACGCTACTAAGATTATCGAGGCTATCCAGCCTCTCCGTGACCGCGTGGGAATGCCCGCAATGGATTTCGACCGCGAGTACAACACCGATCCGGAATATCCCTTTGCTCACCTTGACAAATATATTCAGGCTGTGCGTCGCGAACGCCGCGTGGAAACAGCTTGCGAAGGCCGTCGTCTTGAGGACATCCTCCGTTGGGCTGCCGCAGGCGATGTGTTTGTAGGCAAATGGCATCAGGGCGCTCTCTACATCGGTAGCGACCTTGAAACTCAGGAAGAGTACAGCGGACTCAAGTATGATCAGCCGAGCGGAAACACTCTCTATCTGACAGGCAACCCCGGTGATCCTTACCGCTATATCAACCCCGTAAACAAAGCAGCTTATCCCAACGGATGGCAGTTTAACCTCAACCGTGACTACCTCCTCCCAATTCAGGAGCGTATGATAATAATCACAGATGGTATCTGGACACAGAACCCCGGCTGGTAATCACACCACGACATAAAAGAATTGTCCCCTGTCAGAAATCTTCCGGCAGGGGACAATTCTTTTTTTAACCTATACCTTGTGCATTTTTCAATTAGAGCATATCAACATGTATGTTTTATAGTTGTGTATTGTNTTGTTTTGACAATGCAAAGGTAAGGCAAAAATATCCGTTGCAAGAATTATGAGGTTAACAGAAGTTAAATCAGTTACAACTATGTTACAACGTCTCCTAAATCAGTAGTAGTAAAGCCTTTAAGGTCCTTAAAGTCCTTAGAGACCTTAATGACCTTATTCTGATTATGTGATTTGCATTATGCGATTTGCATAATTCAAATTATCATAGGAGGTGGAGGGGGGCTTCAGTGCCGAGGTTGAAGAGAAGGTCAAGGATGCTGAGGTTGGGAATGAAGCCGAGTCGGTCTGCCCGCACCTGATAATATGGAGTCACCGGAGCGAGAGTGCTGAAATCTGCCTTTCTAAGGTCCTCTGAGCCGCTCGGGAGTTCCGGGGCGGTAAGATGTTCCACTTCGGTGGAAAGTCCGAGCAGACGCCTTATAATGGCGTCAAAAGCGGCATTATAGTCAGTTATGGGCATTCCGCACATATCTTCCTTGAAGAGCGGAAGGAAATCATCGATATAGTATTCAAAGAAAGGAGTGCGCCCGTAAGCCGATTCAAGAGCTGTGAGGTGAATGTTCCACCAGCCGCCGTGAGGCGACACTGTGACATCGCTCCACTGCGCATTCAAGGAGTGTTGCGGTTTGGCAACAGGCACAGTGAGGTCAAGTACTCCCCGGGTATCGGCAATAGAGGTGCGGTGAACAGATTTGAAGCGTTTGTCAAACCGCATTCCGTCATGAATTATTACCCGGCTGTATGACGCAAGCACTGCGTAATATGAGCAACTGCCGCAATACAGCGGGGGCAGTGCGGCAGTTACATCATTATGTATTATAAGCGGGTTCTGCATCAGGCGTCAGAGTCCGGCGTTTGCATTTTTGAATACTCTGTCCCAACGTATTCCGCCGTTAAACAGCGACTTATCTTTGTCAAAGGAGATGAGCACTCTCATAGGCTTGCCAACAATATGATCCTCGGGCACGAAACCCCAGTAGCGTGAATCGAGCGAGTTGTCGCGGTTATCACCTATCATATAGTAATAGTCCATTGCAAAGGTATAGTCTTTAGCCGGTTTTCCATCTATATACACTTTGCCGTCCTTTCCGAGATAAGCATCGTTATGCCCTTCGTAATTGCGGATTATGCGATTGTATATCTGCCAGTTACGTTCATTGAGAGGTATTGTGGCACCTTTTTTCGGTATCCATATGTCACCGTAATTCGCTCTTGTCCAGTTGTCAGCCACTATGTCCGGGAAAAGGAATTCATCACGCTCTACCGGAGTTTTGACGATAGCAACTGTAGCCGGATCGTTTTTGATTTTCTCTACCATGCTCTGGGTTAGAGGGGCTGAATACACCGGAGAGTTTAAGTCGAAATTATTCTGCTTCATGAATTCCATATATGAAGAGGGTATCTCGGCTATGCGTCTGTCATCCTGCGCTATTCCGAATTCCTCCCACTTTTGGTCGAGCAGAGGATATTTGGTCTGGAAAAGATAGTTGAACTGCACCATTTCGGGCTGTGGCAGAGGCTTACCGTCAATGTAGATAACCCCGTTGCGGATAGAGAATGTTTCTCCGGGGAGACCTATGGCGCGCTTCACATAATTGTCACGGCGGTCAACCGGGCGATACATAGCTTCGCCTATCTCGCTCTTATAAGCCTGCAACCCGTCTCTGCCGAGCACTTTAAGGAGGGTGTAGTAGTCAGCTCCGGCAAACCGGCTCTGGGCGCCCGGCTCAAGAAGCTTTGGCAGCACAGTGTCACCGGCAGGAAAATTGAACACAACAATGTCTCCTCGCTTTATAGAGGTGTAGCCTTTGAGTCGTTTGTAGCTCCACTGCGGATTTTCCAGATAGCTCTTGGTGTTGATGATTGGGAATGTGTTCTGCACCAGAGGGAAATGTACCGGAGTCATAGGCACTCTTGGGCCGTAAGCCATTTTGTTGACCCACAGATAGTCGCCCACAAGCAGTGTTTTTTCAAGCGATGAGCTTGGAATCTGGTAATTCTGTCCCACGAAGGCAAACACGAAATAAACGAGTACGAGAGCATACACTATTGCATCTACCCAGCTCATCACCGCTTTCAGAGCCTTGTTCTTACTCTTTTTCCACCAGGTGAAAGGTATGTATCCGGTGATATATATGTCAAAAAGCAGCAGCAGGAAAAGAGCCACCCACCAGTTGCCGAGCCAGGCAACCCAGGCAAGGAATATAGCGGCGACGATGCCGAAGCGCACCCATCGGGTGGGTTTGGTGTCAGCCAAACGCTTTCTGAAGTCCTCTACAAATTTTTTTATCTCAGTTGTAATGCTCATTGTTAGTCTTTTAAGATATCGAGAAGGGCGGAATTTTTGATGAAGGAGTGCATAAGATTGTCCATTGTGAGGAAACCGTTCTTATCCTTAATCCATTCGGCGGCAACAACCGCTCCGAGAGCAAAGCCTTCGCGGCTCTTGGCGCGATGCTCAATGGTTATTGCGTCAACCTCAGAGTCCCAGGTGATTATGTGTGTGCCGGGCACTTCTCCCTCGCGCTTATGGTTAATAATCATCTTGGTGCCGGCTTCCGAAGCCTCTTCAGTCCAGCCGGTAATAGCTTTATCGCTTGCAATTATGCCTTCGGCGAGTGAAATAGCAGTGCCACTTGGATGGTCGAGCTTGTGAACATGGTGAATCTCAGTCATTTCCGGAGTGTATTGTGGAAATGCCGACATGATTGTTGCGAGATAGCGGTTAACCGCAAAGAAAATATTCACACCGAGGCTGTAGTTCGAACTCCAGAAAAAAGTGCGGCTGTCTTTATCGCAAATCTCCTTTATTTCGCCAAGGCGGTCAGCCCAGGCGGTTGTGCCGGAAACCACCTTCACCCCTTTGGATAGGGCTTTGCGGCAGTTTTCAAAAGCGGTTGCCGGAGTAGAGAACTCAATAGCCACATCTGCCGAGGCAAATTCGGGCGAATCGAAATCGGAGGTATTATGAGCATCAATAATGCTAACTATTTCATGTCCGCGCTCTCTGGCAATGCGTTCTATCACATGGCCCATCTTGCCATATCCTATGATTGCTATTTTCATATATTATTCATTTATTGCGCACAAAAATACTGATTTTCTCTGAATAGCCAGCATCCGCACGCACTAATATACCCGCTTACCCGGGTTCAAGCCGCTCCCGNGNATCNGAAATATCGGAAGATTCGGAAGATTCGGAAAATTCCGAGGAATCGGAGATGGACGCGCTCTGCCGGCGCGCATCATTTCACCCTGACTTTAACGGTTATTTTTGGGAGATGAGGGCACCGGATGGGTTGACTGAGAGAGTTGTGGTGACGCCTTCCACGAGGGGGATATTGTGGTCAACGTGTCCCACTGGTACTCCGTAGGCTACCGGATATTTATAGTCTGAGACCATATCGGCAATCATGCTTTCCATGCTTCTGCCGTCAACATCCTTGCTGTACTCGGTGAACTGTCCCACTATGAGCCCTGCAAGTGAGGCGAGTACTCCGCTGAGTTTCAGCTGGTAGAGTATTCTCTCGGTTTTATATATCGGCTCAGATATATCTTCAATAAATAGAATTGTTCCGGGTTTGAAAACATCAAAGGGGGTGGAAATAAGGTCGGCTATAACAGCAAGATTACCGCCAACAAGTTTGCCGACAGCGTTGCCGTAGCGGTTCAGTTTGTTCGGGGCAATGTGATATTCCGGCATTTTGCCTTTGAGTATATTGAAAAGACTCACCGAATCCTCGTCCTTGCCTGAAAATGTTGAGAGATGTTTAGCCATGGGAGCGTGTATGCTTGCTATGCCATGCTTGTTCATAAGCGCATGCAGAGCGGAGATATCGCTGTAGCCGATAATCCACTTGGGATTGGCACGCAGTGGCAGTTTGTCCAGACGCTCAAGCAGATGCACCACTCCGTAGCCGCCTCTGCTACAGATAATCGCCTTGACGTCAGGGTCAAGAATGGCGGTGCTCAAATCGGTGTAACGCTCATCGGGGGTTCCGCTGAAAGTGCGCCATTTACCAAGTGCGTGTGGAGCAATCTTTACTCTCCATCCCTGCTGTTCAAGTACTTTTACAGCATCTGTAACAAACTGACTCTTAACAGTTCCAGCCGGTGAAACAAACACCACCTTGTCTCCCTGCTTCAAAGGCGCGGGTATAATCACATTATTCATAATCTATCAGCTAACCATTACTTTAAAACCCTCTTTGCGTATGCGCTCAGCAATTTTTTCCAGCTCATCCTTCTCCACCTTCACAAGAGCCTCCTCGGGTGTCTTGCGGTCGATGGAATATAGCATCACCTCTGCCGGTTGTATTTTTTTATATGCCTGAATCAGTGCATCCACCTCTTCGGGAGTGGAATTGTCAACCGGCTTGCCGTTGTGGAATCCGCGCAGAATCATTGTCTGCACAATGCACTTGTCACCGAACTGAGCAATGCGGTCAATAACCTTTTCTGAGGTGAATTCCGGTGAATTCGGTCGGTCGATAACTCGCATGGTCGGCGTAATGGCGGAATCAAGTTTGAGGATATTGTTGTCAACTTTGGTAAGAGCCTCACACACCTTGCTGTCGTCCAGACGTGTGGAATTTGACAGCACGCTTATTTTCACTGCCGGGAAATATGCGTCACGCAGCGCGATGGTGTCATCGATTATACCGGCAAAATCGGGATGAAGAGTTGGCTCGCCGTTGCCTGAAAATGTAATTACATCAAGATTTTGCCCGGCAGCTTTCATGGAGGAGAGTTTCTCTTCGAGCAGTCGTTTCACCTCGGCGCGGGGTGGAAATCCGGTAGTTCCCGGACCCTGAGCATTGAATCCGGCTTCGCAGTACAGGCAGTCAAATGAGCAAATCTTGCCATCGTCAGGCGAGAGGTTCACTCCCAGAGATGTGCCGAGCCGGCGGCTGTGAATGGGGCCGAAAATAGTTGAGTGGAAAAGGACTGTCTGCATTATCGGATAATTTCGTTGAAAAGGTCAATATAGCTTTTAGCCACCTCATGGGATGAGAATCTTGCTCTTACACTCTCGTGAAGCTCGTTGCGGTCAATATCAGCTTCAAGTGCCCAGCGTATTCCTGCGGCAATGTCAGCAGCATCACGGTACTTGGCAATGTAGCCGTCCTTGAGATGAGTTACAATATCGTTCTGCCCCCCGGCTCCGAAAGTCACCGGCAGACATCCGGCAGCCTGCCCCTCGATGAGAGTGCCGGGAAGTGTTTCGTAGAGCGAGGTTGAGAGCACTACCTTTGAGCGGGCGTATAGCTCCCTTATTGTTTCAGGGTCGTTGATTCGCCCTACCCATGAGTGAGGAAAGCGCAGATTTCCGAGCACAGCAGGATTTCGCAGCGAGCCGAAGAACACGGCCGTACACTTTTTAGCCACCTGCGGATAGTTGTCAAACAGTATGTTAAGTGCTTCTATTGCGTATTCAATGCCTTTGATAGGTTCATCAAGACGCGCTGCACCCATCAGAATAATGTTTCTGGAGTAGTCGATATTGAGGAGTGGATAGTCTCCCGATGCGGCAGTGTGGAATGTGTCGATGGGGAAAGCATTGTGAATCACCCTCACATTTTTGCCGGCGAGGAGTGAGCTTTCCGCGCATCTTTTTGCGAGCCAGTTGCTCACCGCCACAAAATTGATGGGCACAGCGTCATATAGCTTTTTCTTTTTCTTCCACACCTTGTGTGAAAGGTCATCATGCTTGTCGCTGTCAAGCAGCGGGCAGCAGCCGCACGATTCCTTGAATCCGGTGCACTCGTAGGCATGGTGGCAAATTCCGGTGCAGTTCCACATATCGTGCATTGTCCACACTATAGGTTTGCCCATTCCGGCTATTGACCTGATACCGTTCAGTGACACCATTCCCTGATTTATCCAGCTGAGGCACACCACATCGGCTTTCTTAATCCAGGGGTGACGGTGGAGCGGATAGCCGATATTGGCAATAGAAACCTTGAAGAGGTTTTCGCGACTGAAACCGTTAGCCATCATTATTTTGGCTCTTTCCGCCATGAAGTATATACCTCGCATGAATCTCGACCCCACGAGCTTAACCTCATCGTCCTCGCTCATTTTGGTGTAAACAATCATGCGTGCATCCACTCCCTGATGACGCAGGGCGTGCATCAACCGGTATGTAACCATGGAGGCTCCTCCGAGAAGGTCACTGCTGCAAACAAGAGCTACTTTCATGTCTATCGGGTTTTGGTGTTGGTGATAACTGAAGGATTAACCTCCACAATACTTATGCTTGGTATTCCGAGTCTTGCCTGAAGATATTTGCGGAATTTTTCGGTCTGAGCGGTATTCATCCTGGAAGAGAATGCAACGAGGGCAACATTGACGGTGTCCTGTCTGTTATCCTCGACGGTAGAGAATACAGGCGATGCCAGCGCAATATCCTCCACCTGCGGGAAGAGTACTTTTATTTCCGGTGATATTTTGAGCGCCACTCCGCGGGCATCCTCTATCTGCCTTATGGCGGTGTTCAGCGAGTCAATGCATGTCTGCTGGCGGGTGATAGTGCTCTGGGCGAGCTGATAGATATCACTTGCCGATGAGGTCATTGCCGAGCCGGTGTTAACGGCATCTCCCTGCACTATAATCAGTTTGGTACCGGCAAGATGATAGAATCCGAGGCGTGAGCTGAGTGCTTCGTTAAGAGAGTCGGCAGGGAGTACCTTTCCCATAAGGGCTATTCTGATGTATCGCTGACCGTTGTCAATATATGCTTCCTTGCTAAGCACCTGAGTGTTAGGAAACTCACACTCCTGATTTACGAAATTTGTTGCGTTGACGGAGAATTTGTTGTCCTGCAACATTCTATAAGTGAGCCATATACTCGGCAGCATTGTGAGAATGGCAACTGTATAAACAATTTTTCTTACCCTGCGGCTTCTGGCAGTGTCTTCATCCGCACTCGCCTTGTACTTGAACAGTTTTACTCCGATGAAAGTGGCGAAAGCAATGTAGATGGAGTTGATCAGAAACAGGTAGGAAGCGCCGAAGAAGTAGTTGAGCTGCCAGGTAGCTATGCCATAGCCGGCGGTGCACAGCGGAGGCATGAGGGCTGTGGCGATAGCCACTCCGGGAATAACATTGCCTTTGTTTTTACTTCCCAGACCGATGATTCCTGCCGCTCCGCCGAAAAATCCGATGAGCACATCGTAGATGGTAGGTGATGTGCGAGCCAGGAGCTCGCTATGCCCCTCGTTGACCGGCGAAATCAGGAAGTAGAGTGTGGATGCGAGCATACTGAATCCGGCTGCCATGACGAGGTTTCGCAAGCATCGCTTGATTAGCTCGTAGTCATGCACACCAACACCGAGTCCGAGCCCTATAATGGGTCCCATGAGGGGGGAAATGAGCATGGCGCCTATTATCACCGCTGTAGAGTTGGTGTTGAGTCCGAGCGAGGCTATAAGTATTGCAACGATGAGGATGAGAATGTTTGTACCGCGAAACGACACCCCTTCGCGAATGCTCTGCTCCGCCTCTGCCTGGGGCACAAGGTCCGGGGTGAGCGTGAAGTAATTTATAAAAAAATTGGAGAGCCGGTTGGTGAAGTTCGACATCATAAAAGCCGTATATTATTTTTTCGCAATTATTTTCTTAACAGGAATCAGTTGAGTCACAGTAAGATGCTCTCTCTTAAGCACGAAGATAAAGAAGATAACGAGCAGTAGGGTGCGCAGCGGAATATTCACCCACTGCGACTGCACCGTGAGGGCTGAAGCCACTCCCCAAAGCAGCAGGGCTGTTAAGAAGTATGTCACTATTGATTTGATATCGTAGGGAATAGGGTATTTTTTCTTGCCGATGATGTAGGATAGCAGCATCATAGTGGCATAGCAGGCAAGCGCGGCCCATGCGCAACCCATATATCCGATTCTGGGAACAAGGATAATGTTGATAATCAGTGTTACGGCGAGTCCAATTAGGGAGAACCAAGTGCCCCAGATTGTTTTGTCGGTGAGCTTGTACCAAAGCGACAGGTTGAAGAATACCCCGAAGAAAAACTCGGCGAGCATGAGCACCGGCACCACTTTGAGACCGCTGAAGTAGGCGGGTGAGATAAAGTAGCGAAGAAAATCGAGATAGTACATCACTCCGAGGAAAATAACCATGGCGAAGATTACAAAGTACTTCATGGCATCGCAGAAAGCTCGGTTTGAATCGGCTCCTTCACTTTTGTTCTGGGCGAATATGAATGGCTCGTATGCAAAGCGGAATGCCTGGATGAACATAACCATAACAATGGCAATCTTATAGTTAGCTCCGTAAATACCGAGCTGAGCCATAGCGTCAGCCTTGTCCGGCAGAATCCAGGGTAGAAGGATTTGTCCGAGGGTCTGGTTCATCACTCCCGCAATGCCGAGCACGAGCAGAGGAAAAGAGTAGGCGAGCATTTCACGCCAGAGCGCTGTATTCCATTTCCAGCGGAATCCTGCGAAATCAGGAATGAGAAGCAGGAATGTCACAGCCGAGCTGATGAAATTGGCAAGGAAAATGTAGCCGATGCCGAATGTGGGGTCATAAAACCAGGCGATGATGCCGGGAGCCTCCTCCCAGAGCCAGGGGCAGATGAGGATAAAGAAGAGGTTGAATCCGATATTCAGCGCTATTCCGGTGAGCTTCAGGGCGGCGAAGCGGTAGGGGCGGCGCTTGTAGCGGAGATAGGAGAAAGGGAGCGAGGTAAAGGCATCGAGTGCAACAGTAGCCGCCATGATGAGCGTGTATTCCGGATGAGCGGCACACTCCATGGCAACGCTTACAGGTGACAGGAAAAGCAGCACAAGGATAAAGAATGCAGCAGACGACACCGCAATAGATGTCATGGCGGTGGAGTAAACCTCCATCGGGTCGGTGTAGCGCTCATGGTTCGCAAACCGGAAGAAGCCGGTTTCCATACCGTAAGTAAGGATGATAAGCGCCACAGCCACAATGGTATATACGTATGTAACCACACCGTACTCCGACTGGATGAACATATTGGTGTAGAGCGGCACGAGCAGCCAGTTTAGAAATCTGCCTATAATGCTGCTGAGCCCGTAAACGGCTGTATCTTTGGCGAGGCTTTTGACAGATGCCATAGTTTCAGAAGAGTGATTGGGTTGTAGAGGACGGGTTGTGACCGAGATGAATATAAGCAAGCTCGGTGACCTCTCTGCCGCGCGGGGTGCGCTTGATGAATCCCTCCTTGATGAGGAATGGCTCATAAACCTCCTCAATGGTGCCGGGATCCTCACCGAGAGCGGTGGCAATGGTGCCGAGTCCCACCGGTCCACCCTTGAATTTGGTGATTATAGTGGTGAGAATCTTGTTGTCAATCTCATCGAGCCCGTACTTGTCGATATTCAGCGCTTCCAGTGCATAGCGGGCAATTTGGGGATCGATAACTCCCGAGCCTTTCACCTGAGCGAAGTCTCGCACACGGCGCAGCAGCGCGTTAGCAATTCGTGGGGTACCACGGCTGCGGAGTGCAATTTCGTTAGCCGCTTCAGGCTGACAGTCAACACCGAGCAATCCGGCGGAGCGGAGAATAATTTTGCGAAGCACCTCATGGTCATAGTATTCGAGGTGGCAGTTGATTCCGAATCGAGCCCTGAGAGGCGATGTGAGCAGTCCGCTGCGGGTAGTTGCACCAACAAGAGTGAAGGGCGCGAGTGTAAGCTGCACGCTTCTTGCTCCCGGTCCTTTGTCAATCATAATGTCAATGCGGTAGTCCTCCATAGCGGAGTATAGGTACTCCTCCACCACCGGGCTCAGACGGTGTATCTCATCAATGAAAAGAACATCGTTTTCCTCCAGTGAAGTCAGTATTCCGGCAAGGTCTCCCGGCTTGTCCAGTACCGGTCCGGAAGTGACCTTGAACCCGACACCGAGCTCGTTGGCAATAATTCCGCTGAGGGTTGTTTTGCCGAGTCCGGGAGGTCCATGAAGCAGCAGATGGTCAAGCGCTTCGCCTCTGAGCCTTGCAGCGGCAACAAACACCTTAAGGTTTTCCACAACCTTGTCCTGCCCGCTGAACGAGTCGAATTCCGATGGTCGAAGTGCCTTTTCAATATCCTTGTCGCGGTCAGAAGCGGAGTTTCTTGCCGCGCGTATGTCGAAGTCTTCTTCAGTCATTTGGAATGTTTTGCACAAAAATAGTCACAAAATCCGAAAATCGCAATAATCCCCGCTTATCTCTCTGCTGTAGATACTCCCAAGAATAATCGACGGAATCCGGAGGTCTGAGGTGATTATTTGAGTAGGCGGAAGGTGGTGCGGTGGAGTGGGGATGGTCCGAAGTCGGCAATGGCTTTCCTATGGGCTGCAGTGGGGTAGCCTTTGTTGATGTTCCAGCCGTAGCAGGGGTATTGCTCGGCGAGTTGCGTCATGGCTTGGTCGCGGTGTGTTTTTGCGAGGATGGATGCAGCGGCTATGTTGGCGTATTTTCCATCACCTTTCACAATGGTGTCAAATGGGATTGTGCGGTAAGGTTTGAAACGATTTCCGTCAACGATTATGTGCTGTGGCTCAACTGTGAGCGCATCCAGTGCCCGGTGCATTGCGAGGAAGGAAGCCTGAAGGATGTTTATCTCGTCAATCTCCTGCGCTGTGACCACTCCCACCGCCCATGCGGTAGCAGCGGCTTCAATAATAGGGCGCAACTGCTCGCGCTGCTTTTCAGTGAGTTTCTTGGAGTCGTTGAGGAGTGGGTGGTAGAAGTCCTGAGGCAGAATGACAGCGGCAGCATATACCGGTCCGGCGAGGCAGCCTCGTCCGGCTTCGTCACAACCGGCTTCAATGAGTCCCGGGGTGTGGCAGTTGAGGAGTGGAGCTGCTGATTTGGTCATTCAATGAATCCGTAGCCGAAGCCCTGACGGTTAACGATGTTTTTGCCGTACTCCTCGAGTTTTTTTCTGAGTCGTGAAATATTTGTATCGACCGCTCTTTCGGATGCTCCTTCCTCTTCCCAGGCTTCGTGAATAATCTCGGCTCTGTCAAAGAATTGGTTTCTGTGGCGAAGGAACATGGCGAGAATAAGGTACTCTGTTGGGGTGAGCGATATTTTTTTGTCGGCGATGGATACCACGGATGTGGAGAAGTCGATGGAGAGTTCCTTGTACTTCATGACGTTGCTCATTCGTCTTGCCGTAGCCATACGTCTTCTGAGCACTGAGCGAACTCTCGCCACAAGCTCTCTTGCCGAGAATGGTTTAACGATATAGTCATCAGCTCCGGCGTCAAGTGCCTCAACAATTCTATCCTCGTTGTCGTCAGCAGAAATTACTATAAGCGGCACATTTCTTGTTTCGGAACGGTCTCTCAGTTCTCTTGCAAATCTGATGCCGTTGAACTCGTCTGCCATCAAGTCAAAGAGAATGAGGTGGTATGCTCCGATGGAATGGGTGAGTGCCTCCTGCGCTGAATGAGCTATATCAACAGCGTATCCTTCGTTCTGAAATTTATATTGGAGAAGTTCGCAAATCATGCTGTCGGCATCCACAATAAGAAGCCGAGCAGAAGGCATATTTCCGGTATTTTTTATTTCCGGCATAGTTTCAGGTGATGAATGAAGGTGTGTTATTATGCTATATTTGCGAGTGCAAAATTAACATTTAAGTGCGAGCGGCAGAGCATCACAATCCCATTGTTGCTGATTTGTCACAAAAAATTAACGCGGTTGTAATAATTGCCCATGCTTGTGAATCGGTGTATGTCACACCTTCACCGAGCGCACCTGTTCCCTGATTGCATCAACCACATTGATGATATAGTCGCCGGTTTTCTCAAGGTCGGCAATAAGATCCATGTAGTATATGCCCGCCTGATACTCGTAGTGTCTGGAGTTGATGTTTTCGATATTAGTGGTGCGGAGCTGGTTGCGGAAGTTGTTGATTTCCCGCTCTTTATTGTAGGATACTACAATATCCTGCTCTCTTGCGTGAGATATGTCGGCGAGGAGGACAATCATATTCTTCATGGCACTTTCCACATAGGAGAACATGGTGTCGATGTTTGCATAAATCTCATCCGTGAACTGCACATTGCTCTGCTGCTTGCGCAGGAGAATCTTGCCGGCTCCGATGCAGCAGTCGGCAATGCTCTCGATTTCGCTGACCATTCTGAGCATGCATGCGATTTTGAGTTTACCTTCATTTGAAAGTCTGCCCTCCGAGCATCGGTTGAGGTAATGAGCAATCTCAATTTCCATTCTGTCAGAGATATCCTCGTACTTTTCAAGGCGTGAGAACATTGAAGTGAATTCTTCCGAATTTTCTTTCATGTGCAGGAGTTGCTGCGCCATTCCAATCATTCTGTTGACCCTTTCAGCGAATACCGCAATCTCTTTCTCAGCCTGGGCAATATTGAGCTCTGAGGCGTTCATGAGACCACCGGAAATGAATTTGAGCTGGAACTCCTCGTCCTCCTTGTGCTTTGCGGGAACGAGTTTTTCAACGAGTTTGACATATAGGTTCGTGAACCATATCATGATGGATAGGTTGACGAGATTTGACACGGTGTGGAAAATAGACATACCGAACGACACACTCATTTGAAGGATAGCCACTTGCGATACGGCAGAGTTGTCAGAGAGCAGTGTGCCGTCAAACAGGTGGTTGTATGTGTCGGGGTCGGTGCTTCGTATTTCGTTGACAAATTTATAGAGTGTCTCGGGATTTCCCTGACCGATAGCCTCCGTTATCCAAGTTGACAGATTGACAAACGGTGTGAACACGCAAAGCATCCAAGCTACTCCGAATACATTGAACATCAGGTGTCCCATGGCAGTGCGTTTAGCGGCAACGTTTCCGCTGAGCGAAGCCAGTAGCGGAGTGGCGGTTGTGCCTATGTGGGAGCCGAGAACAATCGCGCAGGCGAGTTCAAACGGAATCCAACCTTTTGAGCACATTATAAGGGTGATGGCAAATGTGGCTGCTGATGACTGGATTACAGCGGTGAGAATAATACCGGTGAGCACGAAAATGAGCACCGATCCAAATCCCATGTCGGAATAACTCTGGAGGAATTCAAACATCTGGGGATTGCTCTGCATATCAGGCACATATTTGCTGATCATGTCGAGCCCCATGAAGAGGAATGCGAAGCCAATCAGGAATTCACCGATAGATTTGTTGCGGCTTTTTTTGGTGAACAGCAGGGGAATAGCCAAGCCGATGAGTGGGAGGACAAATGCCGAGATGTTGACTTTGAATCCGAACAGTGCGATAATCCAGGCGGTGAAGGTAGTACCAACGTTGGCGCCCATAATCACAGCCATTGACTGTGCGAGTGACATTAGTCCGGCGTTAACGAAGCTCACCACCATTACTGTGCTTGCCGAAGAGCTCTGTATCAGCGCAGTGATGAGAAATCCGGTGAGTGTTCCGGTGAATCGGTTTCTCGTCATTACCGAGAGAATGTTGCGCAGTCGGTCTCCGGCGGCTTTCTGCAGTCCTTCACTCATTACTTTCATGCCGTAAAGGAACAAGCCTACGGCACCTAACAGACCAAGAAAGTCTAAAAAGCTATAACTCATGTTTTATTGTAACAGTGGGTTCTGATTGGATTACAAAGATAAAAACAAATATTTTGTTATTTGTAAAAATCTGTTACAATTTTTTAGGAAACGGAGTATTGTTATCGCCTTATATAAATAAGGAGTATCAGATATTGCGGTTGATAATGTAGGCGATTATATCGTCAAGTGCTTTTCTGGCAGGTGAATCGGGGAAGATATCGAGCTGGCGGCGCGCTTCGTCACCTATGCGCTTCATGGTTGCGAATGCGTAGTCAATCCCCCCGGCATCCTTGGCAAACTGAATGAGAGTGGCGATTTCGGATGCAGTAAGCTCGTCTTTTTCAACGAGTGCGAGCATATCGGCTGTCTGTGGCAGGTCCGTGCGTGAGAGAGCGTTGAGGAGGGGCAATGTTATCTTGCCTTCCCTGAGGTCGTTGCCGGTGGGTTTGCCAATTTTTTCATCGGAGAAATAGTCGAAAATATCATCCTTGATTTGGAAGCATAGTCCAAGCAGGTGAGCATATTTTCTCATCGGCTCAATCAGGTTTTCCGGCGCGCCCACAGCATATCCTCCCATTTCAACGCAGCTGACGAATAGGGATGCTGTTTTGCGTGTGATAACGGTGAAATATGATTCTTCGTCAAGTCGGTGGTTTCTTGCGTTATAAATCTGGTCTATCTCTCCGATAGACAGCAGTTTACCGAGTTTTGCGAGCGATTCAACAATTCTGATGTCGCCGGTAGAGATTGATTTCTGGAGCGCGCTTGACACGAAGAAGTCACCAACAAGCACGGCTATATGATTGTCCCAGATACTGTTGATGGTAGGTTTGCCTCTTCTGAGCTTGGAATCGTCCACCACATCATCATGGATAAGCGAAGCATTGTGAAGCATTTCCACTGCTGCCGCCGATTCTATTACTTTTGGTGAAACCTGTCCGAGGAGTTTTGCCGTTAGAATGACGAGCACCGGTCGGATGAGCTTGCCCTTGGAGTCAAGATAACCCTCCACAACTTTGGTCATGAGCGGATTGGATGATTTCAGGGCGTCGCTCATTGAGCGTCGCAATTCTTCAAGTTCGGGTGCTATGTCGCGCTTTATTGCGTTAAAATCAGTCATTCTTCACGAAGTGATGTGCAAAGGTAATAAAATTTTTTAAGTCACGAGACTTTTAGGGCGAGTCATGATAAATAAACGGAGCCGTGGCAAAAACACGGCTCCGCTTATTATGCTATTCTGTTATAGTGAGCAATCAGTCTCTGCTGTTTCCAAAGAAACGGAGGAGATAGAGGAAGAGATTGATAAAGTCGAGGTAGAGCGAGAGCGCGCCTATTGTTGCGAGCTTTGAGGTTGATTCAGCGGGAGCTGCAGCGGCCCAGTTCTTGATTTTCTGGGTGTCCCAAGCGGTGAGTCCCACGAAAATGAGTACTCCGGCACCTGAGATAATCCATTCAAATGTGTTGTTTGCCCAGAAGATGTTTACAACGCTGCAGATGATGAGCCCGAAGAGTGCCATCACCAGAACCGAACCCCATTTGGCAAGGTCCTGCGAGGTGAAGTAGCCGTAGATACTCATTGCACCGAATGTGCCGGCGGTGATGAAGAATGTCTTGGCAATGGATACCCCGGTGTAAACCAGGAAGATGGGGAACAGGGCGAGACCGTTGATTACAGCAAACAGGAAGAAGAGCATTGTAGCTGTGCCTGAGCTCATTTTGTTGATTGCACCGGTGATGGCAAACACGAGGATGAGTTCAACGATGAATGTGCCCCACATGAATGCGCGGCTGCTGAAGAATATGCTCTGCACTGCTTGTGAGCTTGCGCAGAAGAGTGAAACAAAGGCTGTTACGAGCAGAGCAAGAAACATTTTCACATATACCCGCTTCATAACGGCTGATACTCTTGAGTCAAGAGCCTGCTCACTCTGAGTGTAGTAGTTCTGATAATTTTCCATAAGTTATTGATAGTTATTGATTTGAGAGTTTATTACATTCTTTCGGGAACTTTTATGCCGAGGAGCGACATTGCNGTGCGCACTGTGTCGGCGGTAACGGCAGACAGTGTGAGACGCATTGAGCGCACCGCCTCATCTTCTTCCTTGAGAATTGAGCAGTCGTGGTAGAACTGGTTATATTCCTTCACAAGGTCGTAAGCATAGTTGGCTATCAGCGCGGGGCTGTAGGTTTTACCCGCTTCCTGCACAACGGTGGGGAAGTCGGCGAGACGCTGAATCAGGGTGATTTCCTTTTCGCCGGGCTTGACTCCGGTAAATCCGCCAATTTTCATGCCGGCTTCCTGCGCTTTGCGGAGCACGGAGCGGATTCGGGCATAGGTGTATTGTATAAACGGTCCGGTGTTGCCGTTGAAGTCAATGGATTCCTTCGGGTTGAAGGTCATGTTTTTGCGAGGATCCACCTTCAGGAGGAAGTACTTGAGAGCGCCAAGACCCACAGTCTCAGTGATTTCGGCAATCTCAGCCTCGTTGCAGCCGTCAAGTTTGCCGAGCTCGCTGCTCACAGCCTTGGCGGTGTTTACCATCTCGTCCATGAGGTCGTCGGCGTCCACCACTGTGCCTTCGCGGCTCTTCATCTTGCCTTCGGGCAGCTCCACCATTCCGTAAGAGAAGTGCACGAGATCCTTGCCCCACTTGAATCCGAGGCGGTCAAGAAGAAGCGACAGCACCTGGAAGTGGTAGTTCTGTTCATTACCCACCACATATATCATCTTGTCGATGGGATAGTCCTGATAGCGGAGTTTTGCTGTGCCGATATCCTGAGTCATATACACCGAGGTGCCGTCGGAGCGGAGCAGCAGCTTATGGTCGAGTCCCTGCTCGGTGAGGTCAGCCCACACAGAGCCATCCTCCTTTTTGTACATAAGCCCTTTTTCAAGACCTTCGAGAACCTTAGCCTTACCTTCGAGGTAGGTGTCGCTCTCGTAATATATCTTGTCGAAGCCCACACCCATGCGGTTGTAGGTCTGATCAAATCCGTCATACACCCATGAGTTCATGGTTGCCCAGAGGTCTCTCACCTCCTTGTCGCCGGCTTCCCAATCTCTGAGCATAGCTCTTGCCTCATTGAGCAATGGAGATGCCGCTTCGGCTTCCTCTTTAGTCATGCCCTTAGCCTCGAGCTCTTTAACCTCCTCCTTAAAGTGCTTGTCAAAGAGCACATAGAAGTCGCCGATGAGGTGGTCGCCTTTCTTGCCGGTAGATTGCGGAGTGGCACCGTTGCCCCACTTTTTCCATGCGAGCATGGATTTGCAGATGTGGATGCCGCGGTCGTTCACAATATTTGTGCGCACAACCTTGTTGCCGCAGGCAGCGAGAATTCTGCACAGGCTGTTTCCGAGCAGAATGTTGCGTACGTGACCCAGATGCAGCGGCTTGTTGGTGTTGGGCGATGAGTATTCAACCATAACGAGAGGCGACTCAGGTGTTTCCGGGGTTAATCCATAGTCCTTCTGCTGAGCGATATGCTCCAGCACAGTACCCCAGAAAGTAGGCTCGATCGTTATGTTGAGAAATCCCTTGATAACATTATATGAAGCCACGGCAGGCTCGTTGTCGGTCAGCCAGTCGCCAATCTCTTTTCCCACAGCCTCGGGCGCTTTCCTTGCAGCCTTGACCCAGGGGAATACCATTACGGTGAGATTTCCTTCAAATTCTTTTTTGGTGGTCTGCGGAGTGATGGATGCCGGATCGGCTTCAATGCCGTAAAGCTCTTTTACAGCTTTCGCCACTCCTTTTGCAATAATATCGTCTATAGACATTTCGGTTATAATTCAATTGTTTTAAGAGTGCAAAAATAATAATAAATCGGCTATAAGCGTTAATTTTTGATAGAGCTACACTCTTTTTATGAAAAATTCGCGTATCTTTGTCAATCTAACGTACACGATATATGATGAAACGACTCGCTATATTCGCCGCGATTCTTATGGTAGCCGCAGGTAGCCTTCAAGCTCATTTGTTTTATGATATGTATAAAATGAAAGAGAGGCGTCCGTACTTCGGTATGCGCTTGACCGGNGGNTACTCCTATCCATTCAGGGTGAAATANGCAAGAACGCCNTTGTCAACNCGTGCGGAGGGATATGATGCGGGAATATCATTGCTGTTTCATGCCCCTATCCGCAGGGCATTCTACTGGGAACCTCAGATTGAGGTTTATTACAGTTCGCTTAAAACTGCCGGAAATCTCTCGCAAATTGTTGCCAATGAGGGNATAACCTCCGCCACATTTCAGACCATTGGCTTTAAGGTTCCTATAGCTATAGGTTTGGATTTGAAGTTTGGACCGAAACTTCGTAAAAATTTTGATATATACCTTTACACAGGGCCGGAATTTGATTTCAGAATGAAAACATGGTTCACTCCGGATCACCCGACCGATATTTTTGACAGTTCTGTCTCNCGTCCGCTTTACGGCGATTATGGTGTGGATCTCGGGCTGAGAAGTGGATTGGGATTCAAGATTAAAAGAGTGTATATCGGCGGATTTTTTACTTGGAANCTGTGTGTCATTTCCAAGAGTGATTACGGCGCCAAACGCCAGCGCATAGGTGGAGTAAGCCTGGGNTATAACTTTAGGACTCTCTGATTTTTCAAGGATTTATGCNGCCTGTCAGTCGTTTCGGCGGGCGTGATAGGANAGCTTNCGGTGTCCNATGCGGCAGTANAGGCATTTATGCATCTCGCAGTAGTTTCTCCGCAGCTGAATCAGTCCTTGCGAAGTAAAGGCATCTTTTACGCTTAATCCGCATCGCTCAAACAGCTCAACAATTGTGTTTCTTTCAGCCTTTATCGAGTGGAGCATGTCTATTGCCCGGTCGGTGAGNTCTGTATTACCGTGATTCATGCCGTAAGCCATCATAAGCGGAACCACCACATTNATAACCATTACCAGAGCTGAGCTCCNNCTGAGGCTGCCGGACNAGCGGGTGCTTTCGGGGCCGAAAGAATATCTGCGCTCCCAGTANGGCGACAGTTCAGGGGTGAAAAGCTCGCAGGCTGAATCAATGTCCTTGATGTCGAGAATCCTGCTCATTAACCTGAANCCTCCATGCAGCATTGCGGCAAGGGTGGCTATGCGNCGGTGAGGAAAGTTGGCGGGGCGTGTGCGAGCCATTTTCCANCCTGGATTTTCCGGTTTTTTCAGTCCGAATTTAGTNGCGAGAAAGGCATATTCCTTGGCAAGATGCTCAGCGTAGGGGTCAAGTCCTGTAGCGCGGGCGTCAAGCAGTCCGCTCTGTCCNAAAAGAAGTGCCTCAANGGCTGTGAGGTTATCGCTGTGTTTGCCTATGAAAATCAGGGGCACACTAAGTGCAAGCCTCTCGAAAGGCTCGCCGTTGATGCCGAACCCGAGCCCGCGGGCAACAGTCACGTAGCACGTCTGCTCCCAGTCTCCNCTCAGTCGGGCTCTTATATCCTCGATGCGGTCAACTTTGCTGTAAATGCGCTCATAAGCGAGGTTTGAAATCCAGTCGGTAATATATATAGCCGGAAGTGATTCTATCTCCTTGCGGCAAGGCAGGTCTATATCAGCTCTGCCAACAAGCTCGCTGTAGCGGGAATTCAGCCCCGGGTCACACGGCATTCTCATCTGCGGAATCACCTGACCGTCNGGACGCCTTATCACTGCGTCNTCNTTATCCACCACATGGAGAATCACCGAATCGTAAGCCCTGTCGCTGTCATGCTTNTGGCGGTGCCAGTCGCTCGCNCGGTAATGTATCTCAACATTACCAACCCAGGTTTCGCCTCCAATCACCACCTTGGCGTTGAAAAAATCCGGTCCGGCATCCCGGTTCAGCAATCCGGGGTCAAGCACCTCGATTCTTTTGCCGTCAACAGTGCGCATCTCCGCCACAGGCCAGAGACGTTGCTGCCAGACATATTGCATTAGTTTTTCCATTGCGCGCACTGCAAAAATTGTGTGATACGTCACAAATGTACGAAAACCAATATATTTTTGTGTACTTTTGTGGGAGAAACATATAAAAATGCAACCGATTTTTCTAATAGGCTATATGGGGTGCGGTAAATCCACCCTCGGGCGCAATGTGAGCCGGCTCACCGGTGTGGAGTTTATTGACCTCGATTCATACATCGAGGGGCGTTATCATTCATCCGTGCGGGACATTTTCGCTGAAAAGGGCGAGGAGGGCTTCAGGGATATTGAGCGCAGGATGCTCCATGAGGTGGCTGAGTTTGAAAATGTGATAGTGGCTTGCGGAGGAGGCACACCNTGCTTTTTTGACAATATGGACTATATGAATTCAAAAGGCACCACTGTGTTTCTCAACACCTCCCTGCCTAAGTTGCATACCCGGCTGATGAGGGGACGGCACAAAAGACCGCTCATTGCCGATAAAAACGANGAAGAACTTAAGGATTTCATTGTGGAGGNACTTGAAAAAAGGATGCCTCACTATTCCAAAGCCGAGATAAATTTTGCCGGCGATCTNCTTGAAAACGAATGTGAGGTCGCTGACACGGCAAAACGTTTTATATCACTGTTAAACTTACCGGTAAAATGAAAGAAGAGAGCGATTTCGGGGCGATGCCTATGCCCCTTGAGGCAAAAATTGCAACAGGAAGGCGTCATTTCACCATTGGCTTGCCGGCAAGCAATGTTGACAACGAGCGCCGGTTTCCTCTCACACCCGAAGGNGCCGGNNTGCTTGTAGCCCAGGGGTTTANGGTTAAGATGGAGGCGGGCGCCGGTGCGTCCATACACTATACCGACAACGCATATTCGCGCGAGGGNACGGATGTTGTAAGCCGNTCCGAGGCATTGGGCTGCGATATAGTGATTCATCTTGCGCCGCTGTCCTGCAAGGATATAAGGCAGATGCGCAGGGGAGCTGTGTTGCTCTCGCTCCTCTCTTTATGCAATAGAACTAAAGAATCGGTTAAGGCTATGCTTGACCGTAATATAATTAATGTGGCTCTCGACCTTGTGGANGATCGCTACGGCAACACTCCGTTCGCCGATATCCTCTCTGAAATAGATGGCAGGGCTGCACTCGCTGTGGCAGGTTCTCTTCTTGCTGATTCCGTTCACGGTAAAGGCATTCTGCTCGGTGGTATAGCCGGAGTTGTTCCCTGCGAAACAACCATTATAGGCAGCGGAATCAGTGCTTGCGCCGCTGCACGTGCCGCCGCCGGAGCAGGCTCAACCGTCCGCATTTTTGACAACGATGTGTATCGTCTCAGGGAAGCAACAAAAGAGTTGGGTACCTGTGCGGTGGGTTCGGCACTACATCCACGGGTTCTTCGCAGTGCTCTCCGCAGTGCCGATGTAGTTGTATTCACTCAAATGGCAAATCCTCCGGTTTTTGATACNGAAACGGTAAATGAAATGAAAAAAGGAGTGATAATCTTTGATCTCACAAACGATTGTGGTTCCGCTTTCCCCTCACTCTCTACCGTAGATCTTGCACTTGCTTCACCAACCGGACCGGAAGGGGTAAGATGCTGCTATGTTCATGCCGGAAGTGCGGTGCCACGCACTGCAGCCATGGCACTCAGCAACACTCTGCTCACCTTTATGGGAGANGTATCGGCAAGCAATGGAGTGAACAATGCTCTTAAAATGCATCAGGGAATACGCAAGGGCGCCGTCACTTTTATGGGTAAGGTGGTAAATGCGCAGGTNGCGGAAACCGTTGGNTTGAGAAGCCAGGATATAACCATTTTCCTTACACTTTCATAATTATTCGGTAATGGGTAAGAAATACTATGTTGTGTGGGCGGGACATGACACCGGAGTGTTTGACTCTTGGGAGGAATGTCAACCCTTGGTGGAGGGATTTNCGGGAGCNAAATATAAAGCGTTTTCAAGCCGGGAGGCGGCTATTGATGCTTANAGAGGTGGAGGTGCAGATGCCGGAATCGATTTGCTCAAAGCTATTGCAAGNCGACCGGTTATATCTGTAAACTATGATGCTTTTCCGGAAATTGACCGAAAGGGAATAGCTGTGGATGCCGGATGCCGACGTAATCCCGGACCGGTTGAGTACAGGGGAGTCAACCTCTGCGACGGNGAGGAGATTTTTCATGTCGGACCGCTGGANGAGGGCACTAACAACCTCGGTGAATTCCTTGCCATAGTNCATGCATTCGCNCTACTTGANCAGCAGGGCAGAACCGGAGTCACCGTTTATTCCGACAGCAAGACGGCTATGGCATGGGTGAGGGACAAACGTGTAAAAACCACTCTTGCTCCAACACCCGGTAATGAAAAAATCAGGGCGTTGGTTACAAGAGCGGAAAATTGGTTGCTAACCCATACTCCTCAAAATCATGTCACCAAATGGAAAACTGAGGAATGGGGGGAAATACCTGCNGATTTCGGCAGAAAAGGGTAATCTTTACTTCTGCTGTGATTTGAGAAGATCGCGTATCTCTGTGAGAAGANCTTCCTCCTTAGTCGGTTCCGGNTCCGGAGCGGGAGCTTCCTCTTTCTTCTTGTGAGTGAGCTGATTCACAAATTTAATCATCACGAAGATACAGAATGCCACGATAAGGAAGTTTACAACTGTTTGAATCCATGTGCCCCAGTTGAGGGTTACTTCAGGCTTTATTATTTCTGTGCCGTCCATAACAGCTTTCTGAACCACCNATTTATAATCGGTGAAATTGATGCCACCTGTTGCCACNCCNACCAGAGGCATGATGAGATCATCTACAAGTGAAGACACGATTTTGCCGAAAGCGGCACCGATTACAACGCCGACTGCCATATCTATGACATTGCCGCGCATTGCGAACTCCTTGAATTCTTTAATAAATTTAGCCATGTGATGTTTGCATTGAGTTAAGTAAGCAGTTTTTATTCTCTTAACCTATAACGCCACTGAATAATATATTGTTCATTATCAAGTGGAGCGATTGTGAGCATAATGGATTTTCCTCCTGAAGATTCGGTAAACAGTGTTTACCAAATTCAAAATCTTGAAANAGATTATCAATTTCTTTACTGTAATATNTGTAGATTNCTTGAAGAAAAGTAAAGCCATAGCATACTTATCTAACCCTAAAGAAATTTATTCGGTTGACAATTTTGCGGGCATTTGCTATTTTTGCACATGNAAAAATACTAATACCGACTGATATGCTTAAAAAAACAATTGTTGCACTCTCCGCTTTTTTCGCCACCTCGGCTGTTTTTGCCTCAACACCGAAGTATATATTTTATTATATAGGTGACGGAATGGGTATGGGGCAGGTTATGGCTGCCGAAGCTTATAACCGCACCGTTTATAATAACACCACACCNATACTCATGATGCAGTTTCCGGTTGCCTCTGTTGCAACCACTTATTCTGCATCNTCGCCGGTNACCGATTCAGCGGCTGCGGGTACTGCTCTCGCTGCAGGCTGCAAAACAAAAAACGGAATGCTTGGAATGAATGCCGACACCGTTGCTGTNANTTCCGTGGCTAAGCAGCTCTTCGATATGGGGTATGGAATTGGNCTCGTTACCTCCGTGGCTCCTGACGATGCTACACCGGCAGCATTCTATGCTCATGTGCCGAAACGCTCGATGTTCTACGAAATTGGCAAACAGGCGGCTGAATCCGGCTATGATTTTATAGGAGGTGCAAATCTGAGAGGTACCAAAGGTAAGGACGGAAAGCCTAATGATTTGATTCACACTTTCCGCAAGAATGGAGTGGATATAGTGCGTGGCATTGATGCTCTGAACGCCAGCAAATCTCCGAGGGTGCTTCTTCTTAATACAGACTCNCTCGTTCTCAACGATATAGGATATACCATTGACTCGCTCCCCGGNGTGCTAACCTTACCGGAAATGACTATNGGTTGCCTCAATCACCTCACCAAAAACAAGAAAGACCGGTTCTTCATGATGGTTGAAGGTGGAAACATTGACCACGCNGGTCACTCCAACGATGCNGGCTGCGTCATCAAAGAGGTGTTGAATTTCCAGCAGGCTATTCAGGCGGGATATGATTTCTATCTCGAGCATCCGGACGAAACACTTATNGTCATTACCGCCGACCATGAAACCGGAGGAATGGGNCTCGGCAATAACTCGGTTGGCTATGATCTCAGGCTGAAGGCTTACGAAAGTCAGAGAATCTCAAAAGACCTTTTTGACACCCACTGCCGCAAGCTGATNAAGAGTGGAGAGATTCCCACATGGGAGCAGATGCAGCAGTATCTCAAGGATAAACTCGGATTCTGGGGAGATGTAAAGCTNTCTGACAAGCAGACTGAAAAGCTTAGAGAAGCATACTCGAAATGTTTTGANTCAAAAACCGATACAACCGAAAAAACTCTCTACAATAATTTCTACGGATTCTCATCTCAGGTATTCAAGACACTCGACTCNGTTACCGGTATGGGATGGACAACCAATGCTCATTCAGGAGGACTCGTGCCTGTTTATGCTATTGGAGTAGGTGCTGAAAAATTTTCCGGATTTAACGACAATACTGATATCCCGGCAATCATCAGGGCTATTGTTGGGATACAATAGTCGCTTTTTGGTAAAAAAATCTAATAGATTTAACTTTTATATTACTGAAACGCAAACATAAAAAATAAATTACTAATTTTGTCACGCGGCATATACTATGCCGCTCATAACTGAAAAAGACATTATATTCTAACCCAATTTATATTTTTATAAACTATGACAAAAATAGGTATTAACGGTTTTGGCCGTATCGGTCGTTTCGTTTTCCGTGCTTCTACAAAGAGAGACGACATCGAAGTTGTTGCTATCAACGACCTTCTTCCCGTTGACTACATGGCTTACATGCTTAAGTATGACACCATGCACGGTCGTTTCGACGGTACTGTTGACTATGACATGGACAAGAGCCTTCTCATTGTTAACGGCAAACAAATCCGTGTAACCGCTTGCAAGAATCCCGCTGAAATCGGCTGGGGTGCTGTTGGCGCTGAATATGTAGTTGAATCTACCGGTCTGTTCCTCACAAAGGAAAAAGCTCAGGCTCACATCGAAGCCGGTGCTAAGTATGTGGTTATGTCTGCTCCTTCTAAGGACGACACCCCCATGTTCGTTTGCGGTGTTAACGACAACACTTACGCTGGTCAGCAGTTCGTTTCTAACGCTTCTTGCACAACCAACTGTCTCGCTCCTATCGCTAAGGTGCTCAACGACAAGTTCGGTATCACAGAAGGTCTCATGACTACTGTTCACTCTACTACTGCTACTCAGAAAACCGTTGACGGTCCTTCTATGAAAGACTGGCGTGGTGGTCGTGCTGCTTCAGGCAACATCATCCCATCTTCTACCGGTGCTGCTAAAGCTGTTGGTAAAGTTATCCCCGCCCTCAACGGCAAACTCACAGGTATGTCAATGCGCGTCCCCACTCTTGACGTTTCTGTTGTTGACCTTACCTGCAACCTCGCTAAGCCCGCTACTTACGAGGAAATCTGCGCTGCTATGAAGGAAGCTTCTGAAGGCGAACTCAAAGGCATCCTCGGTTACACCGAAGACGCTGTTGTTTCAAGCGACTTCCTCGGCTGCCCCCTCACATCAATCTTCGACGCTAAGGCAGGTATCCAGCTCACTCCTACCTTCGTTAAGGTTGTTTCATGGTACGACAACGAAATCGGTTACTCTAACAAAGTGCTCGATCTCATCGCTCGCATGAAAAAATATAACGGCTAATAGAAATATTACCTTATATACATAAAAAAGAGTCGCGGATATCCGCGACTCTTTTTTTACATAGTTGTTTTAATGTGTATTTATGTTAGTTTGGCTAAAATCTTAATATCGTTTATCCAATGACTGCGGCTGCTTAACGGTAGTCGGCGAAGCGGGTCTGGAGCTCCTTGCGGGCGAAGAAGATGCGGCTCTTGATAGTACCTAAGGGAAGATTCATCTCCTCGGCAATCTCCTCGTACTTGTAGCCGGCAACGTGCATTGAGAAAGGCACGCGGTACTTTTCGGGGAACTCGTTGATGGCTGCGGTGATCTCAGAAGCGGCGTAGCTGCCTTCGGGTGATTCGATGCCGCTGTCCTGGCTCAGGTTGAGGTGATAGAGATCCTCGGTCTGGTCAATGACGGTTGCGCTGCGTGCAATGCGGCGGTAGTT
>JAAVFD010000007.1 GCA_014800945.1 Barnesiella sp. | reverse complement strand
ATCATCGCTCCAGAAGGCAGCGAGGTGTATGACCTCAGCGGTCGCAGAGTCAACGCTAACGGTCTCCGTCGCGGCATCTACATTGTTCGCGTGCCCGGAGCTGCTAAAGCCGTCAAGATTAAAGTTGACTGAAATCCGACCCTATGCCGCTAACACGGCATAAACCCCAAGGCGGGGAGGCTCAACAGCCTCCCCGCCTTTTTTACTTTCGGAGATTTCGGAATTTTCGGAAGATTCGGATATTTCGGAGGATTCCGAGGATTAGGATTATGGGGTCTGGCGGGCGGGGGAATCAGCCGGGGAAGGCGGTGCGGATTTTGCGGCGGATGGCAAGGATGTTAATGGCTGTGATTAATATCATCACGGCTATTCCGGTCAGAATTGCCGGGATAGCTGAGGCTCCGTTGACCCCAATTGCCTCAAGAGGTGCTCTCCAGAGCGCGGATGCCGCAAGCATCACTATTACTGCACCGATAAGCACACATCCGTTGACCGCTCCAATAATTATATAGTAGTATCGTCCCACCGCTTCGGGGCTATAGCCCATGAGCATGAGGTCGTGGAGCTTCTCGCGGTTTTTCTGGAGCAGCAGCCAGATACTCAGCATCAGAATAGCAAATGCGAGAATACAGATAACCACACCGATAGCTCCAACCACACCGGTTGCCACAGACAGGAAGTATGCCGCTCTGCCACTCGCCGCCTTATCGCCGGCGGCTTCATAGCTGTGACTGTCAAGAAAGCTTTTCACCTGAGGACTACCCGGATTTACGGTTTCAATAATCAGCCGTGATGGATTCTGAGTGCCGGATTCTCCGAATTCGCTGTTAGCCCAAGCCATAAACTCCTCAGGCACAGCAATTGTGTTAAGGCGTGACGAGAATCCCACCACTCTGCCTTTAAGCCACATCTGCTTGCCATTGCCGCTGAGCGACAGCCTGACAGGAACCATACCCACAACACTCTCGCTGATTTTAGGCAAACCCGCCGATGCGGCGTAGCCATAATTGTACAGGGTGAGATAGTCCTTATTGAGCACTATAGGCACAGTATTGTCCTTCACCGGATCAAACCTCCAGCCGGAGGGCACAACATCAAAAAAATCTGTAGGCACTGACTCCAGAAAGAGCGAGGTGGACATACCTCTTCCACCCATATCCAGCGATGCGCTCACATTGAAATCGGAAGATGTGAACGCACCCACCCTTTTTACCCAGCCGCAGCTTTCAAGTTCAGCTATCTCATCTTCAGTGAAGGAATTATCGCCACCCATCAGCGAGCCTAATGTGTTGACAGTCTTGGATATTACCAGATAATCCTTTGTGACATACGGGTCATCGCCCTCTGCACCTGAATGAACATCGCAGTAAAAACGCACCGCACAGAGCACAATGGCAAGCCCCACAAATGTAGCGGCAGCATATCCTCCGAGCTGCCAAACGCTTATATTTCTGCGCAAAAGTCGCCAAACCATATCCTTGCTCATAATCTGATAACCTGTTTATAGTCCATGTCAAGATGATTGCCTACCGAGGTGACTATCACTCCGGCACCGCACTCAGCCGCGGTATTTTCTATCAACTTTGCCACCGTGGAATTGTTCCGGCTGTCGAGATGGCTCACCGGCTCATCAAGAAGGAGAAAGTCAAATGGCTGACACAGAGCGCGTATTATCGCCACCCTCTGCTGCTGCCCCACAGACATTTTTCCGGCAGGGACATTGGCTCTGTCACCAATTTCAAGCATATCAAACGCCTCCTTTATCCACTGCCCGCTTCTATGCGAGGTGAGCCGATTCTTTATATTTACATTCTCCATTGCCGTAAGCTCCGGAAAGAGACACAGTTCCTGAGGCAGGAGTGAGATAGAGTTGCTACGCAACCGGTACCAGCGGTCAATAGAAAAATTGCGGACATTCTCGCCATCAGCAAAGATATCCCCCATATAATCACGCCTGCGCCCGAACATAAAACTCAGCAGCGACGATTTACCGGTTCCGCTCTCCGCCGCCACAAGAGTGCGGCATCCGCGCTCAAAGCTCACATCACGCAGCCAGATCTGAGATGCAGCGACACGTTCCTCCGCCTCCATTCCGCCAAACACCCGCGGAAGCACCTCGTGGAGCTTTATTTCTCTAATACTCATCTGAAAATCTCTTCAAGAACAGCCTGAAGCAGAGGCACACCACTACCCGGCATAGATATAGTCATCTCAGTGTCTGACTCACCGGTGACAGAAACGACCGACAAACCACCGTTTCTCAGCAGAACGCCACGGGGAATATCCGCCTTAACGACAAGCCTGTCACCGCTGAATTTCTTCATATCAGCCCCGTGCTTAACATCACCCTTGACAATAGAGAAGATTCCGTCTGCAGAGGTTACCCTGAATCTCAGCCCCTGCATTCCGGCAACAAAACCATTGTCTATATCGGTTACGGCAAACATGCCACCGAGATAATCTCTCGCCGCCTTAACAGCCGACGCACCGTCGGCGGCATTCATCTGAGCGGCAAACACAAAATCCCAGTTAATTATAGATGGAGCAATCCAGGCATCGCTATTAACCGGAGTGGCAGCGAGTTCTATCGTGCCATCCGTTTTAGAAATATAGGGAATTACCGATTCAAGCATTCCACCGGTCTGAAATCCTCCGGCTAACGCGCCTATTACCAGAATCGAGTTCCAGTCAATATCCTTGGTCAGCCCTGCAGCAAGAACAATAGCCGCATTATCAGGCACAAGCGCGAGAGCAGAAGCATCAAGCCCCGTCAAAGAGCTGTTGGCTATCACTTTACCGTCAGCATCAATGCTTCGTCCCTTAATCTGTATATCATTATTTTTAGTCTGAATGTCCGCGCACACCCAACGGTCTGCCGCCAGATTCATAGCCCTTCCCGTAGCGGCTATGCTAATCATCTTATTCTCACTGATAAATGAAGAAACTTCAGGATACTCCTCCTTGAAATTACCTTTTTTCACCTCGGTGAGAATAGACTTAGGGGTATAGCTGTCAGAACCGTTTATAGCCCAACCCTGACCGTCACCGATATAGACTGTCAATCCACCGTCAAAACCGTAAGCATCAAAACCATCCCTGTCGCCAAGCGCCGAGGCACCGTTTTCGGTGAGAAGCTTGCGCAAAATCTCCTGATCCTTCAGTAGGAATGTAGCGAAAACATTCCGGCTATCTACGGTTGAGATAACCACATCCGAGATATCTATCGCCTCGCGCAGCTTAGGCAAAACCGTCTCTATCTTAACCCGCGAGTCTGCCGGCAGACGCAAAGAAGCCGGAACAGTCAAAGTGGTATCCTTAAACTCAAAACCGCAGGCAGCAGCTACCGATTCAATATTTACCGCAATAACCCCCTGCCCGGTAGCGGGGACGGTTGCGAGGAGTTCCTCTGTGCGAGAACATGAACATAGGCTTGCCGCTACGGCAGCAACAAGCAGCGAAATCTGTAAGAGTTTCTTTTTCATTGCCATATCTTTTTTATTTGCAAATATAGCACTTCCCGCCAGTTCTTGGCGGGAAGTGCTGTTATTTTATTCACTTTATCGGTCTGGCAACCGAATCAGAATCTCGCTCAGAGTGTCTGCCTGTTTCAAAATGTATCTTATTCATGTCAGCCGGAGACAGTTTCACCGCACCGTCAGGAATAACCTTCGCTATATTTTTCATAATAAGCTACTTTTTAATTTTCTCAATAAAAGTCATAACCCGGTTGAGAGCCATTAGACCGGCAACATATCCCGCGCCCATAGCTATCAGCGGCACAATATTGTCAAATACCCCTGACCAGAATCCGCCTGACAGATAGCAGAAAAACTGGAGCCACAGCAGGCACTGGGTAATTACGCAAAGGGTGCACCATGTGTGAAGACGGAACCGCTGATACCAAATGCTCCAAACCGTGAATGGCAGGCAGCATCCGTTTATAAGAGCCAGCGCACTTATATATTGCGGAAAAAGGAACAGGTAGAGAGTGGAAAGAGTAAAATAAGTGAATCCGACTTCACTCCATCCGAAAAGCCCGAAAAACTTGGATGCCTTCTGCTCCAGCACCGTGTCACAGCCATGCTCCTTGAGTATGCCACAAATTTTGTCAGCGGAACCGCTGCTAACCTTCAATGACTTCAAAATCAGCAGCCATGTCACACCAATCCCGGCAAAGTTCACCAAAGTGAGGAATATGGTTGACAGATTCTTCCATAACCCTGCCTCAACAAAGCCGAAAACAGCGAGAGCCGAGGCACAGATAATGAGAAGCCACAATTTAACAGCAGAAGCAATTTCAAAGAATCTGTGCTTGCCATAGTCAGGCTCGCCGGCATTTTCACCGGGATATGCCAGAAGCACAACTCCGGTCATGGAATCGACAAACTCTTCCTTCGGTTTAGTGTGCACTTTTTCACGGCACTTGTAAGTAACAGCGTCATTATCAAATCCTGTGACTATAACAAAACCGTCATTTAGCTGAGCGATATAAGGCGGCGGCACAGCAGCAACGCTGCTCTTGTCTGACAGCCGGTAAGCCTGCGCATCTATACCATAACTATTCAACAAGCGAGAGAAACCGAACAGCGACTGGAAATTCATCCCTTCAAAGGCGGCATCGCTCGCGCTGACAGTGTGCGGAACCTCAAGTTCGGCAAGAAAATCCGAGAAAATGCTACCCTTCTGTCTCATTTTCAATCCATATATTCAGCCACCTTGCCATAGAGCGCATCGCCTTCCATTTCACCGCTTGCGCGCCACATCAGTTCGCCGTTCTTAAACACCATGAAAGTAGGAATTGTCTCAACCTTGAGTTCGTCGGCGAGTTCCGAGTACTTTTCAATGTCAAACTGATAAACAGGCACTTTACCATCAAGCAAAGCCTTCACGTCCTCCACCACAGGCATCATTTTTCTGCAATGAGGGCACCAAGTAGCATAAAATTCAACGAGAACAGTACCGCTTTCCTGCTGTAGTTTCTTCAAAATTTCAGTATCCATAGTCAGTTATATTTAATTGTATATTTTATAAATAATAACCAACCGGACAATCTCAAAGTTCACGTGCCGCACAAAATTCCCGCAAATAAAAATCTGCAATACCTGCGGTATCCGGATTCAGAAACTATAGGTATTACGGCTTGAGGGAGATTTTTTCAATCAGGGCGCTGCTTCAAAACCACATCTGCATAAACAGGTCTGTGATCCGAAGCTATGGGTTCTTCAACCACTTTGCTCCGTTTCGTACCGGCAATCTCACCGGAACCTTTCTTCACGGCAATATAATCGAGGAGCTCTTCAGGCTTGTCAGCAGGAAATGAATTTTCTTTGAGTGTAGAAAGTATATCGAATTGCTCGGTAAACAGCCTCATGAAACTGTCACCCGGATTGGAATTGAAGTCTCCGGCTATGAAAAAAGGTTTGTCAAACAGCGATGCCACACTGTCTATCTTGGCAAGCGAGGCAAGACGGTCTGCCTCTGTAAGCGAAAGATGAGTGCAGGCAAACACATAATCCTTGAATTCTACCGCAAGAAGCGCACGCTGCTCCTCCCGACCGGGAAGCGCTATACGGATCTGTTTTATCGGCTTTTCCTTGCACAGAATACCTATGCCATATTTACCTCCGTCGTAATCAATTGCCGGAGCATAGATATGTCGCATTCCGGCATGACCTGCAATTTCAGCAAGAAGATTTCTGCCTCGGCTTCTGCCAGTGATGCTGTCAACCTCCTGAATGGCAACGACCTCAGGCGACACCTTTTCAATTACCGCAGCAATCCGTTCAGGGTCTAAGCGCCCGTCAAGTCCGGTGGTATTGCGAATATTGTAACTCATAATTCTAAAGTCGCGTGCCTGAAGCCCCTGAGTCATGGCTACAACGGCAGCTGACGCTACAGCGACAACTAATCTTGAAATTGCTCTTAGTCTTTGCATTGGTATTTTTTTGAAGTTGAATTTTGAGCCGAGAGATTTCTATGCAGACTTGATTGTATGGGATTTCCACCAATCAAATTCGGAGGGTTAAAAGTGATTATGCACACTTTATATATGTTGAGTTTGATGAAAAATATTCTTCTATCTTCTTTGATATCTTTCTATACAACATATAATCAATATTTTAGCACCGCAAATATAACGATTTTTTTTCACTTTACTGCGTTTTCCTATAAAAATCACCCTTGAAAAACTGCGTTTTCCGAAAAACGATATAATAATGGCGGTGAAAATACGGGAAATATAACCGTGTTTTATAGTGGTTAAAAGCCGCAAAATTCGTTACAATCACTATCTTTGCACAATAAAACCAAATACTATTGATTATGATTCATATTTCAGACCGAGTGACAAATCTTTCTCCGTCACAAACCCTTGCAATGAGCCAGAAAAGTTCTGAACTGAAAGCTCAGGGTGTGGATGTCATCAACCTCTCAGTGGGTGAGCCCGATTTCAATACTCCCCACCACATAAAGGAGGCAGCGAAGAAAGCTATTGATGACAACTTCACATTCTACACTCCGGTAGCGGGTTATATGTCTCTGCGCAAAGCCATAGCTCAGAATCTCCTCGATGTCAACGGTGTGGAATATGCCCCTGAGCAGATTGTTGTTGGCGGTGGTGCCAAGCAGGCTCTCTGCAACGCGGTGCTCAGCATAGTCAATCCCGGTGATGAGGTGATTATTCCTACTCCGGCATGGGTAAGCTACGTTGAAATGGTAAAACTTGCCGAAGGCACCAACGTGCTTGTTCCGGCAGGCATTGATCAGGATTTCAAAATTACCCCCGAGCAACTTGAAAAAGCTATCACACCGCGCACCCGCCTGATTATCATCTGCTCACCCTCAAANCCCACCGGCAGTGTTTACACCAAANCCGANCTTCAGGGGCTTGTGNATGTACTCAAAAAATATCCCGACATCACAATAATTGCTGACGANATTTATCAGCACATCAACTTTACCGGCAGCTTNACCTCGCTTGGCGCTTTCCCCGAAGTGGCAGACAGAGTGGTTGTGGTTAACGGTGTGTCAAAAGCATACGCTATGACCGGATGGCGAATCGGCTTTATCGCCGCTCCNCTTCCTATAGCCAAGGCNGTGAGCAAGTTGCAGAGCCAGTACACATCAAANCCCTCNTCTATTGCGCAGAAAGCAGCTGAAGCCGCNTACACCGGCTCNCAGGATTGCGTCGAGGAGATGCGTAAGGCATTTGAGCGCAGAAGAGACCTTGTTGTTTCGCTCGCCAAAGAGATTCCCGGCATAGAAGTAAATGTGCCNCAGGGTGCNTTCTACCTCTTCCCCAAAGTGAGTGCTTATTTCGGCAAACGCTTTGGCGACAAGGTTATTGAAAACGACACCGACCTCGCTATGTATCTCCTCGAAGAGGGCCATGTTGCCACNGTTGCCGGCGAAGCCTTTTGTCTGCCCGGCTACATCCGCCTGAGCTATGCTACTTCCGATGAAAACATCCGTGAGGCTATGCGNCGTATAGCCGAAGCATTAAAGAAACTCAAATAAATATGCTCCGTTCAGCAGCCGCTATAGCTATTTTTACTCTGATAGCTTGCGCCTTATGCACCGGTGGATGCTCTTCCGGCAGCGANATGCCGGACACTCTGCGCCTTACCGGCACAGTCATTGCCCAAGATGAGGCATTCAAATCACCATACGGCATTGTTGCCTCGAATTCAAGNATATATGTGCGAAATTCGGGCACAACGGCAATGCTCATTGATGAGTTTGACTCCGATGGAAATTANGTGCGCTCATTCCTGCCTCAGGGTAGCGGTGAAGGNGCAATGCCTTANCTTGATGCCATCCGCTACGACGANACCAACTCTCGCCTCGTNGTTGAAGCCGCGCCAATGTATGGTGCGCTGAGAGTGATTGAGCATCTTGACACAGACAAACCACGCCTCAACACTGTGTTCACCTTGCCGAACAGGATTGTTGACTCCCCTGCCGACTCCGTTATTCCCGCGCACATAATCCGGCTTGTCAACGGTGCCATTATCACTCCTAACCTCACTCCTGCCGGTATGCTTGCCATTTATGACAACACNGGCAAATTCAAAAGAATTGTCCAGCCGTACCCGCCCAAGGAAAAACTCGGNAGCGATGTGCCNGACTATGCTCTCGCCAATTTCTTTCAAATGAAGGGAGCGGCAAGCCCNGATGGCAAGCATTTTGCCGCGGCGAGCACTCTCGGTGATATCATTTCATTCGGCACTATTGACGGCGATTCCGTCAAAATAATCACCAATGTGGGAGAACCGCAGGAGGGTATTGAAATCAGCAAAGAGGATGGCAATTTCGCCACTTTCAGCTACACTGACAANCTCCGCTACTTTTTCCCAAGCGGCATTACCCTGTCCAACAAAAGCGTTTACGCTATNGAGGGAGGATATGCCAACGAGTTCANCGATAGGCGCAAAAAGATGACCGAGGGGGAGGCGGATCCCCTTACTCGCATACGGGTTTATGACTANNAAGGCAAGATAAAGCGTGTGCTTGAAATCAATGTGGGCAGGTGTATCATAGCCGTAACTCCCGANGATTCAACTCTCTATGTGCTTGGAGAAAACAACGAGAACGGCTACCAACTTTTCAGATTTGAATTATGAGATTCCGTATATTTCCGCCTGAGGAACTGATGGATGTGCAGATAACCCTGCCGCTGTCAAAAAGCATCAGCAACCGAGCACTCATCATCAATGCCCTCACACCCGACTCAACCCCTCTCAGCAAAGTAGCTGATTGCGATGACACTGAAGCGATGATTACCGCTTTGTCCTCACAAAACAATAAGGAGGTGAATATTGGAGCCGCCGGAACAGCAATGCGCTTTCTCACAGCCTACTTTGCGGTGCAGCCGGGACGCGAAGTCACACTAACCGGTTCGGACCGGATGTGCAACCGCCCCATTGCTCCACTTGTTGACGCGCTCAAAAGCATCGGTGCGGATATTTCATACGTTGACAAGGATGGTTTTCCACCACTTGCTATTAAAGGCAAATCACTCGCCGGCGGAGAAATAAGTATTGACGCCGGAGTGAGCTCCCAATATATCTCAGCCCTCATGATGATAGCTCCGGTTCTTGAAAAGGGGCTCGCCATAACTCTTGAAGGTGACATTATTTCCATGCCCTATATCCGCATGACCGCTCAGATCATGGAGCAGTACGGAGTTACGGTTGAAATCGAGGGCAACAGAATAACCGTTCCACACTCCAAATACACCCCACCGCANAATTTTGAAATTGANGCGGACTGGAGTGCGGCATCTTACTGGTTTGAGATACAGGCACTCACCTGCGGATGGACCACNCTCTCGGGCTTGCAGGAAAAAAGCTGTCAGGGNGANAGCTCGATTGTTGAACTGTTCCGCGAACTTGGTGTGGAAACCGGTTTTGAAAAATNACCGCTTCAGGCATCACTTGAAGCATCTCCCGACCTTTCGCCACGTTTTTATGCCGACCTATCCTCAACTCCCGATGTGGCTCAGACATTTGCCGTGACTTGCGCCATGCTCGGGGTACCATTCCGGCTCAGCGGATTGCGTTCGCTCCGCATCAAGGAAACCGACCGAATAGANGCCCTNTANCGCGAGCTGCTGAAAGTGGGGGTAGTACTTGAAACAGAGGGAGATNAAGCCATATCATGGGACGGTGTACGCCGTCCGGTGAGCGAAATACCCGCTTTTGACACCTACAGTGATCACCGCATGGCGCTATCACTTGCACCCGTTGCGGTATTCATTCCCGGCATAATAATAAATGATGCTGAAGTTGTCACTAAAAGCTACCCGGGCTACTGGGATGATCTTCGCAAAGCGGGATTTAACATTGAAGAATGTAGCGAAAGCGCTGAATGATTGCCGCACTCATCATATTAGCCGCNCTTGTTNCCGTGGGCTTTGTGCTCTGGCTGCTTGACCGCCNCANCCCGGNAGTANCAGCACAACCGGAAGAAACCGAGCAGAAAGCAAGCACTGATGAGTGCTGCGGAANGCATATCACTTGCGAGAAAGACTCGCTGGTGTCTGCCGTCAGCGCAGAAATAGAATATTATGATGATGAAGAGCTGGATGTGTATGCCGGGTTAGGAGCAGANGACTATTCNGAAGANGCNATAGAGGAATTCAGAAACGTACTNCTCACCCTTCTGCCACACGACATAGCCGGATGGGCACGGAGTTGCACCCTCAGAGGCATCAACCTNCCAACACAGGTGCGTGAGGAACTTATCATGATAGTNAGTGAAGCCCGCGCCACAAAATCAAGCCAATAAACAAGCGATGTTTGAACTACTGAAATACCCCTTTTTCACCAATGCCTTAGCNGGACTTGCCATTATCAGTGTGGCATCGGCTATCATAGGCACATATATTGTTACCCGCAGACTCGTTTCACTAAGCGGTGGTGTGACTCATGCCTGCTTCGGAGGACTCGGACTCGGCTACTATTTCGGCATCAGCCCCATTTTCATGGCNGCTCTGTTTGCNATCGCCTCATCAATGGGTGTTGAGCTGATGTCCACTCGTGGCAGAATAAGGGAGGATAGTGCAACAGCCGTTGTGTGGGCACTCGGCATGGCGGTGGGAATTCTTTTTGTATTCCTNACNCCCGGATATGTGCCNGAGCTCAACAGTTTTCTTTTTGGCAATGTACTCACTATCGCATCGGGAGATTTATGGGCNTTCGGCATATTCACTGTGNTNCTTCTCGTGTTCTTTTCCNTGTTCTATAACAAGATTGTGCTCTGCGCNTTTGACCGCGATTTNGCAAAGGTGATGCATCTTCCCGTGCGGTTTATCAACTATTCCATGACAGTACTCGTTGCTGTGTGCATAGTTCTGACAATCAGACTNGTGGGCGTTATGCTACTNATGTCCATGCTCACCTTGCCGCAGATTATAGCTGAACTTTTCTATCGCAAATTCGGTGAAGTTATGATTGCCTCGGTGATTGTTTCACTGGTTTGCTGTATTGGGGGATTGCTCTTATGCACAGTTATAGATGTNCCTTGNTCAGCACTTATAGTCCTGGGAATGTGCNTATTATATTNATGCCTGGCTATAGCGTTACCTATGATACGCAACAAGAGGAGAGTCTAACCGTTATAATTAAGTGAAGCACAAACTCTTTCTTATAGCCGCACTAATAATCTCCGCTCTTTTTTGGGGTTGCACCCCGAAGAAGAATACAGCCGCAACACGCAATTATCAAGCGTTTATCACTCGCTATAACATCTATTTCAACGGTGACGAGCACTACAAGGAAACGCTGAAGAGTATGGAGAACAGCTATGAGGACGATTTCACCAAGCTGATACCAATGCANCCCGCAGAGGCGCGTGGAAACAGCAGTTCACCGCAACCGACCGGNTCCTTCACCCGCTCCATCGAGAAAGCTCANAAAGCCATTCAGCTGCGCTCAATAAAGAAACGCCCTCAGCGCACTCCGGGAAAAAGCCGNGACCCCGAGTACCGGGAATGGCTTAAGCGNGAAGAGTATAATCCATTTATCCACAACGCCTGGATGCTGATGGCNCGCAGCCAGTANATGGATGGCGATTTCCTTGCCGCCGCATCCACTTTCATGTACATTGCCCGTCATTTCGGATGGCTGCCACAAACAGTTACAGAGGCAAAGATATGGCAGGCACGAAGCTACTGCGCCGCCGGATGGCTTAATGAAGCCAGAGCTATACTTGACAGNGTCAAGGAGANGGAGCTTACCGATTCATCGCTAAAAGGACTGTANGCTTTCACTGAAGCTGACATTTATATTTCNAAAGGAGAATACACCGCTGCGATAGCTCCGCTGCGCANTGCGATAGAAAACAGCAATGGTATCCANCGCACCAGGCTCACTTTTCTGCTCGGACAGATATTACAGCGCACGGGTGACTACGCNGGAGCATCTCAGGCTTACTCAAAGGTCAGTTCNGGATTTTCAACTCCCTACCGNATAAAATTCAATGCACGCATCAGACAAAGCGCTACCGCTACCGGCAANGCTATTGAATCTGAGCTCAAAGCTGTTCGCCGAATGGCAAAGTACGAGCGAAACAAGGAGTTNCTTGACCAGATATATTATGCCGAGGGCAATCTGCTGCTTGCNGAAGGTGACNCTNTCNGCGCNATTAAGGCTTACAACAATGCGGTGCAGAAATCAACCCGGCAGGGCATTGACATGGCACTTGCCAATCTTGCGCTCGGTGAGCTTTATTTCGCTATCGGTGACTATGACAAGGCGCAGCCTTGCTTCGCTGCATCGGTAACGGTTATAGATAAAGATTATCCCGGCATGGAGCAGATTAAACTCAAGTCTGATGTGCTTGATGAGCTTGCTGTTCATTCGCGCAACGTGCATCTACAGGATTCTCTTCTTGCATTATCTGAAATGACAGAAAGCGAGCGGCTTGAGGTTGTGAACCGCATTATCGATGAGCTAAAGCGTCGCGAAAAAGAGGAAGCTGACGAGCAGGAACGGCTCAAAAGAGACGAGGAGGATGCGGAACGGGCTAACAATCAGCCGGGAAGTGAATCGGCAAAAGCACCGTCATCATTTACCCTGAACACCGATAACTCCTGGTATTTTTATAATAACAGCGTTAAAAATGCCGGTGCAAACGAGTTTCGCCGCCGTTGGGGAGGGAGAAAACTTGAAGATAACTGGCGCCGGCGCAACAAAAGCGATTTTGCCAATATTCCGGATGAGCCGGATTCGTCCGAAAGTTCCGATTCAATTTCGGCAGAGGGTACTGAAACAGTTACCGTAAACAAGCAGGATGAAAAAGACCCGCACAATCCGCAGTTTTACCTGAAAGACATTCCGGAAACAGATGAGGAAAAAGCCGCCTCACATGAAATTATCATGGAAGGTCTGTACAATATGGGGCTGATACTCAAGGATAAGCTTGAGGATTATCATGCAGCGGAAAAACCGTGGACCCGCCTGCTAAACCAATACCCCGACAATATATACCGGCTGGACACATATTATAATATGTACCTTATGTATATGCGCATGGGTGATGTTGACAAGGCGGAGCATTACCGCAAACTTATTATAAATGAGTTTGCAGAATCCCCACTGGGCAAGGCTATGACTGATCCGCAATATCTTGAAAATCTCAAGGCTATGCCTCAGCGTCAGGAAGAGCTCTACCAGCAGGCATACAATTATTTCCTTGAAAACCGCAATCAGGAGGTCAGAACTACCGTGGAGGAAGCGCAGGAAAAATATCCGCTTAGTCCTCTGATGCCCAAATTCTTGTTCCTAAGCGCACTGACGAATGTTTCAGACGGACACACATCCGAATTTCTGAGCCAATTACGCAAAATCGTGGAGCAATATCCCGACGCGGATGTAACTCCACTCGCCTCCGCCTATATAAAAGGCGCGGCAGCAGGCAAGTCACTTACCACCGGGGCTGCCAACCGTGCAGGAATGATTCGCTCGATAAGNCTAACCGATGACAGCGGGGCGGAGCTGCCTCAGATTGCCGATACAGTGAGAATGAATCTTAATCCGGATGCACCCCAGATGCTTCTTCTCACCTATCCNCTTGACAGCGTTAACGCCAATGAGATACTCTACGAGGTCGCGCGATTCAACTTCAATACTTTCAATATNCGNGATTTTGATNTNGAGCAGCTGGAATTCGGCAACTTAGGCATNCTTCTCATCAANGGATTCGCCAATATCAGCGAGGTTTCGCGTTACCGCGCCATGCTTGAAGGAGCTGANGGAGTGAAATTGCCACCCGAAGTGATGCCGGTTGTGGTGTCAGAAGAAAATTTTGCAGTAATTTTGCGCAACGGTCTCACTCTGGATATGTATATCCGCGCGGCAGAGGATGCAGCAAGCCGTGGAGTGCATGAAGCGGTACTCACACCGGATGAATATCCTGACGAGCAGGAGATGTATGGCTCCGGTTCCTCAGACAGCGAGACCGATGTTAATCAGGAGGCAGAANAATGAACGGAAACAGACCGAAAATACTCTGGGCGGACGATGAGATTGATTTGCTGAAACCGCACATCATGTTCCTTGAGTCCAAGGGCTACGATGTGACCACTGCAAACAGCGGAGTGGATGCTTTGCACTCCATAGAAAAATNCCCNTTTGACCTTGTGATTCTTGATGAGAATATGCCNGGAATCACCGGACTGGAGACTCTGNCGAGAATAAAGGTGGAAAAGCCGCACATACCGGTAATTATGATTACCAAAAGCGAGGAGGANAATATTATGGATCAGGCTGTGGGCAGTAAGATTGCCGACTACCTCATCAAGCCGGTAAATCCGANTCAGATACTCCTTTCAATCAAAAAAACACTTCATTCATCGGCTCTGGTGGCGAGACAATCGCTCAACTCTTACCGCGATGACTTTTCACGGATATCGACACTCACTTACTCTGCCGATTCNTTTGCCGACTGGTGTGAACTGTATCAAAAGCTGGTGTTCAGGCAAACAGAGCTTGAAGCTCCGGGCGCTGAGGCTGAGATGGCTGAGATGCTTCAGAGCCAGATTAATGAGGCTAACCGTTCATTNGCCAAATTCATCGANANAAACTACTCCTCATGGATAGCCAAACCGGAAACNGCACCGCTGATGAGCCACAGGCTTATGCAGGAACGGGTGCTNCCACTGCTTGACAATGGTAAAAAGGTATGGCTTATTGTGGTTGACAATTTCCGCTATGACCAATGGGTTGCCGTGAGCTCTATGTTGGGCGACAGTTTCAACATTCAGAGCGATTTGTACTGCTCCATACTCCCTACCGCCACTCAGTACTGCCGCAATGCCCTGTTCTCGGGGCTNTTGCCTGTACAGATTGCCAAGACATATCCCGCCCTGTGGGTGGATGAGGANAGCGAGGAGGGCAAGAACCTTAATGAGGCTCCGCTGATTGAGGGATTCATGCAGCGGATNAAACGCGATTACCGCTGCTCNTACTCCAAGCTCAACGATTCTGAAAGCTGCTCCCGCATGGTAGCAAGGCTCAGCGAGTTCAAGGACTGTAACCTTAACGCGGTGGTTGTGAATTTCATNGATATGCTCAGTCATGCGCGCACCGAATCTAAAGCTGTGCGCGAACTCGCCTCGACCGATGCTGCGTACCGCTCCATAACNGGCTCNTGGTTTCTGCACTCACCGCTGAGCAACCTTTTCAAGGCTATCGCNGATACCGGTGACACTGTTGTTCTAACCACCGACCACGGCACCATNAGGGTGGAAAATCCGGTAAAGGTGGCTGCTGAACGAGACATTAACTCCAATCTGCGATATAAGGTCGGNAGAAACCTGGGAGTTAATCCATCCAAGGTGCTNGAAGTGAAGAACGCACCTGATTTCGGGCTCCCCTCNCCGGGAATTTCCTCATCATATATTTTTGCCCGCGGNCGCGACTTTTTTGCATATCCCACAAACTTCAACAAATATGCGCAGCACTATCACGACACATTTCAGCACGGAGGCATATCCATGCAGGAAATGCTGGTGCCTGTAGCCACTCTCGTTTCNAAGTATCAAACAAATAAATAATCGTAATATGGCTAAACATTCCNTTACAATAGCTTCGGTTGATGATCTGCCCCGTGCGGCAAAAGAATTTGCATCTCTCATGGATGACCGCACNGTGTATGCTTTCAGCGGTGAGATGGGTGCNGGAAAAACCACCTTTATAGCCGCNCTGTGCAAAGAACTCGGAGTTGAGGATGACTTTGCCGGCTCACCTACCTTCTCTATNATAAACGAGTATCGCTCCGACACTACCGCCGAACTNATNTATCACTTCGATCTTTACAGAATCGAAAATATCGAGGANGCTTTTGACATAGGTGTGGAGGATTATTTCGATTCCGGCGCGCTATGCCTGCTTGAATGGCCTGAGAAAATNGCCGACATNCTGCCGGATGACACAGTGGATGTGAATATTACCGTCAATACGGACGGAAGCCGCACACTTACCTTTGAGAGCGAGGACTGACTCAGTCCTCTGAATAGTGGCGCAGAACGCGCCTGTAGGAGTTGAAAATCTTTGATTTGGACACGAANCCAACATACNTGCCGTTTTCCACAACCGGCAGATTCCAGGCACCNGTATCGTCAAAGATTTTCATCACNGTTTCCATACTGCTGCCCACCTCTATGCTTGCCGGCGGAGTGCTCATGAATGTGCGCACATACATCCGGCGGTAAAGGTCCGGGCGGAACATTATGTTTCTTATTTCGTCCAGCAGAACCACTCCGAGCAATCGCCCGTTGTCGCTGTCAACCACCGGAAAGAGGTTGCGGTTGCTCTTTGATATCACCTCAACCATTTCTTTCAGGCTCATGTCCGGGTTCACCGTCATGAAATCCGTTTCAATCACATTGTCTATTTTAAGCAATGTGAGCACCGCCTTATCCTTATGATGGGTCAGCAGCTCGCCGCGCTGTGCAAGACGCATNGCGTAGATGCTGTAAGGCTCAAACATNTTTATAGTGCCATAGCTTAGAGTGCTCACAATNAGCAGNGGCAGAAACAGTTCGTAGCCGCCGGTGAGCTCGGCGGTGAGGAAGATTGCCATAAGAGGTGCATGCATAACTCCGCTCATCACACCGCTCATNCCCATCAGGGCAAAGTTTTTCACCGATAAATCCAGTCCGAAAAGATGGTTTGTGAGTGATGCGAAAAAGAATCCNGCCATACAGCCCACATATAGNGACGGGGCGAATGTGCCTCCNACTCCTCCGGCGCCGTTGGTAGCCGAGGTGGCGAATACTTTTGTCAGGATAATCAGCCCGATAAACACCAGAATGAACCACACATTGTCGCGGTCGGCATAGAAAAGAGAGCTGTCAAGAATACTGCCGACATCTCCCCCGAGAAGGCTTATGATTGCNCCGTAGCCCTCGCCGTAGAGNGGNGGAAAAATGAATATGAGGCTTGACAGAATGGCACCGCCCACACANAGCTTCACAAACCGGTTTTTGATGGANCCGAAGTAATTTTCCATCATGTTCATGACTCGGGTGAAGTATAGCGACACAAGCCCGGTGAATACTCCGAGCAGTATCACAAAAGGTATTGCTCCGGTNACAAACGGCTCGCTCTGAATGAAAAAGAACTCCACATCGTAGCCGGTGAAAACGTATGCGATGGTAGCTCCGGTGATNGATGAAATCANCAGCGGCATGACGCTCACTGTGGTCAGATCTATCATCAGCACCTCCAGTGTGAACAGCATACCCGCAATCGGCGCCTTGAAGATGCCGGCTATGCCGGCGGCGGCACCGCAGCCTACCAGAATCATCAGCACCCTCGGCGGCAGGCGCATCAGTGACCCCAGATTTGAGCCTATGGCGGCTCCGGTATATACAATCGGNCCCTCNGCTCCTACAGATCCGCCGAANCCTATGGTTATTGAGCTGGCAAGCATGGAGCTGTACATATTNTGNCGCTTCAGCCGGCTCTTGTTCTGCGAAATGGCATAAAGAACCTTGGTGACACCNTGGCTGATATTATCACGCACTACATATTTGACAAACAGCACCGTGATGATTATTCCCACAACGGGATANATGAAATAAAGATAGTTNCCCTCTGTAACAGCCAGATGCGAGGTGAGGAGCGAGCTGATAAGGTGAATCAGATTTTTNAGAATAAGAGCCGCAAAACCACCCAGGGCACCAACTATGAGCGAGAGAATCACCACAAAGGACTTCTCGGTTANGTGCTTCTCACGCCAAAGCAGGAAGCTCATGAAGCTATTGTGNAGCCGCTCTTTCACTGACAGGTTCTCTCGCATAAAGTTATGGTCTTATCACTGTTATCAGACCGCCGCTGCCAAGTTTGATAACACTTGACGGCTTTGCGGATGCAGGCTCATTCCGCCTGCTTTGCGCCACATAATCNGCGGCATCAAGAATTTCTTCGCTTATCTGAGCGAAACATTCCGGGGTGGAATCACCGCTTATATTGGCGCTGGTACTCACGAGCGGCTTGCGAAGAGCCCGGCATAATGCCTGACAAAAAGAATCACCNGTCACACGGATTGCCGCNCTGCCATCTTCGGCAAGCAGCTCCGGCGNGAGTCCNGTAGGATGGTCATAAACAATNGTCATTGGCTTGACAGCCGCAGCTATNAGGTCATAAGCCACATCNGGAATGTCGTTGACCCAACGCTCAAGCATAGCCTCGTCACTCACAAGGCTGATGAGAGCCTTGGCATCAGCGCGACGCTTGATTTCAAATACCCGTCGCACTGCCGCACTGTTNGTTGCATCGCAGCCGATACCCCACACTGTGTCTGTGGNATACACTATTACGCCACCGCTCCTTAGCGCCNCAACNGCATTATTTATGTCTTCACGGTCAATCATTATTGCAAAGATAACTAACAAACCCAAATCCGCAACCCACACCCCCTACTTTTTTTCATTAAGCCACGATAANACTTCNATGATATTCACCTTTCAACACCGTACAGNCCAATCTTAAAAATGAATCTGAATTACGCACATATAGAATTTTCACAATTCCATGATTTATATTAACTTTGTAACTGCATATCGCTTGCGGAGTCCCGATATGGGGTAATGTGGCGGGGTGCGAAGACATATTATCAGAGCGTTTATCGCGCTTGTTCTTGACGGATCGAAATCTGGCAGTTTCAAAATCTGAGTCGGGAATGAGGCAACGATAGGCGTCTTCGGGTATGATATACCTTTNGTGGNATGTGTAGCGATACATATTCTATTGTCATATATCATACAGCGTGAGACTCCGCGTTGCTCGTTCTACTCAGATGGGCACATGCCAGAGCCTCGATTCGTGGGACGAGTAACAGATACAGACTCTCACGCTCTTTTTTTTATTAATGCCTATGAGGGGAGTCCGGCGGCAACTGTATATCTATGAATAAATTAAAATTTATTTATGCGTGTTTAATCGCATTCATGGGACTTTGTGTTGCAACATCCTGCTCAGACAACGGACCGGACGGACATTCATCTAAAACAGACTACAACAAACTTAGAATCGGCAGGATGGATCTTTCAGGCGCGGTTTCTGTCGGACTCAAGAATGGTAACTCAAGAGCAATCGATGGAGAGTATCTATCTTCCGGTATGTATAAGATTGATGCTGACGGCAATAT
>JAAVFD010000006.1 GCA_014800945.1 Barnesiella sp. | reverse complement strand
GCTCCTTAGCTCAACTGAATAGAGCATCTGACTACGGATCAGAAGGTTACAGGTTTGAATCCTGTAGGAGTCACAAAGAGGTTCAACTATCAGTTGTACCTCTTTTTTATTATATACCTCTCACATTTCATTCACTTTTTTTGATTACTTTTGCCGAATGATACTCGATATTTTATTTCTTATTGGCGGATTGGCTCTGATTCTTGTAGGCGCCAATATGCTCACCGACGGTTCGTCAGACCTTGCCAGACGCATGGGAATCTCCGAACTCGTTGTCGGTCTTACGGTAGTGGCATTCGGCACATCTACACCGGAACTTGTAATAAGCATTATCTCTGCCGTTAAAGGCACCAGTGAGCTTGCTATAGGCAATGTTGTGGGCAGCAACATTTTCAATATCTGTGCTATTATAGGCATAGTTGCTCTGATTAAGCCTATGAAGGTGAGCCATAATATTATGAACAACGAGATTCCTCTTGTCTTCCTGTCCTCGCTTATATTACTCATTATGGGCAACGGGCCATTCCTTGACTCCGAGCCAGCCATGATTCTCAGCCGGGTAGATGGCATCTTGCTGATACTTTTTTTCATTCTGTTCATGCGCCACACCCTGTCACAAGCCAAGTCAGGAAATACCTCCGGAGAGAATGAAGATCAGAAACCTCCAATGAAAATTGCAAAGGCTATATTATTTGTAATCCTCGGACTTGCCGGATTGATTTTCGGAGGTGATATATTTGTTGACGGAGCCACAGGTATTGCAAAAGCCTTAGGTGTCAGCGATGCCGTTATTGCACTTACCATTGTTGCCGCCGGCACATCTCTCCCCGAACTTGCAGTATCTATTACAGCTGCTTTGAAAGGCAAGCCGGAACTTGCACTCGGCAATGTGATAGGCAGCAATATTTTCAATATTTTTCTGGTTCTCGGAGCTTCGGCGACTATCTTCCCGCTGAAATTCGGAGCCATTGGCAATGTTGATTTGCTCACTCTGCTACTTGCTTCCGCGCTATTCTGGATATTCGGTAGATTTTTCAAATATAATACTATAACCCGGACTGAAGGCGGAATACTCGCCACTGTATATATTGCATATACCATGTGGCTTATTTCAAATGCCTGAAATCAATTTTTCACTTCCGGTTGTTGTATCAATAAAGCAATACTGATATGGCAGATACAAATTTCATCGATTATGTAAAGATATTGTGCCGCTCAGGCAAGGGCGGCGCCGGTTCAAGACATTACCATAGAGCCAAATACGTCCCGAAAGGCGGACCGGACGGAGGGGACGGAGGACGCGGAGGGCATATTATTCTTCGCGGAAACTCCCACATGTGGACACTGCTTCCACTTAAATACCGCCGTCATATTTTTGCTGAAAATGGTCAAAGCGGAGGCGAAAACCGCTCCAGCGGCAAAGATGGCGAAGATGTGATTGTAGATGTGCCATGCGGAACGGTTGTTTTCGATGCCGAGACAGGCGACTATCTTTGCGAGGTTACAGATGACGGCGAAGAGGTGAAACTGCTTCGCGGAGGCAGAGGGGGACTTGGAAACTGGCATTTCAAAAGCCCCACAAACCGCACTCCCCGATATGCGCAGCCTGGAGAACCGGCTATTGAAAAAGCTGTGGTGCTTGAACTTAAACTTCTTGCCGATGTTGGTCTCGTGGGATTTCCCAACGCAGGTAAGTCCACACTTCTGTCAGCTCTCAGCGCAGCGCGTCCAAAAATCGCCGACTACCCCTTCACTACCATGGAGCCTCAACTCGGTATTGTGGAATACCGCGACAGACAATCGTTTGTAATGGCTGATATTCCGGGAATCATAGAGGGTGCGAGCGAAGGTAAAGGACTCGGACTCAGATTCCTACGCCATATTGAGCGCAATGCTGTGCTTCTGTTCATGGTACCTGCCGATGCCGATGATATTGCAGAGCAATACCATATTCTGCTTGACGAACTTATAAGGTTTAATCCTCAGCTTGAGGACAAACAGCGTATTCTTGCTGTGTCTAAAAGCGATATGCTTGACGAAGAGCTGAAAGAGGAGCTTGCCAAAACCCTTCCTGAAGGCGTGCCGTCGGTATTCATTTCAGCCGTTACAGGTGAAGGACTTACAGAACTTAAAGATATGCTTTGGGGTGCTATCACTGATGAGAGTAACCGCATTGCCACTCCATCCATTACCCACCGTCCGCTTGACAGACGCCACAGGGTACAGGAGGAGGACGAGTTTATCTTTGAACAGGAGGCAATGCCGGTTGACGAAGAAGAGCTTGACCTTGAAGACGAGGATTGGGATGAAGACTGGGATTACGGAGTAGATACTCTTGACAGTGAAGGCAATTGACCTGCTAGGTTTTCCTGGAATATCGGCGTTTTCTACGCTGAGAGACACAGATTCGCCCTCGGAACCTTACGCCGGATTCTCAACCTGCTCATATACCGGAGACTTACCTGCCCACTACACCGGATGCAGGGAGGAGTTGTGCCAAAGCCTTGAAATCTCAGCCGATAAAATCGTATTTCCGCTGCAAACCCATTCTCTGAATGTAGCGATAGTAACCGATCCGTCAACACCTCTTCCAGACACCGATGCTATTGTCACCGCTCTGCCGGGTGTAGCTTTAGGCATACACACCGCCGACTGTGTGCCTATTGTACTTGCGGATCCCGCAAACGGAGTAATTGCCGCAGTTCACAGTGGTTGGCGTGGAACAGCTGGAAATATCGCTGCCTTGACAGTTGACAAAATGATGGAAACCGGGGCTGACAGACAGAAGATTGTGGCGGCTATGGGACCATGTATATGCTCAGACTGCTTTGAGGTTGGAGAAGAGGTAGCTGTACATTTCAACCGTTTTGGCACAGTGAATCGAACCCGCACAAAACCTCATGTGGATTTACCGGCTACAGTTGCCGCAAGCCTTGAAAGCGCAGGTATATGCCGCGACAGAATATCCATGCCGCCAGCGTGTTCGCGCTGCAATCCTGCTGACTTTTTCTCAGCAAGGAGGCTTGGAACTGCCTCTGGCAGAACACTAACAGTGATTATACGCCGCTGAATAATTCTTCAGCTACTCTTTTTTTGTATCTTTGCACCATAAAGACTAAGTGCCGTAAAAATGTCAACCTCAGATAAGATACAGAAGTGGGCGGGCAATTTAGAACAGACCTTTCTGAGCCTGATAAAAATTGCCCTGAAGTCAAAAAAAACGTCACCGCTTCCTCACGGATTGAAGAATGCGGATGAGTTGGTGATTCTTGCCAATGGCCCGTCGCTCAACAACACTGTAGAGCGCAACCGAGCATTTCTTGACAGCCGCACTCTGCTTGCCGTCAATTTCTGCGCCACATCGCCTATGTTCACCGAACTAAAGCCGGAGTTGTACCTAATTGCTGACCCTCTTTTCTGGATTGTGGATGAGAAAAGAGAAGCACTTTTCGGGGCGCTCGCACAAAAAACCGATTGGAGCCTGCACCTTTTCATGCCGGCACGCTCCAAGGTTGACAAAAAGTGGCAGCAGATTATCGAATCGAATCCCAACATAACAGTTCATATATACAATACCACTCCGATTGAGGGATTCGCATCATTTACAAATTTCATTTACCGCAAAGGCATCGGAATGCCGCGCCCTCACAATGTGCTCATTCCTTCTATCGCAACTGCGCTGCGTATGCCGTTCAAAAAAATATATCTTGCAGGTGCCGACCACTCATGGCTCCCGGAAATTACTGTCACAGAAAATAATGAGGTGCTTATGCACCAGAAGCATTTCTATGACAAAGGGGTGTCGAAGGCTGACACAGTCAAGCAGGAGAATCTATCTACCGCAAGACTTCACACTATTCTCTACCACATGCACGTTGCCTTTAAGGCATACTTCACCTTAAGAGATTTCGCAGTAAAACTCGGCAAGAAAATAATCAATATCACCCCCGGAAGTTACATAGATGCATTTGAAAGAATGACACTTACTGATAAAACCGGAAAACGCGACGGAATTGTGATTCAGGCTCGATCCGGCTCCACTCGTATGCCGTCAAAAATTCTCCGTGAGTTTGATGGAGAAACACGAATCATTGATATCATTATTGAAAAAATCAAGCTGTCGTGTCCCGACAAAACCATTGTTGTAGCAACCACCGATAATCCGGCAGACAATATTCTGGAAGAAATTGCAAAATCTCACGGTGTGGAATGTTTCCGTGGAAGCGAGGAAGATGTGCTTGCCCGCTTCATTGGCGCGGCCGACCGGTTCGGACTCGAAAGAATTATCCGCGTCTGCTCCGACAATCCTTTTCTTCAGACTGACACATTCAACGAGCTCTTTGATGCTCAAACCCGCAGCGGAGCAGACTATGTAGCTTTCGCTTTTCCGGACGGCAGACCCACTATCAAATCACACCTCGGACTTTATGCCGAACTTGCCACTACCGATGCGTTGCGCCGAGCAGCAGCTGCAACGGACGAGAAACTTTACCGTGAGCACGTTACCATATATTTATATACTCACCCGCAAGATTTCAGCATAGAGCTGCTGCAACTGCCTGATTTCCTAAAGTCAAGAACTGACATAAGACTCACACTCGACACTCCCTCTGACTTTGCTCTTCTTCAGGAACTTTACTCCCGCCATCTTGCAGAAACCGACGGATCGCTTAAATCCCTCATACAACTTGTTGATTCAGAACCGCGTTACCACTCGGTTATGAGAGAAAACATTGAACAGAACGAAAAATGAACAGCACTTATATAATTGGAGAAATAGGTCAGAACCATAACGGCTCTGTTGATATTGCCAAACTGATAGTCGATTTGGTGGCTCGCCCCGTGCATGATGATGCCTGCAACCTTGACCTGCGTCCCATGGACGCTGTGAAACTCACCAAGCGAGACCTTAACGAGGAGCTTGCCGCATCTCAGATGAATCGACCGTATAACTCCCCTCACTCCTTCGGCAAAACTTACGGTGAGCACAGAGCATTTCTTGAACTCTCCGACGAGGAGCACCTTGAGGTGTATCGCCACGCAAAAACACTCGGGCTCGATTTTGTGGAGACTCTATGCTCGGTGGGATGCCTATCGCTGCTCAAACTCCTCACACCGGACAAGCTCAAGGTGGCGAGTCGTGACCTCACCAATCTGCCTCTTCTGCAAGCTATGGCTGAAACCCGGATTCCTATTATCCTTTCAACCGGTATGGCCGGCAAAAAGGAACTTGACGAGGCGCTTGATGTTATTACCCGCTACCATTCCGACATATCTATACTCCACTGTGTGAGCCAGTATCCCACTATGCCGGACAATCTCAACCTCAACACAATCACATATCTACTGAAGCATTACCCGCAATATACCATAGGCTTTTCAGACCATACCATAGGCATCGCCGCACCTGCGGTTGCCGTTGGAATGGGAGCCAGGATTATTGAAAAGCACATCACTGTTGACCGCCGCATGAAAGGCACCGATCAGCTCGGCTCACTCGGGCCTGACGGAGTAAACAGAATGATTAGAGACATCCGTCTGGCTGAACGATGGCTCGGTAAGGAAGACTTGTACATAGACCCCGCTGTGGCATCAGCCAAAGTAAAGCTTGAACGCTCTATCGCTACAAACAAACCTCTCCCCGCAGGACACATAATTACCGAAAGCGATATTCATCTGCTCAGTCCCGGTGACGGATTTAAGTGGATTGACCGTGAAAAGGTTGTAGGTAAAACAGTCACAACCGATTTGCTTGCTAACGAAATCATATATCCTCAATCAATCAAGTAATTATGCTACCCAAGCTTTTTATCACCGATATCGACGGAGTGTGGACCGACGGTGGAATGTACTACACCGCCGAAGGTGACTACATGAAAAAATTCAGCGTAAAAGATGGATGGGGAGTGGCATTTCTGCGCCATTACGGCATCCCGGTAGCTATTATGACCGGTGAAAACACTCAGATTGTGGCTAAACGAGCTCAGAAACTCGGTATAGATCGCTGCTATCTGGGTGTAAAGAATAAGCTTGAGCTTGCCATAGCTGTTTGCGAAGAACTTGGAATAACTCTTGCCGAGGTTGCCTTTATCGGTGATGATGTTAACGACCTGCCGCTGCTTAAAGCAGTCGGATGTAGCGGATGCCCCGCCAACAGTGCATCTTATATTAAGTCACAGGTAACTCATGTTGGCATGGTACATGGAGGCTTCGGTGCCTTCCGCGAATTTGTAGAAACCATTCTCGGCGAAAACAATCTTCTCATGGAGGCGGTTACCGCCTGCGCGGACAAATAAAAGGGGAACGAGCGGACAGGGTGTACGGAATCGCACACCCACCAAAAGCAACTCGCCATTGATTACCAGTCGGTTATATTTTTGGCACGGTTTATGCAATATATTTTGGCATAAACTGACAACAAAAATTAATATCCGACAATGGACAGAGAAATACCCAAAGAAGAGCGCGACCGCGCAAAAAGAAAACAGATTATCAAATGGAGCTCAATTGCCGGCGGCATTGTGCTCGTAATTATAATTCTTGTATCACTCATCCGCAGAAGTGTTGATGAATCTTCACTGCTGATAGCTACTGCCGATAAAGGCACTATCGAAACCTCAGTGAGTGCTTCCGGCAAGGTTGTCCCGGCATTTGAGGAGATTATCAACTCCCCTATCAGCACACGCATCATGGAAGTGTATGCCAAGGAGGGAGACAGCCTTGTTGAAGGTACTCCTCTGCTGCGACTCGACCTGCAGAGCACGGAAAACGAAATCAATCAGCTCCGCGACCAGAGACGCATGAAGCAACTCGACCTTGAGCAGCTGCGACTCAATAATCACACCTCTCTTTCCAATTTGGAGATGCAAATCAAGGTCAAGGAGATGGATGTTAACCGTAAGCGTGTTGAAGTGGCTAACGAGCGCCGCCTTGACTCTCTCGGCTCAGGCACTGGCGACCGCGTGAGGGAAGCGGAACTTGCCTACAACACCGGAGTGCTTGAGCTCCAGCAGCTTAGACAGCAATACTCTAACGAAAAACAGGTTAAGGATGCCGCGGTGAAAATGAAAGCATTGGAGCTTGACATTTTCGACAAAGACTTTGCTGAGAAAATGCGCACTCTTGAGGATGCCCGCATTCGCTCGCCCAGAGCTGCCACACTCACCTTTATAAATAACCAGATCGGACAGCAGATAGGCACCGGTGAAAAGGTTGCCGTTATTTCAGACCTCTCTCATTTCAAGGTTGATGCTGAAATCGGCGATTCTTATGGCGACAGAGTTATGGTGGGTAGCAAAGCGGTTGTAAAAATCGGTAAGACACGCCTTTACGGCTCGGTGAGCAATGTTACCCCCCTGAGTAAAAACGGTGTGATTTCATTCTCGGTCAAACTTGACGAGGATGACAACAACAGACTGCGCAGCGGGCTTAAAACCGACGTATTTGTGATGAACGACATCAAGGATGAGGCGGTGAGGATTCCAACCGGAGCCTATTTCAAAGGTGCAGGTGACTACAAGATGTTTGTTCTCACAAGTGATAATGAACTGGAGAAACGCTTTATCAAACTCGGTGACAGCAACTATGAGTTTGTCGAAGTTGTGAGCGGACTAAAGCCCGGCGACAGGGTAGTGATATCAGATATGTCTGATTTTGAAAATTCTAACAAACTAAAATTAAATCACAATAAAAAATAATCAACAAAATGGCAATCATTTCAGTAAAAAACGTAGGTAAGGTGTATCGCACCGACGAAATCGAGACCACAGCACTTGAAAATGTTAATCTTGAAGTGGAAAAAGGTGAATTCATATCTATCATGGGTCCCTCGGGATGTGGCAAATCAACCTTACTCAATATAATAGGTTTGCTTGACAATCCTACTACAGGTACAATAGACATAAACGGAACCACTACTGCCAAGATGAGCGACAGCAAGCTCTCGGCATTCCGCAACTCCAACCTCGGGTTCGTATTCCAGAGTTTCCACCTCATCCCATCGCTCAATGTTATGGACAATGTGGAACTTCCTCTTATCTACCGCTCCGGTCTGAACGAAAAAGAGCGCAAGGCAAAAGTGAAAGAAGTACTTGAAAGAGTTGGTCTCGGTCACCGCATGAAGCACATGCCATCACAGCTATCCGGAGGTCAGTGCCAGCGTGTTGCGATCGCCCGTGCAATAGTAGGCAATCCCGAGATAATCCTCGCCGACGAGCCCACCGGTAATCTTGACTCCAAGATGGGTGCCGAAGTTATGGAGCTCCTCCACAAACTCAACAAGGAAGATGGAAGGACAATAGTGATGGTTACTCACAATGAGGAGCAGGCTAAACAGACTGACCGCATTGTAAGATTCTTTGACGGCAGACAGGTACAATAATCAAATCCAGGCATGAATAACATTTTTCGGGAACTTAAATCGCAACCGCTTATCTCAGGTGTGACCATTGTCGGCACCGCACTATCCATATTTTTGATTATGGTAGTGGTGATGCTGTATAATGTCAATACCATACCTTTTGCTCCCGAGAGCAAGCGCGACCGGCTGATGCACGGTCAGTTTATCCATATTATCGGCACAAATCCCGATGACAATATCAATATGTCCATGAGCGCATCGCTCTCCTATCTCAAGGAGCTGTATGATGATATGCCCGGCATCGAGGAGGTGAGTTACGCTATTATGGAACTGCAGCGCACTGATGTAAAGTCTGTTGACAGCCGACCGCTGACAATCAATTTAGCGACTGTGGATGATGCTTTTTTCCGTGTATTCAACTTCAAAATACTCTCAGGCAAGCCCTTTGACCATGCGGTATCTGAGGCCGGTATAAAAGAGGCTGTCATAACCGAGAGTGTTGCAAGAAACGTACTTGGTGGAACAGATGTTGCCGGAAGAGAAATCCTGCTCCACGGCATACCCTACAAGGTGGCTGCGGTAGTTGCCGACATCTCAACCCTGGCATCAAACGCATACGCGGATGTATTTATATCTTATAACGCTGTGAACCGAGCCAATGAGACATGGGGACTTGGTGAAAAGACCCCCGAAACCGGTCCATTCAGGGCTTTTCTAATCAGATCTAACGGGGTCAGCGCGCAGGAGATAAAGGATGAGACGGCACGCAGAATCGAAATAATCAACAGTCGCAAACGCGCCAATGACGAACTTGAGATTGTGTATCACAACCAGCCTTTTACTCAGGAGGAGGTGATTATACCTCATGGTTCAAATAGCACCCCCGATCTCGCCGGTGAGCGGAAACAGCGCTACGCTTCTTACATCATTCTGCTTCTCATTCCAGCAATCAACCTCTCTGTGATAACCCAGAGCCGGTTGCGCCGCAGAGTGAGCGAAATCGGTGTGAGAAGAGCTTTTGGTTGCACCCGTTCAAGAGTGATAATAGATGTTCTGAATGAGAATATGCTTGTAACCCTTATCGGTGGCATTATCGGTCTTATTCTCAGCGTTGCTTTCGCATGGATTTATTGCAATTCCACCATGCCCTCATTCGGCATACTCTCCTCCGGGAGTAATGTTACCGCCGGTATGCTTATCAACTGGCCAACACTCGGCATAGCAGTGCTTGCTTGCTTTTTTCTCAATCTTCTTAGTGCCGGTGTGCCCGCATGGCGGGCATCACGCATCAGCCCGGTAGAAGCACTCGGAGGTCTAACCCGCTAAACTATTGCAAGATGAAAAGAAAATTATCAGTTCAGATTCGTAATGAGTGGCGCTCCAATCTCTGGCTTGCTGCCGAGTTTCTGATTGTGAGTGTAGTAATTTGGTATGTGCTTGTAACAGTATTCTCCACCCTGTGGGTTCGCACAGGCTCACCGGGCTATGACGTCTCAAATGTGTGGCTTGTCGGCTATGATGTTGTGAACAGCGAAGGACGTGACTATGACGAATCACGAGGAGATAGCGAAAGCCTGAGCCAGGATATGGCAGCGATGCTCCGCCGCCTGCGCGAAGCTCCCGGAGTCAAAGCACTCGCATTGTCATACTCCGCAATACCATATAACTATAACTTCAACGGCGATAACTACACCTTGATTCGCAAGGATGGTTCAGAGGAGGTATTCAACGGTTTCTTTGCCAGAAAAATAATTTCACCATCCTATATTATAGTGATGGGTATATCCGGTGCCAACGGTGAATATCCGGAGGAACTTACCGAGTTTGTTAAAGAACGGCAAGGTGTGCTGATTACTGAAAACACTTTTGAGATGCAGGATGTCGTAGAATATAATACACCATCCCGAATTGCGGATGACTGGCTGTTTCTCAACAATGATTCCACTACCCTGCCGGTAATAACCATAGTCAATCAGCAGCGTAATGACTATGAGCCTTGTTATTTCAGAACATTCATGCAAGCATCTATAAATGAGGATTTCCCCCAGAACCCACTGGCTCTTTATGAAATAACGGTTAAAGTTGACCCGTCTAAAGAGAAGGATTTTGCAAAGTGGATCAATGAAAAAACAGGCAACTATCTTAGTGTGGGCAATGTGTATGTCAACGATCTTATTCCGTTTGAAGTAATCCGGACTATGAACCAGGAGCATATTGTGACCCTTGTAAATAACCGTGTGGCAATAGTGGTATTCCTGATGGTAAGCATATTTCTCGGTTTACTCGGTGCCTTCTGGTTTAGAACACAGAACCGCACCGGCGAAATAGCAATCCGTAAAGTCAACGGTGCCACATCCGGTCAGATTTTCCGCCGCCTGATGGGTGAAGGGCTGCTGATTCTCGCTGCTGTGACTCCTATAGCATGGATTTGCGACTGGGGGCTGATTAAACTTGACCTTGTGGTGTATCTTTTCACCAATTCTGCCCCGTTGTGGCAATATATCGTCTGCGCGGCAATTACACTTGCACTTGTTATTCTCGCGGTAACAGTCGGCATTTGGTTTCCGGCACGCAAAGCCATGAATATTGACCCTGCGAGTGCCCTTGCCCATGAATAACAACCGAATTTATAGAATTAAGTAATATGAAACAGATAATAAACGAACTTAAAGCACAGCCGGTAATAGCCTGGGTAACTATTCTCGGCACCGCGCTCGCAATATTCCTGATAATGGTGGTTGTGATGCTAAATCAGGTAAATTTCGTGCCCCTCGCACCCGAGACCAATCGTGAAAGACTCATCTATGCTAACCGTATAAAAACACAATCAACTGACACTACAAGCAGAATGATGCGCTCTTCATCTGTGGGTGTAAAGGTGGTTGACGAAGTTTTCAAACCGCTTACAACCCCGGAAATGATTAGCATATTCGACAACTGGACCGGGTCCGAAAAGGTTAACGTGACCGGAGTTCCGGTATTTGATGCAGATGTAAAAAATACCGATGCCAACTTCTTCAGAATTTATAATTTCACTTTCCTTGCCGGCAAGCCTTACGATGAGGCAGATGTGGAATCTCATCTAAAAAAAGCAGTGATTAACAAAGCTATGGCAAAGCACATGTTCAAGGGCATCGAGGAAGCAGTAGGTAAAGAAATACTCATAGCAGAAGAGAGCTATACCGTTATAGGGGTTGTGGATAACGTTTCACCTGTAACCAAATATGCTTACTCTCAGATTTGGACACCAATCCCCTACAAAGAGCCAGATGAAAACGATAAATACGGTACCGGTAATTTTGCTGTTGCCATGCTTGCTGCTGACAAAAAAGATATCGCCAAAATAAAGGATGAGGTAAAAAACAATATGGCGAAATATAATGCAGCGCTCGCGTCTGAACAACTTATATCGGACATGGAAGGCGGACCATTCACCAATGAGGAGATGATGTATAGAAAAGCAGGCACCTCCGATGTATCCGGTGGTAAAAGAAATCAATATATGCTGTATCTGATACTGCTCCTTATCCCCGCCATTAACCTAAGCACAATGACCCGCAGCCGACTCGCGGCAAGAACAGGCGAGATAGGTGTGAGACGTGCTTTCGGTGCTACCCGTTCGAGTATCATCAGCTCCATTATAACNGAGAATATGATTATCACCCTTGNCGGAGGACTTATAGGATTAATACTGTCGTGGATATTCGGNGGACTGTTTTTCCACTCCGTTTACTCAGCAGGTATGTTCGTGAATTACCAAACGGAGTTCACTCCCGGTGCAGGTACCCTGTTCGCATGGAGTACATTTGCCTATGTGCTGATTTTCTGCTTTGTTCTCAACCTGATAAGCAGCGGCTTGCCTGCTATACGCGCAAGCCGTATCAATGTTGTAGATGCCATAAACGCTAAGAAATAACCTTACAATGAAACGTAAACTTTTCAAACAAATACGCCACGAATGGCGCACTAACCTGTGGATGAGCATTGAACTGCTTATCGTGAGTGTGATAGTGTGGTTTATCACCGATTATCTCTTTGTAATAGCACAGACTGTCAATGAGCCCAAAGGATATAACATCGACAATACTTTCCTGCTTGAGTTCGGAACACTTCCTGAACACAGTCCGAGGTATGTGAAGCTGGAAAACGGAGCTGAACAGAATAATCTTGACCGCATGGCTATATACGAGGTGATAAAAAACAATCCGGATGTTGAATCGGTGAGTATGTCACAGGGTATTGAACCCGGTTTAATGAACTGGATGGGCAACACATTGCGTATAAATGACGATGACANTACGTTAGTGAGTGTAAGAATGGGGAAATTATCACCTTCACATATCAAGACGTTAGGAATCAAAGCCAAAGATCCAAACATCAGTCAGGAAGATCTGATGCGGATGCTTGAAGAGGACAAACTGCTTATTTCTGACTTTGAACCCGATAATGAGGCACTCCCCTATCCGATGACACCTGAATCGCTTGTAGGATCACGACTCGGTAACTCTGATAGCAGAGAGGTAGGTGCTGTGGTTGAATATATGAAACGAATAGATACCGAAAAATACAAAACAGAAGTCGTTGTATGGAACGTATTGAGCGAGAGTAATCCTGATACTTACGGAGGCTGGAAATATATGAGTGTCCGGGTAAAACCCAATGCGGCAAGAGATTTCATAAGCAACTTCAATAAAGACAGAGACAAACTCTACGGCAGAAACAACACATTTATCAGCTCTATCAAAAGTTATCAGGACCAGATAGATGAGACTAACCGCGATATGAATGTGACCAAACGCAAATACATAGGCTGTATNGTGTTCATGCTTGTAAGCGTTTTCCTCGGGTTGCTCGGCACCTTCTGGTTCCGTACCCGCCAGCGTGTGCCTGAGATAGCCATCCGCAAGGTTAACGGAGCATCAAACCTCTCCATAGTTCTCCGACTTCTCTCAGAGGCTCTTTTCCTTCTCACCCTTGTAACCCCTCTTGCCGCTGTATGTGACTGGCTTATATGTCACTATGAGCTCAATGTGAATATCAGATATGAATTCTTCGTACCCTGGCGTCTTGCCACCACAATAGCGATTACTTACGGAATTCTTGTTCTGACTATTCTCGCCGGCATCGCTTACCCGGCATGGAAAGCCGTAAAGATTCAGCCGGCAGAGGCACTCAAAGACGAGTAATCTATAACCAACATGAAAAGAACACTAATTATATTTGCACTTTTAGCTTCAATAGTATCCCCGGGGCGAGCCGAAACCATTCGGCTCACCCTTGAGGATGCTATATTCCGNGCACGCGCAAAAAGCGTTGATGCTGCCGTGGCTCTTAACGAGNTGCGCAGTTCCTACTGGGAGTACCGCACTTATCGCGCAGACCTTTTGCCTGAAGTAAANTTCAAGGCAACTGTGCCATCCTACCGAAAGCAATACAGCTCATACATGAATGCTGAAGGCAACTATAGCTTTGTGCGCAACAATTACCTTGAAATGAGCGGTGAGCTTTCACTCAGCCAAAAAATATGGCCAACGGGCGGAACTTTATCGCTCAACAGTTCGATTGACTTTCTGCGTCAGCTGAGCGACGAAAAATACAACCGTTTCATGAGCATCCCGGTTGCCCTGACCCTGAATCAACCCATTTTCGGAGTCAACACTGTAAAATGGGACAGAAAGATAGAACCGGTAAGATATGCAGAAGCTAAAGCGAGCTTTCTTTCCGCCTCGGAAACCGTTGCCATAAATGCTATTAATTACTTCTTTAACCTGCTCATGGCACGCGAGAATGTGGATATTGCAACTCAGAATCTTGAAAACGCATCTAAGCTCTATGAAGTAGCCAAGGAGAAACGCCAAATGGGTCAGATAAGTGAAAACGATTTGCTGCAGATGGAGCTTAATCTATTGAACGCCAACTCTGACCTCACGGACTGCCTGAGCAACTTCAAGAGCAATATGTTTACCCTTCGCTCTTATCTCGATTTCGGTGAGGATATAGANCTGGAACCGGAAGCACCGACTCATGTGCCTTCGGTGGATATTACATTTGCCGACGCGATTGAACGNGCACTGACAAACAATAAATTCGCCAAAAATCTGCGCCGTCGTCAGCTTGAGGCAGAATACGANGTGGCAAAAGCCAAAGCNAACATGAGGGAAATCAATCTCTTTGCNCAGGTTGGATACACCGGTACGGATCGNAAATTCGGTGATGCTTACAGAGGGCTTAAGGACAACCAGATAGTGGAAATNGGAGTNAGCATACCGCTTATTGACTGGGGCAAACGCCGAGGCAANGTAAAGGTGGCGGAGAGCAACCGCCAGGTTGTTGAGAGCCGCCTGCGCCAGGAAACACAGAATTTCAACCAGGATCTGTTTATCCTNGTGGAGCGATTCACCAATCAGCAGCAACAGGTGCTCATAGCTGACAAGGCNTCNCTTATTGCACAGAAACGCTACAACACAAATGTAGANACCTTTATGATAGGCAGAATTTCGACTCTTGACCTTAATGACTCGCAGGTCAAGAAAGATGAGAGCCGCCAGCAGTATATTAACGAACTATACCGCTANTGGCTTTACTTCTATCAGATTCGTTCTCTGACCCTGTGGGATTACGAACATTCCACCGGAATTGAAGCTGACATAGACAAAATAGTCAAAAACTGACAATTGATTTACTACCAATTACTATCTTTGCAATATGGTACTGATAGTAGATGATGANAAGGCTATACGGTTGTCGCTGAGCGTACTGCTGCGGCGCGCCGGTTNTGATGTGAGTGTAGCCTCNGACCCGGANGAGGCTCTTGCTCTTGTGCGTAGCGTAGAGTTTCGCCTGATAATCATGGACATGAACTATTCCCGCAGCACAAGCGGCGAAGAGGGACTGGAACTGCTACANAAATGCAAGATATTTCAGCCGGAGACTCCGGTGATACTTATGACGGCATGGGGCAGTATCCCGCTCGCGGTAGCCGGAATGCAGGCAGGCGCATTTGATTTCATAACCAAGCCGTGGGACAATCAGCTTTTACTNCAGAGAATACAAAACGCCCTNACTCTCACCGACACAAAAAGCGACTCCACAACCAAAAGTAAATTTGACCGNAACGGCATTATCGGTAAAAGCCAGGCTATAACAGATGTGCTCAAAACCGTAGAGCGTGTCGCTCCCACCACCGCTCCGGTGCTTATCTTAGGAGAAAANGGNACCGGGAAAGAGCTGATTGCCAACGCGATACATTTAAACAGCCCGCGAGCCAAAGCTCCGTTTGTGATGGTGAACTTAGGCGGCATATCACAGTCGCTCTTCGAGAGCGAGATGTTCGGNCANACCAAAGGAGCCTTNACCGGAGCNGTNAGNGCCCGCAANGGNCGNTTTGAACTNGCNGACAANGGNACNATNTTTCTTGATGAGATNGGTGACCTTGACNCGGCATCNCANGTNAANATGCTNNGNGTGCTCCAGCAGCACACNTTNGAAGCNCTNGGTGACAGCAANCCCCGCAANGTNGATATNAGNGTGGTNTGNGCAACAAACGCNGANNTGCCNGCNATGGTNGCNGANCANACNTTCCGCGANGANCTNTATTACCGCATNAACCTNATNACNCTNAAANTGCCNCCNCTNCGNGANAGNNGNGANGATATACCGNTNCTNGTAAACCACTTCGCCCGACNAAATGCGGANACNGCCGGNATCAGNNTGCCGGAAATCACAGCAGATGCCATGANCTGGCTTACAAANCANCCTTATCCGGGNAACATCAGAGAACTTAAAAATCTTGTTGAGCGCACAATGATTGTGAGCGGTTCNTCNCGCCTNGACACAGATGACTTCATCGCTTCCTCATTGCCCGANACAAGGTTAGCCGCAACTAAGAATCTTACAGGTTCCACTCTTGAGGACCTTGAACGCGAAGCGATTCTCTCNGCTCTTGATAAATACAGCGGAAATCTGAGCCGAGTAGCCGATTCNTTNGGAATCACNCGGCANTCATTATACNGGAGAATGGATAAGTTCGGCATTAACCCTGACAATCCCCGCGGGTAATGAGAGCCAAATGGATTTTTACNGTGATAGTGATTCTTATTTTGGGAATCACCATTACAATAATAGCCTCTCCCAAGTTAGTNTCCGGTGCCACGGATTCCGACCTGCGTCTTTATGCCGGAATCTGCGGTTGCGTATTCCTTTTGCTACTGAGACTCATTTACATCAATCTGCTACGTCCCATAAAAACTATTTCAGATGGTATGGAACTGGTAAGAACTCAGGATTTCAGCAGCCGACTGGTGAAAGTNGGTCAGAAAGATGCGGACCANCTTGTGGGTATGTTCAATAAAATGATTGACTACCTNAAGCAGGAGCGCATNAAGAATATGGAGCANAACCATTTTTTGCAACTGCTTATAAAATCGTCACCGTCCGGTATAACCATTCTGGACTTTGACGGTGCTATTACCCTCATCAATCCGGCAATGCTCAGCCTGATGAATATTGATGAAGAGAACGCACTCGGAAAGAAGCCTGAGGAGNTTGGTGGNGAAATGTCTCGCGCCATAAGTGAAATACCTTTCGGTGAATCAGCCACAGTGCGACTGAGCGACAATATGATTGTGCGCATTTCCCGTCTGAGCTTCATGGAGACAGGATTTGCAAGACCTTTTATAATGGCGGAGNTAATGACCGATGAGGTAAGNAATGCCGAGAAAGAGGCATACGGCAAAGTTATAAGATTAATTTCCCATGAGGTGAACAATACCATGACAGGTGTCAAGTCGATGCTTGACACAATAAGCACCGTTATGGATAACGAGCCGGATATAGCCGAAGCGATAGAGAGCTGTAGNGACAGNTGTGACAGCCTGAAGGATTTCATTACCTCNTACGCTGATGTTGTGCGTATTCCCACTGCGCGACTCACCCGTATAGACCTGTGCGAAAGAATAAGAAGTATGATACCTTTTCTTGAGGGACTGGCGGGAAAATATGCTAATATCAAACTAAATTTGCCTGAAAGGGAGGTTTATACCGAGGCAGACCCGGTACTGCTNGAGCAGGTGATGGTGAATATCGTAAAAAATTCTACCGAAAGCATAATGTCTTCCGGNAGAGAGGGAAAAATAGAAATATCATTGAATGCTAATCCGCCACGGATTGAGATTACCGATAATGGTGCCGGAATAAGCGTTGAGGCGTCTAAAAAACTATTCTCGCCATTTTTCTCAACCAAGCGGGGCGGTCAGGGTCTCGGGCTGATGATGGTTGGTGATATTCTTAGTCAGCACGGCTGCAAATTNAGCCTTCGCACCGATGAACCNACNGGAGAAAGCANTCCCCTGACAAGATTCAAAATAGAGTTNAAGCGTTGACAGAGCGTGCGGCAAGTGCCTTTACAACCGAAGTTAAGGATTTGATGAGTCCGGCTCTCGGCTGCGCNATGTTNAGGCGCATGAATCCTGCACCCTGACTTCCGAACATTGTGCCGGAATTGAGTGCGAGACGAGCATCATTGACAAAGAAATTGACAAGTTCATCCTGTGTCATTCCGAGTGCGCGACAATCGAGCCATATAAGGAATGATGCCTCAGGACGAATAACCTTAATGTCCGGACAATTGTCTGCAAAAAATTCTTCCACTGCCGCAATATTGCCTTCGAGATATTCCAGCAACTCGTCAAGCCACTGCTCACCATGATTATAAGCCGCTTCCGTGCCTACCATNGCGGTGAAATTGGGTGCTGAAAACTCGTTCACNTCCATCCAGTNGTAGAATGGCTTTCGTAGCTCCGGATTGCGAACAACCGCCCATGAACTAACGAGTCCCGGTATGTTGAATGTTTTTGAAGGGGCGCCGAACGCAACTCCAACAGCCGCGGCATCTTCTCCCGCTTCAAGGAANGGAATNTGGCGGCGTTTGTATAACATAAGGTCGCCATGAATCTCATCACTCACAACTATTACTCCGTACTTGCGGGCGAGACGTCCAACCTGAGCAAGAGTTTCTTTACTCCACTGAATACCAATNGGATTATGAGGATTACAGAGCACCATGAGTTTGGGATGCTCAGTTGCAAAAATCTTTTCGAGNCCTTCCAGATCCATCTGATAACCTGTACCGTCCTCTGCNGGAATCAATGGATTTTCAACCACAATTCTGCCGTTGCCTTCAGTAACTATTCTGAANGGNTGGTAAACAGGTGTCTGTATAACCACCTTGTCTCCCTTTTCGGTAAAGAAATTTACAGCATAAGCTATTGCTCTCACCACTCCCGGCACAAAAGTNAGTTCCTCACGGCTCACCTTGAAATTGTGACGTTTCTCCAGCCATGACTGNATTGACTTCCAGTAGGAATCAGGTGTAGAAGCGTAACCATAAACAGGATGATTGAATCTTTTGACAAGTGCATTCTGAATTTCAGAGGCAGCGGCAAATTCCATATCCGCAATCCAAAGCGGAGTAATGTCCGCTCTGCCAAATAGTTCGGTTAAAGCGTCATATTTCATAGCACCGGTGCCTCTGCGCTCTATCACACAGTCAAAATCATATTTTCCCATAGTTNTTNTTCAGTTTGTTGATTGGTGATACAAAGTTATATATTTTAATTATTTCAGGCAAAACAACTACCTTTGCTAAAAAAGATATGAATACTGACAATTATAATCTTTCGCGCTTTATAGACGCTCAGGAAACAGCCTATCCGATAGCGCTGGACGAACTTNGTGCCGGATATAAACGTACTCATTGGATATGGTTTATCTTTCCTCAGCTNAAACATCTCGGATTTTCATACAACTCAAAGCACTTCGGAATATCGGGNAAGGAGGAGGCTTTGGCTTATCTGAAGAATGACATTTTAGGAGAACGGCTGAGAGAGGTNTGCNATGTGCTGCTAAACTTGCCTACGGATGACGCCGAATCTATTTTCGGAAGACTTGACAGCCTTAAGCTACGATCTTCCATGACACTATTTGATTATGTGATGCCGGAGGATGTGTTCGGCAAGGTATTAGAGANGTTTTTCAACAGTGACAAAGATATCGAGACCCTAAAAATTCTCTCCGCCGAATAATTGTACTTTAGCTTAGCAGGACGTCAAGTACCATCATCAGCACAAAACCTATAGTGAAGCCGATTGTGCCCCAATTGGAGTGACTNCCCTGCTGCGTTTCCGGAATAAGTTCCTCTACTACAACGTACATCATGGCTCCGGCAGCAAATGAGAGCAGATAAGGAAGCACCGGAAGGACATAGGACGCCAGTAAAATAGTCATTANAGCTGCTATTGGCTCAACTATNCCACTAAGAGCACCGATTACAAAAGATTTCCCACGATTATTACCGGCGGCTTTAAGCGGCATGGAAACAATTGCTCCCTCNGGAAAATTCTGGATAGCTATNCCAAGAGCAAGGGCAAGCGCTCCTGACATCGGCAGNTAAGAACTGTTTTCAATTGCGGCAGCTAAAGCTACTCCCACAGCCATTCCTTCCGGAATATTGTGAAGAGTTACAGCAAAGACNAGTTTACCGGTTTTAGACAAGTGACTTTTGGGTCCCTCGCTNTCGCTGCTTTCAATGTGCTGGTGCGGAATCACCACGTCAAGAAACAGCAGAAACAGAATACCGGCNATAAAACCNACAGCATCCGGAAGAACTNTCATAATNCCCTCTTTNCCTGTCATTTCCATAGACGGAATAAGCAAAGACCACACCGATGCCGCCACCATTACTCCGGCAGCAAAGCCCGTGAGAGCTTTCTGCAAGAGTTGCGGCATTTTGTTGCGGATGAAAAACACACAAGCAGCTCCGGCAACTGTGCCGGCCAAGGGCAGAGACAAGCCAATTAACAGTCCATTCATATCACTGCTAAAACAACTATTTCAGTCATCGGGTTCTCAAAGTATTAAAAAGTCGCTTGAAGCGCTTGTACTTACTCTACTCCGCGGAGTCCTATTACTCGTACCGCTGTTTTTCATACTCCCTTATTTTTTCCCAAAACAGGGAATGTGGGCTGCCATTCCGGTATCTGAATCAATCACCTTGATTATTGTTGTGATTCTGTTCAGCATATCCAACCGCAGGCAAACCAAAGCTAAGACTTGATTGTTATTAGATAAAAATCTAAAAGCAATCAATTATGAAGAGTTTAGTAGAAACAATCAAGGAAACTACTCCTACATTGGTAGTATTCGAGCATGACGGCAATAAGGACGCCATGGAAGTAAAATATCTCATTGAAGAGCTTCGCTCCAAGTACGGCTCCCGTGCAAAAATCATAAGCGTTGACACAACTCATGACGGCAACTACAAGGTTGAGTACANACTTGAGGAGTATCCTACCTATATCNTATTTAAGGAAGGAGAAGAACTTATGCGAGAGAGTGGTAAAAAAACTATTGCCGAACTTGAAGATATGATTACCAGAGCGGGTGTTGCGTGAAAAGTACTCTAAATTAAATATCAGAGTGACTATTCTATAAACAAGCACCGCATACGCTGCCCCGATGCAGTAACCGGCAAGAATATCACCGGGATAGTGAACACCCAGATAAATTCTGGAGTAAGAAACTACCACCGACCACACAATGAGCCATATAGTTATGGCTCTTTTTTTGAACAAGAACGAGAGGTANAGNGCAAGCCCCAGAGTATTAGCTCCGTGACATGACGGGAAACCATAACGCCTTCCGTGATAATCATTAACCAGATTTACGAGTGGATAGATNGGATTATCGGGACAAGACGGACGCATTCTGCACACCGCAGGNCGAATAACAGCCGAGCAAGTCATATCTGCAAGAGCAATAAGTGATGCCACGCCGAGAAGAGCTACAATGCATTTTCTTANCCCCAATTTCTGATAAAGCATAGCNGTAAGCAGCAAATAAAAAGGTATCCATTCNAATTTACCGCTTATAAACCACATNACTTTATCCATAAATAAAGTGTGATTACCGTTACCGGCAAGAAATAAAGTGGTATCCACTTCATTAAGCCATTGTATTATCGTGCTGAAATTTTCCATGGAATTATTATTCCTGTATTTTCAATTTTTTCAATTTTGTNACAAAAGTAGTAAAAAAGTTGAATATTATTGCCAAATCNACAAAAAAATCACACACCAACTCAAAAATTTATTTTCAGGTATTATAGTCCGGCGGATACGGTGATTGCTTTTTCAGGGAGGATGTATGCGGCAGAAACACGCATTATTGTTTCTGCATCAATACTATTAACCGCTGCTATTCTCTGTCCGAAATAATCTTCGGGCAAACTTTCAGTATAAATAGTTCTATGGAAACCGATTATAGACTCAGGCGAATCGGTTATATCCATCANTGAACCAATTTCAGCTAACTTCAAACGGTTTATCTCCTCATCGGACATCGGCTGCGTGGAAAGCTTGCGCATCTCCAGAAATATNTCCTCCCTTACCTTATTTAGAAACTCAGTGTTGCAACTCGTTCTCACAGATATTGCGGCACCTTCCTGACGACCGAGGAGAGCAGCTGANATACCATAAGTCAAGCCTTTNTCCTCTCTTATATTCTGCTGNAACCTGCTGCCGAANTAACCTCCGAGCGCCATTACAGCAAGTCTGAGCGCAAGGTAATCGGGATGAGAACGGCTGATAGTAGGAATTGAGACATCAAGAGCTGTCTGCACAGAATTTTCCACTTTAATATGCTCGTAAAAATCGGCCTTAGCAGGTGTAAAAGGCACTACGTTCAAATTAAGNATNGGTTCCCTGTCTTTGANTGAACCGAAGGCTCTGTTTATTTCATCTTCGATAGCAGGGGTAATACGCCCATAAGCATGAATAGTCTGATTTGCCGGANGNTGAGTCGTTTTGTAAAATGAAAGAATGTCATTGCGATTAACCGCCNTGAAATCTGACGAAACCGGAGTGTGTGCAAGTGGATGATTCTCACCNGACAGCAATTCTATTGAGCGGGCACTCACCTTAAACATCTCNGTGGTCTGTGCTATTTCGCACTCCTCCGCTTTCCTGGCAGCAATTATCTCCGTTTCCCTTTCAGGNAATATGGAATTCATNATTGCTTCGGCTGCGATTGGAATTACAGANCGAACCTTATCGGAAATCGTCAGAATTGTTGACGATGTATGGTGNGCNGTTGAATATGATTTGAGNAATGCACCATTTAGTTCCAGAGCATCGGCAATTTGCTCACCGGTTTTATTNTNNGAACCATAGCTGCGCATCTCGGCAGCAATTATTGCAGACTGCGGATTTATCGCTTCAGCTACTCCGCCAAGATTACTTACCGTAATACCAACCATTTCCATNTCCGGGCGGTCGTAGATTCTGAGAGGTACTCCATTGTCAAGAGTAACATTTCTAAGNTNCGGTAAGTCAACCGGTACCGGCTGAAANATTTCCGGACGCTTGGTNCTGTCAGGCTCCAACATCTTCATTTATCTCTCAACTAATGAATTAAGTATTTCCAGCGCCTCATTTCTTCCGGCATTTATTAANTCCGGATAGTGTGCATCACTGTTCACAACAATAGTAACTCCGGAATCTATAAGTCTCCGCCAATATTTTACCNNAGGGAAAAATCNGTGATGATCNGCAAGAGCCTTGGTGTTTATCTCAACNGCAATACCTGATGCAATGATATTGTCTATTGTGTCATTGACAAGNGCCTCATACCATTTCTGACTCTCTATTCCGGGGGCGAAATGGTCGGCATTNTGCCCTATNTTGTCAAAGTGTCCNATAATATTNAAACCNCCGGCAGAAATCATAGCGTTTGTCTGAGTATAGAAACTATTCACNACCGCCTTGATATCGTTGGCAAAAAAGCGNTCCATCTTACCCTTGAACGATTCAAACCTACCATCNACGTCAACCATGCCTTCGGCAGAGGGGATGAAATGAACGGAGCCTATNCGATAGTCAAGAGGCAGGGTATCAAAATAAGGATTTGAAGGNCCCCAATCACTACCGAGATAATCAATTTCCATTGAGCAATAGAGGTTCAATTTTCCGGCATACTCATCGCGAAGACGCCTGAACTCCTTAAGATANTCCTCNACNCGCTCAAAACTCATATTGCACGGTGACTGAACAGGTATGGGNGAATGTGGTGAGAAACCATAATGGAGNAAACCACTNTCAGCTGCNGCNTCNGCAAATGCTGCCATNTCCGCCCTACCNTCACAAAACTGGGTGTGAGAATGGAAATTATATAAATCAGTAGAATCNGTAATTTTCTTAAAATCAAGCATCAGCACATTAATCAGACAATAATACCTTATTATTCTTACCAAACTTGCTGTTCCATCGCAGGAAGATGGCGAGAAAAACTGTAGCAACAACTATTCCTGCGGCAACAGCAATGGAAATTGAAAGTCCGAATCCTTCAGGACGGGGCGCAAANAGNAGATAGCTCACACTCACNGCTGTCATAAANAGCGCCGGCAATANACTGACTATAAATGCTTTNCCATGNCTGGCAAGATAAACCGTCACNGCCCAAAGAGTGAACACNGCNAGGGTNTGGTTACTCCATGCAAAATATCTCCAAAGCACATTGAAATCAATCAGCATCAACACAAATGANGCAACAAAGAGTGGCAGNCACACCATCAGCCGCTTTACAAATGTTTTCTGACTGATATNGAGTATGTCTGCAACAATAAGTCGTGCACTNCGCAGTGCTGTGTCACCGGTNCTTATCGGTGCNGCTATAACTCCAAGCAAAGCAAGTATGCCTCCGATAGTGCCAAGCCATGTAACGGANATTTCTTTNACCAANGCNCCTGCACTGTTGCCATGTTCCGCCATATATGAGGTNAGATTTTCATAACTTCCCGCAAATGCAATTGCGGCAGCCGCCCATATCAAAGCGACTATACCTTCGGTAACCATTGCACCATAAAATATNGGGCGGGCAAGTTTTTCATTAGTCAGGCATCGTGCCATCATCGGNGACTGNGTTGCATGAAAACCGGAAATAGCCCCACACGCTATGCTGACAAACATCATTGGGAATATCGGATTGACAGAATGATCACCACCATGCCTGTTTGCAAGTCCGGACTCGAACCCTGAGGGAATATCTATNCCGGAGAATAACAGATAGCCGAGTAGCCCNACTGCCATAAACAAAAGCGCGAATCCAAAAAGTGGATAAAGATTNCCAATCAATTTGTCAATAGGCAATAATGTNGCAAGAATATAATACCCGAGAATAATAGCTATCCACACGCTGCGATCCAGCCAAGAGGGAGTCATCGAGGCAAGGAGGTCTGCCGGAGTGAGAACAAATACCGCAACAACGAGCACCAGCAGCACNACNGAAAAGACTCTCATAACCTGCTTGACACCGTTTCCCAGCTCGTGACCGACAATTTCNGGCAGTGACGCGCCACCCATTCTGATGGAAATCACTCCTGAGAGAAAGTCGTGAACNGCACCGGCAAAAATAGTGCCGAGTACAATCCACAANAANGCTGCCGGTCCGAACATTATGCCCATAATAGCACCGAAAATTGGTCCGAGCCCGGCAATATTAAGAAATTGNATGAGGAAAACTTTCCAGGTCGGCATNGGCGTGTAATCAACNCCATCTGCTTTGGTATAAGCCGGCATAGGTGTGTCGGTGCGGGTACCTATTATTTTGTCAACAATCGCACCGTATATAAAATAACCGCCTATCAGAACCGCGAGAGCAATCAGGAATGCATGCATAAATCAATTACNCTTATTTAGAAGGCTGTGNTACAGGCGANGCNATTGTTTCACGCATATTGGTGTCTGCCTGCACATTTTTCATTCTGTAATAATCCATAANACCCAGATTACCACTTGTAAATGCCTCAGCCATAGCCTTNGGAAGCTCCGCCTCAGCCTCAATAACCTTTGCCCTCGCCTCCTGAGCCTTAGCTTTCATTTCCTGCTCAAGGGCAATAGCCATCGCTCTTCTCTCCTCCGCCTTAGCCTGAGCAATATTCTTGTCTGCCTGTGCCTGGTCNATCTGCAACGCGGCACCGATATTCTTGCCTATATCAATATCNGCAATATCAATGGAAAGTATTTCAAACGCNGTNCCACTGTCAAGCCCTTTGCGNAACACGAGTTTAGAAATGCTGTCCGGATTTTCGAGTACCTGCTTGTGACTTTCTGATGAACCGATAGATGACACGATACCTTCACCNACTCTGGCAAGCACNGTATCCTCACCTGCACCNCCTACAAGCTGCTTGATATTNGCACGAACAGTCACCCTTGCTTTGGCTATCAGCTGAATGCCGTCTTTTGCCACAGCAGTAACCGGCGGGGTGTCAATNACCTTGGGATTCACACTCATCTGCACNGCCTGAAACACATCTCTNCCGGCAAGGTCAATAGCTGTAGCCATCTTGAATCCTAAATCGATATTAGCCTTAGATGCAGANACAAGAGCGTGCACTACCTTTTCCACATTGCCNCCGGCGAGATAGTGCGCCTCNAGATCATCTCNNGACACATCATGCAGTCCTGCCTTATGCGCCTCAATCATAGCCTGCACGATAGTGCCTACCGGNACTTTTCNGATGCGCATGAGCACAAGCTGCATCAGCGATATTTTGACTCCGCTTACGCGAGCNCTGATCCATAGGAAGAANGGNACATAGTAAAAAAACACACATAGCAGCAGCAATGCCACCGCCGAGAGNATGATAACTGTAAGTTCCATATTTTATGCTTGTTTATTTATTCGCCATCTCTGACTTAATGATTTTGTTGCGGAGATTGATTATTTCCTTTCTCAAATCATTCATATCATTTTCAGCATCGATAATTGCNGANCTATCAGCAGTGTAGCCAAACGAATATTCCTTTCTCATCCGCTGAAGTAGGGTTTCCTTATTCTTAAGCTGAGTAAGCAATGAAGCGTAACCGGGCACAAGCGATTTAGCTTGCGGTGATGTGAGCTGACTAACTGAAAGCGCTCTTCCGTCCGGCATGGCAATTTTCAATGAGGCTGAAATCGTTTCCTCCCATTCCGGCAAATCGTTTGAAGCAGCAATCAGTGCTGAGTAATCTTTGCCNTTCTCCCAGGTTCTTTTGTAATCGGTCAGTTTNGCCAATCCTGCAAGATTTTCAGTGTCAACCGGATAGTTTACTCTGAGTTCCTGCGGTATAAACTTATATATGGTTATATAGTCCCCAAGCTGATTTCTATCCGTTGCCCACCATCCNATTCCNGTTTCCTCATCTATAGCAAGGAGATAATCATCGTAAGGTGAGTTATACGGCATACCGATATTTTGCGGCTGAAGGAATTTTTCGCCATCAAACCGCGAAATAAAAATATCNTATCCGCCAATGGAATTTTCGCCATTGTTAGCATAATACAGAGTGACTCCATCGCTCATGAGAAAGGGGTAGTCAGCNGCTCCACCTTCATTGAGTGTAGCCCCGAGTGGCTGTGGCTCTTCCCATGAGCCGTCAGCAAGCATCCATGTCTGCGCAAGCTGTGGAAAATTGCCTGTGCTTACACTCCAGATAANTGTTGAATTATTGTCGGACGAAAAATATGTGGAGCCCTCGGCGGCATTGAACGATTTCGGCAACGAAGCCGCTCCTTGAACCGAGCCGGCAGACGGTGCCAGATTGTATGCNTCAAAAAATGTCTCTTTGGGCACCGCGATACTGTCTATAATCACTATCTTCTCCACTCTGTCGAGCATCGCNCNTATTGTTCTGATTCTACTCAGACGATTTTCCACCTCTTGACTGACAGATTTGCGTGCTTTTTTCTGAGCTGCGATGTATTTTTCTACAAGNTCTTCCGCTTCCCCAAAATCATAATTATCAAATGCAATTTCGGCGAGGGTAAGTTTCGCTTCATTTGTTCCNCTTNCAAGATAACGCTTAGCNTCTTCAGNATTGCCGGATTTTGCNAGTGCGATTCCNGCCATTGTGTTAGCCGANGCATTCTTAGGNGCCTTATCAGCGAGTGATTTCAGTGTGGGTGCAGCTTCCGCATAATCTCCCCTCGCGTAAGCCTGTTTTGCTTCCTCGGGAGTCATGGCTGATGCCTGCGCAAAAGCAGAACAGCAGAATAAAAGAAAACAATATATCGGTTTCACCTGAACAGTATCTTATAAATAATTGCCCAAAGATAACAAATTTATCATATACAACAAAGTCCCGCCTCGTGAAAGGCAGGACTAAATAAAACATCAGGCGACACATTACTTGGAATTTCATCTATGCCGTATTTTTTGCTTTGCCTGACATGGCATGCCATCTAAGGCACGATTGNACACCATTGTCAACAAAGTTTACTAACAAGCTAACTTTCAATCCCTTCTCCGCCTGATTTGTATCTAATTAATTGTCGGGAAATCATGCTTGAATCCTTCTTAGTCTATTTCAGACTAAGTTTATAATATACGCCACATACCAACGATTAGGTGATATTACAGACAAAGTTGTGAATAAGCCTCGGTCACAGAATATTANTTAAAATTTAATGGTTGTGTTATATCCCAAAAGCCAAACTCATGTGTGGCGCTATTATATCCTCCGGCTTTTGCATTNATTTGTATGACCAGNTCCTTTTTCTTCAGGTTTGGTGTATTAACTACAAANGCTGCCCCATACCGTATAAAAGCTTGTGACTGAAACATATCAATATTAACAACNGGTTCCATTACAACATAAAATTTCCCATTTTTCCTATATATTTTCCCATCAAAATGTATAAGATCATATCCAATACTAGATTTCAGTTGTGTTATCACNACAAGGCTTTGTTTATCCCAATTGATGTCCTTGTAGTACTCTCCAAGATTGTANTGTTTATAAGCAAAGTTGTCGGAGAACGGAAATTTCGGAACATAATAATTATCGTCCTTTACATAGGTNGTTGAGTCGTTAACCACCGTACCTCTCAAATTATACTCTTCAAGTTCCTCCCTGCTGTGAATAATTAATGCATAGTTAGTATCCACATCATCATCCATCTGTTTAGAAAAATTACCACCACATCCATTGAGTCCAATGAATTTTGGATCTGATTCAACATCGATCTGATCCATCTCGGCATCTGTGAGGAAATCATTTTCCGAAGAGCAGGCAGGAAATGTCAAAGTTGCGATCACCGTTACGNANGTAAGGAGANNTTTNTTCATATTAGTTGTTTATTTCGATTTATTACCTNTTGANTTATTGTAGGGANATCATNATGTAGTCTTCATTAGTGAATTGACTAATATGTATAAATCTTCTTGAANGGGACAGGAGTAATTTCATCTTTTTTATACCACGGGATAAAAGTGTTACCTGACGCTTTGAGCTTAATATTTTTCACGGATATATTTGGTGCATCTACTACAAAAGAAACTCCACACACACATAATGCCTGTGCTAAGCCGTCTCCACCATACTCTAAGTCTAAATCAACATAGAAATTGCCTTTTTTTGAATAAATCTTCCCTGAATTAAGTTTAATAATTGGGTATTGGGCAGGGAACCACTGACATACTATTACCAGAGTTTGCTTATCCCAATCTAACCCACCATACTTCTCTACTAAAGATTCACTCTGGAGGTAATCATCGGCATTTAAATATTTTATATCTGCTTCCTTTAATTCATCCATGCTATGGAAAGCATAAGCATAACTTCTTTTATAATCAACAAATTTGGAATGATTTAAGCTCTCGCTCATANCATACATTACAGTGAATTGCGGATTTGAAATTGGCGTCATTCCGGATATTTCATTGTCTGACAAAAAATCATCCGACGAGCAAGCGGGGAGAAATACAGCTGCTACAGCTGCTAAGCAAGTAAGGAGATATTTATTCATATTAGTTGTTTATTTCGATTTATTACCTGTTGATTTATTGTAGGGAGATCATTATGTAGTCTTCATTAGTGAATTGACTAATATGTATAAATCTTCTTGAACGGTATCGGAGTAATTTCAGCTTTTTTATTCCATGGAATAAAAGTGTTACCTGACGCTTGGAGTTTTATATTTTTCACGGATACATTTGGCTCATCCACTACAAAAGAAACTCCACACACAGAGTGCCTGTGCTAAGCCGCCTCCACCATACTCTATGTCTAAATCAACATAGAAATTGCCTTTNTTTGAATAAATCTTCCCTGAATTAAGTTTAATAATTGGGTATCGGGCAGGGAACCACTGACATACTATTACCAGAGTTTGCTTATCCCAATCTAACCCACCATACTTCTCTACTAAAGATTCATTTTCTACTAAAGATTCAAGTGAGAAATCACCATCGNCACTTACATAATAATATCTTATATCCGCTTTTTTTAATTCCTCCATACTATGGAACGCATACGCATAACTTTTCCCATTATCGTCACCGAAAAAATTTGAGCTACGGCTCACACCAAGCATTACAGTGAATTGCGGATCTGATATTGGGGTCAAGTCAGCTATCTCGGTATCGGAGAGAAAATCATCGTCAGAAGAGCAAGCAGGAAGAAAGACAGCNGCTACAGCTGCTAAGCAAGTAAGGAGATATTTATTCATATTAGTTGTTTATTTCGATTNATTATCTNTTGATTNATTGTCGGGAAATCATGCTTGAATCCTTCCATGCCGATTTCTGGCAACTCATATATAGCACGCCATGAGGGTACAATTAATTGATATCTGCAAATATAATTACCATTACAACCCGTTCCAAGTTTTTTTGTGCGAAAAACCGTTAGGCAGTGCGGATGGGTGCGGACAAAACTATTTATAGCACTGTTATATAACACATTACTACACCAACAATCTGTAATATATATTTGACTGCTAATTGTCCTGTTCCTTTGGTTATGGAGAGTAACAGAGCAAGTTCGAATGGGTTANCCACNCATGATGAGGAGCCNGTTTNTTTGNAGGATGCAACATTTTATCCACCATTTATATCAAGGCTTTGAATCCTAACAGTATGCTGTTTTGACATATAAGTTGAGGAGANTATATAACAACAAAGTCCCGCCTCGTGAAAGGCAGGACTTTGAAATATCATAGTGAGCTATTAGAACAAATAAGCNGCTGTNACTGTCCAGTATTTGTTTTTTCCTTCAACCTTATANTCCTCGTTACCGGTTATTTTGTTAAGTCCGATTCCGTAAGAGCCNGCAACCTGAAGGTGCTTGAACAGCTCTATACCGAGACCGAAATTCCAAGAAACATCACACTTTTTGTTTCGGAAGTTATTGAAACTTCTTTTGCTTGTNAGGAATGCAAAATCAGGACCNGTAGNAATGAAGGGTCTAACGATGTTGTTTATCACCGGAATGTTTATTTTCCACTTAAGATTCAGGGGAATATCAATGTAGTCGCGGTGAATATTCTCCGCACCTTCATTTTCTTTTAGGAATTTGTCATTTCGGCGAACATACATNACACTAAGGTCAACACCGATTCCGATCACCGGCACGGTGAATTCTGTCATAATACCGGCATTGATTCCCGCACGGTTATCTGAACTAAACGCTTTGTTGTCAAAGCTGAGCTTACTGATATTAGTACCGACTTTGGGACCAATGCGGAACTGTGCTTCAGCCGGAACTGCGGTCAAGCCAAACGCCACAACGAGAGCGGCGAAGATCATTTTTACTGATTTCATAATATACTTGTTAGATTTTCGCTGCAAAATTATATTTTTTTATTTAATCATACCTAAAAAAGTGTCTTCATCAATAATAGGTATGCCCAATTTATTGGCTTTTTCAAGTTTNGCAGGCCCCATATTTGCTCCGGCAAGCACAAAATCGGTCTTTTTTGAGATAGAGCCTACATTTTTGCCACCGTTCTCCTCAATCATAGCCTTATACTCATCTCGCGAATGGTGCTCAAACACGCCACTTATCACAAAGCTGCGTCCTCCGAGCTTATCACTTGACACAAAATCTTCATTTTCTTCAATCGCCATTTTGATACCAANNTCGGCAAGACGATCTATTATCCGGNCATTTACCGGTGCATCCAAATACTCCCTGATGCTTTCCGCTATTCTCGGACCGATATCGCCAATAGCAGTCAACTCCTCAACCGACATACTGCGCAACCTATCCATGCTCTTACANGCTCTGGCGAGTTTCTTAGCCACTGTCTCACCTACATAGGGGATNGATAGAGCAAATATCACCCTTTCAAACGGCACACTTCTGGACTGNTCCAGACTCTGAAGAATACGGTCAGCGCTTTTTTCACCAAATCCCTCCAAAGTCATAAGCTTTTCTTTAGTAAGGGTGTATAAATCAGCTATATTTTGAATCAGACCACTCGCAAATAAAGCNTCGCTGGTTTCCTCTCCGATTCCGTCAATGTTCATCATACGTCTGCCAACATAATGCTCTACCCTGCCAACAATCTGAGGCACACATCCGTATTTATTTGGACACACCCAGGCAGCCTCACCTTCAACCCGTACAAGAGGAGTNCCACAAGAGGGGCAATTNCGCACAAACTTTACCGGCTCNCTNCCCGGTTGCCGCGCCGCGATATCCACTCCGGTGATTTTAGGAATAATCTCACCNCCTTTTTCAACATAAAGACTATCACCCTGGTGTATGTCAAGACTCNTGATAATGTCCTCATTGTGNAGAGACGCTCGCTTTACAATGGTTCCNGACAGAAGCACCGGTTCGAGGTTTGCCACAGGTGTAACTACNCCTGTTCGTCCCACTTCAAAGGAAACGTACCGCAGAGGAGTCAGAGCTCTCTCNGCCTGAAACTTATAGGCAATAGCCCATCTTGGCGANTTAGCCGTGTAGCCCAGATTCAANTGCTGAACAAGCGAATTAACCTTNAACACNAGACCATCTGTTGCNACCGGGAGTTCCTTTCTCGCNGTGTCCCAATACCGTATATAAGCGTCCACATCTTCAANATTATGAAGCAGNGTCATAGCATCNCTNACCTTGAAACCCCAAGATGCCGCNGCCTGCATATTGTCATANTGATTGTCAGCCGGCAGATTCTCACCNAGAAGATAATACAGATAAGCATCNAGACCNCGCCGGGCNACCTCTGCCGGATTCAGCAACTTAAGAGTGCCGGAAGCAGCATTTCTGGGATTAGCAAAAAGCGGCTCCTCATTAAACTCCCTCTCAGCATTCAATCGTTCAAACTCTTTCCATGGAAGCACTATCTCNCCACGAATTTCAAACTGACGCGGCCAGCCGGTACCTTTGAGTACAAGAGGAATGGATTTAATTGTTTTTACATTNTCTGTAACTACATCACCCTTTTCGCCGTCGCCGCGNGTAACAGCCCTCACCAGTCTGCCGTCTTCGTAAATAAGAGATATTGACGTGCCGTCAAATTTCATTTCACCNACAATGGCAGCCTCCTGCCCCATCAGAGCATCGCGTGTNCGCCTGACAAAATCNTCAACCTCCTCAACGCTATANGTATTGCCGAGCGATAGCATCGGATANATGTGAGGCGCCTGAACAAAGCCTTTTGACAAATCACTGCCAACACGCTTTGTGGGCGANAGTTCGTCANCATACTCAGGATGCTCTGCTTCCATCGCCTCCAGCTGTTTCATCATCCCGTCAAACTCCTTATCAGANATTTCCGGGGCGTTCTTCACATAATAATTATGGTTGTGGCGCTCAATTTCAGCTCTGAGCTCCTTGATTTTCTGTTCAATATCTTTATTGGTTGACATCGGCTTAAGCTTATTTCATTGCAAATATACTCAACAAACCTTAACTTTGCACATTATTATTCTAATGAGATGCAAACAATTATAAAACTCGTAATCNCCACCGCTGTTTTAATGACCTCCTGCGCAGGCACTGCCTCAAAAAAAGAACAGAGTATTTCNGCNCCCGANGAAACNACTGTTAAATTCAACGCAGACAGCGCATACTCTTACATAAAAAAGCAGGTCGAATTCGGNCCAAGAGTACCGGGNAGCAAATCACATACGGAATGNGCTGATTATCTGATTGGCGAACTTAAACGCCACGGAGTTGATACCGTNTATGTNCAGTNCGGNAAAAAAGCCGCATACACAGGCGAGATTCTGCCTATAAAAAATATAATNGGAAGCTTAAACCCCGAAAAGAGCCACCGCGTGCTTATCGCTGCTCATTATGACACCAGACCNTGGGCTGATAATGACGAGAATGAGGATAAGCGCGCCACNCCCATAGACGGTGCGAACGATGGNGCAAGCGGTGTGGGTGTAATACTTGAGCTTGCTCGTGTGCTTGCTGCCAATCGTCCCGATACCGGTGTTGACTTTCTGCTTGTAGATGCCGAAGATTATGGCGAGAGCTCAGGGCTTACAAGCAATGAGGANAGCTGGTGTCTCGGCACNCAATACTGGTGTGAGAACGACCCCTACACCACCAATAATCGCCCGAAATACGGCATTGTTCTCGATATGGTTGGAGGCAGAGGTGCCAGATTTCACCGCGAATACTACTCTGTGCGCAACGCCTCCAAAATAGTTGACAAAGTTTGGGGCACAGCTGCCCGCGCAGGATTCTCATCTTATTTCCCCAATAATATCGGTGGTGCGCTGATAGATGACCACATGTTTATTTCTCGCAACGGCATCCCCTGCATCGACATCGTTGAGTGCAACAACGATAAAACCGGTTCATTCCCTGCCACTTGGCATACGCATCAGGACAACATGAGCAATATTGACACAGCCCCGCTGAGAGCTGTAGGTCAAACTGTTCTGAACGTATTATTAGCGGAAAAAGCTGACTGATAAAGGAGATAACTCAGGCGACGAGCAACATCATTAAGGATTTTTGTTTAACTTTGCGACATTATGACAATAAATCAACAGCAAGACAGAATTATAGAGGATTTTGAAGGTGTTGACGACTGGATGGACCGCTACTCCATGATTATCGATCTCGGAAATACCCTCCCCCCTATCGAAGAGAAATATAAAACGCCGGANCATTTGATTGAAGGTTGCCAGAGCAGAGTGTGGCTNAACGCAGAGCTGCGCGATGGCAAAGTGTATTATACCGCTGACTCCGATGCTATCATTGTCAAAGGNATCATTGCGCTTCTAATAGATGTGTTGAACGGGCANACCCCCACTGAGATTGTTGAGAGCGACCTATATTTCATCGACAAAATNGGTCTCGCCGAAAATCTTTCCCCTACCCGTTCCAACGGTCTTCTTGCCATGGTGAAGCAAATGAAAATGTATGCCGTGGCTTATAAAGCCAAAGAGGACGCTGAAAACAAATAATCAATATTTACCCTAACCAATACCATTATCATGTTCAAAAATCAACCCGCAGGGCTGTATGTACTCGCGCTTGCCAATACAGGCGAACGCTTCGGCTACTACACCATGCTCGCTATCTTCCTCTTCTACTTGCAGGCTAAATTCGGACTCGATGCCGCTTGGACAGGACAGATTTTCTCAATTTTCCTCGCGTTAGTTTACTTCATGCCCCTGCTCGGCGGATGGCTTGCCGACAAATGGAGCTTCTCAAAATGTGTTGTGACAGGTATAGCCGTAATGTTTGTAGGCTATGCGCTCATGTCGGCTCCCACTCCTGTTCGCAGCAATGCTTCACTGATGATTCTCTTTGCCGCTCTACTTTTGATATCGGCAGGCACCGGTCTTTTTAAGGGGAATCTTCAGGTGATGGTAGGTGATCTATACAATGACTCCCGCTACGCAAGCCGCCGCGACTCAGCATTTTCCCTCTTCTATATGGCAATCAACCTTGGCTCTATGTTCGCTCCTATGGCGGCTATCGGTTTGAAAAACTGGCAGCTCTCCAAGGCNGGCTACCTTACCAACGAGCCAATGGCTGCAACNGTCTCAAACTGGTGCCTTGACACCAAAGGATTCACCGATATGAGNGGTGTGAGCAGTGACACAGTTAAGGCAATGAACGATTTTGCTACNGAAAAAGGCATGTCGCTCACCGACTGGCTTACTCAGTTCGCNAACAATTGCGGCTTCACAGACGGNTCACTAACCGATTTTGCNCAAGGCTACATCTCCGCCTTCTCAGAAGGTTGNAACTGGGCTTTCGGNCTTGCCTGTGTTTCTCTTATCGTTAGCTTCCTTATCTANGCCTTAGGCCGCAAGACATACAAGCACATCATTACCGACAAGAAGGCTNCTGCATCTACAGCGGACAAAAAGCAGNCTGCCGCCAAAGTGCCTGAACTCACTCCCGAGCAGACCAAGCAGCGCGTTGTTGCATTGCTCCTCGTATTTGCAGTAGTAATATTCTTCTGGATGGTTTTCCANCAGAACGGTCAGACACTTACCGAATTTGCCAAAAGTTGTACCGCCGGCGAATCCTCTTCATGGACACGCATCGGCTTCAANATCTGGGCTCTTGCTTCAATAGCCGCCGGAGTATATGCNTTCTTCTCTCTGATACAGAGCAAATCGACTAAAGGACGCACTATCAGCGGCATTATTCTTGCAGCCTGCCTTGGAATNGTAGGCTATCTCTATTACAANACTCCCGATACTGTTACNAATATCGACCCCGCTATCTATCANCAATTCAACCCATTCTATGTAGTTGCCCTTACTCCGTTCTCAATGGCGCTCTTCGCATGGCTCGCACGCAAAGGCAAAGAGCCTTCTGCTCCACGCAAAATCGGCTACGGTATGATAATGGCNGCAGCAGCTTACGGGGTGATGGTGCTCGGCTCTCTAAGCCTTACCGGCACTAATGGTGACGTTTCCTCAAACTGGCTTATCTCCACATATCTGCTTCTCACCTTCGCCGAACTGCTCCTCTCACCGATGGGNATCTCATTCGTAAGNAAGGTTGCACCTCCCAAACTCAAAGGTTCTATGATGGGTGGCTGGTTTGCAGCAACAGCTATAGGNAACTACCTCGTTTCAATTCCCATGCTNCTATGGGGCAAGATTCCNGTANCCGTTATATGGGGTATTCTCATNGTNATCTGTCTTCTCTCNGCTGCATTCATATTCTCAATCATGAAGAAACTTGAGGCTGCAACTTCTGACGAANCTNCTCCGGAAGCTGAGGNTGAAGCTNTTGAAACCGTTGAGGACGACGCNATCTAAAANATAANCATTCAAACCATATCAAAGTTGCCGGGGTTATTTCCGGCAACTTTTTTTTATTAGCGAACTGAAATGTNCACATAGCTGTTTTAATTTGAAAACAAACTAAAAATGCAATTGATATGGTCCCCCAGAGCGAACACACCTTTTACGGATGGCTTATAATTATTGGTGCAGTGTGCATAGCAACAGTTGTCGGNGCACTGATTGACAGAGTGTTTCTTAACCGCCGAATTGGACACGTGAAAGGATACCGTCCATACTATATTCCACAAATTGTGAAAGAAATTTCAACAAAGGATAGTAAAATTAAAAAATAATATCTACCTTTGTGCCCGCTGACTGAATAACGGTTAGTCCGGGGTGTAGCACAGTTGGCAGCGCGCCACGTTCGGGACGTGGAGGTCGGAAGTTCGAGTCTTCTCACCCCGACATAATATTTTTAACGAGGGCTGTGTCAAAATTCCCGATTTTGGCACGGTCTTTTCGGTTTGTAGGAGGCACAGGATGTATGTTTTNNACTCAAAATATCACATCCATTGTCGCCTGTCAGCCGCTAAAGTTATTATAAACCAATGGATAAAGAACTTGACTGGAGTAATCTTTCGTTTGGGTATATTCCCACCGATTACAACGTTAGATGCCGCTATTCCAACGGCAAATGGGGCGAAATCGAAGTATCAAGCTCCGAAACCATCAATCTGCACATCGCNGCCACATCCCTGCACTATGGTCAGGAGATTTTTGAAGGTCTGAAAGCATTCCGCGGCAAAGACGGCAAGGTAAGAATTTTCCGTCTGGAAGAGAANGCNGCNCGAATTCGTTCAAGTGCCGAAGGCATTATGATGCAACCNGTTCCCGAAGACCTCTTCCGCAAAATGGTAATTGAAGCAGTTAAGCTTAACGCGCGCTTTATTCCTCCCTACGGCAGCGGAGCTTCACTCTACATCCGTCCCCTTGAAATAGGCACAAGCGCTCAGGTTGGAGTAAAGCCTTCNGAAGAATATCTTTTCATTGTGCTCGTCACACCTGTAGGACCTTACTTCAAAGAAGGATTCAAGCCTACAAACATCTGCATAATGCGAGAGTTTGACCGCGTGGCACCCAAAGGCACCGGCAGATGGAAAGTCGGCGGCAACTACGCAGCCAGCCTTGAGGCAGGTGTGCGTGCCCACAAAGAAGGATACAGTGCTGTTCTTTATCTCGACCCAAAGGAGAAAAAGTATGTGGATGAATGTGGTCCGGCAAACTTCTTCGCCATCAAAGACGGCAAATATATCACCCCAGCCAGCGAATCAATTCTACCCTCTATCACAAACAAAAGCCTGATGACTCTTGCCCGAGATATGGGAGTNGAGGTAGAAGAACGCCACATCCCTATTGAAGAACTCGCTGAGATAGATGAAGCCGGCGCCTGCGGAACAGCCGCTGTAGCATCTCCTGTTGCCGAAATCCATGACCTTGACAACGGAACCAAGTACATTGTGTCAAAAGACGGCAATCCCGGTCCTGTTACTACTGCTCTTTACAATAAACTCCGCGCTGTTCAACTCGGGGAAGAACCTGATGTTCACGGGTGGAACACAGTTGTAGAAGGAATATGACCGACTATCAGAAAATAATTGACAAATACTATNCCGCGAGCTCACCCTTGCGGGATATTTATATTCGCCACTGCCGAGCCGTTGCAGATAAAGCCCTGAACATAGCCGAAACTCTAAACCTGCCGCTATTACCTCAAAGAATCGAGGCGGCTGCCATGCTTCATGACATCGGCATATTCGCCACAAACGCTCCTGGTATTAAATGCTTTGGATCAGAACCATATATCCGCCACGGAATTATCGGAGCCGACATTCTTCGAGCCGAAAATGTTGATGAAGAAATCGCTGCGACTGCCGAATTGCATACCGGTTCAGGAATAACTGCTNCCGAAATCGAATCACAGCATCTGCCTTTACCTGCAAGAGACTTTTGCCCGATTACCCAGTTGCAGCGTCTGATATGCTATGCCGATAAATTTTTCAGCAAAAGCGGTGACATGAAAGAAAAGACACTCGAACAGGCACGTTCTTCCATAGCTAAATTCGGCACTGACAGTTTGACCCGATTTGACAACTTACACAAAGAGTTTTCTACGGTATAGATTGCTTTAATATTTCATATTCGCTTTTTGCATCAAAGCAGGGGCATGCCTTAGATGCAAAGTCCCTATGCCCATAAATTCTCGCTGACGGATACTTTTCAAGTAACTGCATCAGCAACCTCCTCAATGCCATCTTTTGAGCATCTGTACGAGTATCGCACGCCACACCATTTTCATCCAAACCACCAACATAAACCACACCGATACTTGTTGCATTCTTACCNTTGCAGTGAGCACCNNCTTCATTCTCACTTCNACCTGCAACAACAACCCCGTCAAGCNTCACCACATNGTGATAACCTATACCTTTCCAACCTCGCGCCTTATGCCATATATCTATTTCACACGCTGTAACACTACGTCCAGCTCTCGTTGCAGTGCAATGCACTATTATTTCTTGTATTTTTCTCATGTNTTTTCAACGATTAAGATTTAACNGTGTTGCAAAATTACCAAGTNAAACAACAAANNAAACCAANAANTNNGTTAANTNTTNTTAATNNNTTNATTTGATTTCCGGAAAACCCTCACTGACAAGCGTTTTCATCTCGCNTTTTGAAACATCCGATTTAAGCACCAGCATAACGCTTGCTCCAGGAACCGATTTTATCATAGCCATAGCAGAATCAGGATTCATTACCATNCAAGCCGTTGCAAGGGCATCCGCCATCATTGCATTTTNNGCTATAACGGTGGCACTCAATATGTTTCCCTCTGCCGGACGGCAACTTCTTGGGTCTATTGTATGCCAAACCTTACCTGTGTCAGTCTCACGGTAATTCCTGTAATTACCCGAAGTAGCTATTCCGCAATCGCTCAGTGCAACAATAGCCATNCGCTCATGCACCACNTCGGTATTATTCTCTATCGGTGCATCTATCATTATGTGCCAGAGTTCTCCTCTGCTGTTTTTACCGTCAAGTGAAATTTCTCCCCCTATTTCAACCATATAATTATCACATCCATTTCTTTTTAGCATCTCCCCTACCATGTCGCAACCAAAACCTTTGGTTATGGCGCTGAAATCAAACTCCATTCCGTCNGGGTGCTTCAGTTCACCATTNTCAATGGAAGTCTTNCCAAATCCCACCAACGCCTTGACTCTTTCAATTGATTCCGCATCTGGNTGGGATTCAGCATTTTTATAACCAAANCCCCATAAATTTACCGCAGGGGCAACAGTAGGGTCAAATGCACNCCCACTCATNCGCCAAACATATTCAGANCACTCATAAACTTTAATCAAATCAGAATCGCACACAGCTTCTTCCCCTCTGTTTATTTTACTTATAAGTGANTTTTTATCAAAAGGCGACAAACTCAGCTCCACTCTCCTCATCACCTGATTTATGCTGTCATTGAGATTTATAGCTCCATAATAATCTATATGAAACGACGTACCCCAAACTGCTCCCTCATACACAAACCACTCCTNTTTNCCACAGCTACAGAGACCTATAAGAGTTGTGATGATTAAAATAACCGATTTGATTTTATTCATTTGTGAAAAATTTCTTCCCAAAATTAATCATAATTTTTCCCAATCCACTATATTTGCAAATGNAGTAATCAAAATCAACTCTATAAAAACATAAAACAACATTACCATGAAACACTCTTTTATTTTCTTAGCTCCGGGATTTGAGGAAATTGAAGCNCTCGCTACAGTAGATGTGCTCCGACGCGCNNAGATGACAGTGATTACAGTGGCGGTAACAGATGNCGGCAAAACTGTTGAAGGCGCACACGGAGTAAAAGTCGAAGCTGATATTCATATCAATGACGCCGATCTGTCAAACGCTGAATGGCTAATTTGCCCCGGAGGTATGCCCGGAGCCGCAAACCTTGCTGCTGATAAAAAAGTGTGTGCCGCTCTAACCGACCAGTTTAAGAAAGGTGGCAAAATAGCAGCNATATGTGCATCACCCGCTCTTGTNCTGGAGCCACTCGGNATTCTTGCCGGAAGAGAAGCGACCTGTTATCCGGGAATGGAAGGACATATTAAAACCGGCATTTTCCAGGAATCACCAGTAGTTGCTCACCCCACTCTCATTACCGGCAACGGNCCNGCCACAACCCTNCGNTTTGCGCTCGCTATTGTGCGCAACACCAAGGGAGANGACAAAGCCGAAGAGGTCGGTTCTGCTATGCTGTACTACTCCAAATCCTCAGANTTCTATTTCTAAACAGCGCTTTTTCAAATACAATCCCAATAGAAAAGTCCGGTTTGCTCAACAAATCGGACTTGTGCTATGTTTTNTTATAAAGAGTCCGTTTTAAACAAATATTNGGGANCTGGCTCTAAATAAATTTCAGCTTTTATATATTAAATAGGTGTAATTGTCGGCAAAGTGAATTTCTTTTTCTAATTTTGTCGCCTAAATACAAAAAAAGCATTTTAATGATCAAGAACCTTGTCATCGTAGAGTCGCCGGCAAAGGCTAAAACTATAGAAAAATTTCTCGGCAAAGACTATAAAGTCATGTCGAGTTACGGTCATATTCGCGACCTNTCNAAGAAAAACTTCAGTGTTGAAGGTGGTGACTTCACNCCTGTTTATGAGATTCCGGAAGACAAAAAGAATCTGGTTCGCGAACTAAAAAAAGCCGCNTCCGAAGCAAAGATGGTTTGGCTCGCGAGTGATGAAGACCGTGAGGGAGAGGCTATTGCGTGGCACCTCTACAAAGTNCTGGAGCTCAAGCCCGAAAACACAAAACGCATTGTGTTCCACGAAATCACAAAAGATGCCATTTTACATGCCATTGAAAATCCGAGAGACATTGACCTCAATCTTGTAGATGCCCAGCAGGCGCGTAGGGTTCTCGACAGAATCGTTGGATTNGAACTNTCACCGGTTCTTTGGAAAAAAATCAAGCCTGCTTTATCAGCCGGTAGAGTNCAGAGTGTNGCTGTGCGACTTATCGTTGAAAGAGAAAATGAAATCAAGGAGTTCAAATCAACACCATATTTCAGGGTTTCGGCAGTTTTCNCCACCCCATCCGGCACAGAAGTCAAGGCTGAGCTGTCTAAACGATTGTCCGATGAAGAGTCTGCAAAACAATTTCTTGANGACAGCAAGAATGCAAATTTCTCTATCTCGGAAATTGACATCAAACCGCTGAAAAAATCTCCGGCACCGCCATTCACAACCTCTACTCTACAGCAGGAAGCGTCCCGNAAACTCGGCTTCACTGTNAGCCAGACCATGATGGTGGCGCAAAGACTTTATGAAGCAGGTCATATCACATATATGCGTACCGACTCGCTTAACTTATCCACTCTTGCNCTCAATTCAATAGCGGCAGAAGTAAAAGANACTATCGGCGAGCAGTATTACAAGCGCCGTCAGTACCACACNTCNTCAANAGGAGCCCAGGAAGCCCACGAAGCTATCCGCCCTACATATATCAACCGGCACACCATTGATGGTACTGCACAGGAGAAAAAGCTATACACTCTCATTTGGAAGCGTACCATCGCATCACAGATGGCTGACGCTATTTTGGAAAAAACCACTGTGACGATTTCCTCATCCACCCGTCCGGAAACCTTCAACGCATTCGGAGAGGTTGTCAAATTCGACGGCTTCCTCAAAGTGTATCTTGAAAGCACAGATGATGTTCAGGACAGTGATGAATCATCAATCCTTCCGGAGCTAAAAAAAGGTGAGGCAATGACACCAGGAGATATCGTTGCTCAGGAAAGATTCACTCAGCACCCTCCACGCTACACCGAGGCATCGCTCGTAAAAAAAATGGAGGATCTCGGAATTGGACGACCATCTACTTACGCACCCACAATCTCTACTATTCAGCAGAGAGAATATNTTGANAAAGGNGATCGCCCGGGTGTGAAGCGTAAATTCGTGACTCTTACACTGAAAAACGANAAAATNACATCTACTTCAAAAACCGAGACTACTGGTGCGGACAAGGGAAAACTTATTCCCACCGACACCGGCACAATTGTCAATGACTTCCTCACCGAATACTTCCCCAATGTGCTCGATTTCAACTTCACTGCATCGGTGGAAGCAAGATTTGACATGATTGCCGATGGCAAAGCTGATTGGAATAAAGAAATTGGAGACTTTTATGATGTGTTCCACCCTGAAGTTACTCGCGCAAACGATATGCGTTTCGAGCACAAGGTTGGAGAAAGAGTACTTGGCACAGACCCTGCCACCGGACGCACTGTATCTGTAAAAATCGGGCGATTCGGCCCGGTGGTGCAGATTGGTGAGAGCACCGACACTGAGAAGCCGCAGTTTGCTTCGCTCCGCAAGGATCAGTCGGTTTTTGACATAACCCTTGAGCAAGCGCTCAAGCTGTTTGAGCTCCCCCGTAATCTTGGCGAATTTGAAGGCAAAGACATAACCGTTGCAATAGGACGCTTCGGCCCATACATTCGTCACGACAACAAATTTGTGTCTATTCCCAAAGACATTTCACCGCTTGAAATAACAGCAGAGGAGGCTCAGCAACTTATCGTTGCCAAAAGAGAGGCCGACAGCAAAAAAACAGTGAAGGTGTTTGACGAAGATCCAGCCATGATGATTCTTAATGGCAGATTTGGCGTATATATCTCCTACAACAAGGGCAACTACAAGATTCCTAAAACTGTTACCGACCCTGCTTCACTAACTTATGAGGAGTGTAAGCAAATTGTGGATTCACAAGCGGAATCACCTAAAAAATCCCGTCGCACTGCCGCTAAGAAAAAATAATGGCTAAACCCAGACAAACAAAACCGGGCGCAGAGAGAAACGCCTTACGCCCCGATAGAATTGAGACTTACCACGTTGAATCTCCGGCTACACTCTTGGATTTTCTACTGAAAGCTATGCCGGACCGCAAGCGCACAACTGTAAAAGAGCTTCTCAAGCACAATCAGGTTGCAGTGAATTCCACACCTGTCAGCCAGTTCAATCTTCAGTTACAACCCGGTGACACTGTAAAGATTAACCTGACCAGAGAATTCAGAGTGTTCTATAACCGCCGACTCAAAATTGTTTATGAGGATGATGACATCATCGTTGTTAACAAAGGCTANGGACTCCTCTCTATGGGCAATGACAAGGTTAAGGATGGCACAGCCTATTCCATTCTTAAGGAGTATGTGAAATGGGGTAATCCCTCTAATAAAATTTTCATTGTCCACAGACTTGACCGCGACACATCCGGCTTGATGGTTTTCGCCAAGAACGAGGAAGCGAAAAATGCACTTCAGCACAATTGGAACAATATGGTGCTGAACCGCAAATATGTCGCTGTGGTTGAAGGTATTCCGAAGCCGGCATCTGGTACTTGCCGAAGCTACCTTGCCGAAAACACTCAACACGAAGTATATAGCACCCAGAAACCAGAAGAAGGCAAACTCGCCGTAACAAGATATTCAACCGTTGCCGCAGGTAAAGGTTACGCACTCATGGAGGTGGAACTTGATACCGGAAGAAAGAATCAGATAAGGGTGCACATGAGCGATTTGGGACATCCGATATCTGGAGACCGACGCTACGGAGCCGAGTCAAGCCCTATTCACAGGCTTGCACTTCATGCACAGACACTGCGTTTTGTTCATCCTGTCACTCACAAAGAAATGAATTTCACCACTCCAATCCCGGCAGGATTTTTATCTATGGTTAAGACCCCGTTCCCCAATATTTGTTAACGCTGAGGTCGCATATCTCCGAGTGATTTTTGTGATGGAACGAAGGAGCGATGGGGTTCCATCGTGACAGAGTGACAACACAAAAAGCACCGGAGATATGCGACTGTAAGAGTTNAATGCAGTNNCAAGGACTTCACAAGGNAAAATCGTCTCAGCCTACAGTGTCTGTCATANANAGTCAAAGCATTCGNACCGGACTGCCTCAGGCAGAAAGNNAGTAGGCGGAGGTAATAAAATCAAGGGTATAAATTACCATCGCCTCGGCCAANCGTCACGCATCTNCGTNCGCTTGTTTCGGTCACGANGGNACNCCATCGCTCCCTCACTGCGCNAACACAGCTGCATAACGCTTGACCACCTCAGCATTAACAAATATTGGGGAACGGGGTCTAAATAAATGGCTTCCCGTTGCGGAGGTTACGGGGATTTTGCCTATTTTTGTGCCGCATTATCACCCGACTTTTCACTTGAGGTACACTCAACAATATATCATACCTGTTCTTGCACTGCTATGGCTAATCTCTTTNGCTGCAGCACCTGCGTTCTGTCATCCTCAATTCCCTGCGGAGATTGAGCCGGACNCGCTTTTTGACACAACGACTGATTCTGGTAGGGTGACCCCACGTGACTCTATTTTGTCAGACTCTGCCATATATGCCGATTCGCATATGAAGCGCACCAGGCTTGAAGCCGATTCGGTGCCGAATGTCAGAAAATCAAAAATTGTAAGAGCAAAGACTGATATTGCCGCATCTGTTGATATTACAGCTACTGATTCCCTCCTTTTAGTAGGTAGAAACAATGCCTACCTTTACGGTAACAGCGATGTTAAGTACGGTGAACAGGAAATAACTGCCGCTCAGATAGAACTTGACATGGCGTCAAATACGGTATATGCTGTCGGAGCACCGGATTCCACCGGTGAAATTACAGGCAACCCGATTTTTCAGGACAATGGCTCTCAGTACGAGGCTAAGACCATGCGCTACAACTTTGAGACAGAAAAGGGTATTATCACCGATGTGATTACCGAACAAGGCGAAGGATATATTACCGGAGGAATAACTAAAAAAAACGCGGACGGCACATTCTATCTACAGAACGGAAGATACACTACCTGNGACAANCACGAGCACCCGCACTTCTATTTTCAGCTNACAAAAGCGAGAGTNACNCCTAAAAAAGATGTGGTTACCGGTCCNACATACATGGTTCTCGCAGGNGTTCCACTGCCGCTGGCACTTCCTTTCGGCTACTTCCCNTTCTCNGAGAAATACTCGTCGGGAATAATTGTACCTACATTCGGGGATGACTACAACAGAGGATTCTATCTGTCGGATGGTGGTTACTATTTCGCTATAAATGACAATATNGACCTTGCACTGACAGGAGAGTTATACACCAAAGGGTCTTGGGGACTGAAAGCACGTTCCGCTTATGTGAAGAGATACAAGTTTTCCGGCTCGTTTGACATCAGTTACTTAAAAACAAAGCTCGGCGACAAAGGTGCGCCGGATTACTCTGAATCCACAAACTTCCAGATTTTATGGAGCCACAGCCAGGATGCCAAGGCCAATCCTAACATGACATTCTCGGCATCAGTCAATTTCACAACTGCCGGTTACACAAGAAATGACCTCAACAGCTACTACAGCTCTGCGTTTACTGAAAACACCAAGAGCAGTACCATCAACATGACCTACCGCAAGCCCGGCTCCAAGTTCTCNCTATCGACAACCGCGAGCGTTGCACAGAGAACNCAGGACTCAACCCTGTCGGTGTCNTTCCCCAACATNACCATCTCCTACTCACAGTTTGCACCATTCAAGCGCAAACGTCAGGTAGGTGCCGAAAAGTGGTACGAAAAAATCAAAATGTCATATAGCGGTGTNTTCAACAANTCACTNACNGCTCAACAGGATCAGTTCTTCAAAAAGAGCCTTATAAAGGATTGGAAAAACGGNATGCGTCACAGCGTGCCTATATCGGCTACTTTCAACCTNNTGCAGTACATAAATGTTACCCCCTCTGTTAATCTTACCGACCGAATGTACTCTACCAAGGTCAAACGCCAGTGGGATCCAAATGCCTCNGCTGAAATTTGCGATACAAGCTACAGCTTCTACAACGTGTGGGATTTCAATGCCTCAATGTCGTTTGACACAAAGATTTACGGTTTTTTCCAGCCCCTCCCNTTCCTTGGCAANAAAGTGAAGATGATTCGCCATGTGCTCACACCTACCGTTTCATTCAGTGCCTCACCGGACTTCAGNTCACCATTCTTCGGNTACTACGGCTCATATCAGATGCCTGACATNAACGGAGTGATGACCACCAGAAAATACTCNCTGTTTCCAAACAGCNTGTTTGGAGTGCCGGGGCAGGGAAAAAGCGGCACTGTAAGCTATCAGCTTGCAAACAACCTTGAAATGAAAGTCAGGGATGACAACGACTCTATTGGAGAAAGAAAGATTTCACTNATTGANAATTTCTCTGTNAGTCAGAGTTATAACTTCGCNGCNGACTCACTAAACTGGAGTAACATCAACACATCACTGCTGTTGAAACTCACCAAAAANTTCACTCTTAATCTTGCCGCAACATGGGATGTTTACACCTACCAGCTGAACTCCGCCGGCAATCCTGTGAGAGTGAACNTTCCGAGATGGGAAGCAGGCAAAGGNATAGGAAGACTCTCAAGNACNGGCACTTCTTTCTCTTACTCTTTCAACAACAACACTTTCAAGAGAAAGAAAAAGGAGGACAAAAATAAAAATCAGGACGCAAGCAACACGCCACCTGATGAGAATGACCCNATGGCAAACGGAGCGGCACAAAACCAATCATACGANCAGAAAAGTGATGATATAACACTTAACCCCGACGGCTATATGCNGTGGGAGGTACCATGGAACTTCTCTATCAANTACAGTGTNAGCTATGGCTACGGCTCNTTTAATAAAAAGAAGATGGAGTATAACGGAAAACTAACNCAAAACCTTAGCTTTTCCGGTAACATACGTCCTACNAAAAACTGGAATTTCAGTTTCAGCGCAAGCTATAATTTTGACACTCATAAGCTTGCATACATGAACTGTAATATATCAAGAGACCTTCACTGCTTCACTATGAGGGCGAGCTTTGTACCTGTAGGACCTTACAAATCATACAATTTCCATATCGCCGTAAATTCCTCCCTCCTTTCCGATGTGAAATATGACAAACGGTCATCTATTTCAAACGGAGTAACCTGGTATTGANCCGCCNTAAATTTTCCGGTACATCGGGCAAACAAAACGGAGTGTCTGGGAGTTTATATTGTAAGCTTGAATTTAATTTAAGCAAACATTCATCATATTAGATGTACCGTGTCGCATAAAATTGTATCCAAGGTTTCAAAAGTCCTTTTATGGATTATCATTTCCATAGTAGCTGTAGTTGTGCTCGCTGTGGCTGCACTTTATATTCCCGCCGTACAGACTAAGGTCAAGAATTTTGCCCTTGAAAAGGTGCGCCAAAGCACCGGCATGGATATTACTGCCGACAAATTCAGGCTACGNTTTCCGCTCACACTCTCCATAGGCGATGTCACNGTTATTGAAGCCACCGGNGACACNATGGCTACACTCGGCTCTCTTGACCTTGATGTCAGACTACTNCCGCTTCTTAAAGGTGACATTGATGTTACCACCGCTTCCGCTTCGAAGGTTTACTATGCANTTGGCACTCCCGATTCAGCAATGATGCTCCGNGCNAATGTCAANAATTTTGTGCTTAACGCGGCTGAGATGAACTTTGCCAANGGTAATATTGANATCAACTCGGCGGAACTGGATGGTGCAGATGTGAGAATGGTCATGAAGGACACAATNACCGCCCCGTCAGACACATCCGCTTCTTCTCCGCTNAAAATTACCGCTAATAATATACGCCTGAAAAATGTCAGATACCGTATGCAGATGATGCCGACCATCGACTCGATGGATGTCACCGTTCCTTTCGCGGAACTATCAGACGGCATGGTAGATATGGGACTGAGAAGAATCAAGGCTAAATCACTGGCGGTTGACTCGGTGAAGGCGTTATACCTCACACCATCATCACANTACCTTGAANACCATCCGGTTGNNGTGGTAAACGANACTGCTGTTACTGCTTCNGATTCNGAGATGTGGACNATCAATGCGGACAAACTNCACCTGACNGCNGACAGCGCAACCTANGCTATGCGNGGNGCNGNNCCNCAGCCNGGACTGGACATGAANTATCTGTCCGTCTCCGGGGTNGAAATTGCCGTTGATTCGTTTTACAACCGAGGCACATCCATAACAGTACCCCTGAAAAGAATCAAGGCAACGGANCGTTCCGGCATTTTCCTTGATGCCAACGGCACATTTGCTATGGATTCGGCAATGATGCGTGCAGAGAATTTTGATATCCGNACCACATTTTCATATCTNACNCTGAATGCCGGCATGGGAGTTGGTGATCTCACTNCCAACCCGGCTCTGCCTCTNCGNCTCAAAGCCGATGGAATGCTTGCCCTTGCCGATATTGAGTTGGCGATGCCTNCAATGGGTCCAATGCTGAAGAACATTCCCCGCAATTCCGATATTATACTCAATGCCGATATCAACGGNACATCNGGATTACTTTCCGTTGATAATATNTCAGCCAATCTTCCGGGGTTCGCATCAGTAAGAGCCGGCGGAAATGTTGCAAATCCGTTTGACTTCAATGCCATGAGCGGAAAGATTGANNTCAACGGTGATTTCTCCAACCTCAACCCTGTTAAACCTACACTGCTTGAAGCAAAAATGGCTAAACAGGTAAAGCTNCCNCCGATGAAACTTGACGGTTCGGTAAATTATAATCCGGGTAAAATAAACGGCAATATCGCGCTAATAGCTGCCGGAGGTAAAATTGCCGCGAAAGCACTATGGCAGCAAAAAGCNGAAGGATATGATATAGACCTGAATGTTAACAGNTTTCCTGTNGATGCCTTCATGCCTTCGCTCGGTGTCGGAAANGTATATGCCCGACTTGAAGCTAAAGGCACGGGNCTNGATATGTCTGATCCGCGCTCTCACCTCTCGGCTGCTATTGATATNGACAGCATAACTTATCTCGGCAAAAANTATTCNGACATNACCGCACAGGCNGACTTGCAGAATTCACATATTGTCGGATCTATAGTCAGTAATAATCCCGGAGCTGAGGTGGACATAGATTTCACCGCCGATTTTCTCAAACAAGGATACACTTGGGATATTGACGGGCGCGTGCTTGACCTTGACCTGATGGAGCTTAACCTCTCACCCACCGCCAATGGCGGTAGCCTCACGGTTAAGAGTACCGGCTATATGAGCAGCGATGCCAAAACCATCTCGGCTAAAGCTAATATCCTTTCACTTGACTGGAATCTTGACGGCAACAAACTTTACTCACCGGAAACATCATTGAATTTCAATGCCACNGACTCTTTTGTCACTGCCGATATCACATCCGGAGACCTTTCTGCCAAATTCGCCTCGCCAAACTCACTTGACTCTCTGCTTAACGGTATTAACAGAACTCTTGCGGTNGTTGACTCATCTATCGCTAATAAAAATGTAAATATCATTGAGCTCCAAAAAGCCATGCCGGGTGTTGANTTGAGATTGCAGTCCGGACCGAATAACTTTGTCGCTTCATATCTCGCAAGCACCGGAATTGAATATCTNAATGCTAAGGCAAACTTCCGCAATGATTCTCTGTTCAGTTTATCAACTGATATCTTAGGATTCTCTTCCGGCACAACCCGGCTTGACACAATTTCATTCGGAGCCGTACAGCATGGCAAGTTCCTCCCCTTCAAAGGCTCAGTCAATAATCGCCCCGGTACCTTTGATGAATTCGCTCATATTAATATTTCAGGATTCCTCGCCGATGACAAGTTCGGGTTCATGCTCAACCAAAAGAACATTCAAAATGAGCAAGGATTCGTTGTTGGAATCAGCGCCACCATGCAGGACTCCATTGCGTCCTTGAGGTTTGTNCCCTACGCNCCTACTATCGGCTACAAGAAATGGCATTTCAATAAGGACAACTTCCTGTCATACAACTTCTACACNCGCCATATTGATGCCAACATCATGGCATCGAGCGATAAGAGCTACATTAAAATTTATACCGAGCATGTGGAGGATCATCATGAGCAGGAAGATCTGTTTATCAAAATTTCCGACATACATATTCAGGACTGGCTCTCAATATCCCCTTACTCTCCACCAATGAAGGGTGACCTCGGGGCTGACATGAAAATTCATTGGAACAAAGATCAGCTCACCGGCAACGGAGTAATGTCATTAAACAACCTTTTCTATGGCAAGGACAGAGTTGGCTCGTTTGATATCGGNGTTGATGTACTCGCNGGTGCNAACGGCGTGCTNCAGGCTGATGCGTCACTGCTTGTTGACAGCATTAAGGTCATTACCGCCAAGGGTGTGCTCAATGACAGNACCTCTACAAATCCGTTCCTACTCGATTTCTCTATGATTCATTTCCCCCTTCATGTTCTCAATCCCTTCCTGCCNAAGGAATATGCCCGCNTGTCAGGAATGCTGAATGGTGAGATGGATATAACCGGCAGCCTTGCCAAACCGGTGTTCAACGGTTTTATTGACTTTGACAGCACAGCCGTTAATGTCGGTATGCTCGGAACCAGTTTCACTTTCTCCGAAGATAAAATCCCGGTTGACAGCAATATTGTGAAATTCAAGGATTTCTCCATTACNGCTTCAAATAAAAATCCTCTGAGCGTTAACGGCACTGTTGACCTTACCGAAATGTCATCCGCTAAAATCAATCTGGATATGATTGCACGCAATATGCAGATTGTCAACTCAAACCGTCCAAAGAAGGCTGATGTTTACGGCAAAGCNTTCATAGATGTGGATGCGAGTGTTAAAGGCAGTATGTCATTCCTGAATGTGGATGCCAAACTCAAAGTGCTCCCNGGNACCAATGTAACATATATAATGACTGATGCGCAATCGGCTATCACATCACAGACTACCGGTGATATGGTCAGATTCGTGCAGTTCAGCGACACTACGGCAACAATGGTTGCNGACTCGCTCACACAGTCACCTATGGCTATCAATCTTGAGGCCGAGCTAACCATTTCCCAGGGTAGTACAATCAATGTTGATTTATCTACCGATGGAAAGAACAAGGTGTCGATTCAAAGCCAGGGCACACTTGATTTCTCCATGAACCCGTTCAATGATGGCAGGCTTACAGGAAGNCTGAACATCAACGGAGGATATGTNCGCTACACACCGCCCATGCTATCTGAAAAACTTTTCAATTTCCAGGAGGGCAGCTTTGTTTCGTTCAATGGCGATATGCTCAATCCAATACTCAATATTCATGCTGTTGACAAACTTAAGGCTAATGTAACCCAGCAGGGACAGAATTCACGCATCATCGACTTTAATGTGAGCGTGGCTATCACCAACACACTGTCCAACATGAATGTAGCGTTTGACCTCTCCACGAATGATGATATAACGGTTCAAAATGAACTCGCCTCCATGAGTCCTGACCAGAGAGCCAATCAGGCTATGAACCTGCTGCTCTACAATGTTTATTCCGGACCCGGAACCAAAGCAAGCACCAATCTGAGCGGAAATCCGCTGTACTCCTTCCTCGAATCTCAGATAAACTCATGGGCTGCGAACAATATCCGAGGCGTGGATATTTCATTCGGCATTGACCAGTACGACAAAACCACCGATGGAGTTTCACAGCAGACCACCAGCTACAGCTACCGTGTGAGCAAAACACTCTTCAACGACAGATTCAAGATTATCGTTGGCGGTAATTACTCTACCGATGCCAATACGGACGAGAATTTCTCACAGAATCTCATCAATGATATCGCATTTGAATATATGCTCAACAAGAGCGGCTCTATGTATGTGAGACTCTTCCGTCACACCGGCTACGAAAGTATTCTTGAAGGTGAAGTCACACAAACCGGTGTGGGATTTGTGTTGCGCCGCAAAATAAATTCGCTCCGGGACCTGTTCAGATGGGCCGGAAGACTTAAGAACTCAATAACCGGAAATTCCAAGTCAAAATCAACTGTTTCACCCACTTCAACACCTATTACCGATGAAACGGATGCATCAAAATAATATCATTGCTGCCATTGCCGCAGCTATTACCATAATCATCGCTACGGGATGCTCCACTACCAGACGAATCGCTGATGATGAGATACTATATACCGGAGTCAAAAAAATCAAAATCGAGACTCCGAAAGGTGTAGCCCAGGCTCCTGGACTCGCAGCAGATGTCAAGGATGCTGTTAATGTAGCTCCCAACAACAGCCTCATATCACCCTATCTGAGATACCCTTTTCCGCTCGGACTTTGGGTGTATAACAACTGGAGCAATCCTCCGAAAGGATTCAAGCACTGGATATACGAAAAACTGGTTGCCGAACCTGTGCTTATCAGTGATGTCCGCCCTGAAGTGCGCACCAAAATGATAGACGAGATTCTTGATAACAACGGCTATTTCAGAGGGTCAGCATCTTACGAACTCGTGCAAGGCAGAAATAAGAAAAAGGCGAGTATCCTCTACAAAGTGGAAACCGGACCGGAGTACCTCATAGACAGCGTTATGCTCCTGCCTGACACTTGCCACCTGAATCATATTATAGACTCTATAACATCAATAAACACATATCTGAGAGCCGGTTCACGGTATTGCACCGATTCACTCTCGGCAACAAGAATCAATATAGCCAACTATGTGAGAAACCGAGGATACTATTTCTTTAAGCCGGACTATATCGAATATCTTGCCGACAGCACAATCAATCCTCAGAGAATAGCTATAAAAATGGTACTCGCCTCTAATGCGCCAAAGGGATCTTATACCCGCTGGAGCACAGGCACAATCACGACCGTGATCAACCGTAACAAGGGAGGAGGCACTCCGGATACGTTTGAAACCCGACGCGGCAAAATCATACAGATGATGCCGTCAAGACTGCGCCGCAAGCTGATACCTGAGTGTATCACCTTTCGTGAAGGCAAAACATTTTCAGTGCGCGACATGAACCGCACCCAGACCTATCTTTCCCGCACCGGTATATTCAATAACATAGAAATTAATGCATTTCCCGATACCGCCGGAGGCAAGAGGGTGCTCGATGTACTTATCGACTGCACTTTCGATGCACCTCTTGAAGCATCGCTTGAGGTAAATGTAACATCCAAATCCAACAGTTATCTTGGTCCGGGACTTTCTTTCGGTGTTACAAACAAAAACCTGTTTGGCGGTGGTGAGCAGCTGAGTCTTAATCTCACCGGTGCCTACGAATGGCAGACCGGGCGAAACAGAAAAGGCTCAATATTTAACTCCTACGAGGTAGGCATCAGTTCAACACTCGCTTTTCCACGTCTTCTTATTCCGGGCTTCATACCTCATCACCGAAGAGAGCTGAACTGGACAAGAATTGCACTCAATGTTGACCTGCTGAATCGCCCTCACTATTTCAGAATGGCTCAGTTCAACACCTCCATTAACTATGACTGGCGCCTGAACCGTTTTGCAACAAACACATTCACGCCGTTCAAACTCACCTATACCAAGCTGATGAACTCCACCGCCGAATTTGACTCAATCATGAGAGAGAATCCGGCAATTGCCGAGAGCTTCAAAAGCCAGTTTATACCTCAGCTCGCATATAACTTTGTATATGATAAAGACCTTGACCGCGATAACTCAATCAACTGGCAATTCACCGTTCAGGAAGCGGGCAATGTGTTCTGGGCGCTATACCGTCTCTGCGGAGTCAAAGGCGAAAAACGCCTGTTTGACACACCATTCTCACAATTTGTCAAAGGCACCACGCAGCTTGTGTATAACCGTCGCCTGTGGGGTGACAACTGGTTGGTGACCCGTGCTGCCGTTGGAGCGGCACATGCTTATGGCAATGCCACTCAGGTGCCGTACAGCGAGCAATTTTATGTTGGCGGTGCAAACTCCATCCGTGCTTTTACCGTCCGCAGCATCGGTCCCGGCAGCTACAAAGTTCCCGAGCATCTCATAAATGGCTACTTTGACCAGACCGGTACATTCAAATTTGAATTCAATGTAGAGTACCGCTTTCCTATTTATGGACCGCTCCACGGAGCAGTATTCTTTGATTCAGGCAATGTTTGGCTGCTTAAAGAAGATCCGTTGCGCCCCGGTGGTAAGCTGGAAGGCAAATCATTTTTCCGCGACCTTGCTACCGGTACCGGAGCCGGTCTGAGACTTGACATAGGCATGCTTGTTGTGCGCGGTGACCTCGGAGTTGGAATCCATCTGCCCTACGACACCGGCAAGAGAGGATATTACAACATGACCTCTTTCAAAAACTCCCTCGCCTTCCACCTCGCCATCGGCTACCCCTTCTGATTGCTGTCCTTAGTAAATGTTAACGGGGCTGATTTCTCAGTCCCGTTCTTATTAATAGCATTTGTAGCAAATTGCTACCAAATATCACAATTATGTACATTTTGAAACATAATACCTCTTTTTGATAACCAATCAGCGTAAAATAATGTTAAATTAGTTGATTTTTTTGAGCAAATTGTTGCATGATATATATCCCGGCTGTAATTTTGCACCGTGTTTTTCATGGTATTAGATTTAAGGTTAACAAAAGGTTGGTTGTCGGGATGACAATCAATTTTTTTTGTACCCTATTCCATCCAACTTAACATCTTTTCAATCAGGTGTGCAAGAATCCCGCACTTCAGAAACCGTATCTTTGCCACATAGCTTCCAAGCAACTGTTAGTCAAATCATTTTAAACTAAATCAAATGGAAATTATTTTAATTATCGTTATGCTGCTGGCATGGCTACCCAAGACACTCAAGGACGGCGGAGACATTAAATAACCGGTAAGACAATAAATAATCGGTTGATTACCGGTGGCAGAAAAAAGCGGAAAAGGCGGGTCTCACGACTCGCCTTTCCCTAATTATTTTTCAGTATGAAATATATTACCGCAATGCGGTAATGCGTTTAGTCTAAATTACTGAGGACGTACTGAAGCCCAGTTTGGATTCTGAACAACACCGAATCCGGCATTAATTTCAGCATCAGGAATCGGATAAACAAAATCACCGAGCTGAGTGGGCTGTATAAGCCACTTGACAGCAGGATATTCGGTCGCTGAAAGACCGGTGGTCTTGTTCCAGCGGCGGAGGTCCCAGAGGCGGTGTCCTTCCTGGAAAAGTTCACGCGCACGTTCATCCTGGAGGAATGATTTAAGACCGGCAGCATCAGAAGGAAGATCGGTTGCGGCAGCAATATCCGGGTTGCGGTGAGCAACCACAAAGAGTGCTTTCTGCGCCTCAGCGATATTACCTTCATTAAGATATGCCTCAGCCTGAATAAGGAACATTTCCGGTGCGTTAATCAGATAGTTTGTCGCATAAGCGGGGTTACCATAAGCGTATGCTCCGAATTTACCGGCTCCGTATGTGGGAACACCTGCATCATCAACTGTAACGTTGATAATTGAGCGGCGGCAATCGTTTTCACCATAGAGTGAAAGGAGGTAAGGAGTAGGAGTATAACCATAAGAAGAGAAGAGTGTTCCGCAAGAGTTAGCGCTCCAGTTTGTAGATGAAGTAATAGCGAGAGCAAAGATACTTTCGCTGTTTGAAGCACCTCCGTTATATAGTGCTTTGTAAGCCGCGGGGCTGTAAGTGAGTGTTGTAATACCACTTTCAGCAATTGCATCAGCTGCAGCCTGACGAGCAGCAGACCAGTTTTCCATATAAGTGTATGTGCGGGCAAGAAGACCATATGCGGCAGCCTTGCCGAATACAAACAAATCCTGACGGTCGCCAACAGCGTCGTAAAGAGCAATAGCGTCTGTAAGGTCTTTAACAATAGCTGTATAGCAGGCACCAACTGAAGAGCGCTCAACATCGGCATACGCCTGAACAGGTTCATCAACAACTACAATGCCAAGCTCATTGGAAAAATCCTGACCTGCAACCTTGATTTGGTGACCGAAAATATTGGTCATTACCAAAGAAGCATAAGCGCGGAGAGACAAAGCCTCAGCCTTGTAAAGATCAAGCTCCTCTTTTTCTGATGCAGTTGCATTTTCTGAAAGCTGGTTGCAAGCCTTAATAACGCGTGATGAATTATCAACCACTTTATAACCGTAGTCCCATATATAAGTAAGGTAAGTTGAAGTAGGCTGATAAGTGAAGGTATTGATCTCGTTGAAGTGACTTGTGTTTGTATTCCAGTAAGACAGGTCGGAACCTATATCACCAATCATAGTAGCATAGTTACCGGCGAAATAGTAGCGAAACAAGCGATTGTAACAACCGTTGAGAGCGTTTCCTACATTTGAAACACTATTCAGGCCGGTGTCAATATCGATACCGTTATAAATTTTGGTATCAAGGAACTTGTCACCGCAGGCGGTAGCCGATGCAGTGAGGAGAAGTCCCGCCATAGCCTTGATAAATATATTTTTCATAAAATCTGTTTCTTGTAATTGTTTCTAAAAATGGAGTTTAGAATGTAACCTGTACACCACCGGTGAAAGTGAATATTGCCGGATACTGCCAAGCAATCACACCGCTTGAATATGTTTCGGGGTTATAACCAATGAAATCAGAAGCAGTCCAGGTGTGAACATTGTCAAAGGTTGTGTAGAAACGAACCTTTTCCATAAATGCCTTGCGTGTAATTTTAACAGGAAGAGTGTAGCCGAATGTTATGTTGCTCAGACGGAGATAGCTACCATTCATCAACCAGCGTGACGAATAGGTAGAAGTTGTCTGATTCGGGTCTCCGTATATATACTGAGGATATTTAGCATTGGGATTTTCAGGAGTCCATGAATTGTCAGCAACCGTCTGTAGTGGTGTCATAAGCGACATACCCCAACCGGTGAATCTGTGACCAGTATCATAAACCTTGGAGCCGAGACGGTAGTTGAACTGCATAGAGAGGTCAAAACCGTAGGCATTTGCATTAAGACCGAACGCACCGAACACCTTTGGCTCAGCACTACCGACATAACGCTTGGCAGCCTCACTGAAATTTTCGGTAGTTTCCTCACCCTCTTCATTGAGATAGTAGAGAGCCTTACCATTTTCCTTATTCACTCCGGCATATTCAGGCATATAGAACTGACGGTAAGGACGACCTTCCTGAATGATTGTATAAGTGCTGACAATATCTCCGTCAGCCAGTTTGATAACCTTATTTCTATTCCATGTGATGTTTGCGAACAGATTTACAAGAATGTCCTTGTTGTAGTACGCAGTTCCGTTAACACCGAATTCAACACCGTAGTTACGGATCTTACCGATATTGCGGTAGGAGGAACCGAGACCGGTAGTATAAGACAAGGGTACGCTATAAAGGGCATCGTCTGTCAGCTCGTTATAGAAGTCGAATGTAAAGTTCACACGGTTAAAGAGTGAAGCGTCAAAACCTGCATCGAATTTCTTTGAAGTCTCCCAAGTGAGGTCCGGGTTAGAAATCTGAGCAGGCACCATACCCGGCACACCCGCATAGTTGTAACCGGCTGCATAATAACCGCGTGCGGCATAAAGAGACGGGAGAGACTGATTACCAACAGTACCATAGCTAACACGTATAGCAAGATTGGTGAGGGCACGGTTGCCTTTCAGGAAAGACTCTTCAGTAACACGCCATTTACCACCGACGCTCCAGAAATTACCCCAACGGTTTTTAGCGCCGAACACCGAGCTACCGTCACGGCGGTATGAAGCTGATACATAATAGCGGTCAGCATAGCTGTAGTGAAGATCAGTAAAGTAAGATGCAAGGCGAGATTCTGATTTGTAGAATTCCGCTCCCATTTCCATGTTACCGGCTGTGGTAAGATCACGCATACCGGAATCGGCAAAGGGGAAGTCGCTGCCTGAGTAGTACTCATACCAGTAGTTATATCTCTGCATTTCCTGACCGAAGAGAAGGTCAATAGCGTGTTCACCGAACTTGTAATTCCAGCCGAGAGTATTGGTCCATGTGAGAGTTGTAGATTTTGTATTGTACTGCTGACCGAGACCATTATAGTCCAAAGCTTGCGCATTATAAACAGCACTCCAGTAGTCATACTGACGCTGATCCATGATGTTTACACCGAAGTTAGTCTTAGCCCAGATACCTTTTCCGAAATCGATACGCAGCCAGGGATTGGCATTAATGGTCTGGTTTGTAACTTCGCTGATGTCACCAAGTTCAGGGTCCTGAACTGCGAGCGGATTCCAGTTATCAACATGAGCATATTTACGGTCAGCACCCTCACCGATGTAAGGAGCATCCATAGGGGTCATAGAGGTTATAGCACCAACTATCGGAGAAGAGTTAGAACCACCTGTTGACTGAGAGAAGCCGTTATTTTTCGAATAGCTGTAAGAAGAGTTGAAACCAACAGAAAGGAAGCGATACTTGGTGTCCAAATTGATACGACCGGAGTAACGTTTGTTACCGGAGCTGATTACAAGACCCTCTACATCGTTATAGTTAAGGTTCGCGTAGTAGTTAGTGGTACCTACAGAACCATTGAAACTGAGGTTGTAGTCCTGGTAATATCCTTTGCGGGTAACAAGATCAATCCAATCTACATCGGTTTCACCATCCCATGCGAAGTTGTTTACCATTATCTGGTAACAAGCGTCATAAGGGCGACCGGTACGAGCTGCATAACCTTTAGCAAACAGGTCCATAGTGGTAGCAGCGTTTGCATACTTCATGTTATTGTTTGCAATCGAGGTGAATCCCTGACGGGTCTCGAATGTGACATTGAGTTTACTCTGACCACCTTTTTTGGTAGTGATGACGATGACGCCGTTAGCAGCACGAGAACCATAGATAGCAGTAGCGGCAGCATCCTTGAGGACAGTAACGCTCTCGATATCATTGGGGTTATAAGCCGCCATCGGGTCAAAATAGCTGTTGGTTGTCGAGCTCATGCCTTCATAATCGGAATTAACAGGAATACCGTCAATCACATACAATGGCTGAGAGGAACTGCTGAGCGAACCCATACCACGCACATATACAGTACCGAATTGACCGGGAGCGCTTGTAGAGTTATTGTACTGGAAACCTGTGACCTGACCTTCGAGAGACTTCACGAAGTTGGCATCGCTCTTGCGGTCAACCACATCACCGTTTACAACAGAAGCGGCACCTGTGAAAGCAGCCTTTTTAGTAGAGCCGTAACCGGTAACGACAACTTCATCGATAACGGTTTCGTTCTCCTCCATATAGATGGTAAGGTTAGGCTTAACCTCCACCTCAACGGGGAACATTCCAATGAAAGAAACATCAAGGAACTTTACAGAAGCGGGAATTGTGAGTCTGAACTCACCGTTTACATCTGTCTGAGTGCCGATAGTGGTACCCTTCGCTTTGACTGTAGCGCCCGGAATCGGCTCCTGATCGGACGCCTGCAGCACGACACCCCTGACATTAATTGTCTGGGCAACGGCTGTAATAGCGAACATTACAGTCACGATTAGTGAAAATAACTTTTTCATACTTAAGAAAATGTGTAAAACAATAATGAAAAATGTGTAAATTTGTGCTACCGACGCTCGCCTAACAATAGGGTTGCGTTAGTAACAGACGCCAAAGGTAGATAATAGAATTTAATAAAGATTAACTTACCCCCCCCCCGATTATATTATTTTAACCGAATTAACAATGAGATGTTAACTCTATCGAGCGAATTAACATTGAATTAGGCTAATAGGACTAATTAGACCAATTGGACCATCAGACTAATTTGCGGTAAGAGTTGAACCGGAAAGAGTAAGAGCCCCGGAATCAAGCAACCTCCGGGCGGTAGCAATAACGATATCTACGGAAACAGACAGCTGCCCGGCAATATAATCAATTGTGTGTCCGCCGGGCTGAGAAGCAAGATAAAGGATTTTTTCATCAATCGAGGGATGATTCACCGGTTTGGAACCACGGCACACATCACACTTGCCGCATGGCATCTGCGGTTTTTCTCCAAAATATTGAAGCATACGGTTTACGCGGCATCCATCGCTGCCGAAAACAAACTCCTTTACCGCATCAAGGCGCACCTTCATGCGGTCACGCTGCTGCTCATACACCTCTATAGGTATAGTGATATATTTAGGCAATTCGCGTGAGGTTGGAAAATAAATGAAAGGAGAATCAGAACGAGGCACATAGTGCAGCGCACGGGCACGCCCGAGTGCAAGCAGAGCCTGATATACCCTTTCAGCCGTCATATTCAGCCGCGAAGCGATGAGAGTTTCGCTAATATACACATAATCGGCAAACAGACCGGTATAAGTGCGCAACATAAGCTGCAGAACCTTGTCGGCATCTCCGTCCAGACGAAGAGAATAAAGATCTTCCTTTGAAAGCAGAATCATGGCTCGTGAACGCGATGCCACTTCCTCAACATATTCTATCCAACCGGCGGCAGTGAGCAGACCGAGAGCACTTCGAGCCATAAGCGGCTGCAAATGAAAACGGGTACAAAAAAGACCGAAATCAAAGTCGCGGGCAGTCTGATACCCCTCGCCAACCGCAATATTGACAAAATTGCAGGCAAGTTCATAAACCCTGCGGATATACTCCCTTGAGGGGAACGCATCAGACAGTCGTCTGGTAAGCACGCCCTTATCATAATTTCCGGCTATAAGAAGAGCAAAAGAAGGAAGTCCGTCACGTCCTGCCCTGCCTGCCTCCTGATAATACTCCTCAAGCGAAGGGGGTATATCATAGTGCACCACAAGACGCACGTCCGGCTTGTCAATACCCATTCCGAATGCGTTGGTCGCCACTATAACCCTAAGCTCGCCCGATTTCCACCGGCGCTGACGATCGTTCTTCTCCTCAACCGACAATCCGGCATGGTAATAACCGGCAGAAATACCTTCAGCACGGAGAACTTCTGCAATCTCACGCGTGCGCTTGCGCGAGCGTACATATATAATAGCCGTACCCGGAACCGATTTCACCGCCTTAAGCATTACGGCATCCTTATGTTCCGCATACCGGACCACATAAGAGATATTGGGGCGACTGAAACTTTTGGCAAAGACCTTTTCCCCCTTAAACCGCAGCCGCTCCATAATATCTTTAGCAACAGCAGGAGTAGCTGAAGCTGTGAGAGCAAGCACCGGAGCATCGGGAAACAGATCACGCAGGGCAGCTATTTCAAGATAAGAGGGACGGAAATCATATCCCCACTGCGATATACAATGCGCCTCATCAACAGCTATAAGCCGCACATTAAAGCGACGAATCTGATCGATAAATGCTGACGAATGCAACTTCTCCGGAGACACATACAGCAGAGTAGCCTTGCCGAGCCGACACTTATCCATAACAAGAGTCTGCTCCCGCCTACTGAGTCCGGAATGGAGACAAACCGCCGAAACAGACCGCTCGCGCAGGTTATCCACCTGGTCCTTCATCAGCGATATGAGAGGAGTGACAACAATTGTCAGTCCTCCGAGCACCAGAGCCGGCACCTGGAACGTTATAGACTTACCTCCTCCGGTAGGCAACAGAGCAAGAGTGTCCCACCCCCCTATAACCGAGTTGATGATATCCTCCTGCAACGGACGGAACGAATCGTAGCCCCAGTACTGCCGGAGAACCGAGAGCGGTGTCAGCTCCTGAGCAGTCATTCTTGCGACGGACGAATCTCCTTGATGAGCAGCTGCACCGAAGCGAGAGCGGAATGATGCTTGTTATCCTCAATTGTAAAGCAGATATCAAACGGCTTGCATGAATGAATATGCTCAAAATGCTGCACCATATTGAATGCTATACCATTGAACACCTTGCCTGATGTATCGTCAACCAGCTCAAGCTTAATATGTTCCAAATTTTTACCTACCAGCTTGCTTGTGCCGAAATCCTTTACATTTCTTGCGCAGAACACAGGCTTCTGATTACCGGGACCGTAGGGGTTGAACTTGCGGAGCATTCCCACAAACTCGGGAGTTATCTGTGCAAAGTTAATGTATGCATCTATATCAAGCAGCGGGGTCAACTGAGTAGGCAGAATGTGCTGCGACACATACTCCTCGAAACGGCGTGTAAATTCAGGAATATTCTCCTCTTTGAGCGACAGCCCGACAGCATAGGTATGCCCGCCGAAATTTTCAAGAAGATCCCTGCAAGCCTCCACCGCCTTGTATATGTCAAACCCTTGAACCGAGCGTGATGAGCCGGTAGCAAGACCATTATTAAGTGTAAGCACAACCGCCGGTTTGTAGTAGAGCTCTGTCAGCCTTGAAGCCACGATACCAATGATGCCCCTGTGCCAATCCTTATTATAAATAACAATCGACTTTTTATCTGACAGCGCCTCATTGCGTGCATCCAGCAAAGCATTAGCCTCTTCGGTTATGCGCTTGTCCAGCTCCTTTCTATCCTTATTGTACTGGTCAACCGCCTTAGCCTTTTCCATAGCCTCCTCACTATCTCTCGCCACCAGAAGCTCAACAGCTTCCCGTCCGCTCTGCATTCTACCCGAAGCATTGATGCGCGGACCTATTTTGAAAATAACATCAGAGATGGTGATTTCCTTCCCGGCAAGTCCGCATGTACGTATAATTGCCCGGAGTCCGAGATTGGGATTTGTATTGAGTCGCCTGAGCCCGTGGTAAGCAAGAATTCTGTTCTCGTCAACCATCGGCACAATATCTGCCGCTATGCTCACAGCCACCAGATCAAGCATATTTTCCAAATCGGTGAGAGGCATTGCATTGCTCTTGGCAAAAGCCTGCATAAACTTATAGCCCACACCGCAGCCGCTCAGGTGAGGACACGGATATGTGCTTCCCTCAAGCTTGGGATTGAGAATTGCTGCCGCCGGCGGCAATTCATCATCCTGCACATGGTGGTCGCAGATAATAAAGTCAATGCCTATCGACTTGGCATACTTAATTTCTTCGATAGCCTTGATTCCGCAATCAAGAACAATGATGAGCGATACCCCTTGCGAAGCCGCATAGTCAATGCTGTGCTTCGATATTCCATAACCCTCATCATCACGGTTTGGAATATAGTAATCTACATTGGAGTAAAAATTCCTCAGATATTTATATACGAGCGACACTGCGGTGGTACCATCCACATCATAATCGCCATACACCATAATCCGCTCTTTCGAGCCTAACGCCTTATTAAGCCTCGCCACAGCGTCTGCCATTCCCTCCATCAGAAAAGGGTCGTGCAGATTTTTCAATGACGGATGAAAAAACTTTTCCGCATCCTCAACCGATGTTATTCCTCTCTGTACCAGCAATTCGCTGACGGGTGCTACTGAAGCGTATTTCTTATCTAATTCTGTTTCTAATTTCTGCTCTTCTGTTGTTAAGGGTGAATAAATCCATTTACTTGTCATTATGTTGTTTTTTCTATTATCTTGTCGGCAGGACACACAAACAATAGAAATAAGTGCATCCGGGGCGCATTTCATATCCGCGCCAAAAGAGGCTGACGAGGCAAGGAGAAAGCTGCGGCACCGCCGCAATGACTCAGAAAGCCTGCCACGGACGTATATACGAGCAAAAAGACAAGTAAACGCCTATGGTATCGCAAAAGTAAGGAAAGAATTGCAATACTCCAAGGTTGTTAAGAATTATTTAGAGTGCGATTTTGAGCCGACCCGAGCAACGGGTCAGAGATTACACAAAAAAGCAGCGCTTATGCCTGTGGTCCGGACTGACGCGGCATATCTACAACATGCACATCCAGCTGCGGGAAAGGGAAAGAGACCCCACTCTTTGGCAACTCTTTGTAGATGCGCTCGATAACGCGATTATAAACAGTCCAATAGTCACCGGTACGCACCCATGCACGCACCACCAGATTCACGCTACTATCCGCCAAAGCCGAGATTGCAACACTCGGATTAGCTACCGGGCTCTTCACGATAGAGTTTACAGCAGCCTCCTGGCGAATATTTCTCTCGTGCATTTTCTCTTTCTGATGTTCAATAACACGCTTGAGCCAACCACCCTTTTTACCACCGGCCTCCATATCTGATTTCTCAGCTGCCTCAGCTTCAGCGTCAAGCCTGTCTGCCTCATCTTTATCAGTCTTTTCCACTCCCGGCCTGATAATCAGCGGTTCGCTGTCAAGAATAGCCATAAGAGCTGATGCAGCAATGTCGTAATCATCACCGTAAGATATACCTACATCCCACTGCACCCTCCTGTACGGACGAAGCGACCAGTTATTTATGGAGCCGGTGCTGAGAGAGCCGTTAGGAATATTGATAGACTTATTATCCGGAGTGCTTATAAGCGTTGAAAATATTTGAATTTCAGTGACAGTACCCGCAAATCCCTGCGCCTCAATATAGTCCCCAATCTTATATGGCTTGAGCAACAAAATCAGCACACCCCCTGCAAAATTCTGCAAGGTGCCGCTGAGAGCCATACCGATAGCAACACCTGCCGAAGCAAAGAGAGCGATGAAAGAACTGGTGTTTATGCCCAGAATACCTATTACAGTAATGAGCAATATAAAATAAAGTACAATTCTTACAAGACTGAGAATGAAGGTAGATAGCGAAGTTTCAACCCTTCTGTTTGCAAGGATAGAGCCGGTGACATTATAAATACGCTTGATTATAAACTTACCGATATAAAATACAAGGAATGCTATAGCAAAGTGTATAGCAAATTCCACTATATCTTTAGCCAGACGATTTATCAAATCATCAACAGTAAGATTTTTCAATACTCCTAAATCTTGCGACACAGTAGCAACACTATCTGCCACAGCTTCAGTCACAGGAATCTGCAATAAAAGGGGGGTCATCATTTCTGAATCTTAATTTCAGGGTTTTCACTTATAACATCTTTATACCAGGACAGATTCATATAGCCAGCTATGTATAAATCACTGTCCGTGCGTACAATATATGAGCCAAGACCGGTAAAGCCCGTCATGTCAAGACCGTAACTTATCGGAGTAGAACCAAAATAGGTCACAGCCGCGCGATATTTCTCATTCCAGTCATCAATCAGGCTCTGATCTTCCACCGGAATATTATTGTAATAATGCCCGAAATCGTAAGTGTATGAATTTGTGAAATTTTTACGGAACAGTTTTATGGCATCTACATAATAAGTAGAAGGCACAACCGCCCCGGTTCGTTGAATAGCACGTGATGCTTCAGCAAGCTGATCAAGCTTATCGGTTTCCACAACCGCAATCGTGCATGAATTATTAGATGCGGCATCGCTCTTATAGTAATCCAACGTATTCTGCGCCACCTGCCGTGCAGTAGCATCATCGGCAAACATCGCCGGGATATTCGTGCTGTAAGGCATGCCTTCTATAGGCAGCTCAGCCGCAGATGCCACTATTTCTTTTGCCGAATTACGAAGTTCATAAACAACCTCGATGCACCCCATAAAACAGCAATCAAAATACAGCACGTCATAATACTTATCATCTCCGAGAACCGAAGCAAGAGTCGTGACATTCATTTCAGTGCGTTCCGGATGCGAATCCTGACCGAAAGAGTTCACGGAAATCTGTGGCTCTGAAGAGCGGGAATCAGCAGTCTCTTTCCATCCGGTGCCATGACTCCACAGCACAAGCCAGTTTTTTGGTGCCGGAGCCAGTTCCTTGGCATCATTCAAAACACCACGCATAAATTCCGCGTCAAGCGAAGACACATCCTCTGTATAAGACTTCAGTGTCACGGTTCCCTCCGCTGTAATTTCAAGCAATTCAGGATTCACCCCGTTCTCATAGGGATCATAGAACACAAGCAACCGCCCCCCATTAAGAGCTCCAGATTCTGCCACGGTCTGCATTTGACGGAGATTCATCGCATCAACAGCAACACCGGAACTGCCGAGCCCATTATCAGCCACCATATACACAAGCACAGTGCATTTAGGCTCAGGCTTTGGAGCCGGCTCATCTTTTGAACATGAAGAAAGGACTACACACAAAAGTCCACTTAATATAACCAGATAATTGAATACTTTATTCCTCATAATGATGCAAAGTTAAGCAAAAATTACCATTTCACGCACCAACAGCGCTACTTAACACTAAAAATAACGGCACTTTTTCACTTTTATTGAACACCACACAAAAAAAATCAAAAACAAAGCATTAATTACATTATTTATTTTAACTTTGCGCAAAACTAACAATAAACAAACACAATAAAAACCTTAAACTAAGATGGTAAACAGCAAACCCTATGTGATTGGCATAGACATGGGCGGCACCAACACCGTATTCGGTATTGTGGACGCACGAGGCAAAGTTCTCGCCAGCGATTCTATCAAAACCCGCAAGCACTCCAATATCAATGACTATATTGACGAGCTTTACAACGAAACTACCCGACTCATCAAATCGGTAGATGCCGAAGGCAAGATTTCAGGCATCGGAGTGGGAGCGCCTAACGCGAACTACTTCACAGGCATGATTGAGGATGGCGTGAATCTACCCTGGCCTACCCCGGTTCCTTTCGCTCAGCTTCTTTCCGATAAATTCGGAATTCCCGTTGCCATCACAAATGACGCCAACGCTGCCGCTATCGGCGAAATGACCTACGGTGCCGCGAGAGGTCTCCGTGATTTCATTATGATTACACTTGGCACCGGCGTGGGCAGCGGCATAGTTATCAACGGTCAGCTTGTTTACGGTCACGATGGATTTGCCGGAGAACTCGGCCACGTTATTGTTAAGCGCAACAACGGCCGTCTATGTGGCTGCGGCAGAGCCGGATGCCTCGAAACATACTGTTCCGCTACCGGCGTGAGCCGCACCGCACGCGAATTCCTTGAAATCCGCACAGAGCCCTCTACTCTTCGTGACATTCCCTCTGACTCAATCACATCCAAGGATGTATATGATGCAGCTATGGCTGGTGATAAACTCGCCAAAGAGATTTTTGAATACACCGGTGAGATTCTTGGAGAAGCTCTCGCTGACTTCACCGCATTCTCTTCACCCGAAGCATTCGTGCTTTTCGGCGGACTCGCCAAGGCGGGCGACCTCATCATGAAGCCGCTCATCAATGCCATGGAGAAAAATATGCTGAGCATCTACAAAGGCAAAGTCAAAGTTCTGCTTTCCGAGCTCAAGGAGGCTGATGCCGCTATTCTCGGCGCAAGCGCTCTCGGCTGGGAGGCGAAAGCACCTACAACCTCGCTTGCTTCTCCCGCAACAGCTGCTCCGATTCCCTAAGGCACAAAACAATAAAAACAAACCACAGAGGCTGTGTCTATTTTTTTGACGCAGCCTCTGTGGTTTGTCATAACTATTCCATATTTCACCATTTGATATTATCGGCAAAAAACAGTAATTTTGCACCATATAAATAAAAAATCAGTAACTATGACACAGCCCCGCAAAGTTAGAGTTAGATTTGCACCGTCCCCAACCGGCCCACTTCATATAGGTGGTGTGCGCACTGCCCTTTTCAACTACCTTTTCGCCCGTCAGAACGGCGGCGACATGATTCTTCGCATTGAAGACACAGACTCGCAAAGATTTGTGCCCGGAGCAGAAGACTACATCAACGAGGCACTGTCATGGCTTGGCATCAAATTTGATGAAGGTGTGCGCGAAGGTGGGCCTCACGGACCGTACCGCCAGAGCGAACGCCGCGAAATTTATGCCGAATATGTCAAGAAACTTCTTGATGCCGGAAAAGCATACATAGCGTTTGACACCCCGGAAGAGCTGGAGCAGGCCCGCGCAAATACACCCAACTTCCAGTATGACTCTTCTACAAGAATGTCTATGCGCAACTCGCTCTCACTCGGCGAAGAAAAGACGAAAGAGCTGCTTGATGCCGGCACCCCCTATGTGGTCCGCTTCAAGATTGAGCCGGACAGACAGGTGCAGGTAAACGACCTTATAAGAGGAATCGTTACCGTAAACTCATCGGTGCTTGACGACAAAGTGCTGTACAAGAGCGCTGATATGCTACCGACATACCATCTCGCGAACATTGTTGATGACCACCTGATGGAGGTGACCCATGTGATTCGCGGTGAAGAGTGGCTGCCCTCAGCTCCTCTGCATGTACTCCTTTACGAAGCATTCGGTTGGGCTGACACCGCACCATCATTCGTGCACCTGCCGCTCCTTCTTAAACCGGACGGAAAAGGCAAACTAAGCAAGCGTGACGGTGACCGACTCGGATTCCCCGTTTTCCCGCTTGAATGGCACGACCCGAAGAGCGGAGCCATTTCTGCCGGTTACCGCGAAAGCGGCTACCTGCCCGAGGCAGTAATCAACTTCCTTGCACTACTCGGATGGAACCCCGGAGACGACAAGGAAATCATGACACTGGACGAGCTCATTGCCGGATTCTCATTTGACCACTGCTCTAAGAGCGGAGCCAAATTTGACTTTGAAAAGGGTAAATGGTTCAACCACAAATACCTTCAGGAAAAGCCTGATGCCGAACTTGCCAAACTTTTCATCCCCGTGCTTAAGGCTCACGGAGTTAACCCGGACGATTTCTCTGAAGAATATATCTCTAAGGCAGTTGGCATGGTAAAAGGCAGAATCAATTTTGTGAGCGAACTCTGGGATCATGCCGGATTCTTCTTCAAGGAGCCGGAAAGCTACGATCCCAAAGCTGTAAAAAAACGCTGGAGCGAGGATATGCCTGCAATAATGCAGGAGCTTATAGAGCAGCTGCGAGCCCTCCCGTCATGGAAGAGTGCGGATGCTGAAAAAGTTATCCTTGACTGGATTAGTTCAAAAGGCTATCATCTCGGCAATGTCATGAACGCCTTCCGCCTCACAGTTGTTGGCGAATGTAAGGGACCTCACATGTTTGACATCACCGAACTCATGGGTCCGGAAGCCACTATTTCAAGAATAGAAAAAGGCATAAGGGACATCAAGCAGGCATAAGAACCTGAACATACAAAAATAGGCTGTATCAAAAAACGACGATACAGCCTATTTTTTTGTATTAAAATCGGTTAGAGGACAAGCTCGATTCCAAAAGCCTACGATTGTCTATTACGACACAATGCTTCAGCGCTTAGAAGAGAAGCTTCTCGGCAAGTGGAGTAAGAGCCTCTTTAACCATTATTGGTGACACCGCAACATCTATTGCGCCTGCAGAATGGGGAGCTATGTCATAAGGATTGTAATGGAATACAATCATATCATTCTGCACACTCACAAGATTTGGCACTCCCACCGCGTTCTGATAAAAACCGGCAGACTGTAGCTCGCCCTCCTGCACTCCATACTGCTGGGCAAGAGTAACATTTACAGCTGAAAATACTACATCCATCTTATCAGGCTTAAACATATTCTCAAGTGTGAGCATCTGTTTTTCTTCAAAAGCGTAAGTAAATGCACGGCTGTAAGTCATCGGATGTGCCGCTCCGAGATAACGGCTGTCAACAAGCTGATAGGTTATCATCTTGCTGTTAAGCTCCGTGCGACTGAGTGTAACATCCGTATAGTAGGCGTACACCTCGCTAAGATTAGCCGGAGTACCGGTAACTTCAGGATTGATATTCAGGTCGTATGATTGCACCTCGGTGGCAAAGCTATCCATCAGCGACTCAATGGATGCACCGGTCTGATTATTAAATACCACGTCTTTAATCGCCTCCTGAAGCGGAGCTATATCATTGCTGCCGATGACTGTGGGATAATCAATAACCGCATTAAGAGTCAGCGAGCAGGAATCTTCACCATTGTATCCCGGGTAAGTCTTGCTGATACTCAGCAATTCGCTCTGAACCGGAACTGTGGTTATGCCTTTATCACCATTGCCATTCTTGGACTCAGAGGTGCTTGAGCATCCGGCGGCACCAATTGCAAGTACTGCAGCGGAAGCAATCGCTACATTAAATAATGTGCTTGTTTTCATATAAAAGTTATTTTTATTGGTTAATCTATAACTGTGGGTGACCATACACCTTATTATATATGACAGTTATTTGCGATTTTTTGTTCAATGTTACCCTAAAATAATCTCCAAAATCACAAAAAATCTTATCAGGGCACATCTTTATGGGTCAAAAGTTTTCAAAATCAAAGGAAAATCACTTACTTTGCACCGCAAAATTGAATTTAATAATTTAAAAAGCAAAAAAATGTCACAAGAAACAGCAAATCGCGTAAAAGCTATCATCGTTGACAAGCTCGGCGTAGATGAAAACGAAGTAACTGAAACTGCAAACTTCACTCAGGATCTTGGCGCTGACAGCCTTGACACTGTTGAGCTCATCATGGAGTTTGAAAAGGAATTCGGTATCACAATTCCCGACGAAGAAGCTCAGAAAATCGCTACTGTAGCTGACGCTATCGCATTTATCGAAGCTGCAAACAACTAATTTCCGATACCTCAAAAACCGGCATTCCGGCTTGAATAGAGTCGGCATGTCGGCTTCCTTTTATTATTAACAACCGATTTTTATTCACCCTACACAATAGAATGGAATTAAAGAGAGTAGTAGTGACCGGGCTCGGCGCTATAACACCGCTCGGCAATGATGTGCCCGCTACTTGGGCTGCTGCAGTGGAAGGCAAAAGCGGAGCCGGACCTATCACACATTTTGACGCCTCAAAGTTCAAGACACAGTTCGCTTGCGAAGTGAAGGGCTTCAATGCCGCTGACCACATTGACCGCAAGAAATTAAGACAGCTTGACCTTTACGCTCAGTATGCACTCGTTGCTGCCCGTCAGGCAGTGGAAGACAGCAAACTCGAGGAGGCACCCAACCTCAACCGCGACAGAGTGGGAGTGATTGTTGCAGCCGGAATTGGAGGTCTGCACACTTTTGAGGAGGAAGCCGGCTATTATGCCCTCAATGAGGCAAACGGCCCCAAATACAACCCCTTCTTCATTCCTAAGATGATCGCCGACATTGCAAGCGGTCACATTTCTATGGAATATGGCTACCACGGTCCCAACTACGGAGTGGTTTCCGCTTGCGCTTCTTCAAACAATGCTATTATTGACGCATTCAACCTTATCCGTCTCGGAAAAGCTGACGCATTCATCACCGGTGGTGCTGAAGCTGCTATATTCCCCGCCGGTGTGGGTGGCTTCAACTCTATGCATGCACTATCTACAAGAAACGACAGCCCCGAAACCGCTTCAAGACCCTTCAGCAAGAGCCGCGACGGATTCGTTATGGGAGAAGGTAGCGCGGTGCTCATTCTTGAAGAACTTGAGCACGCTAAAGCAAGAGGTGCTAAAATTTATGCTGAAATTGCAGGCGGAGGCATGAGCGCTGACGCTTACCATCTAACCGCAACACACCCCGACGGACTCGGAGCAAAGCTCTCAATGCAGGCTGCTCTTGACGATGCCGGTATGAAGCCCGCCGACATTGACTACATCAATGTTCACGGCACTTCAACCCCGGTTGGAGACGTAAGCGAAATCAAAGCTATCGTTGAACTTTTCGGTGACGCGGCTTACAAGCTCAACATCAGCTCTACCAAATCAATGACCGGACACCTTCTCGGTGCTACCGGTGCTATGGAGGCTCTTTTCAGCATTAAAGCTGTTGAAGAAGGAATCATACCTCCCACCATCAACCATGAGGAGGGAGATGAAGATGAGAATATCGACTATTCGCTCAACTTCACTTTCAATAAAGCTCAGAAACGCGATGTCAGAGCTGCGCTCAGCAACGCATTTGGCTTCGGCGGTCACAACGCCACTGTGATTGTGAAGAAATACGAGGAATAATCGGATACCATACTTTTACAGCGGAGTTTGAGGCACTTTTACGCCGCAGGCTCCGCTGTTTCTTTTACATTTTTACCGGCATGAAATTAAGCGAAAAAATAACCTACCGGGCACTCAATATAGTTTGCGGAACCCTTTCGCTGCTCCCACTCCGTGTGCTATATATAATTTCTGATGCTCTCGCCTTTACCGCACGATATATTGTCAGATACCGTGTCAGAATAGTGATGTCAAACCTTTCGTCATCTTTTCCGGAAAAGAGTGAGAAGGAATTAAAATCCATTGCCCGTAAGTTCTACCGGTTTTTGTGCGATTACTTTGTTGAGACAATAAAACTCTATTTCATGTCATCCGGATATATCCGCAAGCATCTTACGGTTGAAGGCATAGAATTAATTGATAACTCCATGAAAAACGGGCGAAACTGCTCGGTGATGCTCGGACACTATTGCAACTGGGAATGGATTAGCTCATTACCCGTTTTCCTTGCAGGCTATGGCGTGCCCGTTCAGGTATATCATCCGCTCAGAAATGCCGGTTCTGATAAGTTTTTCGACAAATTGCGCACAAGATTCCATGCCGAGAATGTGCCGCAGCGCGACATTTTCAAGGTTCTCATGAAATACAAGCGGAAGGGCATACCGACAGTTGTGGGATACATCGCCGATCAGGTTCCGAGTCTTAATATTCACTTATTTGTGGATTTTCTGAACCATGACACCCCGGTTTTCACCGGACCGGAACGTATTTCAAGAATACTTGATGCTGATGTTTTTTACGGTCACATGTCTCGCCCCAAGCGTGGATACTACCACCTGAAACTCATCCCAATCACTGAAACAATTCAGGACGATCCTATTTTTGATCCGACTAAGGAATATTTCCGTCTGCTTGAACAGAACATCATAGAAGCTCCTCAGTACTGGCTTTGGAGTCACCGCCGCTGGAAACGCACACGCGAGAAGTTCAACCAAATGTTTGGTGACAAGGCACAGGAACAGCTCTCACACCTTTAAGCCTGAAGCAGAATATGCTTCTTACCACCGACCTGAGCCGCACGCAGTGAGAAATTTCCCTCATACATATCCCCACATTTTATTTGATAAACGCTGCTCGCACCGGCTATAAGCAAAAAATCAACAATTGTCTTGGTGTGGTCACACTCACCCTTAATATCCACGTGAGCTATCTCACCGTCAGGAATATAAATGTATTCGAGGTTCTTGCAGCTGTCAAGAAAGCGCTGGCTGTCTGAGGTTAGAAGAATCTTCACTTCCGGGTTTTCCGAATGGAGGCGCTCAACTATACCGCGGCACTCCTCTATCAGCCCTTCCTGCTCATTTGCCGAGAGCACTATCTTGTTCTTCGGCTCTTTGAAATCACCTAACAGCTCAAGGAAGCGGGTGGAGATGGATATATAACCGTCACCAAGATCCGATTTACACTTATCTACTATTGCGGCTATTCGTTCACTCGGCTTGAATAGTTCGTTGAAATACTCCTCGAACCTATCTTCGCCGAAACTGAAATTTGAGTATAAATGATGTTGAATATGATTATTATCAAGAAGATATTTGTTGATAAGATTTAGCTGATATTTTCTCTCCATAGCCGTCAATACACCGGACGACTTAAAAAATAGTGGCTGAGCCTGAGACGAATTATATGTGAGTTCCCCCGGTTTTAGAGTCCAGTCATATCTGTTTGGCACAAGATAGTCTTCCAGCCGGAAAGGAGAGGTGAAGTTTATGGCAAATCGCAATCCATGTTCCTTGCAAAACCCGTAGTACGAAACATAGCTGCGAAGGCGGTCTGCAAGTCCGCCATGAAGCCTTCTGCCATCTGCCATACACACTACTATCCTGTCACCGCTTGTCGATTTTGCAGCATCAACGCTATAGTACTGCATGAGGTGTTTCCGCACAATGCGCTTCCACTGATAGTTGCGTACAAACACATTTTTGAGAAATCTGCGAGCCTGCTCCAAACAGTTGTGTTGCTTCATTATTGATTCGTTTTCTGCAAAGGTAAGTAAAAAAACACAGTTTTTTTACTTACCTTTGTTCTGTTCACCATGATTAGTAATCTGAATTTCATCTAATAGATATGGCTAAACAGGACAATCAGCAACAGGTCATTGTATCGCTGACATCTTTCCCGGCTGCGATTGATTATGCTTACAAAGCTGTAAAATCATTGCTCGCAGGCTCAGTGCTGCCGGACAAAGTTGTGCTGTATCTCACATTCGAGCAGTTCGGCAATGAAGGAATTCCTCAGAAACTCACTGAGCTGGCGCATAATAATTCAATATTTGAAATCCGCGATTATCCCCGTGAAATCAGGTCATACCGCAAGCTTGTTCCTGCCCTCGCTGACTTTCCGGATGCTGTGATTATTACCGTTGACGATGATGTGGCATACTCCCCTCACCTTGTCAGGGATATGCTTGAATTACACAATCAATTCCCGGAATACATACTCGCCAACAGAGCTAAAAGAATTGAGCCTGACAGACCATACCGAAACTGGCACAAATTTCGCTGGTACAACTTCCTCTTCAAGCGTTTCTATCCCGGATATGACATTCTACAGACCGGAGTGGGAGGAGTGCTCTATCCGCCTCATTCGCTTAAGGCTGAGATGATTGACGAGAAACTATTCACTAAGTATGCACCCACAGCCGATGATATATGGTTCTGGGCAGCTGCCACTGCTAACGGAACTAAACTGATGCCGGTGCCATTCGGCAAGAACAAACCGAAAGGACTCGGCAAGCCTAAATCACTCTCTTTGAAATATGTAAACTTCAAATCCGGCTCAAACCGTAACTCGGATGCTTTTCATAAAATCATCAATGACTTTCCGGATATAAAAGAACGACTTTATAATGAAAAATAATCAGCTACAGACTTTCCCGATTGACTGATAATTTATTGTTATTAATTATATTTGCAAAATGAAGCTGATTGAGATGAATATGGACAGAATAATCGCTTTGTGCAAAAAGTACAAGGTTGCTAAACTATGGGTATTCGGATCCATACTCACCCCACGATTCAATGATAGGAGTGACGTGGACCTATTGGTTGTGTTTGACAAAACAAAAATAGCGCTCCTTGAAATGGCAGATAATTTCTTTGACTTCATTGACGAACTCGAAGCTCTTTTTGGCCGTAAGGTTGATTTAACAGTTTATTCTTCTATCACAAACCAATATTTCAAGGAAGAGGTTGATGAAAAGAAACAATTGGTATGGAGCGAAACTTAAAAAAATATTTGCTTGATATTATCAATATGATTGATGAAATTAATTCATTCTTTCAACCGGGTCAACGTCGATTTGATTACTATATGTCAAACACATGCCTGCGCAGAGCTATACAGATGAATCTTTCTATTATAGGAGAAGCTACAAATAGGATTCTAAAAATTGACCCAGACATATCAATATCCTCTGCTAAAAAGATTGTTTCTACACGTAATTACCTGATTCACGGTTACGACAGTTTAAGTCATGATATTATCTGGGGAATTGTTATCAACTCTCTACCTGCTCTTAAAGAGGATGTTAATAATTTATTAGAAACCGATTAACTGTTTATACCACATATTTTTATATACTTTGTAAAAACGTATGATGAACAGCACTTTCCCGATTGACTTGGTTTATCTTTGGGTGAACGGCAATGATCCTGTGTGGCGAGAGAAACGCAACCGGGTTATTGGAAACACCAAAGAAAAATATGCTGTTAACTGCGAAGGCAGGTATGCCGACAATGATGAGCTCAAATATAGCCTCAGGTCTGTTGACCTTTATGCTCCTTGGATAAACCGTATTTTTATAGTCACAGATAATCAGGTGCCCGGATGGTTAGACACCACTAACCCGAAAATTCAAATTGTTGACCATACTGAAATACTGCCCGAAGAAGCGTTGCCTTGTTTCAATTCAGGAGTAATAGAGCATTTCATTTCTCATATTCCCGGACTTTCCGAGCACTTTCTGTATGCAAACGATGATATGTTTTTCAACAGACCGGTAACTCCCGATGATTTTTTTGCTCCGGATGGATTGCCCTATGTCCGTGTAAACCGTCGCCCGCTTCGTAAACTTCAATTGTGGGTTAAAACAAATATCCTTCATAAGTCGCTCAGCAACTTCAACAAAAAAGTGCAGAACGCAGCATTGATGGTTGAGAAAAGATTCGGTAAATATTACAGTGCCAAAACCCATCACAATATTGATGCGTATCTGAAAAGTGAATGTCTTAAAACTGCCGAAATTTTCAAAAATGAATTAGAAGCAACATATAGCCATCACGAACGCAACGATTCAGACATTCAGCGCAGCATATACATCTACACAGCAATGGCTGAAGGCAGATGTCACCCTCGCTATGTCTCTCAGAAAGAGTCACTGAGGGTACATATCCAGAACCCGAAGCATTATCCTAAATTAGCGGCATATAATCCGCTACTCTTCTGCATGAATGATTCGGAATATGCCCATGATGAAGACCGGCACAGAGCCGCAAAATTTCTTCAGGAACGATTCCCCGAAAAGTCTCAGTTTGAAAAATAATCAATCAACCTCATCATTGAGGTCATACTTGTAGAAATATTCGTCCGGAACAGTACGCTGAGTGCCGCTCGCCCTCCCTCGGTTCTGCTTTTCCAAAAATTCCTCGCGGGAGCGCACCGCATAGTGGTTAATTTTTATCACATCCTGCTGAGGCTCACGGTTTCTAAAACCTTTTCTGATTTTATTACCATGAGAATCAACAGCTTTACCATTGATTCTCGCAACCTCATGGCACCCGATCATTGAATATACCCTGCGGGGATTAACAATACTCTTTACGTGCCTGTTAAGTTTGTGGTCGCCTTTTGAGTGGTGCCTGAAACGCTCCATCACAGGAAGGTCGCTTTTTTCAACCGCGCCACCGCTGCCGTATATTAGCCAGTTGATTTCCACAGCCGGTGCTTCCTCATGTTTTTTCAGAAATTCCGGCACACTGCTGTCGGCTACCGGAACTATGAACTCATCGAGGTCGATAAATGCAATCCACCTTGCGTCATACCTGTGCCTGGCGAGGCAGTCATCGTAAGCCGCGAGCTGCATTCTGTATCCCGGAAAACTGACATAATCAACAATTCCCTTCTCAATATAAGGCTTCAGAACCTCAGCCGTATTGTCATCGCTGCCGTTGTCATAAATGTAGAATTTTTCCACACCCACGCGCAAATGCCAGTCAATCCACTCCTTGAAATATGGACCCTCATTCTTGGCTATGGCGCATACGGCAAGGTAGTATTCCGGCTCACTTTTATCCTTTTTTAATTCCCTTTTAAGGCGAAAAGCATTGATAACTCCATAGCGCAGAATTCCCCTCCATCGGTTTCGCGCCATTTTATTTGGAATCAGTCCCGCTATTATCTCTGCTGCAACCTTGTTCATTTCTCAAAACTGCTCTTATCGGGAAGGATATGATTAAACGCCGCATCAAGACTCGCCATAACCTCATTGTAGTTGGGAATCTTCACATTGTCGTTGATACACACCAGATTATACGATTGATTATAAATCGCCTTTATCGCCTGCTTCGATTTTATCAGCAGGGGAAACATCTTGGTGTCGGCGTATGTGTTGAGCGGCTCAAAATTGCCCCGGCATATCTGCCAGGTACGGAACAGCTCCGGTGTATAGTCGGTTACCTTACGGAACCTGTTCACGGAAGTTGCGGTCAGCTCCTCACCTGCTGCATCCCACACCTCCTCAAAAGTGCTCTTCAAGTACGGCTGGGCGTTGTGCGGAGTGCGCAGAGTTATAAACTTGCCGTATGGTTTCAACAGATAATTCAACCGCGCTCTTGAACCATAACTGGGTTCAAACCATTTGTCATGATGCTTGGCAAATACCTCACGCTTGTCAAAATGCAGGTTGATTATACGGATATTGTTTTTTATCCTCTTATACCACTGAGACCAGCTCGGATTGTACTGAAACACAGCTATGTCGCGCGGCAATCCGTTCTTAAAAAAACGCTCGGGTGTTATGCTGTTGATTATATAGAAATCATCGTTGAAATAAACAAACCGGTCGGCAAGCCCCGGTATGCGGTGCATATACCGCTCTATCACAACCGAGTTGAAGGTTGGAAGAAACTCTTCCGGTATAAAGTCCCTATGGCTCACCATATTAAGCTTCGGATTTGATGTATCAAGCCATTCCGGAGCCTGTCCGCTTGTAACAAAATGGATTTTCCTTACCCAGGGAGCAAATTTTTCCACTCCGCGAAACCAATATTTCAGGAAACCGTAATCGCGGAAACGAGCCTCAGACACTCCGTTTTTCTCGTTTGTCTGACGATTGGAGTATTTATCAAAGTCTGCCCTCCATTTCGGGTCATCCATATCAACCCATGTGATTATGAAATCAATTTCCATCACAAAACTTTATTGTGTAATGTTACAACAACTTCTTTCATACCACAAAGCTAACTCAAAAATTCCAATACACCAACTCTCAATTCCTAACCCCGGCGTATTCTCTACTAAAATTTCGCATTTCAAGTGTCCGGGCGCAATGTCGCGCACCGGAGAGGCGTCCCTCTCCGATTCCTCGAAATTTTCCGAATTCTCCGATTCTTCCGAAAATGGCGCCTTCCGGCGCACATCTCCTCTCCGATTATTCCGATTCATCGTAGGTAAGCCCGGAGGTGTAGAACTTGTATTTCATTCTCTGGCAGATTTTTGTCTGATTATCTAAAAATAACTATTTTTGCAGTGCAGACCGCTTGCAGAGCCCCGGTCCGGGGATTGAGGGCGGGATGTGACATACATAGAAAGCGTTTATCCGCGCTGATTCTTGACTACTGGAAATTCTCGCAAAATTTCATTTAGATGTCAAGGATTGAGCAACGGTAGATGCCCGTGGATATGTAAAATATCGGCAACTCCTGTAGGAACATGATGTATCACAATGTCCGCTTGAGTCCGTCATATTATTGCATATACAGGCGTGGGCTTCTGCGTTGCCGTCCGACATCTAAAGGGCAATGCGAGAAGCCTCCAGTGGTAGGACGGTAACAGATACAGATTCCTACGCTTTTTGTTTTTTATAGACGCCAACGAGGGGAAGACCGCGGCACCAGGAAACATTATTAGCTATGAAGCAAAAGCTACTCTTAATCCTAATTGCTCTCGCGGTCATGTTGCCCATCACGGCATTAGCTGACTCATTCACCTACACCTATCAAGGGCAGACGCTAAATTACTATAGCAGCGGAAGTACCTGTAATGTTAGAGCAGACCCTTCAATTACCGGGGCAGTGGTAATTCCTGAAGTCGCCGTTGATGATTCAGGCAAAAGCTACAAGGTCACCTCAATTGGTGAGCTAGCTTTCTACGGCTGCTCAGATCTGACATCAGTCACCATACCCAATTCTGTCACTGAAATAGGTACGTCAGCTTTCTGGGGCTGCTCCGGATTGACATCAGTCACCATCCCCAATTCTGTCACTGAAATCGGTTGGTCAACTTTCTATGGCTGCTCATCTCTGACATCCATCACCATACCCAATTCGGTCACTGAAATCGGTATTTCAGCTTTCAGGGACTGCTCCGGACTGACATCCATCACCATACCCAATTCCGTCACTGAAATAGGAGATGGCGCTTTCAACGGCTGCTCTGGAATAAAAGAACTTACGATTGAAGATAATACTGAAACTCTGTGGGTAGGCAATAATAATGTTACAAAAGGTTTGTTCTCCGATTGCCCACTTGAAACTTTATACTTGGGACGTAATCTTTCGAATGGTAGTGACTATACTCCTTTTAGAGATATAACGGCTCTGAAATCAGTCACCATCGGTAATTCGGTCACTGAAATCGGTTATCATGCTTTCTATGGCTGTTCCGGACTGACATCCATCATTATCCCCAATTCGGTCACTGAAATCGGTCAGTACGCTTTCTGCGGCTGTAAAGGACTAACATCCATCATTATCCCCAATTCGGTCACTGAAATCGGTCAGTACGCTTTCTGCGGCTGTAAAGGACTAACATCCATTAATATTCCGATTTCAGTATTAAGCATTGCCGCAGGCGCTTATGAGGGTTGCACAAGACTCAATTCAATCAGCATAGGCAACTCGGTAACAACAATAGGTATCGACGCTTTCAAAAACTGTCTATCAATTAAGGACATTACTGTTTTTGCATACAATCCCCCTCAAGTGAGTCCACCAAATTTCCCCGGAGATGTATATAAAAACGCTATACTACGTGTTCCGGATGATAATATAAAAGCTTACAAAACAGCCGCTGTATGGAGTAGTTTTAATAAAATTATAGGGATTAGTGAAGTTGATGCAAAAATTGAGTTTGAACTAAACAAAGGTACTACAGCAAAACTCAATCTAATCACAACTCCCGAAAACGCCACTAACGAGACAGTTACTTGGAGCACTTCTGATTCGGAAGTGGCGATTGTTAATAACGATGGACTGGTGACAGCTATTAAAGAGGGGGCTGCTATTATTACAGCCACATATAATGGTGTTAAAGCAAGCAGTGCTATTTCTGTAGTAGCTGGAAATTCAACAACAACTGAATTTATACTCAATATTAATAAGGCGGAGATTCTTGAGAATGAATTACTTCAACTTTCAATGCTTTCTACCCCTGAAAACTTGAATGACAAAGATATTGCATGGATATCCACAGACTCTAAAGTGGCTACTGTGGATGCAAGCGGCAAAATCTTAGGTATAAAGGAAGGGAATGCAGTTATAGTTGCTGTTACATCTAACGGTCTGACCGCAAGCTGCACTGTGACTGTGGTAGCTAAAACGATAGAGGCAACCGGTTTGAAGCTCAATATTGAGTCTTCAGAGATTGTAGAGGCACAGACATTGCAACTTACTGCCACAATTTCACCTGATGAAGTGACAGAGAAGAGCGTGACATGGAGCAGCTCGGATGAAGCTGTTGCGAGCGTGGATACAACCGGTTTGGTTACAGCTCTCAAGGCCGGCACTGCTACCATAACCGCTACCACTGCTAATGGTCTCACCGCTTCCTGCACTGTGACAGTTAAAGCCAAATCAGCCGGCATTGATGAGGTTGATAGTGAAGGAGAGAGATTGGTGAGAGTTGAGGGTGGCAATATTATCGCTCCGGAGGGTAGCGAGGTGTTTGACCTCAATGGCAGGAGAGTAGCCGCAAGCGGTCTGCGCCCCGGCATCTACATCGTCCGCATTCCCGGTGGCAAAGCCGTGAAGATAAGAGTGAAATAATGCGCATCGGAGATGTGCTCGTGGTTGAAAACCCCATACGATGACGCATAGCGTCGAGTATGGGGAGCTGAGAACCACCTGATATAAAGGAGTTTCGGAGAAACGACTGTGGGGTAATGACGGTCGCATCTCCGAAGCTTTTTTTTTATACCCTCTACTCACCCCACACTCAGCGCGTTGCGCTATCGTGTGGGGTTTTCAACAACCGCGGCTTCTCCGAAGCCACTTCCGATGCCCTATAGGTAAGCCCTTCGGGCTTAAAAATCAGACGCGTCGGCAGAGCGCGTCCCTCTCCGATACCTCGGAATTTTCTGAATTCTCAGAATTTTCCGACAATGGCGCTCTGGCGCACATTCCCCCGGCACGGCATCGCCTCTACGAGGCTCAGGGAGAGGGCCGACTTCCTGCCCCAACCTGCGCTAACGCTTGGTTGGGGTTGTTCACAGACTCGCTCCTACGGAGCTTATGCAAGGCGGACATGACATCCGATTTATTCCGAATTCTCCGATGATTCCGAAGCGCGCGGGCGATTTTTTTCGTGTGCAGTCATGCGTTTGTCAGGCAAATTGACTAAATTCGCTAATTATTAATTCAATATAATAGGTATGTGGAGAATTTGTGTTTTTGCTTTAACATTGTTTGCCGGCTGTATGTGCTACGGGCAAACCGTTTTCAACATGAGTGATTTCGGAATTAAGCCTGACAAGAAAACTGATTGCACGGGCAAGGTGGCGAAAGCTCTTGAGAAAATTGCCAGGCAGACAGGTAAACATGATGTTATTCTGAATTTTGAAGCCGGCATTTATAATTTTTATCCTGAGAAGGCTTCAAAACATAATTATTATATCTCCAATCATGACCAGAGCGATTTCAAGAAAGTAGGAATTGATATCTCAGGCTGGAAAAATCTGACAATAAATGGCAACGATGCCAAATTTATATTTCACGGACGAATGCTCCCAATCGCTGTTGTCAACTGCTCTAATTGCTCCTTGACAGGGATGAGTATTGATTTTGAAGACACTCAGATCTGTCAGATAACAGTTTTGACAAATAATGCCGAGGGACTCACCTTTTCGATTGACGGCAACAGCCGAGGTTATGTAAGCAAGCAAGGAAGGTTTATAGTGAAAGGCTACGACTGGGAGGTGGCACCGAACTCCGCAATAGCCTTTGAGCCTGACAGCCGGCGGATGGTGTATAGAAGCAGCGATGTGTGGGCTCCGTTAGACAGCGTTATCTCCTTAGGTGCAGGACATTATCGTGCTCCTAAGTGGAAAAACGCTCAGTTGCTGCCGGGAACCAAACTTGCATTACGCTCATGGGCCCGTCCAAATCCCGGAATATTTTTAAGCGAGAGTGCAGCCACCGGTCTAAAAAACATCAAGGTTCACTACGCAGAGGGAATGGGGCTGCTGGCGCAGTTATGTGACAGTGTCAGCCTTGACGGTTTTTCCGTATGCCTCCGCGAGGAAAATGACTGGAGGTATTTTACCACTCAAGCCGATGCTACCCATTTCTCCGGATGCAAAGGGCATATATCTTCTGTCAACGGTCTATATGAACACATGATGGATGATGCAATAAATGTTCACGGCACTTATCTCAAAATCATAGAACGCATTGACGATTATTCAGTAATCGGAAAATATATGCATGGTCAGAGCTATGGTTTCAAATGGGGTGAACCGGGAGACAGTGTACAGTTTGTTGCGAGCCGTACAATGGACCTTACCGGCAAGCCAAATATCATTGCCTCCATATATCCTTATGACAGAGAGGAAACTGCTGGTGCAAAACTCATGAAAGTGACTTTCGCAGAGCCTTTGGATAGCGAAATATCTCCGGAAAACAGCTGCGGAATGGAAAACCTCACATGGACTCCAAGCGTTGCTTTCAACCACAATACCGTAAGAAACAACCGTGCCCGAGGCAGTCTGTTTTCAACCCCCAAAAAGGTGGTTGCCATAAATAACCTGTTTGACCACACAAGCGGCACTGCCATACTGCTTTGCGGTGACTGCAACGGTTGGTTTGAAACCGGAGCATGCCGCGACGTACTGATAAAGGACAACCGCTTTGTCAATTCACTCACAAGTATGTTTCAGTTTACGGAAGCTATCATCTCCATATATCCTGAAATTCCGGAACTCAACAACCAGAACGGCTATTTTCACAGCAACATAACCATTGAAGGGAACAGATTTGAGACTTTCGACAACCCGGTTTTATATGCAAAATCGGTTGATGGAATCAGGTTCTGCAATAACACTGTTGTAAAAAACAGCGATTACCCATCATTCCACCGAAACCGCTTTGCCTTCAAATTTCAAAGGGTGAAGAACGCCACCTTAGAACAAAACACTATTGAAAACCCAAGTATAAGCATTGAATAATTACAAAAAAAATCAGCGTTCCGGTTTGGGGCGCTGATTTTTTTCACTTATATGAACTGCTTATTTCTTTGATTCGAGATAAGCTGCGTGGTATTCGTCAAGAATCTTACGGATAGCTGCACCAATCTTAAGATATGCATCATCATCAAGATTTGCGAGTGAAGCTCTTACCGACCATTCCGGACCATCAAAGCCGTCACCGTTGAGAAGCACTATTGATGTCTCATTAGCAAGACGGATAACGAAGTCAAGAGGCAAGTAATTCTTCTCAAGATACTTAGCAAAATCTTCGCCATAGAACTTCTTAGCCCACACCATCATGTCTATTTCACTGTAATAACCGGCACGGTTAGGATCCGGCTGAAGAGTGAATCCGGTGGTACTCCACAGATTGCTGAGACGGTGATGAATCATATTGATCAGCTTAGGCTGAATGTCGTCCCTGTGCAAGAATGCAAAAGCCGAGAACAGTGCCATCTGAATCTGTTGCGGAGTTGACAAACCGGCAGTATGGTTTAGAGCCACAAGACGGCTGTCTGCAACAAGGCGGTCGATAAATTTCAGCTTTCTGGGTTCAAGAGTGAGTGATTTGTATCTTTCATCAAGCTCTTTCTTTTCATTTTCAGGAAGTTCAGAAATAAGTTTATCAAACACATTATCCGGCTTCAGCGCCATTGCCGCCACTCTCCAGCCGGTAGCACCGAAATACTTGGAGAATGAGTACAGACAGATAGTGTTGAAAGGCAGCACATACATCAGCGACTTGAAGCCCTTAATAAATGTGCCATAAACATCATCGGTGATAATCATAAGATTAGGATTATCCTTCTTCACCACATCAACAATCTGATCAAGAACATCCTGAGCAATGCAAACACTTGGCGGATTCGACGGATTGGTAACGCACACCACCTTAACTGACGGATCACGGAGCTTATCTATCTCCTCCTTGTCATACTGCCAGTCATGATAACCGTCTTTCTCTACTTTATTGGCGCTCACATACACGATTTCGTAGCCAAATTCCTCGAGTTCCGGAATTTCAAGATAGGGAGTAAAACATGGTGTCAGAAGTGCAATCTTATCACCTTTCTTCAGCAGCTTGTTTGCTTTCAGCGAGTCAAACATATAACACATGCCGGCTGTGCTACCTTCGGTTGCAAACAAATCATACTCGGTGTCATCACCTTCGCCACCCATTGCCCAACGAAGATATTCGCGGGTAATAATCTCTGTATATTTCAATATTCTCGGAGGAGTGGGATACTGGTCACCGATAATTCCATCCACAAGTTCAAATACAAACTCGTCCGGGTCAGCTTTAAGGTCACCGGTCACGTGAGTATAGAAGTGGCGAAGTACCTTACCGCCGGTCTCGTCTTTGTGACGATCAAGAAACGCTTCAAACCTTGAAGCAATTCCATCCTGAACAGGCATACCAACTATGCCCCATGCCTCATCGTAGGCATTTCTGTCAACCTCCTCCATAGCAAAGTCACCGAGGAGAAAAAATGCCTTACGCGGATAGCTTAGAATCCAGTTGGGGTTACCACGACCGGCATTCAAAAAGGTTGCGGTTGAGCGACGCGCTCTTTTTTCTGCAAGCTCTATAAGTGTTCCTTTAATCTCAAAGGGACTCATAGCCGACAGTTTTTTCTGAAAAGACTTACTTTCAGGATTTATTTCTTTCTGATTCATAATAATATAAGTGTTTTATGATAGAATACATTAGTTATCAAATAGTCATCAGTACTATCGCAACACCCATCAGGATAAGGAGTGTATTGCCGATAGCGTATGTTACAGTATAACCCAGCGCGGGAACAGTGCTGCCGATTGCATCCTGCACTGCACCGAGAGTAGCAGTGGTTGTGCGTGCACCTGCCGTGCATCCGAGGTTAACCGCAGGACGGAACTTAAACACCTTTGCTCCAAGAAACATTGCAATGATAAGTGGTACAGCAGTAGCAAAAATTCCTACAAAGAATACCGAGAATCCGACCTGCTGAAGACCGCTGACAAACGAGGGTCCTGAAGTTATGCCTATTACGGCGATAAACATATTAAGTCCGAGGTTATTCATCACCCAAACAGCCGGTTTAGGTATTCTGCCGAAAGTGGGGTGCTTAGATCGCAACCATCCGAAAATAAGGCCGGAAATCAACGCACCGCCGCTGGTTGACAAACTGATGGGTACACTGCCGGCATGAATTGTGAGAACTCCTACAAGACAGCCGAGGAAAATACCCAGTCCTACAGTAACCATGTCACTCGCAACTGTGGGTTTATCCACATAACCGATCTGAGGACCAGCCTCTGCAACCTCTCTTTCAAGTCCTACAATGGTGAGTGTGTCACCTGCAACAAGTTTTGTTTTGGCAAATACCGGAATATTTACACCTGCGCGGCTGATGGACTTGATTGAAATGCCATACATGAATTTTTTGGAGCGGAGCTCATCAACAGTCATTCCGCCGACTTTTTTCTTCGCCACCATAACATCAATCTGTTCTGCCGGGAAATTAAGCAAATCGGCATCATTCACCTCCTCACCAATCCATTTTTCATCACCTATAATAGCCTCTCTTCTACCGGAAAGAACTATTTCATCACCATTAGCGATTCTCAAATCAGATGAAACTTCAACAATCTCGCCATTTTTACGCACCCTTTCAACGAACAGTCTTCTGCCCTGTTCCAAAAGGTGACTTTCAATCTCATCTATTGAGCGCGGAGTTGTAAAAAAATCATTATCAATCTTGTAAGCGCGGAAAGCGACAGGACGATTTGCGACGATAAATGCAGGGTCTGAAGTAACGCTGCTGGCATTCAATTCCTTCTCAAGAGCCTTGGTGTCTTCCTTAACTTTAGCAAGGCCACCGAGCATTTTCGGACCGAGCCAGCTCACTATCCATGCAGATCCGATAGTGCCGAATATATAACAAACCGCATAAGTTACCGGAACGATATCTATCCAGTTCTTTTTGTCCGCAGCTGAAGCACCGAGAGAATTTATGGTGTCAATACCGGCACCGATTGCGGCACTCATGGTCTGCGCTCCGGCATACACACCCAGTGTTTCACCGGCGTCATATCCCATTAGCTTGCAGGCTACCCATGTGCAAAGCAAGCAGAGCACACACACGATTGCCGCGAAGATAACCTGCTTGATGCCATCTCCCCGCAAAGCTCTGAAAAACTGCGGGCCGACACTATAACCAATCGCAAACAGGAAGAGTAGGAAAAACACGGTTTTCAGTGGCCCGGGAATATCGATATCGAGTTGTCCTACAAGCACACCTACAAGTAGTACTGATGTTACAGTACCAAGGGAAAATCCCTTAAATTTAAGCTGTCCGATTAAAAAACCGAGACCTATAGTAAGAAATATAGGAATCGAGGGGTTATTTCGGAAAGTTTCAACAATCCAGTCCATAGTAGAAACGTTTATTTAGTTAGGTACTATTACAACGCTTCTGCAGGCTGATTGTTTAGCTTTTACAAAAAGGCGAATATTAAAGCATAGACAAACATCAGCACAGACGTGATACCTAACAAAGGCGTGAGCCTGCATCCTGTAAGTTTAGGCATCATCAGCGCCGGAATCATAAAAATGGCGGCAAACACTATCGGGACAAAAAGCAATCCCTTGGCGCTCCATGCGGTAATCATCAGCCCCATAGCCCATAGGGCGTTCAGGGCGTAAACACATGGCATGACTTTCTTACCCAATATAACCGCAAGAGTATTTTTGCCTACCTGCCGGTCGTCATCTGCGTCTCTGTAATTATTAACTATCAACACATTAGCCCCAAGCAGACCAATGCTCACAGAACCCATCAGGCAGTAAATGCTCCATTCACCGCAAGCAAGCCAGCAGGTAAAATTCACCGGTACAAGTCCAAAAAAAATTACTACTGCCACTTCTCCCAAGCCATGATGAGAAAGAGGATAAGGACCTGTGCTATATGCCAGCACCCCAAGGGCAACAGCTATACCAACACCTATGAGCCACCAGCTGCCGAAGGGAATCAATGCGAGTCCGGCACAGCACGCAAGTGCAAGAGTAACAAATGTTGCCACCTTCATGGCACGGGGAGAAATATCCCCTTCAGTAACACCCCGTCGCGGTCCCTCCCTGCCAATTCTGTCAAGACCATTCACATAGTCATAGTACTCATTAGCAAAGTTCGAAGCTATCTGGGCAAGCAGAGCAACCGCAAAGCACAAAACAACGGCTGCCCACCTGACAGTTCCCGTAGTAAGCGCATAGCCGGTGCCAAGTACAACTCCGGCAAGAGACACCGGAAGAGTGCGAAGCCGCATAGCCTCAATCCAGAATTTAATCGTTTTCATTTTCTGATTGTATCTTCTTTTTTCTTTCCGGTTTGTTAAAGCAATTTTTTATAGCCTCACGGATTCTTTCGCCCTGCTGAGAATCGCCACGAAGAAGATTTATCACATATTTGATATATTCATCCTTGTTCTTTAGTCCGCACAAGGCAGCTACGTTACTTCCGGATATCATTGATTTCTGATTATACACCCTGAGCACTCCGGCGTAATTATCCGTTTCCACATATCTGCGGAACTCCCGGCAGAAGCTCTCATATAATCCCCTTGGATTCAGCTCATTTACCAATGATGCTATATGCTCTTCAAACAGATTTATATTATTGAACCTTCCATCTATGCGGTATTCTACCGTGCGCTTTACCCTATGGCGGGTATGCATCAGCGCCTGCTGGCGCAAATCATGACGAAACTGTGCGATAACCGAACGTTTAACCTTTTCAAAAACCCTATCTTCATCCTTTCCACGGGCAGATGCCACAGCACGCACCACCTCTTCAAGCATCATGATGTTTTCAATTTCAGCTACCTCCGGAACCATTACCTTTTTACCCCGCAGATACTCTACTTCGTGTGCATCCCGCCTGTCCCTGTCAACTATTCCAAAAGAATCGAGGTGGTGGAAAGCATTGAGATCATTGAATGTTCGTGTAGCCTCTATAACTTTATTACAACTGCCAAGCGACTTTACGGTATATTCCGAAAACACAAGCGGGTATAACTTGGCATCTATCGAATGGATTCCATCTCCTTCAATAAACAGCACCGGCTTACGGGCGCCAATTATTGCCAGATAAACCTCATCGCTCATTCCATCCTGGCGAGGGAGTATATCGTAATCCCAGGTAACACTTGCAGCATCATAATCCCTGACCCAAATAACAGTAGAGTCCTGACTTTGAGATGCAAATTCAAGGTCGTGAGTGGTAAATACAAAAAGACAATCCGGCCTTAAGCCTTCAATTCTGTTCCACAGATTCTGCATGATGGACGGGTGCATGAACATTTCAGGGCTGTCAATAAAGATAGCCCCGTGGTCAGGAGCATACATCACTGCAGCAAGATAGTAGATTGCGGCACGCTCTCCGTCACTCAACTTAAGCGCTGAATAGCTTCTGGGATCCTCCCCCCTGCTGAACAGAAATTTACCACTTTCCACCAAAATATTATTGCCCGGAAAGAGTTCCTTCCACTCACGCGCAATAATATCCAGCTTGGTTTTGTGAAGTTTCGCATGAGGATTGGTTGACAGTTCCGTTTTGTAGTTAATCAGATTGAGCATCTCATCATGCATAAGCAGAGCGAGCAGTGCGTCCACTCCGCTTGCCGACTGTGGCTTGAATGCCGATTTGCCGAAAGTCTTTTCAAAAAGTTGCTTTAGGGTAGTATCCTCATCTGCACCATACAATCCCTTCAGAGCTGACAACTTGAATGCCCTGTCTCCCATTTCGTCCTGCAAAGCGGACGTGAAGCGGCTCTTCCCGGCACCGTTTGCACCTATTATTATAATACGACCGCTATCAGCTTCAATCGTGCTGCGTGTACCATCTTTTTTCGGGGGGAGTATTATAGCCATCTTTCTACTTTTTATCAGTTTTTCAATTCACCCGCACCCTCTCTGATTATTTCAGGATTAGAGCTGTCAGTGATATCTACTATTGTTGACGGCACACCGGATACATCTCCTCCGTCAATCATAAGGTCAACCTTACCGGTATAATTCAGAGCCACACAATCGGGGTTACTCACCGACTCGGCTGTTCCGTCGTCATCAGGTTTAACCGAGGTTGTGAGCAACGGATTTCCTAACTCCCGTGCAAGCGAAGTGGCTATAGGATTATCCGGCACTCTCACTCCCACCGTTTTCCTACCCTTGAATACTTTTGGGAGCGCAGTTGATGCCGGTAAGATAAATGTAAATTCACCGGGAAGGTTATCTTTCAGCATACGAAACGCCTTGTTGTCTATCCTCGCATATTCACTCGCTTGTGAAATGTCGGCACACACAATAGACAGAAATTCCTTCTGGGGGTTGATTCCTTTCAGATTGCACAACCGCTCAATGGCAGCCTGATTCAGTGCTGAACAAGCTATAGCATATAGAGTGTCGGTAGGATATATTATAAGGTGTCCGTCACGCAGTGCCTCCACTGCCTCACCTATATGCTGCTCATTTATGCTGGTGGGGTATATCTTTAGAATTTTCATATTCTCAATCACTGATTTTTATATCAGCTACCCACAAAATTATGCAAAAATAGAATAAAAAAAAAGAGCTATCTCACGACACCTCTTTTCCTTAAACCTTTATCTTAATCTAATACTATGAAAAACACACACACAAAAGTAGAAAGATTTTGGAAAAGCGCAAACACTTCAGACTTTATTTTAGTATAATTTAACATTCGTGAGCGCGATTTTCGTTTTCCACCCATAACTCAAGAGGCTTTTACCCGCTCTCATGATAGTCTGTGACAAACACTCAACTTCACACAAATCATGCTTTACAACATATTTAGGTTCCACTCTAAAAAAATATCCCTCCTTATTAATATTTCTATTCAGATAAATTCGTAACTTCGCAAAAATTCTATACCAATCTAATTAGATTACATTTTTATGAGTAAGGAAAAAAAATTCTTAACTTGTGACGGTAATCAGGCTGCTGCACATATTTCATATATGTTCACAGAGGTTGCCGCAATCTATCCTATCACCCCTTCTTCCACAATGGCTGAATATGTGGACGAATGGGCTGCAGCAGGACGTAAAAACATCTTTGGCGAGACAGTGCTCGTTCAGGAAATGCAAAGTGAAGGCGGTGCTGCAGGTGCAGTTCACGGTTCACTTCAGGCGGGTGCTCTCACTACAACTTATACAGCATCACAGGGTCTTCTCCTGATGATTCCAAATATGTATAAGATTGCCGGTGAGCTTCTTCCCTGCGTATTCCATGTGAGTGCCCGTACAATCGCATCACATGCGCTGAGCATTTTCGGTGACCATCAGGACGTTATGGCTACACGCCAAACCGGTTGCGCCATGCTTGCCGAAGGCAGTGTTCAGGAAGTTATGGATCTTGCTGCTGTTGCACACCTTGCAACAATCAAGAGCCGTGTTCCTTTCGTTAACTTCTTTGACGGATTCCGCACATCACACGAAATTCAGAAAATCGAGATGCTTGAGCAGGAAGACCTCGCTCCCCTCCTCGACCGTGAGGCTGTTGCTGAATTCCGCGAAAGAGCACTCAACCCCGATGCACCAGTTGCACGCGGTATGGCTGAAAACAGCGACGTATTCTTCCAGCACCGCGAAGCTTGCAACAATTACTACAGCGCAGTTCCCGAAATTGTAGAATACTACATGGGCAAAATCTCCGAAATCACCGGCAGAGAGTACCATCTCTTCGATTACTACGGAGATCCTCAGGCAGAGCGCGTAATCATTGCAATGGGTTCAGGCTGCATGGCTGCTCAGGAAGCTGTTGACTACCTCCGCGCCAAAGGCGAAAAAGTAGGTCTTGTTGCAGTTCACCTCTATCGTCCCTTCTCTGCAAAACACCTTCTGGCAGCTATTCCCGCCACTACAAAGCGTATCGCTGTTCTTGACCGCACCAAGGAGCCCGGTGCTCCCGGCGAACCCCTTTACCTCGATGTTTGCGAGGCATATAAGGGCGTAGAAAACGCTCCCGCTATTGTTGCCGGCCGTTTCGGTCTTGCATCAAAGGACACTACTCCTGCAGAAATCATCTCTGTTTTCGAAAACCTCGCACTTCCCGAGCCAAAAGATCATTTCACCCTCGGCATTGTTGATGATGTTACTTTCACATCTCTGCCACCAGTTGCTCCGATTGTGCTCAACGATAAAACTTTCGAAGCAAAATTCTATGGTCTCGGTGCTGACGGTACTGTAGGTGCAAACAAAAACTCTGTCAAAATTATCGGTGACAACACCAATAAATACTGTCAGGCATATTTCGCTTACGACTCTAAGAAGAGCGGTGGTTTCACCTGCTCTCACCTCCGTTTCGGTGATGAGCCTATCCGTTCTACTTATCTCGTAACAACCCCCAACTTTGTTGCTTGTCACGTTCAGGCATACCTTCACCTCTATGATGTTACCCGCGGTCTCCGTGACGGTGGCACATTCCTTCTCAACACTATCTGGAAAGGTGAAGAACTCGCTAAGAACCTCCCCAATAAAGTCAAGAAATACTTCGCAGACCATAATATCACCGTATATTATATAGACGCTACCAAGATTGCTCAGGAAATAGGTCTCGGCAACCGCACCAACACTATTCTTCAGAGTGCATTCTTCCGTATCACCGAAGTTATCCCTGTTGACCTCGCTGTTGAGCAGATGAAGAAATTCATCGTGAAGAGCTATGGCAAGAAAGGTCAGGATGTGGTTGACAAGAACTATGCAGCTGTTGACCGCGGTAACGAGTATTCCAAACTGGAAATTGATCCCGCTTGGAGCAACCTCACTGTTGAAGAGAAAGAGGTTAACAAGAACGAAAATCCCTTCATCAGCAAACTCGTTCGTCCTATCAACGCTCAGGACGGTGACCTCCTTAAAGTATCTGACTTCAAGGATATCGCAGACGGCACATGGCAGCAGAGCACTGCCCGCTCTGAAAAACGCGGTGTTGCAACATTCGTTCCTGAATGGGTTTCAGACAACTGTATCCAGTGTAACAAGTGTGCATACGTTTGTCCTCACGCAGCCATACGCCCCTTCGTTCTTGACAAGGCTGAGGTTGCAGCTTCACCCTTCGGAGAAAACGGTACAATTCCCGCTATCGGCAAAACATTCACCGATATGCGCTTTATTCAGGCTGTTGATGTTCTTGACTGTCTCGGCTGCGGCAACTGTGCCGATGTTTGCCCTGGAAAGAAAGGCGAGAAGGCTCTCGTTATGAAACCTCTCGAAACTCAGCTTGACGTTCAGAAAGATTGGGAATACTGCGTTGACTCTGTTAAGAGCAAACAGGATCTCGTTGATACCAAGGCTAATGTTAAGAACAGCCAGTTTGCAACTCCTCTGTTTGAGTTCTCAGGCGCTTGCTCAGGCTGCGGTGAAACACCTTACGTAAAACTCATCTCTCAGCTCTTCGGTGACCACGAAATGGTGGCTAATGCAACCGGTTGTTCTTCTATCTACTCCGGTTCAGTACCCTCAACCCCTTACACCGTTAACGACAAGGGTCATGGTCCCGCATGGGGTAACTCACTATTCGAGGACTTCGCTGAATTCGGTCTCGGTATGTTCATCGCTAACGAACAGCTCCGCAACCGCCTCACCGAAACACTCAAAGGAGTTGCTGAATGCACCGACTGCTCTGCTGAAATCAAAGCTCTTGCTCAGGAATGGCTTGACAATGCCAACGATCCCGTCAAGACACGCGAAATCACAGACAAACTCCTTCCTCTTGCTGAGAAATGCAATTGCGACAAGTGCAAGACCATCCTTGACCTCAAGCACTACCTCGTTAAGCGTTCGCACTGGATTATCGCCGGTGACGGTGCAAGCTATGACATAGGCTTCGGCGGACTTGACCACGTGCTCGCATGCGGCAAAAACATCAACGTTCTCGTTGTTGACACCGAGGTGTATTCAAATACCGGCGGTCAGGCTTCTAAAGCTACACCGCTCGGTGCTATCGCCAAATTCGCTGCAAGCGGTAAACGTATCCGCAAGAAAGACCTCGGACTCATCGCTTCTACATACGGTTATGTATATGTAGCACAGATTGCAATGGGTGCCGATCAGGCTCAGACCCTCAAGGCTATCCGTGAGGCAGAAGCATACGACGGACCGTCTCTCATCATTGCATACGCTCCCTGTATCAACCACGGTATCAAAGCCGGTATGGGTCGCTCACAGCAGGAAGAGGCTAACGCAGTTGCTTGCGGTTACTGGTCACTCTGGCGCTACAATCCCGATGCAGAGCTCGAAGGCAAGAATCCCTTCACCCTCGACAGCAAAGCTCCCGATTGGGACAAGTTTGAAGACTTCCTCAAAGGCGAGGTTCGTTACGCTTCGCTTCTCAAACAGTATCCGGCTGAAGCAGCCGAACTGTTTGCAGCAGCTAAAGCTAACGCTCAGTGGCGCTACAACAACTACCGCCGCCTTGCTCAGCAGCAGTGGGGAGTTGACCCCGAAGTAGGCAAACTGCCCGAATAATCCGACAGCAGTTTAACTGTTTATATTTTAGAAGAGTGTATCAGACGCTACAGTTTGATACACTCTTTTTTTGTAACTTTGCGGCATGATGCACTGGGACAAACTTATATACGACAAAAGATTCGGGCTTGAAGACTACCATGACAGCCGGAAAGGTCTGCGCTCCGATTTTACAAGAGATTATGACAGACTCGTTTTTTCATCTCCATTCAGGCGATTGCAGAACAAAACTCAGGTTTTCCCTCTACCGGGAAGCATCTTTGTTCACAACCGACTGACCCATAGTATTGAAGTGGCTTGTGTTGGACGCTCACTTGCAAATGAGGTGTCAATACTGCTTAAGGATAAATATTCCTCAGAACCGTGGGTAAACAAGCTTGATGCCATGGGGGAAATAGTTGCCGCCGGATGTCTGGCTCACGACCTCGGCAATCCCCCCTTCGGGCACTCCGGCGAGAAAGCGATATCCACCTTTTTCAGCGAAGGTGCCGGCCGCGAGCTGCAGGATGAACTCTCAGCCGAGCAGTGGTGTGATCTCACTAAATTTGACGGAAATGCAAATGCCTTCCGCTTACTCACACATCAGTTTAACGGACGCAGGAAAGGAGGATTCGCTATGACTTACTCCACCCTCGCATCTATTGTAAAGTATCCCTACGAGAGCACTCTGGCGGGCGAGAAGAATAAATTCGGCTTCTTTACCAGCGAGAAAGAGAGCTATATTAGAGTTGCTACCGAGCTCGGCATAAAAAAGCTCAGTGACGACAAGATAAAGTATGCACGGCACCCGCTGGTATATCTTGTGGAGGCAGCGGACGACATTTGTTACGAAGTCATGGACCTTGAGGATGCGCATAAGCTCGGCATCATTGACAGCTCAACTGTAATAGACCTGTTTCTTGGATTCTTTCATGAAGATAGGATAGAGCAGATGAAACGCACTATGGCTCATCTTGATGACCCTAACGAAAAGATTGCCTATCTGAGATCGTGCGTTATCGGAGCGCTGGTAATTGCTTGCGCAAAAGCTTTTGTGAACAATGAGCAGACAATACTTGCCGGAGAATTTACCGGCTCGCTTATTGACCATATCGGAGAGCCGGAACGCACCGGCTACAAACGTTGTGAGGCTGTTTCATGGGACAAAATATACCGTGCACCGGATGTGGTTGACATCGAACTTGCCGGCACAAGCATCATTACCTTCCTGATGGACAAACTCATTAACGCCGTAAGGAATCCGGACCTTAACTATTCGCGTTTGCTGCTAAGCAAAGTGCCCCGTCAGTATGATGTCAATTCAACCGACCTCTACACCAAGATTCAGGCTGTGGTGGATCATGTCAGCGGAATGACCGATGTTTATGCCCTTGACCTTTACAGGAAACTCAATGGCATGAGTCTTAAAATCAACAACTGATAAAAAAAACCGGCTCTTAGCCGTTTTTTTTTATTTCTTTGAATCCCAGATTCGCTTGAAGTACTGCAACTGGGGTACTATACTTTTGCTCCAGTACTGCCCATTGTGAGCTCCGGGAGAAGTGATATAAGTATGCGGTATCTTGCGTGCATTAAGAGCGCTGTCCAAATCGCAGTTTACTTTATAGAAGAAATCCTCGGTTCCGCAGTCAAAAATTATATTCAGTTGGTCAGGTTTAAGGGAATCTATCAGATTCTTAACAGTGTGAGCCTCCCACCTTCCGGGATTCTTGTCATATTCGCCAAGCCATTTCTTCATCTCCCAGTTTTTCGGGAAGGGAATAATATTCACGCCACCGCTGGTTGCCCCCGCACTGCCGAACACATCGCTGTGGCGGATTCCAAGCCACAAACCGCCGTGACCGCCCATGCTGAAACCGGTCACCGCCCTGCCGAGTCTGTCGGTGCGTGTGCGGTAATTTGAATCTATATGAGGAATCAGCTCCTTAATAATGAAGCTCTCCATCTGCATACCAGGCATTACAGGAGAATCCCAGTACCAGCTGTTCATTCCTGAAGGGCACACAATTATACATCCGTAATCATTGGCATACCGGGCGAGAGGAGCTATTGTTCCCCAATTCTTATAGTTGCCACCGTAGCCGTTCAGAAGATATAACACAGGATAATTTACTGTATCACCTTGTGCGAGATAGCTTTCCGGCACTACAACTGTAACCTTCATTGGCACATCAAGATACTTTCCTGACACGGTAATTGTATCTGACTGAGAGACATCGGCAGCCGATGCACTGCGAGAGCCGGCAAAAGCTGCAATTGCTATCACCGCTGCGGCTATGATAAAATTCAAACGTTTCATATTTGAAATAAATAAATTATTAATCATGTTATCGCACAAAATTAAAAAAACAAATTATGATTTGTGTACTTTTGCAAAAAAATAAATCATTATAATATGACTATTGGAATTATTGTTGCTATGGACAAGGAGCTGCAGCTGCTCCTGCCGTCAATTTCCGGAATCAACACGGACACCGCAGACGGTCATACATATTATACCGGCACTATCGAAGGGCGCAGAGTATGCGTAACAAAATGTGGTATCGGCAAAGTGAATGCCGCTATCGGAACACTCGCCATGATAAACAGATTCAACCCGGATCTGATAATCAACACCGGAGTTGCCGGGGGCGCCGGTGGCGGTGCAACTGTTCTGGATGTTGTTGTGGCAGACAGAATAGCTTACCATGACGTGTGGTGTGGCCCAGGTACTATTGAAGGGCAGGCCGCCGATTGTCCTGCCTTTTTCACTCCTCACGCAGCACTGACCAAGCTGTGTGGCAACAACGTGAAAACCGGTTTGATATGCTCCGGCGACCGCTTTATCTCCAAGGCAGAGGAAGTTGAGCGAATCAAGTCTATTTATCCTGATGCTATGGCTGTTGACATGGAAAGTGCGGCAATTGCCCATGTGTGTGCCCTAACCTGCACTCCGTTCCTCTGCATCCGCGTTATCAGCGACACTCCCGGTGAGGAGGATAATATTTCACAATATGAAAATTTCTGGGAAGACGCGCCCAAAGGCACTTTCAATGCACTCTCCACTCTTCTCGCCAATATTCCTGAAAAGTTATGAAGAAAATTGCAAGTTTCACCATCGACCACAACCGTCTGAGTCGCGGAATATTTGTGTCAAGAAAAGACACTACACCCTCAGGCGACTGCATAACGACTTTTGACATAAGACTAACCGAACCAAACCGACAGCAGCCACTGAGCGGAGACACCCTTCATGCTATGGAACATCTCGCGGCTACATACCTGAGAAACCATCCGCTGTGGAGCGACAGGATTGTGTATTGGGGACCTATGGGATGCCTGACAGGAAACTACCTGCTTGTGCAGGGAGACCTCACTTCAGAAGACATATTGCCGCTGATGCGTGAAACCTTTTCCTTCATCCGCGATTTCACAGGCGATATTCCCGGTGCCACCCCTAAAGACTGTGGAAACTTCTCCTACATGAACCTAGATGGAGCCAAGGCTGCCGCCGCACCCTTCTTAGATGAGGTTCTGACTGCCCCCACGGCAGAAAATCTCAATTACCCGGTATAATATACTCATTTCAAGGGTATCAAAATGTGATTAAACACTGATTTTCACATGACAAGCATAAAAATTACCCTATTTTTAGGTATTGCCTGCCGCTGAACAACTGTATAATTTTGTATCGGATAATTATACGAATAAAAAATAAAACCACATAGTTGGATTGTTAAACGCCGTGTGCTTCCGCGAGGAAATACACGGCGGATGTTTTTGTACCAGCTTCATGGCTGCTGTATATCAACCACTTGCAAAATAATTCAAATATTTTTTATTGAAAAATTTGGAGGGAGAAAAAAAAGTAGTACCTTTGCATCGCTTTCGCAGCAATCGGGCGCTTAGCTCAGCTGGTTCAGAGCATCTGCCTTACAAGCAGAGGGTCGGGGGTTCGAATCCCTCAGCGCCCACCCGTCAATTGATTTATTTGCCACGCCTTTAGGAGTGGCTTTTATTTTGTCAATTGATTTTTAGCAGCAAAAAGTCGCGGCTACATTCAAATTATTATTACCTTTGCAAGGTAAATCTACCGGATGCTCGAATGGTGGAATGGTAGACACGAGGGACTTAAAATCCCTTGGCCATTGCGGCTGTGCGGGTTCGAGTCCCGCTTCGAGCACCAATACCGAGGCGGCTGTATCGAAAATAAAACGATACAGCCGCCTCCGGTTTGTCAGAATAGGCAATCTGCGCCGATGCTATCAGAATAAAGCGAGATACCGCAAATTTGCACCGTTTGAGCTTATTCGCTATTTTTGTAGAAACTAAAATTCTCAATAAATCCTTAAAATGAAAAAAACACTGTGCCTCGCCATGGCTGCTTTAGCTCTTACAGCCACAGCGCAGACCCGAAACACAAAAGGCGGCATCACACCACAGATGATGACCACTATCAAGAGCGCGTACAAGAATACCCCTGCTGACAAGGCTATTTTCAACGCTATTTCAAACAACGATATCAACAAGCTGGCGGTAAACACTGCGTCAAAAAACAACTTTGACAACCATTTCTCACACCGTGTGCCAAGCAAAGGAATCACCAACCAGAAGAGCAGCGGCAGGTGCTGGCTGTTTACCGGGCTGAATGTTCTCAGAGCTCAGGCTATGGCTAAGCATAACCTCCCCGAACTGCAATTCTCGCAGAATTACAACTTCTTTTGGGACCAGCTCGAAAAAGCGAACCTATTTCTGCAGGGCATTATCGACACTTCAGATAAACCCATGGAGGACAAGACTGTTGACTGGCTCTTCAGAAACCCACTCAGCGATGGCGGTCAGTTCACCGGCATATCGGACATTATTTCCAAGTACGGAGTAGTTCCGGCAGAGGTGATGGTGGAAACTAACAGTTCTAATTCAACCTCACGCATGAGCAATCTTATCGGTCTCAAGCTCAAAGAGTATGGTCTTGAACTCCGTGATCTCGCAGCAGCTAAAGCCAAGCCCGCAGATATTCAGAAACGCAAAACAGAAATGCTCGGCGAGGTTTACCGAATGCTCGCCCTAAACCTCGGAGAGCCACCGACCGAATTCACCTGGACCCGCCGTGACTCAAAAGGCAATGTGGTGAACACCAAGACATACACCCCAAAGTCTTTCTACGATGAATATCTCGGCAACGACCTCACCAACAACTATGTAATGCTGATGAACGACCCCAGCCGAGAATACTATAAATTATATGAAATAGAATATGACCGTCACGCTTACGATGGCAAGAACTGGACATACATCAATCTTCCGGTGGAAGACATCAAGGAGATGGCTATTGCATCTATCAAGGACAGCACCGCCATGTACTTTTCTTGCGACGTGGGTAAATTCTTTGACCGCGAGCGCGGAGTGCTCGATGTAGATTATCTTGACTTCGGCTCACTTTTCGGCACCACTTTTGGCATGAACAAGAAGCAGCGAATCCTCACACATTCAAGCGGTTCAAGCCACGCTATGACTCTCGTTGCCGTTGACATTGACGAAAACGGCACCCCTAAGAAATGGATGGTTGAAAACAGCTGGGGACCCGGCGCCAACGGCGGACACCTGATTATGAGCGACAAATGGTTTGACGAATATATGTTCCGCCTCGTTGTTGACAAGAAATATCTTACGGGAAAAGCAGCCGAAGTGCTAAAACAGAAGCCCACCTTGCTCCCCGCCTGGGATCCTATGTTTGCCGACGAGCTATAAAAACATTCAGATAAAGTAATTCCGGCTTCCTGACAAACTGCGGTAACGCGGTAACTCAGGAAGCGTTTTTATTTCATCTCATCCAGCAGATGAAGAATTGCAGCAATCGGAGAGATTAAAAGCATCCGCGGGCCCATATATCTCATAACCGTTCTTATACCTTCTCTGAACCGGGGTGAATAGCAATGTATCTCACACTTGCGGCAGCTGCTTTTACTGATTCCTTTCGGGCATAAATCCAACCGGCGCATAGCGTAGTCCGACAGTTCACGGCATTGGACACACAGACCATCTGCACCATGATGCTTCCGGCAGTAATGCACTATCATCTGCTTCACTATTCTCTTTTCACGCTCAATCCGATTCATCCGCTTCTTATTTTACGCGAAAATAGCAATAGTTTACCGATTACAAAAGAATTTTCACTGATTGGAACATGAGGACTTTCCTATTCACCAATAGCCTTTATATTAACCGGTTAACCATCAAAATGAGGACTATTTTAATGTGAAATGGTTCTTCGGTAACAAAATTTCTTTGTAATTTTGCATCCGAATAACAGCGGCATCTCCTATGCCTGCTTAAAAAAGTGATTACTCTGTATGAAATTTTTCAGAATCATATTATATGTTATTGTTATAAGCTGCTGCAACTGCGCATCAGCCCAAAACATTATTAAGCGTACTGCCGAATACGCTCCGGAGATGCCGGATACTTTCTATGTTAAATATATTGCATTAAGTAACGGCTCTAAAATATCTACTCAAATATATTTTCAAATAAAAACCAAAAATAAAGCATTTAAAATATATTCAGCAAAAGAAGTTATAAGTGATTCAATTGTTAACCCGCTGGAACCATTCACTCTGACGCATAATATAGCGCAGAATTCGGACAGCCTCATTATTTGGGAATGTGCTGTGGCGTTCCCCTACCGAGCTGTATTCTACAAGAGTGACAGATGGATTGTTGACACATCAGTCGGACTCTTCTCCGGTTCATCTTATTTTGATACACTTAATGTCGATTATGTGAGACCCGTGGATAACTCGCACAAACAACTATATATTATCTCGGCCATCATTCTGACTTGTTTATTATTTAGCCTGCTACTCTATTACAATAAGTTTCAAAGAAAAAAGACTAAAGATTTGATACATCTTGGGCAGCATCATGAATACAGCAACACTAATAATACAGAACTTGACAAGAAAATAAAAGAACTCTATTCCGGCAGATGGGAGGTATTCAACCGTCTTTGCGATGAATACTTTAATATAAAGGATGCGGAAACTGATAAAGTGAGGCTTTCTGTTCATAAAGAACTTGAACGGCAGATTAATGATTTTCGTAGTGCTAAATCACTCGCCGAACTTGAACAACTTGTAAACACTTACGACGATAATATTATCACCAGAATCAGAACGCAGATACCAAAGCTTAGCAATAAGGATATTGCTTTCATAACTTATCTTTATGCCGGATTCTCACCTAAGGCTATCTGTCTGTTCACTGACAGCAAAATCAAGAACTTCTATAACAGGCGCACACGGCTAAGAGACAGGATTCTTGAATCAAACGCTCCTGATTGCGAAGAGTTCTCCTCAAAGATGCAGCTAAGTAATTGATATTCAGCATGAGGATTTTTTATTTTGTCCTCATACTCATTATCAGCCACTTACGCATCGCATTAAGGAATATTTTAAAGTCATAAAATTAAACCAGTCAGATTATTGCAGCATATCTTTGCAAAAAAAGCAATAGAGATGCCGCACATGAACACTCTGTTTTTCATACCTATTCGTAAAGGTAGTAAAGGTATTCCCGGCAAGAATATGAAAATTCTTGGCGGAAAGCCTCTCGTTGCATGGGTTCTCGATGCCATAATAGCCTCCGGCACCGCAGATGAAATATGGGTTGCGACTGACGATGAAAGAGCCGCCTGGTATATCACATCAGCCTATCCGCTGGTGCGTATATATAATAGGAGTGAATCATCAGCTACCGACACTGCAAAAGTAATAGAAGTGGTCATGGAATTTTTAGAAGAAACGAAACCGGACGCTTCGGCTAAGTTCATACTTGCCCAGGCTACATCTCCGTTTACCGACCCGGAGGATTTCCGGCAACTATGTGACCAAATGGCACTCGGCGGCAGTGACTCATACGTGTCATGTAGGCGTATCAAAAAATTCGTGTGGCATGAAGATGGCTACCCCCTGTCATACTCCATTGATTCAAAACCTTTACGTCAGGACTATTCCGGTGTGCTCATAGAATCCGGCGCATTCTATGCTTCCACCGTTGGACAAATCTTACGGACAGAGAAACTGCTCTCAGGAAATATCGCTATTATTGAAACATCTGATTCAAAGTGTATTGACATAGATACCCCTACTGATTGGCTAATCGCCGAAAACATTATTAACCACAAATTACAAAATTATGGACAAAAAATTTAAATTCATTGAACTACCCAGCCCAGAAATAGAACTTTCTGTAGACGGAAGTGCCAAAATTTTAGGTGGCGTAATATGTTCAATTAAATATGAAATTTGCTTGGATGGCAAAAACGGTAATTGTGAAATAGGTCCCGGTGGAAATACCTATAATCCAAATATTCCCTGTGGAGGTAATCCTACAGGATGCGGTGACGGTATGTTATGCAATGAATTTGGTCCGGTATGCGGGAAATTGAACTGCGCTAATTATGATAATTAAAGGGATGGGAGCATCCGAAATATTCTCTCGCTTCAACCTAATATTTGAACGAGAAGGGATATATTTGATTTACAACTCTTTGTCCAATTCTTTCGTAGAATTGGACAAAGAATCTTACGACTTGATTCGTAAATTACGTCCAGGCGACATAGCTGATTCACTTCCTGATTCACTTTATGAAATATTGAAGCGGATTAAAGGCATTGTAACCGATGATTCCCATGAAATTGACAAAATAAGATACATTTCCTTAAAAAACAGATATAATACTGACCGACTCATTCTTACTTTAAATCCTACGACATCCTGTAACTTTGCGTGTCCCTACTGCTTTGAATACTCGCATCATGGCAAAACCATGACAGATGAGGTAGAGAATAAAATTATTGATTTTATCAAGAGTCAATCGGGAGTAAAAGAACTTAATGTCACATGGTTCGGTGGGGAACCATTATTAGCGTTCAATAGAATTGAGAGTCTTACCAGTAAACTGTTGGCTCTTGACCTGAACTATACAGCCGGGATTATAACAAATGGTTATCTGATGACCAAGGAAATTGCGTGTAATCTTGACCGACTTAAAATAAGCCGTGTTCAGATAACTCTTGATGGTCCGGAAGATTCTCACAACAGACGTCGATTTCTCAAAAATGGTGGCTCCACATTCAAAAAGATTATCAACTCTATTGACACACTGATTAAATGTGCTCCTACAGTCAAGGTATTGATACGAGTAAATATTGATGAGGAAAATGCCGATGCATTTTTGCCTCTCTATGATAATCTTATGGAAAGATTTGAGGGCAAAGTCTCTATCTATCCAGCGTTCACCGGTGATTCCACAGATAAAGGAACGACCTGCCTTTTTAATAAACAACAGCAGCAGTCATTCATGTTTGATATATTCCAAAAGCGTGGATTGAATCTTGTAGGTTTCTACCCGACGATGTTTCGTTCGGAATGTGCGGTAAGGGGACAACGGTCATATATCATCGGTCCGGAAGGCGAATTGTACAGCTGTTGGAATAACGTCGGTAACCCGGACAAAATATATGGTTTTGTTGATGGCAAATTAACAAATGAGCATGAACTGTTAAAATTCAAGGTCACAGCCGATGCGCTTGAAAATGCGGAGTGCCAGAAATGTTTATTATACCCCGTGTGCAGCGGAGGATGTCCCTACGAACGTATCAAACGATATGAGAATGGAGAGAATCCAAATGATTGCCCCCTCATTAAACTGGATATTGAGGGATTTCTATGGAATCATTATCTTTATAAAACAAAAAATAATAAGAACGTGAGTGAAACTGATTGGCCCAGTGATTTTTTCTAATTTTTCAGGACAGTCAGTAGCATCATTTAATGCAATTACCCCGATTTAATCAACCAATCATATGCAAACTCGATTTTTATTTATTTTATTTGCCATTATTGCCTGCGGACACTTGTCGGCTAAAGATTTAATCGTTTCAGTTGAGGCTAAAGAGGAATTTACCGGAGAAACTATCAGGAATTTCAAAGGATGGCTCGTGTCCGCAAACGGGAATGACACTATCCGGGGAAATATCAAAACTTCATACGACCGCAACGGTATCGGACAAATGATTGTGATTACTAAACTTGTTTTTTCCGTGCCAAATGAAGAGCGGGATTATATTCTGACTGCACAATCTCCGGGTTTTATGGAAATTACACGCACCGAAACAATCAAAAAACACAGCAACCGTGACATAAGTGTCGAGTTGGAAGATCTCATATTTGAGCGTGAGGGCAGAGAAATTGGAGAAGTGGTTGTAAAGACATCCAAAGTAAAATTTTATGCCAAAGGTGACACTTTAGTTTATAATGCCGACGCATTTGCACTACCTGAAGGCACTATGCTTGACGCACTCATTAAACAGCTACCTGGAGTGGAAATCCGTGACGGCGGAGAAATATATGTAAACGGCAAATATGTGGAGAGTCTCCTGCTCAACGGGAGTGAATTCTTTAACAACAACAAGCAGCTGATGCTTAAAAATCTCGCATCATACACTGTGAAAAACGTATCTGTCTACGATAAAGAAAGTGAACAAAGTAAACTTGCCGGTCAAGACCTCGGTGACAGCCAATACGTTATGGATGTCACACTCAAACGCGACTATATGTCAGGATATGTGGGGAACATAGAAGCCGGAGGCGGAACCTCTTCACGGTATCTCGGCAGACTCTTCAGTATGTGGTATACCTCGCGCTCACGTCTGGCACTCATCGCTAATGTCAACAACCTCAATGACAGCAGAGAACCCGGGCAAAACGACCAATACACCTCAACCAATACACCGGGAGATTTCCGTACCAAAATGGCGGGATTGTCCTACAACGTCAACTCAACAAATCCAGACAATAACTGGGATTTTTCAGGCAGCACCACAGTCAGTCATATCCGCAACAACTCTCAGTCTATTATCAACCAAACCAATTACCTTACCGGTGGGGAAACCTATGAAAACAGTTTTGACAAAGCTCTGTCACATAACTTTACTGTCAATAGTAGCAATACCCTGCAACTGCGACCGAAAAAAAAATATATCGGGATTACAAATAAATTCATCTATAACAATCGCGACCAGAAAGGACGTTCATTGTCCGGGGCTTTCAACAGTGAAATCACCGACCTCACACTTAATATGCTTGAGGCTATCTACTCCGGTGAAACAACATCGTTTGCGGATATAACTCTTAACAGCACCCTTACACAATCGTTGCTGTCCGGCAATTCTCTACTGGCAAGCGGTGGAGTCCAGTTCAACACAAAGGTACCTTCTACTCCAGATCTGATCTCATCCTCCGCATCTCTCAAATATGAGCGAAGTAATTTACATGGATTTGACCGATATGACATTAATTACAATCGTGACAATGCACATTCCACTTTCTACAGCTACACACGCAATCACCCAAACCACAATATAAACTTAAATGGTGGAGCTGCATACACTTTCATTCCAAATGGTGACCTATCCATGTTTCTTTCATGCTATTATTTCTATGAGTCATCTACCAAAGACTCATACTTCTACCGTCTTGACCGCCTGAGTGACGCAGGCATCTTCGGTAGTCTCCCCGCCGATTATCAGTCTGCGCTGGACAATGGACAGTCCAATATGTCCACCATGCGCTCACATGATGCATATATGCAATTTAATATTACTTACAATAAAAAATTCGCTTCGGGAGGACAACTGTCTCTCTCAATCAAGCCGGTGGTTGAATATTTATGGCGGTCACTTGATTACATACAGACTGACAACGACCAATATATCAAAAATAATTCTTTCAAACTATGGTTTTACAATACATTTGTAAATTTTACAAAAGGTAACAATACGTTGCAATTCAAATTTGACCGCAACGTAAAGTTAGTGCCACTTGACCGTCTTGTAACTATTACAGACACCCGAGACCCACTGAACATTTATATTGGCGCCAAGAAATTGAAAAACTCCGCTCAAAACGATTTTACACTCGGTTGGACCCGTACCTCATACCGACGCCATGCGTGGACCAATTATCTTTCGGTAGCATACTCTCTCACTCAGGATGCGCTGTCAACAGCATATAGTTATAACACCCAGACCGGTGTACGTACTTATATGATGCAGAATGTGAACGGCAACTGGTATACACGCCTGCACGATCATATTTACAAAGCATTCGGTCCTATTGACCAATTTGATATGACAGCTACATCACGCGTCACTTACGGGCATAACGCCGATCTCACCGCTACCGATAGTGAATTCTTTACAAAAAGCAGAATCAAGAACCTGTTGCTGTCCGAAGACCTGCGATTCAATATGCGGTTGGACAAGCAGACCATCGGATTTAGAGCATTTGTTGAATGGCGTGACACACGAGGCAACCGGAAGGACTTCAACGATTTCTCTGCCACCACGGCACAATACGGAATCAACGGCAACTTTGTACTGCCCTATAATTTCAGCATAGCCACAGATATAAACCTCTATACACGCCGGGGATACGATTATGCTGAACTCAATACCACCGATGTGGTATGGAACGCTCGTCTGAGCTATGCACCTAAAAAAAGCAACTGGGCTTTTATGTTAGACGGATTTGACTTGCTCCACCAACTGAACAATGTGACATATAATATCAACGCTCAGGGACGCACTGAAACATGGACGAATGTTCTCCCCCGCTATGGACTGCTTCATATCCAGTACCGATTTAATAAGCAGCCCAAAAGAAAAGATTAATACAAATCTATTCCAAAAAGATGGTGCAACCGGATTATTATATATCGGAGTTTTTCTTGATGCTTGAGAAAAAAATAGCCGAATGGGCTGACTGTCTTGGGAAGCACACATACTTAGGTGATACTGATCTTCGCAATCCGTTAGAAAGCTTTGTCAACTATGCTTACTATCCAATTCGAAACGAATACTGCCGACTGCGGTGTGACGGTATGTCCCCGCAGTCAGCGCTTTCGCTTCTTGTTAAACTACCTCTGCCTAAAAACACACCTAAAGGGATTCATACCCTGCTAACAAAACAGAATATTATCTCTAAATGGAACGATATTTTAAGTCCCTTAAAAGGACAACCTGTTTTTTACGCTCACATTTCCCGAATGATTGAGTACCTCCTTCCATTCATAAAAAATCGTACCGGAAACTCCACTTTAGTAACAGAGTGCCGCCCAAATATTGAATCTATAAAAAGCGTTGGGAACATTACTATTGTAAGATTTGTTGATTCCGGTTGCAGACTTTTCGTAAATGACTTTCTTGAATATAATTTCCCTTTATTTCACTCATTTTCCAATACCATAGCTCTTCTTGACCGGTGCTTGGAGCCACCGGTATTTTACAGTGTTTGTGGCTGTCAGACTCAGGCTAAAATATGGGCTTCAATATGTAATTCCAGAGGCGGAGAATCGGTTTTGTTTCAGCACGGATGGCCAGCACATATCCATGCCGGATTTGCCAATATGCCATATAAAAAGATGGTGCTCTGGGGCAAACGGTTTAAGGATTTATGGCACCACAGGAATCCGCTTATTGAATATTCTGTAGGAGGATATCCGTATCCCGTTCTCAAAACAGGAGATCACAACTGCATCACATTCTTTCTTCAGGAACCCTATTTCGTCTCATCCACCAATACCCTCCGCCGGTTTTACGAACTGATTATTAACACAGCCGGGAATAATCCGGATTTATCAATACAGTACCGCCTGCACCCGGAGTCGAAAATAGATATCGAAACCAAAGAAAAACTCAATTCCCTGATAAATGTTCTTGATGTGTCAAACACGCCTCTGGAAGAAGTATATGCCAGCACAAAAGTAGCTGTTTCACACTACTCCTCAACTATTATGGAATGTCTTGTGCACGGCTGTATTCCACTGGTATTCAATCCAACCCCAAACTGGCAATATACCCCAGATCTTGAAGCGGAGTCAATCGGATATATTTCTACATCCGAACATGAATTCCGAACCAAACTCCCTTTTGCACTCAACACCGATATCCCTGAACATAAAATAGCCGAATGGTATGAGCCGGTTTCCGGATGAAGGCATAACTATCGAACGTTAGGAATCTTGTATTGACAAATTATTTATACCTTTGCCTTTGGTTTCAGAATATTTGATAAGTTTGTCCATACATGACTTATTTTAAGCATATTATATTCCTCATACTATCAATAACACTTTGGGATAATGGTAGCTCTGCGTTAGCCCAAAATATTATTGAGCGGACTGCAAAATATGCACCTGAAATGCCGGATACTTTTTTTGTCAAATTTTCCGGGCTATCAAACGACTCGCAGGTGGATTTTGAAATAAGATTAGACATTTCCTCGAAAGGGAAACCTTTTGAAGTCTATTCGGCTGAAGGTATCTTTTGTGATTCATTATTCAAGCCAATTGAACCTTTTAATATGAATGTCCCTATAGAGGATCTTTCTTCTGACAGCCTTATCTCATGGCACTGTATAATACGATTCCCCTATAGACAGCTTTTCAAAGATAGCGATGTTTGCTCACTAAATACTTCCTTAGGAAAATTCTCAGGCTCCACATACTTTAGAACACCATACCTAAAGAAAGAGACACCTCCAAGCCCGCATCAAAAATATATCATTGTCATTCTAAGCATCATTACCGGATTTTCTATACTCGGTCTCATACTTTTATATAAAAACGCAAGAAGGAAAAAAAGTGAAGAAATAATACACCTTGGACAGCAACTTGAATGTAGCAACTCTAATAATGCAGAACTTGACAAAAAAATAAAAGAACTCTATTCCGGCAGATGGGAGGTATTCAACCGCCTTTGCGATGAATACTTCAATAAAAAAGATGCGGAAACCGACAGTGTGAGAATTTCTGTTCATAAAGAACTTGAACGGCAGATTACCGAATTGCGTAGCACCAAATCACTTGTCGAACTCGAAGAGCTGGTAAATACCTACAACAACGGCATTATAACCCGAATCAGAACCCAGATGCCGAAGCTTAGCAATAAAGACGTTGCTTTCCTAACATATCTGTATGCCGGATTCTCACCTAAAGCTATCTGCCTGTTCACCGACAGCAAAATCAAAAATTTCTACAACCGGCGCACACGGCTTAGGGACAAGATACTCGAATCAGATGCACCGGACCGGGAAGAGTTATCCTCAAAAATGCAGCTAAACGGCTGAAATTCAGCATGAGGAAAATATTTTCAGTCCTCACTCTCATTTTCAATCACTTACACGTCATTATGAGGACTATTATATCGATCCGTCTCTAACCTGCGGTGCTCTGCTGCAAGCTATATTTGTAAACAAACAACAAACGCAGCTTATGAGCACCATTTATTTCATTCCGATACGCAAGGGCAGCAAAGAAATCCCCGGCAAAAACATGAGGATTCTTGGCGACAAGCCACTGCTTGCATGGGTACTGAATGCCATTATTGCCTCCAATACCGCCGATGAAATTTGGGTTGCAACAGATGATGAAAGAGCGGTTGATTATATCAACTCCATATATCCGCAAGTCAACATATTCCATAGAAGTGAAGCATCTGCAAGTGATAAGGCAAATGTCACAGAAGTCATAATGGAGTTTATCAGCAGTACAAATCCCGATTCTACCACCAAATTCATTCTTGCTCAGGCTACATCACCTTTCACCAAGCCTGAAGATTTCAGGAACTTATGCAACAAAATGGAAGATGCAGCCTTTGACTCGTTTATATCCTGCCGCAGAATAAAAAGATTTATCTGGCATGAGGACGGTTACCCGTTATCGTATAATCTTGACAACAAGCCCTTACGCCAGAATTATTCCGGAATCCTTATTGAATCAGGTGCTTTTTATGCATCCACTGTAGAGCAAATAAAAAAAACTAAAAAACTAATCTCTAATAAGGTTTGCATTATAGAAACATCTGATAGCAAATATATTGATATTGACACAGAAACCGACTGGCTTTTTGCCGAGGCTATTATTAACAATTAAACTTTAATTATCATGAACAAAAAATTCAAATTTATTGAACTACCGCGTCCCGAAATCACATTAACACCTGAGGGAGAATCTCATATTTTGGGTGGAGACAATTGTGGAAAATTCATCGTATGCCCCGAAAATTCAGGAATCAAAGATCAATGTAAAAGTTTCAATTCTGATATGTGTGAAGAAAGTCCGGAAGGATGTGAGGGATTATTTCATTGCGGACAATTTTCAACTTGTGGCGCTTACAATTTTGACATTTAATCTTTTATGAAGTGGTCTAAATTCAACCATTTATTTTGCCACGAGAATCATTTTCTCTTGTACAATTCACTGTCTAATTCTTTCGCTGAATTAGACAGTGAATTATACCATCAACTATCTGAATTTATTATTGGCAAAGATGTAACGATTGAAGATGAAGAGTTATCAGAAAATCTAAGAAGAATGAAAGCTCTTACTAATGACGATATACAGGAAATTGAGAAAATTAAATTCACTACATTATTAAACCGATTTGATAATTCCAGACTTTCTCTTACAATAAATCCCACACTTGCCTGTAATTTTTCTTGTCCTTACTGCTTTGAATTTGAGCACGCAAATAAGACTATGAGCAATGAAGTAGAAGATAGAATTGTATCTTTCATCAAAACTAAGCCAAGCGTAAAGACACTAAGTATAACATGGTTTGGGGGTGAACCACTTCTTGCTTTTGACCGGATAGAATCACTAACAAAAAAAATGCTTGAACTTGGAATACAATATAATTCAGGTATGATTTCTAATGGGTATCTAATAACTAAACAGAAAGCTGAAAAATTTGAAAAACTACATATAAATAGTATTCAGATCACCTTAGATGGCATGGAGGAAACCCATAATAAACGTAGGGCACTAAAAAACGGTGTTGGCACTTTCAAGAGAATATTGGAGTCCATAGAAATTTTAACAAAATACGCACCAAAAACAAGAATTAACATCAGAGTTAATATTGACAAAGAGAATCAGTCTGAATATATTAAACTTCATCATTTTTTTTCTGAAAAATATAAACATAAAATAAGTATCACACCTGCATTTACATCAGATCCCACCGAAAAAGGCACATCGTGTTTATACAATCAGCAAGAGAGGCACGATTTTATTGTAAAGTTATTTAATGAACATCACATTTTCTTCAATAACTTTTATCCCAGCAATAGACGAGCTGAATGCGCTATAAGAAGTGTAGGTACATATGTAATAGGTCCTGAAGGAGAATTATACGGCTGCTGGAACGATGTTGGAAATCCCAATAGAGTATTTGGGAAACTTGGTGATAAGACTATGGACGAAAGTAAATATATTGCTTACAAAATGAGGGCGGATGCACTTACAGACACGGAATGTAATGACTGTATTCTTTTTCCTGTATGCAATGGTGGTTGCCCATACGACAGAATCAAACGCTTTGAGCAAGGGTTAAAACCATCAGTTTGTCCTCTAATGAAAAATAGTCTTGATGAATACCTCACGCTTCATTACAAATATAAAACACAGCTATTAAACAAACAAAAACAGAAACAAAACTAACCATGAAAATACTCGTAACATTTTTGCTATTCTTTGCTTCTTCTATTTCATTAACTCTTGCTCAGGATACAAATGCATTTACAGTCAAAGCTAATGTAATAGATGGCTGGACCGGTAATGCCATTGATAAAGTCAACGCCATTTTACTTTCCGAAAGTAAAACTGACACTATCTATTCCAAGACAAACAGTATATGGACTGGTAGCAGAGACAATATGAAGCTAAATGTCACCATTAATTTCAATGTTCCCAGAAATCCTGATACATATATCTTAAAAGCATTTGCTGAGGGGTATGATACCGTTTATACCACTATTAATATTGATAAAATAGGGGCAAGAGAAACATCTTTACTGATTCCCGACCTTGAATTTTATAAAAAATCCAAAAATCTTGAAGGTGCAACAGTTACTGCCACGAAAGTAAAATTTTATATGGCAGGCGATACACTTGTATATAATGCCGATGCGTTCAAACTACCGGAAGGGTCTATGCTTGATGCGCTTATCAAACAGATGCCGGGAGTTGAGATGAATGATAACGGTGAAATTTTCGTAAACGGAAAGAAAGTAGAAAGCCTACTCCTTAACGGAAAAGATTTTTTTAAGGGTAATAAACTCGTTATGCTCAATAATTTGGGCGCTTATACTGTAAACAAGGTTAAGGTATATGATAAAATGAGCGAAACCAGCATATTTGCAGGACAAGACCTTGGGGACAGCGAATATGTGATGGATGTCAATCTAAAAAAAGAGTATCTGAACGGATATATGGGCAATATAGAAGCTGGAGGAGGAACAGCAGAACGATATATGGCACGATTGTTCAGCATGTGGTACACCTCACGTTCACGCATTGCTTTAATAGCTAACATCAACAATCTTAATGATAACCGAACTCCAGGTGAAAATACCGCATGGAGAGCTTCTACTACTCCAGGAGACACCCGAAACAAAATGGGGGGAATTGATTATAACATTAGCGGTGAAGGAAACAAGTGGGAATTAAAAGGAGATGCTACAGTTGATCACACCAGATCTTTTAACGAATCCGACACTTATACTACAGATTTCCATACTAATAGAAATACTTTTGGCGCCGCTTTTACAAATGCCATATCTCGCAATTTTAATGTTAAATCAAACCATACTTTATTGCTGCGGCCCGGTAAACAACTTTATGCCGTGAATGCACATATAAATTACAGTAATTTTAACGAATTCACAAAAAAACTGTCTGGGACATTTAACTCAGCTACTCAACAGCTAAGTGAGACATTACTTGAGCAGATTTTCAGTGGAGAACTGTCTTCTTTTGTCGATAACCCAGTTTATACTTCACTTACTCAATCCCTCAGCAGTGGTAACACTTTCGGTGCAGGTGGGCGATTAGAATCAACATTTAAAATTCCACATACACCGGATCTTATCTTATTTCGAGTATTCGGAGACTATAGAAGACATCACTATAGCGAATTTAATCGCTTTGATATAAATTACCATACTTCTGAAAGTCATACTACAGACTATCAGTTTTCAAAAAATCATCCCGACAACTCCTGGTCAATTACAGCGAACACAGCTTATTCTTATGCTTTCAAACCCGGTAGTCATTTATCTTTTATGCCACAATGGACACATACAAGCGCAACAAAGGATTCATACCTATACCAACTCGACCGACTTGAAGATGTAGGAGTTTTTGGCATTCTACCGGATAATTATCTGTCTTCGCTTAACAGGGACCAAACATATTTGAGTACACAAACTGATGACAGGATATCCCTTTTTGTCAATCTTATACACACTTTTACATTAAGCAACAAGAGAGATATAGATATCCAAGTAATGCCTGATTTTAACTATACTTGGCGCCATCTTGATTTTAAGCAGGGTGACATTCACCAGAATATTTCTAAAAATTCGCTCTACATAAATGTTCCGATAGCAAGAATCGCATTCAACAAGTCTCAAAAATATCAATTACTACTCAATTATAACCGCAGCAACAGATTGGTTGAGCTTAACCGTCTCGTTGACGTTGTAAATACCCGAGACCCTCTTCATATATTCACAGCCTCACCTAATCTAAAGAATTCGGCAACGAACGATATCAGCCTTGAATGGAGACTGTTCGGAATGACAAAACACAAATGGACTAACTATATTGGACTCAAATACTCTGTCATTGAAAACGCAATGGTTAACTCATACAGTTACAATCCTGAAACCGGTGTACGGACTTACCAGATGCATAATGTTAGCGGGAACTGGAACGCAAATCTTACCGAGAGATATTCCAAAACATTCGGCAAAAGGAATCAGTTTTCAATATCTTCAGGGAGTACGGTAGGATATGGCAACAGCACAGGTATGCTCGCTATGACCGGAACTGATTTCACAAAAAACATAGTTAGTAATCTTATTCTGAACCAGACTATAAACTTCAACTGGAGCATTGGCAAGCAGAAAATCGGACTAAAGGGCGGCATAAAATGGCGCGATACACATGGCACTGACTCCGGGTTCAAGAACTTTTCTGCGACAGATGCATATTATGGAATTAACGGGGTGTTTTCACTCCCATGCCGGTTCGGAATATCTACAGACTTGACTTTTTATAGCAGAAACGGCTATACCGCAAGCAGCATCAACTCAACTAAGGCTGTTTGGAACGGGAGAATTACATACACTGTCAAAGGGGGTAAATGGCTCATTATGCTGGACGGATTTGATCTCCTACATCAGCTTGACAATGTCACTTACAATGTCAATGACCAAGCTCAAACCGAAGTGTACACCAACGTTCTTCCACGATATGGACTCCTTCACATACAATATAAATTCGCTATTCAACCAAAAAAGAAATAATACGAATGAACTCTGGAGATTATTATCTATATGAGTTTTTTTCAGTTCTTGAGATGAAAGTCAGAAAATGGATCCATCTGATTAATAAATATATTCAGATGGAATCCATTAATTTGGCTCCCACTCTTGAAAGTTATGTTAACTACTTACATTTCCGACTCAGAGATGATTATTGCCTGTTACGACAAAACGGACTGTCAAAAGACGCTGCAATTGAAATTCTTATAAAACTTCCTATTCCTGATAAAAAAGACAAACATTATTTCAACTTTACCGGAAATTTACCGCAACACTTACAAAAATGGGCTGAAATTCTTGAATCCTTCAAAGGGCAGCCTGTATATTATGCAAACATAACACGGATGGCTTCATATCTTATTCCCTTCATAAAAAGAGAAAAGAGGGATGCAATCCTTATTTCAGACAATATTATTGCACTCGATAGCCTTGGTATTCCTGAAAACATTACAGTAATGCGCTTCCCTGATGCAAAAACAAGAGTTTGCAGAAACGATTTTTTAGAAAGGAATTTCCCTCTTTTCTTCTCTTATATAAATACTATCCTTTGTCTTGACCAATGCATTGAGCCCCCGGTATTTTACACCGTGTGCGGTTGTCAGACTCAAGCCAAAATCTGGGCTTCTATCTGTAATTCCAGAGGAGGAGATTCCGTGCTGTTTCAACATGGTTGGCCGGCACACATCCATACCGGATTTGCCAATATGCCATATAAAAAAATGGTGCTCTGGGGCAAACGGTTTAAGGATTTATGGCACCACAGAAATCCGCTTATTGAATATTCTGTAGGAGGATATCCGTATCCCGTTTTCAAAACAGGAGATCACAACTGCATCACATTCTTTCTTCAGGAGCCCTATTTCGTCTCATCCACCAATACCCTCCGCCGGTTTTACGAACTGATTATTGACACAGCCGTGAATAATCCGGATTTATCAATACAGTACCGCCTGCACCCGGAGTCGAAAATAGATATCGAAACCAAAGAAAAACTCAATTCCCTGATAAATGTTCTTGATGTGTCAAACACGCCTCTGGAAGAAGTTTATGCCAGCACAAAAGTAGCTGTTTCACACTACTCCTCAACTATTATGGAATGTCTTGTACACGGCTGTATTCCACTGGTATTCAATCCAACCCCAAACTGGCAATACACACCAGATCTTGAAGCGGAGNNNATNGGATATATTTCTACATCCGAANANGAATTNCNNANNAAACTNCNTNNNGCACTCNNCACNNATATNCCNGAACANAAAATNGCNGANTGGTATGAGCCGNTTNCCACANTTCCGNCAGCTTGATGCNATGGACTGNGGNCCAACGTGCCTGCGCATGATTGCAGCCTATTATGGCAAGGATTATTCGCTTGACACATTGCGTCAGCGCTCATTCATCACCCGAGCAGGAGTTTCTATGCTCGGCATCAGCGATGCTGCTGAATCCATAGGATTCAAAACTTTAGGGGTTAAAATAACTATAGAGCAATTGATTGAGGAAATGCCCTTNCCTTGCATTCTTCATTGGAATCAGAGGCATTTTGTGGTTTGTTATAAAATTTGNAAATCGCGCNCCGGCTACCGCTTTCATATTGCTGACCCGGCTTCCACGGTGCTAATATTTTCGGAAGAGGAGATGAGAAACCGCTGGGTGTCAACCGTGTGTAATGGANATGATTGCGGAACGGCTCTGGCTTTGGAACCCACTCCGNNTTTTTANTCNGNNACNGATGANAAGAANCNNNNCAAACGNTCNNTGNCTTTNTTTCTNAAATATCTNCGNCCNTACANANGNGAAATNNNACAGCTNTTCATTGGAATGATTGTTGCAAGTTTTCTGCAACTCATTTTCCCTTTTCTCACTCAGTCACTTGTAGATATTGGTATCAAAGGCAGTAATATAAATTTCATCATTCTTATTCTTGCTGCACAGCTTATTATTTCAGCATCTCAGGTTATAGTAGATTTTATCAGAAGCAGACTGCTGCTTCACATAAATGCGAGAGTCAACATTGCTCTTATCTCTGATTTCCTAATAAAACTCATGAAACTGCCGCTGAGCTTTTTCGACTCGAAGAATATCGGGGATATAATGCAGCGCATAGGCGACCACAACCGCATAGAGTCCTTTCTCATGGGCTCTTCCGTATCTACCCTTTTCTCGACTNTTAATTTCTTTATCTTCGCTTTTGTCCTTGCTGTTTATAATCCGGTTATCCTTCTTATTTTTATTGTAGGAAACGGTTTATACATCGGCTGGGTATCCGCTTTCATGAAATACCGCCGGGANCTGGACTTACGGCGCTTCGAACAATCATCTGCNGAGCAGAGCGGACTTATACAGATGATTACCGGAATGCAGGAAATAAAACTTAATAATTGCGAAAGGCAAAAGCGCTGGCAATGGGAAAGAATACAGGTAAAGCTATTCCGGATTAGCGTCAANGCTCAGAATATAGGACAATTACAACAGACCGGCTCAGTGTTCTTCAATCAGATGACNAATATAATAATCTCATTCATTGCAGCCAAATGCGTAGTGGAAGGAACAATGACATTGGGCATGATGGTATCTCTGACNTATATTGTCGGNTCCTTGAACNGTCCCGTAAATTCATTCNTTGGATTTATTCGTCAGCTTCAGGATGCAAAAATAAGCCTTGAGCGACTTAACGAGATTCATAATAAGGCTGACGAGGAACAGATACGATATAAAAACAATATCTTGCCGGAATGCGGTGACATAACCATAGAGAACCTATCATTCAGCTATGACGGTGCCAACCGAAACTATGTTCTGGAAAATATCAACCTGCACATACCCGCAGGAAAAATAACTGCCATAGTTGGAACAAGCGGGAGTGGCAAAACAACTCTTATAAAACTGTTACTTGGCTTTTACACNCCTGNAAAAGGTAGAATACTCGTGGGNAACACTCCGCTTGAAGATATTAACCCNCACCTTTGGAGATCAAGCACCGGAGCGGTTATGCAGGACGGATTCATATTTTCAGACACTATTGCNAACAATATTGCTGTTGATGATGAGAATATCGACCNAAAANAACTTGCTGAAGCTGCCAATACAGCCAATATACAGTCTTTCATCGACTCACTGCCATTGGGCTACAATACACAGATAGGTATGGAAGGGAATGGAATCAGCCAGGGTCAGCGTCAACGCATTCTNATNGCANGNACNGTNTATAANAANCCNGANTANATATTCTTTGATGAGGCAACTAACGCTCTGGATGCCAATAATGAAAAGGANATAATGACCAATCTTCACNCGTTTTACAANGGTAAGACTGTGGTGGTAGTAGCCCACCGACTAAGTACCGTGCGAAACGCCGACAACATAGTTGTTATTGACAACGGAAAAATCGCGGAGCAAGGCTCTCATGAACAACTCATTGCTTATAGAGGTAAGTATTATACACTCATTAAAAATCAGCTTGAAATAGAAAATGGATAAGCGATTGAATAATATTGAACTGAGGAGCAGTGAAACTCAGGCGATTATGAATAAGAAGCCCCCCTTTGCCGTGCGCTGGGGAATGACAATAATATTGATTAGTTTGATAGGACTAATTTCTTTTGTTCTGACGGTAAAGCGACCTGCTGCGCTTTACTTTTTGATTGACAAGATATTGCAGGAGATGAGATAGCAAAAAGTCCCGGCAGGAATGAATCTGCCGGGACTTTTATATACATAGTCAGGTGATTTATAACGATACCTCAGGGTACATTGATTCCCACCACTGGGGCTGATCCTTGAGGTATTTTGCGAACCAAGCGAAAATAGTGTCCTGCCAGCGTATTCGCTTGTCATAGTCAAGAATATGGTGATCCTGATCTTTGACTGCAACAAATGCGGTGGGGCGGTCAAGGAGCTTGAGCGCGGTAAACATCTGAATGCTCTCCCCTACCGGNACATTATTNTCGGCATCACCGTGNAGAAATAGCAGCGGNGTGTGAATTTTGTCAGCGTTATAGAGCGGGCTCTGCTTTACATATAGNTCCGTATCGCTCCACGGATAAGAATCAGCCATGGATACCTCGCTATAGGAATATCCCCAGTAGCCTTCGCCCCANTAGCTTGTGTGGTCACTTATGCCNGCNTGNGAAATNGCTGCNGCAAANATATCNGTGACNGTCTGNAGATACTGNGTCATGAATCCACCGTAAGACGCACCTATACAACCGATTTTACTTGAATCTACATACGGATGCTCCTCGCAGAAACGCTTNGTNCCTTCNATAATGTCCTGAGCCACCCCCTCACCGGCGGTATTGACATGGCGTGAAGAGAATTCCTGTCCGAATCCGGTAGCGCCGCTCGGCTCGATAACATACACCACATATCCCTGAGCCGCATAAGCGTGATGAGGATAACGGCTCTCGAAATTTCGGCTTGTAGGGCTGCANCCTCCATAGTAGTTCACTATCATTGGATATTTCTGTTCGGGGTCGAAATTCGGCGGCAGATAAAAGCGNCCGTGAATACTGTCTCCCCTTGANCTTACAAAACTCCAGGGCTGCACAATTCCNAGTTTCACATCCGCAAGGTCAGCCGCCAGNGGTTCATCAATCAAACTGCTTCTAAGAGTTTTGGTGTTAAGAGTGTAAAGTCTGTCCGGATTATCCATGCTCTGAGCGCAGAAAGCGGCATTCACACCGNCATCAGGCAGACTGATTCCTTTTATTATATCCTGACCNAGNGGAAGCTGAATGAATTTACCGGTGGCGGGATTGAGNCGGAANGCACTTATGCAATCACGGTTCTCGGCAAGAATATAAATCTGACCGTCNGCNCNGCTCCANCGNGCNGAGGTTACATTNGGNTNAAAGTNNCGNGTGAGCGGAGTGAATTTACCATTGCCNATATTATANAGGAATAGCTGGGTATCTATCATACTCGGAATTCTNCCTNCCGGCACATTCTTGCCNATNCCGCCAAGAGCCTCCGGTGANCCGAGAATCAGTATCTGAGANGCATCCGGCGAGAACATGGCGGAACCNAAGAACCCGTCATCGGCAACAATTGTGTCAAGCTTCATTGATTTCAAATCAAGAACAGCAAGAGTGGTTACGGTTGTAGGACGCTTACTCAAACGGCTGCGGCTGGTGCTTACCAGCAATTTGGAAGCATCATCGCTTATNTCAAGGAGATGCACACTGTGGTGACCGAATGTTAGCGGACGCATCATTCCCGTAGCNATATCATAGAGCGCGAGCGACGAACGCCTTCTCCAGCCAGGCTGACGATCCTCCGGTTCAAGAATCCNGTACACACTCTCATTTTCCTTCGGTCCTTCGGACACCTGAGATACTATCAGATATTTCTCATCCGGCGAAATAGTGAAACCACCGGCANGAATGCCCTGCGCAAAAACTGTTTCCACTCCTGTGGCGGCATCAGTTACAATTACAGACCGACCCGCAGGAGTGGTAGCCGTGCGGTAATATCTCGCACCCGAAGGCATCCATGCGATCGCATCGGTTGAGCGTGCAACAGGCTTACCATCGTAAGTAGTAACCACCCACTCCCAGACAGTGTTTCCACCTTTGAGCCCGTTGGAATAGATTGTTATGAGAAACTTGCCGTCCGGCGACACCTCTGTTGAATAAATACGTTTTCCATGAAGCACATTATCAAGAGTATATAGCTTGCCCTGCTCGCCCACCTCCAGAATCTGCCCGTCCGGCACAATGAACTTCACACCAACAGTATCAGCCTTTCCTGGCTGCGACAGATATTTCACAGCTATAGTGTGAGTTGCCGGCTTGAGTGTAAGCTCACCAGCCGCAGCCGGATTGCCGTCAACAAACAGCTTGTAATCNCCCAACCCTTCAATATCGAGTATCGGAGTAGCATATCCGCGGTTAGTTACATCGAAAGATATCACCCCCACAGCCGGNGCATCACCACNGGCGGGCAAGATTGATTCCACCGGCTTGCCTGACAATAGCGCGGCACTGATATTCATAGGCATATCAAGCACACTCTTGATATCATATTTGCGTGAATTAACATCCAGTGAGTCAATTACAGCAGGAACCGGAACGGGAAACGGCCCTGCATGGCGAAACTTATTCACCCTTACAGTGTCACCGGCTCCGGCAGTTAGTGAAACAGCGGCAACCGCCACAGTTATAATTTTTTTCATGTTCGATTATGTGATAATTGATTATTTATTGCTCAAAATTACTAAATAGTTGTCGTTATTGACACTCATTTGTTAAATTTGTGGGAAATATCTGAAAACTATAACAATTATCACCAATAAATCGTACCTATGAACAGATTTCTTGCAGTGCTTGCTGCGGCAACGGTAATAGCCTCCGCCTCAGCACAGACATTCAAAGAGTGGCAGGACCCGCTTGTAAACAGCGTGAACAGACAGCCCATGCACTCCGCTTATTTCGCTTACGAAAACAGCGATGCCGCCAAAGCAGCGGTAAAAGAGAACAGCTCCAACTTCATGAGTATGAACGGCCCATGGAAATTCAACTGGGTAAAAGACCAGACAAGCCGTCCCAAAGACTTTTTCCGCACCGACTTCAACGACAAGGGCTGGAATGAGCTTAATGTGCCCGCCGTGTGGGAACTCAATGGCTATGGAGATCCAATTTATGTGAACATCGGCTATGCGTGGCGCAACGACTACAAGAACAATCCTCCTTACGTGCCCACCGAAAACAACCATGTGGGTTCTTACCGCAGAACCTTTACCATTCCGGCAGACTGGAAGGGGAAAGACATCATTGCCCACTTCGGGTCAGTAACCTCAAATATGTACCTCTGGGTCAACGGAAAATTTGTCGGCTACGGCGAGGACAGCAAACTTGAGCAGGAATTTGACCTGACTCCCTATCTTGTGCCCGGCAAGGAAAACCTCATCGCATTCCAGGTATTCCGCTGGAATGACGGCACCTATTTCGAAGACCAGGACTTTTTCCGCTACAGCGGTGTAGGCCGCGACTGCTACCTCTATGCACGCGAAAAGAACCGCATCGAGGACATCCGTGTTGTACCCGATCTTGACTCCGACTACAAAGATGCGACCCTGAGTGTCAACGTAAAGCTCAAAGGCTCAGGCACAACAGAACTCACCCTTGTTGACGCCCGGGGCAAGACGGTTGCCACCGGCAGCATCAAAGGCTCAGGCAAAACAGTTCTCAATATCACCAATCCGGAAAAATGGACAGCTGAAACACCAAACCTCTACACCCTGTATGCTTTTCTCAAAGGCAGTAACGAGACTATTCCCGTTAATGTCGGTTTCCGCAAAATAGAGCTCAAAGGCGACCAGATTCTTGTAAACGGTCAGCCGGTTCTATTCAAAGGCGCAGACCGTCATGANCTCGACCCCGACGGCGGATATGTTGTGTCACCCGAGCGCATGATTCAGGACATCGAACTGATGAAGAAATTCAATATCAACGCAGTGCGCACCTGCCACTATCCGGATGACAACCTTTGGTATGACCTNTGCGANAAATACGGCATATATGTNGTTGCCGAAGCCAACCTTGAGAGCCACGGAATGGGATATGGCGAAAAGACCCTTGCCAAAGTCCCCCTTTACAAGCAGACACACCTNGAACGCAACCAGCGCAATGTGCAGCGAAACTTCAACCACCCCAGCATCATATTCTGGTCACTCGGCAANGAAGGCGGTGACGGTCAGAACTTTGTGGATGCCTACAACTGGATAAAGGCTGAAGACCCCAGCCGCGCNGTGCAGTATGAGCGTTGCGGCTATGCAGACCANACCGACATATATTGCCCNATGTATATCGGCTATGAAGATGTAGANAAATACGGCAAACGCACCGATGTNAAGAAACCGATGATTCAGTGCGAATACGCTCACGCNATGGGCAACTCGGAAGGCGGCTTCAANGAATACTGGGATCTGTTCCGTAAATACCCCAATCTTCAGGGTGGATTTATCTGGGACTTTGTTGACCAGTCTCCCCGCTGGAAAGGCAAAAACGGTGTTGAGATTTATGGATATGGCGGTGATTTCAACCGTTTTGANGCTTCTGACATCAACTTTTGCGACAACGGACTCATCAGCCCCGACCGAGTACCAAACCCACATATGTACGANGTNGGCAGAGTGCTCCAGAGCATNCACACNACTCCTGTNNATGNAGCAAAAGGNGTNTTCAGCATCTACAACGAAAACTTCTTTACCGACCTTTCAAACTACACTTTGAACTGGGATTTGCTTCANAACGGCAAGAAAGTGCGCACCGGCACCATTGACAAATTCAATGCCGATCCGCAGAAATCTACCGAAGTNACCATTGACTACGGCACTCTTGAACCCGAANGCGAGTACCTGCTGAACATTGCNTANACNCTTAAGAACGCTGACGGCATACTTGAGCCCGGAACAGAAGTNGCACGCACCCAGATANCCCTCACCGATGCTCCGGCAGCGGACATGACNNTNGCNAANGTCANNAANACAAATNCNCCNNTTGTTGAGCCGGTTATTATTGACAATCAGGCTAACTATCTTATTGTTACCGCNCCCGGANTTGACATNGANTTCAGCCNCNAGAATGGCTTCATGAGCAAATANGAAGTTGACGGAACCGATATGATAANAGNAGGTGAGCAACTCGTGCCTAATTTCTGGCGAGCACCAACCGACAATGACTTCGGTGCCAACCTCCAGCTCAAATATGCNGCATGGAANAANCCNGAATTCAAGCTCAAANNCCTTGANGCCAAGAAAACNGACGGNCTCGTNCTCGTNACAGCNACCTATGATGTTCCGTCTGTAAGCGCATCCCTCTCCCTCACNTACCTGATCAACAANGCCGGAACAGTAAAANTGACTGAAACACTGACCGCAGANAAAAATGCCAAAGTATCNCCNATGTTCNGNTTCGGNATGCANCTCCGTATGCCGGAAAACTTTGACCGCATNCGCTACTACGGNAGAGGTCCCAACGANAANTATGTNGANCGCANNCAGGCNGCNGACCTCGGTATNTACTCTCAAACAGTTGCAGAGCAGTTCTACCCCTACATCCGCCCGCAGGAAAACGGCAACAAAACCGATATCCGCTTCTGGCAGCANATCAANCATGCCGGCACNGGACTNGAAATCATTTCAGANCAACCNTTCTCNGCNTCNGCCCTCAACTANACNATTGAAAGNCTTGACGAAGGNAAAGCCAAGANNCAGGGTCACAGNCAGGANGTTGAAAAAGCNCCNTTCANNAATCTNCTNATNGANAAGCAGCAGATGGGTCTNGGATGTATTGACAGCTGGGGAGCGATACCGATGCAGAAATATCTCATGCCATACGGTGACTANTCTTTCACCTTNATCATGAAACCNGTAAAGAATATCATTCCATAACAACGGCAAATCTCTTATAATTCTAAAGAACACGGAGAGGCGGTATCAAAATTTTGATACTGCCTCTTTTATTATGCCAACACACTGGTGCAGGCGTAGCTGATGATANCATCCCAGCGNTCNTCGNTAAACTCTGTTGACGGGCTCTGATCCATGACCTCCAGCTGTATTCTCTCATAGCGGTCAAACACAAGACAGTCAAGNGCNGAGAGAATCTCACGGTGGGATTTTGATCTATTTCTTGAAATTACGTCTATNGCGCAAAGTTTCACGAATTTACGGATAAGTTTCTTGTCCATNGTTATCTNGCGGCTTCCTTTGGTAATAGTGAACGGTTCCGGAGCCCATCTGGATGCCAAATATTCATCGGTAATNTTGTCGGGGTCGTGCTGATGGTCTGCGGGATCAGAGGNGGTAACATTTGCAGGAGTTTCGGTAGTAGTAACGGTGTTCTGAGCCTCTTTCTGTTGTTTTTTCGCCAANCGGGCTTCCTTGCGNCGNGCCTTCTCATCAATTTCATAGCGGATAAAGTCNAANGCCATGCGCGCAAGNGGCTGCATTTCTATAACNGTGCCGGTGGCAACATATTCAATTATAGCNTCATAGACTTCGCGACGGATGTCGTCGGAATAGGGTTTGAGGATTTCGTGCCATTTCATGGCAAAAGTGAAATTTTTCATAGTAAATAAAGTGTTTGTGTGTCTTTTGTTGGTGCAAAGATATGATATATTTTGTAAATATGCAAATAAAAAGCGCTTATCTCGGAAGCATCGGAAATATCGGATTCCTTCAACCTAAGGAGAATGCTTCGGAGGTGCCCCGGAGGAATTTGGCCGGGTTAACCGGCTATAACAAAAAAGCAGACTCGGAATCGCTTCCAAATCTGCCTTTGGTGGAAAGTTCTGATGAATTATCGAACCGTCGTTGATTATGAGGTTATTCGAATGAAGATTCTGAAATTGACTTTAAATGCACTAATGATAGATATACACTGATAATCAATGTGGTAATGTTCGTTTGATCTTTTTCATACGGTATAAATGGCGGACTCAAAAGATTATCATACCCAAAATAGTGACTATCAGACATCCCTTTCAACCAAAAATGATCTCATCTTATCGTTGCTGTCCCAATGTTTGTGCCAAGAAGGTCAGGATATTCCGACAATTTTTATTAATTTTGTATTCAGATATGAGACATGGCAGCAAGAAAGAACACTTCACCCTTTTCATTGATGAATGTGGCGATCCGAATCTGGAAAAGTTTGACAAAACTTTTCCGATTTTTACTCTATGTGGTGTCTTGATCTCAGATAAGAAGTTAGGTTACCTTGAAAATGATGTGAACGGCCTTAAGCAAGATCTTTGGGGCAATAAGGATGTTATTTTCCATTCACGAGAGATCAGAAATTGCAGTAAGGATTTCGTTAATCTTCTTGATAATAAGACTAAAACGTGCTTTTACACTAGGATCAACGAAGTTCTTGGTGTAGAAGATGTATATGTAATTGTTTGTTGCTGTATTTTAAAAGAGCCTTTCATTGAACGTTTCAACACCGGGGAGGATGTATATGGTCTATCTTTGAAGTATCTTATCGAACGTGCGATTTTCCATATAGATGATTGTACGGATGGAAACGCCCGACTAAGAATTGTTGTAGAACGCAGGAATCCCAATCAGAACCAAGCATTACTGAAATATTACAATGGATTACGAGTCAATGGTACGAAGTGGATAACTGCTGAACGGCTTACTGACCGAATCAAATCATTCAGTTTCGTGGGGAAGAAGGATAATGTGATAGGGCTTCAGATAGCGGATCTTATAGCCTATCCCATAAGCAGGCAAATTCTTAATCCAGATCGGCCCAACCCGGTATTTCAGATTGTTGCCAAGAATATTTATACTTATAAAGGCGCAAAATTAGGCCTTAAGATTATACCTCATTAAGTTTTTCACAAACTTTAAGACACTAAAATGCGTTCCTATTTTGTGGATAGGAAATTTTTTGATAGTTTTGTATCCACAAAGGGTAGTTTCCTCTTTAACGAAATACTTCGAGTGCGAAAGCAACGATTTTAGAAACCGACAGTAGTCGATTGGAAAGAGCGGTTGATCCCGCTCTTTTTTCGTGTCACTACTTATTCAGACATGTATCAAACGTTGCCAAGATTACTCTTTATTCGATTCTTATCCCTAAGATACCGACTTTCACATGCCTGATTTTCTATGATACCGACCCACTTGTATGGGGCGAGGTTTCGCCTATAAATTGTATGGAATTTTGTATGTAATAAAAAGCAAATCCGCCGTAACTTTGTGGTTTACAGCGGATATTGTTTTCTTGTGGTGGAGTATAGCGGACTCGAACCGCTCACCTCGACACTGCCAGTGTCGCGCTCTAGCCAGATGAGCTAATACCCCGTAGTCGGTTGTGCTGCAAAGGTAGATATTTGTTTTTAATTACCAAAAATTCAACCGAAATATATGGCTATATAATGAAGACACACTACTTTTGCACCCGTATGGAACAAAGAGAAAAGAAGATTTATAGAGTCACGCTTACCGGAAGCCTGGTCAACGCGGCTCTGATCGCACTCAAATTTATGGCGGGTATTTTCGGGCGAAGCAGCGCTATGGTTGCCGATGCGGTGCACTCGCTCTCCGACTTTGTTACCGATGTTATTGTGCTCGCGTTTGTGAAGATAGCCTCCAAGCCAAAGGATGAAAGCCACGATTATGGTCATGGCAAATTTGAGACTCTCGCTACCCTTATCATAGGTGTGATTCTTATAGCGGCAGGCATAGCGCTGCTGGTCAACGGCATATCGCTCATTATACGTAGCCTCCACGGTGAGCAACTCCCCCGCCCCGGGGCAATAGCCCTTGTGGTTGCGGTGGTGTCGATACTCTCTAAAGAGTGGCTGTTTCGCTACACCTTACGCGCAGGAAAAACACTCAACTCGCCGGCGGTTCAGGCAAATGCGTGGCATCATCGCAGCGATGCCATATCCTCCGGGGGCACCCTTGTCGGCATTGCCGGAGCAATGTTTCTTGGCGATAACTGGCGTATTCTCGACCCGGTTGCTGCCATAGTGGTGAGCTTCTTTATAGTTAAGAGCGGTTATGACATAGTGCGCCCCGCTGCCGGCGAACTGCTTGAGCGGTCGCTACCTGCGGATCAGGAGCAGGAAATAGAGCGCCTTGTTATCGGGGTGCCCGGCATAGAATCGATTCACAAGCTCCGCACCCGACGCATCGGCAATACCATTGCAGTGGATATGCACGCCCAAATGCCGGGACACATCACTCTTGCTCAGGCTCATAATCTCGCCACAGAGGCAGAAAATGCTATTCGCGGACGTTTTGGCAAAGACTGCTTTATCAACATTCACATGGAGCCGGCATCCGCTACCCCTCACCCATTGGGGTCATGTGGTAGCCAAGGGCATTGAGTTCCATTGCCATGCCGGCAAGATACAACTGATGCAGAGCAGCAATATAGCAGCCCAAAGCAGACTCAGTGCCGGGTTCTATCTGCTCATGGTTGAGAATATTCAACACTCTTGACGCACATTCGGCAACTAATTCGGTAATTTTCTCGGCAGCTTCACCACTGTAGCCTAAAATCTTCTCCACAACAGTCTCATCCATGTTGTCATACCCGTTCATATCGCGGATACTTTCATAGATATCCTTCTTTGCGGAGTACTTCTCCCAGTCGGTGTCCCAGTAAAACGACATAGCCATGCCGATGAGCATCATCCAGCCCAGCGACACAACCGGATATTCCTGAAACTCCTTCGCACCGTCCGGCAGATAAGCTCTGGCAATCTCGCCCCAGCGCTCCTCAACATCAATGCACTCAGGCACATGACTGTCAAGCGCCTCCTTTTTCTGAAGAAACTCAATCAAATCCTTGCGGACCTTCTCCTCAAACTTGTCCACCAATTCTTTACTGTTTTCGTTACTCATAATAAAATTGCTTTTCTATAATAACGCCTTGAAACATCCAATAGTTGAGGTGAAAAGATGCTCTGTCAGACCCCGCTCCTGATTTCACCGGTCTTAATTGTCTATTTCAATATGAATAATTACTTTTGCATCATGGAGCAGGAAATATTGTCAAGAGATTTGATTGCACAGCCGGAACGGTGGCGATGTGCGTTAGAAATAGACCGTGACAGCATAGAGGTGGCAATGCTACCGGATGCTGATGCCGATCAGCTGATTCACAAATCACTACCACTTAGACCTAACATTCCGATGGAAAAGGCTGTGCAGGAAGCCATCTACGCCAACCCGCTATTACTCAGCGAGTTTGCACAGATTGATGTGCTGGTAGATAGTCCTGATTTCTGTATCGTCCCTAAGGCAACAGCTCAAGCCGTTGATGCCGAGCAAATTCTGGCAACAGCAGCGATTAATCTCGACAGAAAAAGTGCAGAAATGTGCGACGCGACGCCCGAATGCTCCATCGCCTTTGCAATCAACACTCCCCTCGCCGGCTTTTTACGCCGCACATTTTTCAACTTTAACCTGCACCATATTCTTGCACCAATCATAGCCAATCCTCCGGCAAACAATGCTCTTTTTGCAGCAATAACTCCCGGAAAAATCATACTGACCGCAACATTTCTAAGCAAACTCCTATATGCAAACATATTAAGGTGTGAAAATGCCGAGGATGCAACCTATTTCATCACTGCGGTCAGCAAAAACCTGCCGATGAAGAGTCTGCCGGTGCTTATCAGCGGGCAGTCTGAATTTGCCCGTAAAGTAGAGCAATACCTGACAAGATACCTCTGTGCTCCTGAACATATTGAAATTCCGTCGAATCTCATCCGGTTTGGAGCAGAGGTCACTGCACTCCCACAACCTTTAACAGCATTTTTGTCATGCGCATTATAAGAGGAAAATTCGGACGTCGCCGTTTTGACGTGCCGACTAACATTACCGCGCGGCCGACAACAGATTTTGCGCGCGAAAATATTTTTAACGTCATTGAAAACCTCATTGACATAGAGGGCATTGATGCACTTGACCTGTTTGCCGGCACAGGAGCAATAACCCTTGAACTTTTAAGCCGGGGAGCATCCACAGTCACAGCTGTTGAGAAGGCTTCCACTCAGTACAACTTCATTGCCAAAGTTGCCAAGCAGCTTGATGTTGACAATCTTAGGCTTGTCAGAGGAGATGCGTTGCGCTACATAGCATCATCAACCGCTAAATTCGATTTTATCTTCGCCGATCCGCCATACGATATGCCCGACTTCGGGGAAATTCCCGCAAAAATTCTCGGAAGCGATATGCTCAAGCCGGGCACTCTTATTGTGGTGGAGCACTCCAAGCGCCACGATTTTTCCTCGCTGCCGAATTTTATTCAGCACAGGGAGTACGGCAGTGTGAATTTTTCAATTTTCAGAATCCCGTAAGCAATTATGGAAAACAAAAAACCGAGGCTCGTAATTTCTACAGGAGCCGGAATGAGCGCCGAGAGCGGAATCAGTACATTTCGCGATGCCGGCGGACTTTGGGAAAATCATGATGTGATGGAAGTTGCCAGTGCCGATGGCTTCGCACGGAATCCCGCTCTTGTGCATCAGTTCTACAATGCACGCCGCCACGATTTGCTTAAAGCAAACCCCAATCAGGGACACATTGCGCTCAAAGATCTTGAAAAATACTTTGATGTGTACATCATCACCCAGAATGTTGATGACCTTCACGAACGCGCCGGCAGCTCCAAGGTGCTTCACCTGCACGGCGAACTGATGAAAGTGAGAGCTATTGAAGATCCCGACAAGATATACACCCTTGATGAAGAGCATCTTGACACCACACCGGATAGCACGGACTCAGAGGGTAATCATCTGCGCCCGCACATTGTTTTCTTTCAGGAGGCTGTGCCTAATATTGAGCGCGCAATAGAGTGGGCCAATATGGCAGACATCTTTGTTGTAATCGGCACTTCGCTCGTTGTTTATCCGGCGGCTTCGCTGCTTCACTTCGTGCGCCCGGGCGTACCCGTTTTCTACATCGACCCCAATCCGGCGGCTGTGGATTCTAATGTGAAGGTGATTCGCAAAGGAGCCTCCGAGGGTGTAGCCGAGCTCACCGACATTCTTCTTAAAAATTTGCAGACTCGATAATGAATAGTAATTTTGTCGCGTCAAATTAAACCTAAACATTATGTCAACATATACCGAATCAAAACCTAAAGTAACCACACGCCGTCTCCGCGAAATGAAGGATAACGGTGAAAAAATAGCTTGTCTCACTGCCTACGACTACACCACCGCAACCCTGGTTGACGGTGCCGGCATAGATCTTATTCTTGTGGGAGACAGCGCCTCTAATGTAATGGCAGGTAATCTCACCACTCTCCCTATCACTCTTGATGAAATGATTACCTATGCCAAAGGTGTGACAAAGGGAGTTAAACGAGCTCTTGTTGTTGTTGACTTGCCTTTCGGCACATATCAGGGCAACTCTAAAGAAGCGCTTGCAAGCGCGGTGCGAGTCATGAAGGAAGCCAATGCCGAGGCGGTGAAACTTGAAGGTGGCTCGGAGATTCGCGAAAGCATTGAGCGCATCCTCACCGCCGGAATCCCGGTGATGGGTCATCTCGGGCTAACCCCTCAGAGCATCAACAAGTTCGGCACCTACAATGTGCGCGCAAAAGAGAAAGCCGAGGCTAAAAAGCTTATGGAAGATGCGAAGATGCTTGACGAATTAGGCTGCTTTGCCATTGTACTTGAAAAGGTGCCTGCCGCACTCGCAGCGGAGGTAGCGTCAAAAGTCAGCTGTCCGATTATAGGTATAGGCGCAGGCAACGGGGTTGACGGTCAGATACTTGTGTTTCAAGACATGATGGGTATGAACAATGGTTTCTCACCCAAATTCCTGCGCCGTTATGCTGATCTGGCTACAGTTATAACCGATGGTCTCGGCAAATATGTCGCTGATGTGAAGAGCAGCGACTTCCCTAACGCACAGGAACAATACTGATAACTCAGTGGCTCAGACTGAGCGTAAAACAAGCCGTACACTGGCAATTATCAAACTCGGGCTCCCTATTCTCATAGGGCAGCTCGGCATGATTATTGTCGGCTTTGCCGACACCAAGATGGTCGGCTTATACTCCACGGAGGCTCTTGCCAGCGCATCGTTTGTCAACAATCTGTTCAACGTGTGCATTTTTGCCTGCATAGGATTCACATACGGACTCACCCCACTTATAGGAGCCCTCTTTTCACAAAAGCGCTTGGACGCGATAGGCAACACTCTGCGCAACGGAGTGATTATCAATATACTCTTCGCCCTGTTGCTTACCGCCATAATGACTGTGGTGTATATCAACCTGCACCGCCTCGGTCAGCCGGAGGAACTTTTGCCACTCATACGCCCCTATTTCCTGATTTATCTTGCCGGTCTTATTCCGGTTGCGCTGTTTAACGTCTTCGCCCAATGGGCGTATGCCATAAACAGAACCAAGATGCCTATGTGGATCATTCTCGCGGCAAACGTCGGCAATATTTTCGGCAACTGGCTGCTTATCTACGGCAACTGGGGATTTCCGGAACTGGGACTTAACGGTGCGGGAATATCTACCCTGATAGCCAGAATAATATGTCCTGTAGCGATAATATCCGTGATGATTGTCAATAAACAGTACCGGGCTTACCGCAACGGATTTGCAGCAGCCCGCATAAACCGGAGCACTCTCGCTCAGATAAGCCGCACATCTGTGCCGGTAGCATTGCAAATGACATTTGAAAGCGGATCTTTCACCGCCGCAGCGGTTATGGCGGGGTGGATCGGTGCTATTTCACTGGCAGCATTTCAGGTAATTGTAATTACCGGAACTCTTGGATTCTGTGTATATTATAGTGTTGCCGCTGCCGAAGCCGTGCTTGTCAGCAATGCCGCAGGACTCGGCGACAGAGCGGAGATGCGCCGCCTTGCTTTTGCCGGCTACAAAATTCTGCTAACCCTTGCCGCTACAGCCTCTTGCATTTTCATTTTTCTCGGTCCGGAGATTATTCATCAGTTCACTCACGACCCGGAGGTTATCTCGCTCGCCCTGTCAATGATTGTGCCGCTGGTAATATATCAGTTTGGCGACGCAACACAGATCAACTTTGCCAATGCACTGCGCGGCACATCAAATGTTATGCCTATGCTATGGATTGCCTTTGTCAGCTATGTTATAATAGGGCTGCCGGCAACCTGGCTACTCGGATTTCCATGTGGACTCGGCACTTACGGAATCATACTGAGCTTCTCGATTTCGCTCTTTATTGCCGCGGCACTCTTCTTCTACTATTTCATGCGCACAACCCGCAAAAACCGATAGTTTTACTATCTTTGCGCCCAATAAACAATCCACAGTCAAGTATATGACACGCCAATACGATTATCTCGTGATAGGATCCGGAATAGCGGGGATGAGTTTCGCCCTGAAAGTTGCCGGAACCGGGAAAGTGGCTCTTATCTGCAAAACCACTCTTGATGAAGCTAACACCGCTCTTGCTCAGGGAGGAGTGGCATCGGTAACCGACCTTAGGGTTGACGATTTTAACAAACACATTTCCGACACAATGATTGCCGGAGACTGGCTGAGCAAGCCGGAGGCTGTGGAAAAGGTTGTCAAAGGTGCCCCGGAGCAGATAAACCAGCTGGTGGAATGGGGGGTGGATTTTGACCGCAAAGAGGATGGTAGCTACGACCTACATCGCGAGGGAGGGCACTCAGAATTCAGAATTCTGCACCATGCCGACAATACCGGCTTTGAAATCCAGGACAGCCTCATTGCCCAGGTACGTCAAAACCCCGATATCGACATTTACGAGCATCATTTCGCTATTGAAATTATAACCCAACACCACCTTGGCAAAATTGTTACCCGACGGACAAAGGATATAACCTGCTTCGGTGCATATATTCTTGACGAAAACAGCGGCAATGTGGATAAATTTCTCTCGCGTGTAACTATTATAGCCACCGGAGGAGTGGGGGCGGTTTACACAACAACTACCAATCCGCTTGTGGCTACCGGTGACGGAATTGCCATGGTGTATAGAGCTAAAGGCACCGTTAAGGACATGGAGTTCATCCAGTTTCATCCCACAGCCCTTTATCACCCCGGTGACCGCCCGTCATTTCTGATTACCGAGGCAATGCGAGGCTACGGTGCTGTGCTGCGCAATTTGCGCGGAGAGGAATTCATGCACAAGTATGACCCGCGCCTTTCGCTCGCACCGCGCGACATTGTGGCTCGAGCCATTGACAGCGAGATGAAGCTGCATGGCGATGACCATGTGTTTCTTGACGTCACACATAAGGACCCCGAGGAAACAAAAAGGCATTTCCCGAATATATACGCCAAATGCCTGTCGCTCGGCATAGACATCACAAAGGATTATATCCCTGTTGCCCCGGCGGCTCACTATCTATGCGGTGGCATTGCCGTTGACACTAACGGTGAATCATCTATAAAGCGCCTGTACGCTATTGGCGAATGCTCATGTACCGGGCTACACGGTGGCAATCGCCTGGCTTCCAACTCACTGATTGAAGCGGTGGTTTATGCTGATGCAGCCGCGGCACATGCCTCAGAAGCGATTAAACACTATGACCTACGCTCTGATGTGCCGGGTTGGAACGATGAAGGTACCCGAAGCCCCGAGGAGATGGTGCTCATCACACAGAGCATCAAGGAGGTGGGACAGATTATGAGCGCATATGTGGGAATTGTGCGTAGCAATCTTCGCCTTGACCGTGCATGGAACAGGCTTGACATACTGTATGAAGAAACCGAAGAGCTGTTCAAACGCTCAAAAGCATCGCGCGAAATATGCGAGCTGAGAAACATCATTAATGTTGGCTATCTAATTATGCGTCAAGCTAAAGAGAGAAAAGAATCTCGCGGACTCCACTACACTGTCGATTACCCTGCGGATACTCAACACAATCAAAAGGGGATGTGAAGCGTTATAATGATATGAACCACCTCCTCAGACATATCATTTTTATGGTTGCGGCTATCTGTGCCGCTACGGTTGGAGCGCAGACTCCCGAACAGGTGCAGCTCGCAGACGGCAATTTTGTCGATCTCCCTGATGCACGCGTAAAAGGTATCCGCGGTTACTATTATACGGTTGTTGACGGCGACTCCGTGAAGATGAATGTTATCAGCACAGTCACCGTTTTTCCTCCACTCAAATTCAAAAACAAGAAAGAGGAGGAGTTTTACTGGAAAACCGTGAGAGATGTCAAGAAAACCTTGCCCTACGCCAAGCTTATTTGCGCAACACTGCTTGAAACATACGAGTACATCGAAACCTTTCCCACCCAGAAAGAGCGCGAGGAATACCTCAAGAAAATGGAGGGGGAAATATTCAGACAGTACAAGCCGGTGCTGAAAAAATTCAGCAAATCGCAGGCACAGTTGCTTATCAAGCTAATCAAGAGAGAAACCGACCAGAGCAGCTACAACATCATAAAGGCGTTTCTGGGCTCGTTCCGTGCCGGATTCTGGCAAACATTCGGTCGCTTTTTCGGTGTTAACCTCAAGGGCGATTACAAGCCTGACAAGGATCGCAAGGATGGCATTATCGAGCGGGTTGCTGTCGGTGTTGAATTAGGTATGCTCTAAAAAATTGACAGTCTGTTGGCTGCTCTAACAGCTATTTTTGCTATTTTTGCGTGAGACTACACGCATTAACAGCATGAGATTTTTATATCCATTACTTATTATCGCTGCTCTGCTCGCCACCGGGTGTGGGAAAAAGGACTCCTTTACAGTGACCGGCTCTATTGATGGAGCGGGCAGCAGCATTGTGGAACTGCTCTATTGCATTGACGGTGCCTACACACGGCTGAGCACTACTGCCGAAAACGGAAAGTTCACCCTCACCGGATCAGCCTCTGAACCTGCTGTTGCTTTCCTGAGTGTGAGCAGCGGCTCTCCGTTGGTTGAGCTTACGGTGGTTAACGGTGCTGATATTCACTGCGAAATCAATCCTGAAAAACCTTTTGAGGTTAAAATAAAAGGAGATAAGGTAAACGAGGAATATGCACGATTCCTGAACACCAACTCAGATGTTCTCGCCTCTGCCGATGTGACACGCATTAACCATGCCGTTAAGACTTTTGTCGGCGACAACAGAAAGTCAATGGCGGCTACCGTTGCGCTTATTACCCAGTTCAGGGCAGCGGATAATGAAATCTCTACTGATTCGCTTATCAGTATTATCGATCCGGAGGCGCGACCAAAGAGCCTGCTTGCCAATTACAATGATGTACTCGCAGGACAGCTCTCCGCTGAGGCAAGAGAAAATATAACTGCGCTGACGCTTATAAACCGCAATGATTCGGTGGTCAGATACAATCCGTTCCGCTATAAAATGACACTGCTGGCATTTACCGGGGACGGAAAGCACTGCCGCGATTCGATACTGCCGCGACTGCGCTCGCTAAGAAAGGATTATCCGGCTAAAAAACTTGCTATGATTGAGGTAAATACATCACCGGACAGCACTACATGGAAGAGGGTTACAGCTAAGGATACCGCCACATGGGTGCAGGTGTGGCAACCAGGCAGCGTGGCATCGCCATCATTCAGGCGCATGGCGGTGGCGAGAGTACCCTTTTTTATAGTTGTTGACTCTGTTGGCACTCAGCTTCATAGAGGCTCTTCTGCCTCGGTTGCCGAGCGATTCGTGCGTCAGCATTGCGTTAACAGTAAATAGATTCAGAGATGTTGGTTAAAACATACGGTGCTGCCGTTCAAGGCATAGACGCGATTGTGGTGACAATTGAGACAGTTGTTGACCGCGGATTCAGTTTCACTATGGTGGGACTCCCCGATGCGGCTGTCAAGGAGAGCTACCAGAGGGTAGTGAGTGCCATAAATCAGAGCGGGGCGGAATTTCCCAGACACAGAGTGGTGATAAACCTCAGCCCGGCAGATGTCAAAAAGGAGGGTGCGGCTTATGACCTGCCTATCGCCATCGGCATACTTGCGGCAGCAGAAAAGATACCGGCGGAAAGACTTGGAGGACTGATGATTATGGGCGAGTTGTCGCTTGACGGCTCGGTGCTACCTATTCGCGGTGTGCTCCCTATGGCTATCAAGGCTCGCTCACTCGGCTATGAGGGCATGATTGTGCCTAAAGCCAATGCTACGGAGGCGGCTGTGGTCAACAATCTCACTGTTTATGGAGTTGACAATCTTCGCCAGGTGCTTGATTTTCTTGCCGGTAAGGCTGATATAGAACCTACGGTTGTCAACACCCGTGCTGAATTTGCCGCCGATGCGCAGAATTTTGAGTTTGACTTCTCTGAGGTGAAAGGTCAGGAAAGCGTTAAGAGAGCCTTTGAGGTGGCTTGCGCGGGAGGGCATAACATCCTGCTTGTAGGACCTCCCGGCTCCGGAAAGAGCATGATGGCGAAGAGGCTTCCCGGCATATTGCCGCCGCTTTCTCTTGCCGAAGCATTGGAAACCACTAAGATACACTCCGTGGCAGGGAAACTCAAAGGAGGCTCGCGGCTGTTGACCCGCCGTCCGTTCCGCTCCCCGCACCACACTATTTCACCGGTGGCTCTGGTGGGTGGAGGTAGCAACCCTATACCCGGAGAGATATCGCTGGCTCACAACGGCATACTGTTTCTTGATGAGTTTCCCGAATTTTCACGCGGTGTCCTCGAAGTGATGCGCCAGCCGCTTGAAGACAGGCATATAAATATTTCAAGAGCCAAGTACTCGATAGATTACCCTGCCGGATTTATGCTTGTTGCAAGCATGAATCCATGCCCGTGCGGCTACTACAATCACCCCACAAAGCAGTGTACCTGTGCCCCGGGAGCTGTGCAGAAATACCTCAACCGAATATCCGGACCGCTACTTGACCGCATTGACCTTCAGGTGGAAATTCTTCCGGTGCCGTTTGAAGAAATTTCTTCAGGAGCCCCGGGAGAGAGCAGCGAGGCTATTCGCGAGAGGGTTGTAAAAGCACGCAAAATTCAGGAAGAGAGATTCAGGGACGAACCTAATGTGCACTGCAATGCTCAGATGACCACACGGTTGCTGAACCGCCATGTGGTGCTCGGCGATGAGGCGAAAGAGCAGCTGAGAGAGGCTATGGCACGACTTGACATGAGTGCGCGAGCCTACGACCGTATTCTCAAAGTGGCACGCACTATCGCTGACCTTGACGGTAGCGAGGAGGTGCTTCCATCCCACATGCGTGAGGCTGTTCACTACCGCAGCCTGGACAGAGCGGGCTGGGGTGCCACCAATTCCGACATACCTTTCTAACAATCCGATAACTACATCATAACATGATAAAACACTGCTTACTCGCCGCCGCTTTAGTTGCACTGCTCACCGCCGGATGCTCAGACAATGGCAAGCTAAATGATGACACATTACTAATGTTTACCGGTAGCTATGCACCGGCAGACTCGGCTGGAATCAAATGCTATTCATTCAACCAGCAAACCGGTGAGTGGAGTTTGTTGAGTCAGGTATCAGGGGTAAGCAATCCCTCGTTTATCACATTGGATTCAGGCAACAGACGCCTGTATGCCGTTGGTGAGGATAGTGGAAAGAGCAGCACCATGAATATGCTTACATTTGCTGTTGACGGCTCAGAGCTAACCCTTTGCGATAGCGACACCACAGGAGGAGCGGCTCCGTGTCACATAATTCTGACTCCTGACAGAAGCTGCGTTTTCACCGCAAACTATATGGGTGGAAGCATAAGCGGCTATAGTCTGGACAGCAATGGTCATTTCGCTGACACAGTTAGGATTATACAATTCAACGGCAGCAGCATTGACTCGCTCCGTCAGTCTCAGCCACACCTTCATCAGCTCAGCTTTATTCCGGCAACTGCAACCATGCTTGCCAACGATCTCGGCACTGACAAAATATATGTTATCCCTGCTCCATACACCGGTGAGGGCATTACAGAAATCAAGATGAAACCAGGAAGCGGTCCCAGACATACCACATTTGACTCCACCGGCAAGCACGCATATATGCTCACCGAAATTTCCGGAGAGATAACTGTGTTTGATGTTGAAGGAAACACAATTGCACCCAAACAGACTGTAGAAGCCGACTCGCTCAAAGCAGAGGGCTGTGCCGACATTCATCTCTCGCCTGACAACCAATTTCTTTATGCCTCAACGCGCCTTAAGGGTGATGGGGTTGTGATTTTCAGGGTAAATAACGCTGACGGCACTCTTACGCGCATAGGCTTTCAGCCAACAGGAGCTCATCCGCGGAACTTCGCGATTACTCCAAATGGCAGATTTCTGCTCGTAGCTTGCCGCGACACCGACACCATTGAGATTTACCGCCGCGACACGGGCACCGGGTTTCTTGAATTGTGCGGCACTATACCGTCATCCCGCCCCACTTGCATTGCATTCAGCTGACCTTTATATGTTTGGATTCAATACCGCTGATATATCCCGCAATGTAAACTCCCTCAGTGATCTGCGTCAGATTGAGGTTGGAGAGATTGTTTACTTTATGCCGCGGGATTATGACGGATCTAAACTTGCTGAAAACATCCGCTTTCTTTCCCATAACAAATACAACTTTGAGGTTAGAATCGCTTTTACAGAAAGCGCCGAGCTTTATCATTCTATCGGATTAAGAATAGTCTCTCTGGTAAGACCCTACAAAGAAGCATATATTACTGCCTGCCCCGAAAAACGCTCCCTCAAGGCTCTCCATGATATTATTGATGATTCGCTCAATTATCTGGCACAAGCCATTACAGAAGTCGAGGACCTGCCCCTGATAACACAAATAGCTCATTCACAACCGATATCCGCTTCATATTCAACAATATCTTTTGACACTGACCCTGAAACTGACTTTGAAAACAATCTTGACCGGGAGCAGCAAGAGTGTCTGAAGGCTATATCAGACCTTGTACTTGACTATGCCTCGCGCTTCAAAACCATGCCACCACTTGATATCATCAGGAAAACCGTTGCCGGAAAACTGGCGGTGGAACGTGGCGGATTCTCAAAAATAAAAGTTACCTGGGACTACAAAATAATTCTGCCTGAACTTAATAACACCGAACTGAGGATGTCGCCGCTCGCTAAGGCGGTGTATCTGCTCTTTCTCTGTCATCCGGAGGGGATACGCCTGAAAGATATTGCTGATTACCGCAATCAGCTCAGAGAGATTTATGCCCTTATTAAGCCCGGTGCTGATTTTGAACTCGCTGACAGCCATATAGATGACATTGCTGTTGCCGGAAGCGAATCGCTGCAGCAAAAGCTGTCTATGACCCGCTATGCTGTCAAGCGAGCATTTCTCTCACCGGAATTGGCTGAGCGATACCTGATTAAAGGCACACCGGGCGAAGCCTACTCAATCAATATTCCCTCTACAATGATTGAGCTGACAACCTCACTGAAATCCATACTGTCATTCTACTGATTTGAGGTAGGACAACAATTTCTGCAACCTTGCAAAAACGCAAGGCAACCCCTTTATGTGCCTATCTTTGCCACAAAATCAAATTTTCATAATATGAATAAGCGACACAAAAGAACAGCTATCCGACTTGATATTAATGATTTGCTACATCCCAAGTCACCTACGCCTAAATACAATTCTCAGGAAACGCTTGATGCCGTGGCTGAGATAAAGACTCTTGATGAGGAAATTGAGGCATATCTAAGGTCAAATTATCCCGGAATTAAAAATGGTATGATGGGATTCTGTCACTTTTACTGGGCCGCAAAAAAATCCATATTGAGTAATAAATACGGCATTGAATGGTTTAGTCCTGCCGAAGAGAATCCGAATGCACTTTATGACTAAATCCAACAATGAAAAAACTTTTACTTTCAATAATTCTTAGTGCGTCGGTATTATATTCTTATGCCGGATACCGATATCGACCTGAAGATGAGTATGATGGTGGATTTGTATGGCTTACAGGAAAAGAGCTTTTGATCTGTGCCGTCGTATTAGTGGCTGCTTTGGTGCTATTATTAATATCCACAAAATTTGACAAATCAGCGAAAGAAGACGGAAAAGAAACTATTTCATCAAAAGTTTTTGGTTACGTTGGTCTTTTTTGTGTACCCATTATTATTTTCATGGCATACATGTGTTGGCAAATAATCCTTCCAATCGGCTTGTTCATAGCCTGGTATGGAGCAAGACGTAAAAAATAATTACATGACATTAAATATTTACAATATGAAAAAAATCGGATATGTTTCACTGGTAATCGGAATTTTCAGACTCGTTGGGTCGGGTGGAAGTGACAAAGGCATTGTTGCCGGAATTTTCATGTTAGCATTAGGTATTTTCCTTATTTACAAAGCAAATAAAAAGGAAAATTCAGGCGAGCAGAAAGAAATTGACGGTTTCAAGGATTAATTAAGGCATAAAACAAAATATATATGGACACAAATATTTCAAAAATCATGGTTTATGTATCAATCGGAGTATGCATTGTAGTACTGATTCTTATCGGTGTGCTCTGCCGCCAGATCTTCATTGAAAAAGGTAATGCAAAAGAGAGCAAAAATGAGAGTATCGATGATATGATATCCGCCTATCTTGACAAAGAAGAACTAAAATACTCTACGCGCACATTAAGTGACTCAGCCAAGGTTTATTATTTAAGTTGGGAAGAAGGTCCCTTTATGAGAGTTATTGCCGATCAAAAACGTCAGCTATATAGAATAGAGGGTAATCTTGACATGAAAAACAGCATAAAACCCGAAGATAAGACAGTGGTAATTGAGCAGATTAACAAATACAACAGCAAAGCAAACGTAGCAAGTTCATATTTAGATGAGAATAATGATATAATTTTCTGGCTCACTCATAGCTGTGAAGACGGAGCATATTCGGAAGAATGTTTTGAACAGGATTTCTATCTCACATTAAAAATAGTGGACAGAGAAACTCCTAAGTTACTCAACGATGCCGGAATCACTCCCCCACCCATAAAAGATTAGTTATTATTAATAAAATGTTGATAAAGGCGCTGGCGGAAATAAATCTGCCGGCGCCTTCCTTTTATCTCCTCACTGCACTAATGACCTTAAAGACTTTAACGACTTTAATGTCCTTAATTCCAACCGATTGCATTGCACTGTAACAACCCTGTAACTGATTTAACTTCTGTTAACTTTATAATTCTTGCATCGGATATTTTTGCTATACCTTTGCATCATCAAACTAAACCAACTGCTAACAACAAACTATTAAAACTTACTACAATGACTGCTAC
>JAAVFD010000005.1 GCA_014800945.1 Barnesiella sp. | reverse complement strand
AATCTGCCGGATATATCTGTAATAAAAGAATTTACTTTTTATGGGTGTAAAGGCTTAACCGGCATAACTTTCCCCCAATCACTTCAAACTATTGAGAGAGGTGCTTTTACAGATTGCACAGGATTGTCTGGTCCGTTGATTTTTCCGGAAAGTCTCACAACTATTGGTGATAGTAATTATAGTTATCGTTGGGTTGGAGCATTTGAAGGTTGTACCGGATTGTCAGGTGAACTGATTCTTCCTAAAAATCTAAATATAATTGGGAATGGGACATTTAATAATTGTACAGGTTTAACCGGAGAACTGCTTCTACCCAAGTCATTGACAGTTATTGGAAATGGAGTATTCCTTAACTGTTCCGGATTAAAAGGTTATATTATATTGCCTCCAAATATAGAGTCCATAGGAAATGAGTCATTTGCCGGCTGCGTGAGATTAACCGGACCGGTCACTATTCCTGCGTCTGTCAGGAGTATCGGTTCTCACTCTTTCAAAGACACTCAAATTACTGAGGTCGTGTTTGAACCCAATTCCCAAATTGAAACCATTGACGGCTCGTTCAGCGGATGCGCTGATATGGCAAATTTTTCAATTCCGGGTGCCACCGGCTCTTTCAGTATTTTGAACGACGCCTTCAACGGATGCTCATCTCTGACTTCTCTTTCTCTGGTCGGCTACCTTGATAAAATTCAGGATAAAGCTGAATCAGGCTGTTTTGACGGATGTACTTCTCTCAGAAATATCCGCTTTGAAGATGGTGAAAATGACCTTGCACTGGTGACAGCGAGAGAGAGCCTGTTTGGCGATTGCCCCCTCGATTCGGTGTATTTAGGCAGAAACCTCACCTCTGATTCCAATCCGTTCAAAGGCAACCGAAACATTAAGTATCTCGCTTTCGGTGACCCGGTGAAAACCATTCCACAGGAGGGCTTTGCAGGATGCTCAGGATTGACTGACCTAACCATTCCCGGTGGAATGACTGAAATCGGAGATGACGCTTTCGCAGGTTGCGACAATGTCAAAAAGCTCACTCTGATGGATAATGAGGAGAGGGAATACCTGTTCATCGGTAACAATGACGGAAAACGAGGGATATTTTCTGATATGCCTCTTGATTCGTTATATCTCGGAAGACAGTTCGCATCGCTAAATTTTAAGGAGACTAATGTTTTTTCGGGAATGACAACTCTTAAAAGTGTCACAATTGGTAATGGTGTTACCGGTATTTCTGATAACAGTTTCAACGGTTGCACTTCAATCAGTGAGCTGCATCTTCCTGAATCAATCATCAATATAGGCAAGAGCGCTTTTGCCGGATGTACCGCTTTGACCGACACGCTGGTTATCCCTGCCGAGGTTTATCAGATTATGAATGAGGCTTTTGCCGATTGTTCTTCGGTGATCGCCATCAGATTTGAAAACAATTCTGATAAAGAACTTTGGTGCGGAAAAGATGCTTTCAGGAATATCCCCGCAGAAAAGCTTGTTATAGGAAGAAATATACTGCCTCACCCATCTTCTAATAATGCTGAAACACCTTTTGCCGGAAATGCGGCACTCAGAGAAGTGGAACTTGGTGTAGCTTCAAACAGCATCAAAGACGGATATTTTGCCGGATGCCCCTCGATTAAATACATAAATAACTACTGCACAACGCCACAATATCTTCATGATACCGGATTTGATACGGAGGTTTATAAAAATGCTATCCTAAAAGTCCCTAATTCTGTCCTTAATACATACAAGAGAACCAACGGATGGAGAAATTTCTACAATATCTATGGACTTAAGGACATAATGCCTGAGGAGGTGGTCATAACGCCGGATACACTTACTGTGGAGGTCGGAGACACATATGCCCTTACTTATACCATATTGCCGGAGGATGCGAAAAACAAAACAGTGACATGGAGCAGCAGCGATGAAACCGTCGCCACAGTGGATGAAAACGGACTGGTGACCGCTCTCCTTCCCGGAACCGCGACAATCACAGCCACTACCATAAATGAGGTCACGGCTGTCTGCGAGGTTACGGTAGTCATCCGACCCACGGAAATTGTTATTGAACAGGAAGCTGAGCTGACACAGGGGGAGAGCCTTCAGCTGACGGCGGTGTTCACTCCGGAGGAGACGACCGAGAGGGAACTGACCTGGAGCAGCAGCGACGAAACCATTGCTACGGTGGATGAGAACGGCTTGGTTTCAGCGATCAAAGTGGAAAAAGCGGTCATAACCGCAACCACTTCCAACGGACTCACCGCCACTTGCACCGTGACAGTGCTCAGACGGATAATCTATGCCGAAAGCATATCGCTTGACAGCTCTGAGGCGGAACTGACACAGGGAGAGAGCGTTCAGCTGACTGCAACCGTCTCGCCTGACAATACCGATGACAAGACTNTNNTCTGGAGCAGCAGCGATGAAGCCGTCGCTACNGTGGATGCAACCGGATTGGTTTCGGCTATCAGNGAGGGTAAGGCGACTGTTACCGCNACTACCGCTAACGGGCTCACCGCTGCCTGCANCGTGACTGTCATTCCGCCGGTAATTGAGGCTGACNGNATTACGCTGAANATNACACAGACTNAGATTTACANNGACGNNACNCTNCAACTGATGGCAACTGTTTCGCCTGATGATACAACTGACAAAAACGTGACGTGGAGCAGCAGCAACGGGGAGATTGCAACAGTGGATGCAAACGGATTGGTATCACCAATATCTGAGGGGAAAACCACTATCACCGCAACTACCGCCAACGGGCTCACCGCATCATGCGAAGTGACCGTGCTTAAACAGATTGTGATAATCTCGCCCGAAAGCATTCTCCTAAACATCACACAAGCCCGACTGACCGAGGGGGAGAGCGTGCAGCTTACCGCCACAGTATCGCCGGAAGATGCAGACGACAAAACCGTGACATGGACTTCGGAGCAACNNNGNNNTTGCNACTGTNGATGNNNACGGNTTGGTATCANCCATATCTGAGGGNANNNCNACTATNACNGCTACTACCGCNAACGGGCTCACCGCATCATGCGAAGTGACCGTACTTAAACNGATTGTGATAATCTCGCCNGAAAACATTGCCCTAAACATCACACAGGCGGAACTGACCGAGGGGGAGAGCCTTCAGCTCACCGCCACAGTCTCACCCGAGAACACTACCGACAAGACCGTGACATGGACTTCGGACAACTCCGCCGTTGCCACTGTGGATGCGTCCGGCTTGGTTACAGCTATCAGGGAGGGAGAGGCTATTATAACCGCATCGACCGTCAACGGACTCGCAGCATCATGCCGCATAATTGTCAACGGACACGAATGGCGCGAGGGCAACGGCAGCTACATAAGGGTTGAAAACGGAGAAATTGTGGTTTACGGACANGGCACNGCNGAGGTCTTTAACCGACAGGGCAGACTCGTTGCCAAAAGCAAAGCCGGCAGAATCACAGGACTACCCCGCGACATCTACTTCGTGCGCTTCGCNAACAAATCATACAAGATAAGACTGTAAGTAACCATTCGGTAGAGTTGCCGTAGCGTGCAAAATCACACAAAACCCTGAGAGCTTCAAACTCGGATAGCGGGGTATTTTCACGTGCCCGGACATGATGCCCACAGAACTTCCACACCCGGGAGTTGGCTGAACAGCGACTTCAAAATTTATCTTGATATAGGCTCTCAGAAAAAGCATTTTACCGACATTTTGCAATAATCTATTGAAAATATCGTTAACTTTGTACGCTATAAGACAACACTACCAATTATTATGACTTTTCAAGTTAAGACGATTAAATATTACATAGCAGCCCTGCTCGCCATTTTTCTTGTTGCTTGCCGGGATGCCAGCATCTTGCCCGGGGGAGAAGAACTTGAGGAAACAGATCATTTTCAGTTTCTCGTGAAAAACGACACAAGGGGTTGGAATGCCGATACCCGTGCCGGCGATATAGAGCTTGAAGACTGGAGTTCTCTTCATCCACTTGACGAGGACAATGTTCCATACCCTAACCTCATCATTGAGAAAAACAAGCAATACGACCCGGTGTTTACAACCCGTGCTCCTTACAATCCGGATAAAAACGACACCGGTGAAAACCAGGACAAGGACACGACGAGATACCCTATTCCCGGCACATATTCTCTTCCGCTCGAAGTGCAAAGCTCCACAGAACGAACCGCGCGACTGAAGGTCAAAACTACACAATTCACCGACAAGGCAATAAATGAGTTACGCGCTCTCGGCAATTCCTACAGGTTTGCCAACAGCCGCTCAACAATCGTTGATGACAAAAATCTTGAAAACGTATATGCCAAATTCTCATTATCAGCCATCTGTTATGAGGATTACTTCTCTTTCAAAGAGCACCAGTTTAAATTAATTGACAACGAGCTTGTTAAAAAAGAGGGCGACAGGTGGCAGACAGCTGAGAACAATTACTACTGGAACGTGTGGACCGATGATTTCAATAAAATCAGGTTTTATGCGTATGCCCCTTACGATGTGCCGAGTGTCACCCCGACACAAGATCATGAGGACGGCACTCCACAGTTTGACTTCACAGTGCCTGTTGATGTTGATGACCAGATTGACCTCGGTGCGACCGCTGTTGATGCACCGGGAAATTACCGCCGTACAGTTCCCATGACTTTTGACCACATCCTGTCCGGTGTGCGCTTTCTTGTTGATGACGAGAGTATGGCAAGAAAACTCGTCAGAATCACCCTTGGAGGAGTGTATGGAACAGGCAGATACAAATACTCTACCCGACCTTACGATCTCACCGACCCTGATGATTTCTCAAATCCGAATATAAACGCGGGTGTGAATGACACGGTACATGAAAAAGGCACATGGACTCCCCTGGCGGAACCAACATCAGAGTACAATCTGAAAGACAAGGGTGTTGATTTGTTTCCTGAGGACAGAGACCCGGAACGCTCAAAGTGGAGCGAGGATGAAGGTGACGAATTCTGGAATGTCACCGACCCAGACCGNATGATGATTCTCCTGCCTCAGAAGCTACCCGAAACCGCATATATCGAAGCAGAGTTCTGGGATGACGACGAGCAGATAATCATGCGCGGTAAAATCGGCGGACTGGATTCCGACGGCAATCAGCGCGAATGGGAACAAGGCAAGATTTACACNTACGTCATCACCACTTTTGATGTTGAGTATGTNCTCAAACTGGTTAAAGAGGGTGGTCTTTACCCTTATTGCGGAGGCTTTGACGACAAAACCGTTGTGAGCTACGCAAAGTACTTCGACAAAGCCGGAAACATCCGCAAAATCGTGCCGGTCCCCTGGACTGCCGCCTTCTATGACAGAGATGATATGGAGGTTGATAAACCGGCGTGGGTAAATGTGACCTACGATTTCCCATCTGATGCCAAAAAAGACTTCAGACCCGGTGAATACGGTTTCAGCGGAGACAAGACCAATGATTTCATCAAATTCTTTGAAGACTCACTTGAAAACAACGTTTGCTGGGGTCATGTTGTTGTTGATCCCCAGGAGGCAATGCGTCTNGACCCGCACACCACAAANCTNAGAGATGCNAAAATGATAGGCACNGCNGAAGAGCCGATAAACCTTGCCGGNCTNTGGAATAAAACGCCTTACGANTTGATTTCGACATCAAACAGCTACATAATAAANAACCCCGGATATTTCAATATTCCNCTTGTTTATGGNAANGCGATTAAAAACGGAGGNACTAATTCCGAGGCATACAGAGGATTGCCGAATNAGGACGGCAATAACCCGTTTGTGACCCATGACGGCAATCCTATCAGCAGTCCGTGGATAAAAAACATGTCAACGATAAAAGATGCCGGTATTGTAACCACCAATATCAAGCATGCGGTTCAGCTTGTTCATCTTAGCGATGACTATCTGACCATATATGTGGATTCAGCATTTATCGGGCAAGGCAACACCATGGTGTGTATCAGAGACACAAAGGGCGACATTATGTGGAGCTGGCATATATGGATAACCGACTATGACCCTTATAGTGCGGCAACAATNANCGAGAATCAGTCAGAAGGAACTATTCCGGTTNGAAACAATATCGGCGAGACATACGATTTCATGCAGCTTAATCTCGGATGGGTTCATGCAGAAAATTCAGAAAGCGGACCNAGGCGCACCATTTATTGGCGACCNGTACAGAACCGAGGGAAAGCGGTGATTCATCCGACAGACAAAAATAATCTGACAGAGAACCTGATTCAATACAGCGGTAAGTTCACAACAAAAAATAAATACCGCATCTCGCAGGATCATTATGTCGCTTCTCACTCAGGATACGCACCATTTTATAACTGGGGGCGTAAGGACGCACTGCTGAGAACCCTGCACCTGCCATATCCCGCAGGATTTGTCACNCCGCAGATTATACCNGGCAAATACAGTTTCCGCCGCTTGTTTGATAACGAGGAGCTGACTACTGACGGAGGNAAGCATAGNGTTGCTGAAGGACACTGGTTTTACGGCAACATGAGNCTGGCACAATCCCACAGAATACCGTGGCCAATGTTCACTAACTATAACCTGTGGTTGAAAGATGGTGANTCAAACTCNTACGAAGGTTCAACAAGAGCTGACTATTATGTGACATGGTGGGATGGAAAATACAACCGAGTTTCAATGCCCGGATTTGTACCGGTAATGAGTCCGACTCAGGCAAATTCGCCCGTCGGACAGATGAACGGTACCGGTGAAATAGGCACCGGTGGTCACGATTATGACCGTTTTGACGATTTATGGTGTATAGGACAAAACTCCACCGATTTTCTTGACGAGAAAGATGGAACAGCTTCGCATCAGGTTATCAAGACTGTATATGACCCCTGTCCACCCGGATTCATGGTTCCGCCAAACCGTGCTTTCGACAGACTTAACCCGGAAGATGGCGGTGGAAAATGGGTCGAATTATTTGGNGCAGAAGAAACCGGCTTCTATTCTTATGGCAAATATGTGTTCTCCGAATTCAGCAATCTTGAGCTGCCNGCAATGCCGTTCATGTCTATCCGTGTGGGAGGTGGCGGACTTAGTATGTTGTACTCGGACCGCGTTCCCCAATGTGATGACATAAATGAGCTTGTAAGACCGGGGNATCCTGATATCCGCTTCTGTTTCCCCATGGAGCAGACNTTATTTGGTAACGCTTGCTCCCTCTGGACAGCTGATATAACACGATTTGCCGGTGGAGACAATATTATTGGCGGNTCCATNTATAATATTACCGGANACTTCATCACCAGTCCGGGCAGTCAATGGGGTGCACATGGNCCTNCGGCTCAGGAGTCTNTTGACCCACGTCCATCATCNGGATTTGCTTGTAGTGCNGGTGGACGACAAATTCGNGCGGTAAGAGAGAAATAACAAAATATATTCACACCGGTTATGGATTGGTTNCAGACTGTATTTTTCGAGCACTCGCCACTGCAGGCNGTAGTTGTGATTTCAGTTATAATAGCTGTTGGGCTCGGACTCGGTAAAATACACTTCTGGGGAGTCAGCCTCGGTGTNACCTGGGTGTTTTTCGCCGGCATTCTCGCCGGACATTTCGGACTATCCATCGANCCCGCAATGCTGTCCTATGCCGAAAGNTTCGGNCTGGTGCTTTTTGTTTACGAGCTTGGNNTGAAAGTAGGNCCCGGCTTTTTCAGCTCGTTCCGCACCGGAGGCGTCAAACTTAACCTCATCGGNCTCGCGGTAGTGCTTCTCGGCACACTCATGGCTATAGGATTCTCGCTGTCCATGAACATTCCCATGGCAGACATGGTGGGTATCATTGCCGGTGCNACAACCAACACCCCTTCGCTTGGCGCAGCTCAGCAAACCCTNCAGCAGCTCGGGCAAAGTGCCAGCGGTGCCGCTCTCAGTTGCGCAGTCACATACCCTCTGGGGGTTGTCGGAGTGATTCTCGCCATTATTGTTGTGAGAAAATTCGNCGTCAAACCAACTGATCTCGAACCCCATACCTCTGAAACCGACCATTCCGGGGCTTATATCGCAGCTTTCCAGATTCACAATCCTGCCATTTTCGGCAAAACAGTCAAGGAGGCAGCGTCTTATATTCAAACAAAATTTGTAATATCCCGAGTGTGGAGACAGGGTCTGGTAAGTATCCCCACCTCCGACACCCCGCTCCTTGAGGGGGACAGGTTGCTTGTTATTGCCACTGAAAAAGATGTACCCGCCCTTACNGTACTCTTCGGAGAGCAGGAACACACCGACTGGAATAAGGATGATATTGANTGGAATGCCATTGACTCCACTCTTATTTCACGTCATATAATAGTGTCCCGTCCGGAAATAAACGGCAAACGCCTCGGATCACTNAGGCTGAGAAACAATTACGGCATNAATATNTCAAGAGTGCTCAGAAGCGGAGTGTCACTTCTGGCNCGACCGGATCTTGTGCTTCAGCTCGGTGACAGNCTCACGGTTGTCGGTGAGGCAAAGGCGATTGAGAATGTAGAAAAAGTACTNGGNAATACCGCCACAGCTCTCAAGGACCCGAATCTCGCCGCTATTTTTATNGGAATTGTAATCGGNCTTCTGCTCGGCAGCATTCCTATTTTTGTGCCGGGAGTAGGAGCACCGGTAAGACTNGGTCTTGCCGGAGGTCCTATTGTTGCAGGCATTCTTATCGGAGCNTTCGGCCCGCGTTTCAGGCTTGTCACATATACCACCCGGTCAGCCAACCTNATGCTCCGTGGAATAGGACTCTCACTGTATCTTGCCTGCCTGGGGCTTGACGCGGGAGCTCACTTCCTTGAAACTATTCTCAGAGCAGATGGAATCACNTGGATTGCCGTTGGTTTTATAATCACCATNGTGCCGTCAATCATAATGATTTACGCTTCAATGCGTTGGAACANACTTGACTTCGGAAGCGCCTGCGGCACCGTTTGCGGAGCAATGGCAAACCCNATGGCTCTCACATATTCAAATGACACCATTCCCGGAGATTCTCCCGCNGTGAGCTACGCCACAGCGTATCCTCTCGCTATGTTTGCCAGAGTGGTCATAGCCCAGCTTCTCATCCTATTCTTCGTCTAAANAATTAAATCCATGAATACTACTGAACCTAAAATCAAAATGCCTGATGCCGTTATNACTATCGGACGCCAGTTTGGAAGCGGTGGCAGAGAACTTGGTAAAAAACTCGCCGATGCCTTCGGCTATAAATATTATGACAAAGAGCTACTGAGCGAAGCGGCAAAAAAAGCGGGGATGGACCCGGGCTTCTTTGAAAAAAACGACGAAAGAGCACCGTCCTTTATTAACGGCATTTTCTCGTTTGCCCTCGGCCTCACACCTAATAATATATATACGGGCTCAACCGCTATCAGCGATGACAGCCTTTACCGCGCCCAGAGCGATTTCATTCAGTCGCTTGCCGAGCAAGGCCCCTGCGTCATTGTTGGCAGAAGCGCCGACTATGTGCTCCGCGACAATCCACGCACCGTCAATCTTTTTGTGCATGCTCCTATGGATGCCTGCATCGACCGCATTATCCGCCGCGAGCCCAACCTNNCCCGCGAGAAAGCGAAAGCAAGNGCTGAAAAGGTTAACCGACTCAGNGCCAACTACTACAATTTTTACACAGACAAGACATGGGGAGCAGCAAACAGCTATCATCTGGCTCTTGACACATCGCTGCTGTCAATGGANGATATTACAGAAATTGTAAGAGAATACATTCTGAGAAGATTCAAAGACTGATAAGATTTTTGCCGCATTACGGAATTGTTGGATTTTTTCATTATCTTTGCATGGTTTTCACGATAGAAATCTTGGAGACCGACATTGATAACATCATCTCAATTCTATCGCATGCAAAATACAAAACGCGCCACCCTCATACTCGAAGATGGCACCACATTTGAAGGCAAATCATTTGGATATGAAGCCTCTACAGCCGGTGAAGTTGTATTCAACACCGCTATGACCGGTTATCCCGAAAGCCTTACAGACCCCTCATACGAAGGGCAGATTCTAATCACCACNTACCCGCTTTTAGGTAATTACGGTGTGCCTCCCAGAAGAGAAAAAGATGATGTGAGCGAATACTACGAGAGTGACCACATCCACGCACGCGCNATAATTGCGCAGGATTACAGTTTTGACCACTCTCACTGGCANGCAGACCGCTCCCTTGCACAATGGCTTGAGGAAGAAAAAATACCCGGAGTNTATGGCATAGACACNAGAGCCCTCACCAAGCATCTCCGCGAAAAAGGNTCNATGCTCGGCAAAATTATTATTGAAGGCTGCGGTGATGTGGAGTTTTACGATCCCAACAAAGAAAATCTCGTAGCTAAAGTCAGCACCGACAAGGTTCANGAATTCGGTGCNGGCAACAAAACCGTGGTGCTTGTGGATTGCGGAGTAAAGCACAATATTATCCGCTGCCTCGTGAGAAGAGGAGTAAAGGTTATCCTCGTTCCCTGGGATTACGATTTCAATACATTGAACTACGACGGACTGTTTATTTCCAATGGTCCCGGCAATCCCGATATGGCGGAAAAAACAGTTGAGAATATCCGCAAGGCTATGACTACCGGAAAACCTATTTGCGGCATTTGCATGGGCAATCAGCTCCTGAGCAAGGCTGCCGGAGCCAAGACATATAAACTGAAGTATGGTCACCGCAGCCACAATCAGCCGGTTAGAAGAGTGGGCACAGACAGCTGCTTCGTCACTTCTCAGAACCATGGATATGCGGTTGACTCAAATACTCTTCCTGATGAATGGGAACCGATGTTTGTCAATATGAACGACGGCACCAACGAGGGTATCCGTCACAAATCAAAACCCTACTTCTCGGCTCAGTTCCACCCCGAGGCAAGCAGCGGACCCAAGGACACAGAATTTATTTTTGACGAATTCATTAAATTACTCTAACCACCTCATATAATTATGGCTAATATCAATCCCGAAATTAAGAAAGTGCTGCTACTCGGCAGCGGAGCACTCAAAATTGGTGAGGCGGGAGAGTTTGACTACTCCGGTTCGCAGGCTCTTAAAGCTATGAAAGAGGAAGGTATTTCTACCGTTCTCATTAATCCTAACATCGCTACCGTACAGACCTCTGACGGATTTGCCGATAAAATTTACTTTCTCCCTGTCACACCTTATTTTGTAGAAAAAGTTATTCAGCGCGAAAATCCGGACGGCATTCTGCTTGCTTTCGGAGGACAGACCGCTCTTAACTGTGGAGTTGAGCTATATCGAAGCGGAATACTCGAAAAATATGGAGTGAAAGTGCTTGGCACACCTGTTCAGGCGATTATGGANACNGAGGACCGCGAACTCTTTGTCAAAAAACTTGATGAGATAGACATCAAGACNATCAAGAGCGAGGCTGTCAGCACTGTNCAGGATGCNCTTGATGCGGCAAACCGACTCGGATTTCCGGTTATTGTGCGCGCCGCTTACGCACTCGGAGGTCTCGGCAGTGGATTCTGCGACAATGAGCAGGAACTTATCGCACTTACAGAAAAAGCGCTGTCTTTCTCGCCGCAGGTGCTCGTTGAGAAATCACTCAAGGGATGGAAAGAAGTTGAGTACGAGGTGGTTCGTGATAGGTTTGACAACTGTATCACTGTCTGCAACATGGAAAACTTTGACCCGCTCGGCATTCACACCGGCGAGAGTATTGTTGTGGCACCGTCGCAGACACTTACCAACGAGGACTATCACTACCTTCGCAAACTCGCTATCAAGATTATCCGCCATATAGGCATTGTTGGCGAATGTAATGTGCAGTATGCATTTGACCCGCAGTCAATGGACTACCGCGTTATCGAGGTCAATGCCCGCCTGAGCCGCTCTTCGGCTCTCGCATCAAAAGCTACCGGCTATCCCCTCGCTTTTGTCGCTGCTAAGCTCGGACTCGGCTACGGTCTGTTCGATCTTAAAAATAATGTCACTAAGGAAACAAGCGCATTCTTCGAACCGGCGCTTGACTATATAGTTTGTAAGATTCCCCGATGGGACCTCGGCAAATTCCACGGTGTACGCCGCGAAATCGGCTCATCTATGAAGAGTGTCGGAGAGGTAATGGCAATCGGCAGGACATTTGAGGAGGTTATTCAGAAAGGTCTCCGAATGATTGGTCAGGGTATGCATGGTTTCACCGGCAACAAGGAGATGACCGTAGAGGATATCGACAAGTCACTCGCAGAACCTACCGACAAGCGCATATTCGTCATTGCAAGCGCACTCGAAAAAGGCTATTCGGTTGACAAAATTCATGAACTCACTAAAATTGACAGATGGTTCCTATATCGCCTGCAGAATATAGTCACCACGTCTCATCAACTCAAGGAGTTCAACACTCTTGAAGAACTCCCCTCTGACCTTCTCCGCCTTGCAAAAGAACAGGGTTTCAGCGACTTCCAGGTTGCAAGATGTATCTTCAAGGGAGAAATGAAAAATAACGCCGAAGAGGCAAATCTCAAGGTGAGAGAGTTCCGTAAGAAACTCGGCATTGTGCCTGTTGTCAAGCAGATTGACACACTCGCTGCCGAATATCCTGCACAGACAAATTATCTTTACCTCACATATAACGGCGCGGAAAACGACATTGATTACCTCCACGACCACCGCTCTATAGTGGTTCTCGGTAGCGGCGCCTACCGCATCGGTAGCTCCGTTGAATTTGACTGGTGTTCGGTTAACGCCCTCATGACTGTCAAGAAAGAGGGTTGGAGATCTGTCATGATTAACTATAACCCGGAAACTGTTTCTACCGACTATGATATGTGTGACCGTCTTTATTTTGACGAGCTCACATTTGAGAGGGTGATGGATATACTCGACCTGGAATCACCACATGGAGTCATCCTTTCTGTAGGCGGTCAGATTCCTAATAACCTCGCCACTCGTCTTGACGAGCGCGGAGTCAATATTCTCGGCACAACAGCCAAGAGCATCGACAACGCTGAGGACAGAAACAAATTCTCTGCTATGCTTGACCGACTCGGTATCGACCAGCCGAGATGGAGAGAGCTCACAAGCTTTGAAGATATCAACAAGTTTATTGACGAGGTTGGATTCCCGGTTCTCGTCAGACCGAGCTATGTGCTTAGCGGTGCGGCTATGAATGTCTGCTCCAATCCTGACGAACTTGAACGATTCCTGCGTCTTGCCGCTAATGTGAGCAAGCAGCACCCAGTGGTTGTGTCTGAATTCATTCAGAATGCCAAAGAAATTGAAATGGACGCTGTTGCTCAGAATGGAGAAATAAAGGTTTATGCTATAAGCGAGCACATCGAATATGCCGGAGTACACTCCGGAGATGCCACCATTCAGTTCCCCCCGCAGAAACTTTATGTGGAGACTATGCGCCGCATCAAAAAAGTATCCTCGCAAATTGCCGCAGCTCTCAATATCTCCGGTCCGTTCAACATTCAGTTCCTTGCCAAGAACAATGACATCAAGGTGATTGAATGTAACCTGCGTGCAAGCCGAAGCTTCCCCTTTGTTTCAAAGGTACTCAAAATCAACTTTATCGACATCGCCACAAAAGTGATGCTCGGTATCCCCGTTGAAAAACCCCACAAAAATGCCTTTGACCTCGACTATGTGGGCATCAAAGCGTCNCAGTTCAGCTTCTCGCGTCTGCAAGGTGCNGACCCTGTNCTCGGTGTGGACATGAGCTCTACAGGNGAGGTNGGATGCATNGGTGTTGACACNTCTGAGGCGCTGCTCAAGGCTATGCTGTCCGTCGGTCTCAGAATTCCTAAGAAAGGTATCCTCCTTTCAACAGGCTCAGCGAAGCAGAAAGCCGATATGCTTGATGCCGCACATCAGCTCAATAATAAAGGTTACAGAATATATGCCACTGCGGGAACCCACCAGTTCCTGAACGACAACGGAATACCTGCTATCAAAGTGTACTGGCCGAGCCAGAGCGATATGCAGCCTCAGGCATTGCAGATGCTACATGACAAAGAGATTGACCTTGTTGTGAATGTACCCAAAAACCTAACCCCCACAGAGTTGGGCAATGGTCACAAGATTCGCAGAGCGGCTATTGACCTCAATATTCCACTGCTCACAAACGCGCGCCTTGCATCTGCATTCATCAATGCATTCTGCACACTGCCGCTTGACGACATAGAAATCAAACCGTGGGACGAGTACTAACCTACTCGCAACTCGCTGCTGAGATTACCCGTCAGCTGTCTGAAGCTTACCCTCTTTCTGAGGCTAAAGCTATGACACGCCTGATTTTTGAACGGCTGAAAGGCTTTACTCGCGCCGATCTTGTGCTCAAAGGAGCACAAGAGGCGGGAGATTTTATTGAAAGCAAAACTGCCGATATTGTAAAACGGCTGCTTGACAACGAACCCATTCAATATATTTTCGGCATAGCAGATTTCTATGGAATGGAATTTAAGGTCACTCCGGATGTTCTCATCCCGCGACCTGAAACAGCCGAACTTGTTGACATTATAGTCAGGGACTGGAGAGACCGCACAGACCTACGCGTTGCCGACCTCTGCACCGGCTCCGGATGCATCGCCTGCGCACTCGCCAGAAATCTACCGTTTTCAGAAGTCACGGCTATTGACATAAGCTCCCCTGCCCTGAAAATCGCACAGGAGAATGCCAATAACCTAAAGGTCAGAATCAACTTCATTAACGAGGATGTGCTTTCAATGCAACCGACTCCGGATGCCTTTGACATAATTGTCAGCAATCCACCGTATATCACAGAAAAAGAGAAATCGGCAATGGAGCCTAATGTGCTGGAGCATGAACCGTCCATCGCACTGTTTGTGCCTGATAGCGACCCGCTCAAATTTTATAGGCCGATATCNGNATTTGCCGCTCATTCACTCGCACCNAANGGCAGACTCTACTTTGAAATCAATCCCGACTATGCTCAGCAGATATGCGATCTGCTCAAAGCCGACGGCTTTACNGACATTGAAGTGATAAGAGACACCTCGGCTAAGCAACGCTTCATCAAAGCGACCTATGAATAAAAAAATCACTCCGGACAAGGCTCTTGCCCGCTTACAGGATCTGTGTGTGCGCTCCGAGCAATGCTCATTCGATTTGCGCCGTAAGCTCTATAACTGGGGACTCTCTGCCGATGCCTCCGAAAAAATCATAAGCTCACTTACCGCAGACAAGTTCATTGATGATGAGCGGTTTGCCGAAGCATATACCCGCGACAAATACCGTTTTTCGGGTTGGGGCAGAATGAAAATCAAACTACACCTCGCAGCAAAACGCATCGACAGGNCTACGATTGANAGCGCACTGCTTGCCATTGACGATGATGAATACAAATCACTCGCACTAAAAGCATTAAAAGCAAAAGCACGCACGCTTAAAGAGGGAAACACCTATGAGGGACGAACAAAACTATATCGATTCGGAGTAACAAGAGGATATGAAACAAACGTGGTTGCATCACTCATAAAGAGCGGGAAAGTATGGGAATAAAAAGCTGGCTCAGCGACTTTGTTTCAATCATCTTTCCGGATGTGTGCGAAGTGTGTGACAACACACTTGTGCATGGTGAAAAAATGCTGTGCCTCCACTGCCAATATAACATACCCCGGACAAAACTCCACCAGGACACNTTCAGCGAAATCCATAAGCGACTCGCCGGAAAAGTNCCCATAAACAAAGCCGCCTCATTCTTTTACTACTACAAGGAAAACCCTTACGCAAGAATGATTCAGAGGGCGAAATACAACAATCGTCCGAGACTCGCCTTTGACCTTGCNGCTATGTTNGCCGGCGAAATACAACCCGACGGCTTTTTCAGCGACATCGACACAATTATNCCNGTACCGCTCCACTGGTTTAAGGAACTCAAACGAGGGTATAATCAAAGCATGGAAATAGCACGGGGNATAAGCTCAGTCACATCCATACCCGTTGCCGACAACCTTATTGCCTCACGCGCCCACTCTACCCAGACAAGGCGCAGCTCGTTTGAGCGTTGGCTAAACACCCGCAGCATATTTGCCGTNGAAAACCCCGAAGANCTTAACGGCAAACACATCCTCCTNGTTGATGACGTAATCACCACCGGAGCNACCCTGCTAAACTGTGCCGAAGCNATCCACAATGCGGTTCCCACNGCAACCATCAGCGTCGCNACNCTCGCCTTCACCCGTCCCACCTGATNCCCCGGGNTCTTTAATTACAATTCNCTCCGGAAGAGAGGGTTAGTCGGGGATGTTTTCGATTATTTTGTAGGCGGCGAGGCTGCCGTAGTCAGCGGCTTTTCGGGTGTATTCCGCAGCTTTTGCCGNNTTGGCTTTCACTCCGTCNCCTTTGCGGTAGAGGTCTGCCAGTCGTTCATACACTATAGCGAGTGCCGGCTCCGGGAGCTTGTCTGTNCCAACNAGAGGTTCGTAGCATTNACGGATAAAGTCGCCCGAATGATTCAGGAATTCATCATTATAACTCATATCGCCGAGGTAAAANAGTGACCATTCATCACCCTTGTCAGCGGCTAANGTGCGNCTTATCACNCTNACCCGGTAACCGTCCTTATAAATCGGTTCTTCTCTCAGAGGATGNCCCATAATATCGTTGAAGCCATCAACCAANGTAAAGGAATTGCGCACGAAAGCNGTGTTTTTATCATCNCCGAAGCGCTCTCCACGCAATGGNAGCATAAGGTTTGAACGAGAGAAATCATCNCCGAATTCCCCTGCAAGGTANGTCCAGAAAAANGCGTCCGCCCAATCTACTTTTCCGTACCACTGACGCTGAAGANCCGATCCATATTTAGCCGCNCCTTTNGCATCNCCGAGCAGTGCTGCCTTGCTGTAGTATTCTTTTGCNTTGNCTCGGTCNCTTTTNACTCCGTTTCCTTTGTCAAACATCTCCCCCATTACTGTGANNGCATAGGGAATATTATCCGGACCGGCNGCGTTGAAATATTTCCACGCCTTTTTATAGTCCTTCTTGCTGTTATAATAAATGCCTAAGTAATCAGATGCCTTTTTATCGCCATTGCTTGCGGCTGCCTCCATAAGGCTCACNCCTTCAGNGGCTTTNCCCGGAAATCTGTAAGCNGTTTTATAAAANGTGTAGAGNTGACCGAGTTCNGCCTTGGCACGGTCATTTTTATCAGCNACCAATTGCAGACACCTTGCTGCAAGNTCCGGACTCCACACCGAGTGATACATCGCTTTGTCAACAACCCCGTCCGCNGATAGTTTGCCCTGAGANTANGCCTTNCTTACAGACTCAAACAGGGCATCCGCCTTGTGCTGNGCTGCCGGTGAAACAGTTTCGTGAACCTCTTCAGGAGTTATATACCGCTTATTGGATGNTTTCTTTCCAAGCGTGGCTGCATCGGCGCAAACTGCAACCGNCANTATGGATACCAGAATTAAAATCTTTTTCATTGTAGTTATAAATNAGTTGAAACATAATATTATAACTACCAAACAACCGCTCCCNTCCAATAGTTCCACCNACCCCCATTAATCCCCCAANAAGTTNTATNGCAAGTATGTCAAGTATAGANNCTTAATCTCNNTATGGANATTCTCCGGCTCGACTGTGTCATTGTNATTTTGTNAGTAANAANAAACTAAACCTATCGGTTGCATTTTTTGAAGTGTTTGATTAACTTTGCATTCCCCAAATGCGTTTATACGATATGAAGTTCATAAGGATCATACCAAAATACAACCATCTTTGGGCTGTCAAGGCTCCGGATGAAGAAGTTGATGAGCTGACCCTGTTGTTCCGTAAATGGAACAATGCAGAATACCTTCTTGACTTCTTTATGGAGAATTTTGAGGATCTTAGAAGTTTTTTCAAGATAGAGCGTCTTGACCANGCCATTGAGGATACTTTTGAAGATGCCGAGGCTTTAGAGGAGTTGATACTTGAATTTCCATATACCGAAAATCTTGATGAACTCTTCAACCCCTTGGATATTACAGACACGCGGATGTCGGAATTGACAAGGGAGAAAGCCCGCAACTGGGACAGAGAACGTCATGCCAGCTGGCTGAGGATTTATGCCATCAGGCTGGAACCAAATGTATATGTNGTTACGGGCGGTGCAATCAAATTGACCCGGACCATGCAGGANCGTGAGCATACCGCCCTTGAACTTGACAAACTCAACCGCTGCAAGGCTTTCTTGAAAGCCAATGGCGTTTTCGANCAGGACAGTTTTGTTGAACTCACTAATGAAGAATAATATGGCAAGCAAGGCAATAAAATTTTTAGAGNCTCATGAGAGTGAAAGCCCATCGCGTTTTGTAGAGGAAGCTGCGTGGCGCAAAGAAAATGCAAGCTGGCTTCGTTGGTCGCGCCAACTTGCTGTNACCCTTATTGNCTATATGCAGGATAANGGCATGAAACGTGCCGACCTTGCCTCCAAACTCGGTGTTTCACCTCAGTATGTAAGTAAACTTCTCTCCGGCACGGAAAATCTGAGTTTTAAGAGTATAGCCAATATAGAAGATCGGTTGGGTATAAGTTGCCTTGTAATGGTTAACACATNAAGTTGCTTGACAATATGATTTTTACTTCGCTGACAGTNACTGCTNNTGGCAGAAAGGAGCCATTGAAAATGTCAACAAACTGATACGTTAGTACATCCCTAAAAAAATCANATTTCAATGGCTTCTCTGANNAACGAATCATGGAGATACAAAAGAAACNCAACCGTCGTCCNCNGGAGAAAATTGACTTCGACACTCCAAAGAAGCGTTTTTTCGATAAGGTTGCCTAAATTTGCANTTGCTGTTGGACTCTACACCATGCTTTAACTGAAATAAATGGTCACAAATTATTGAAANTTNGNGAGGAATAATTCAGNGTACTTTTTCATCGAGTCAAGTTCGTTAAACTTGCACACATTTACCGGATTGGANTCAAGATCATAAATCTTTGCTTCAGCCATTGAGAGCAAGAATGGAGAATGGGTGGATATTATCACCTGACAATTATTGCATCGTACCATATAACGAATTAATTCGGCAAGTTTAATCTGTAAATCAGCAGATAAACTGTTTTCCGGTTCGTCGAGGATATATAGCCCCTCTTCCGAAAACATTTCAGAAATATACATAAACCCTGTTTCGCCATTAGAAAAACCGCGCTCTTCTTTACCAAGCTTCTCCCTGATGTACTTGGTACCTGTCATACGGTTAATTTCTACAACCTCCTTAAAAAGGCTTACATTTTCTCCTGTCTCAAAATTGAGATGTTTTGGGCGGAACTCTTGGGGGTTATGTTTAATAGCACTGATCTTATCTCCAAGCATTTCTGCCTTGAATCGAATCTGGTCATTACGCACTCTACCTTGCAGCATTGCCTTGAAAATATCATCACTGGTAATAACATGGGTTATTTCGGCTATATCATATTTACCGGAACGTTTGCCTGAATAACCAAACTCCTCTCCGGTCCACCTCATATCTGTCTTATAATGACATAGCTTAAGAAAGTTCTCCATGTATCGTCCGGTATTATACACACTATTTCTTGCCGCATGAAGTTTTGCTGCTATCACATTTAGAATGGTAGATTTACCGCTTCCGTTATTACCATGAAGAATGGTTATGTCTTCAAAATCAAGAACTCTGAAATCTATTTCGGGGAAAATGCCGAAGGGGTAACAACTTTCAAAGAACTGCTCACCGTATCTACCATTTTGAATGTGTTCAAAAATTAAGCGCATTGCCTTCTCCTCCATTAATTTGGATGGTAGTTCAAATTGCGTGAGATATATCATATCATTAATTTTTAAGTAAGTTGTGGAAATTACTAATCTACATACCGTTCACCTTTCAAGATGCAAAACTAATCAGCACGTGAGCAGAATAGAATCTCACGCATGTTAATAAATCCATATTCGATAATATTGGCGGCGCAGCTGCTCGACTCGAAGAGTAATTAATGTTTATAGATTTTCTTACGATGGGAAAGTATTTAACACTAAACTTGCCGTACATAGAAAAGGATATGAACTATTCTACTCAATATATGAAGAATAAAAAAACTCCCAATCTGCGAGGCGGTACAGCCACCCTATATGCAGTATCAGGAGTTCACCACAAAATTACAAACTAATTTCTAAACTGCAAACAAATGACTCCGGGGTCTGTTTTCCCAAAAATAGAGCGTTAGAAGTAAAAGCAAAAGAGGTTGCATCATCACTGACACAACCTCTTTGCGCTTCAGGATGGGCTTGAACCAACGACCCCCTGATTAACAGTCAGGTGCTCTAACCAACTGAGCTACTGAAGCA
>JAAVFD010000004.1 GCA_014800945.1 Barnesiella sp. | reverse complement strand
ATACAAGCCCACCACGATGACATTCCGTCAATAAGCTCTGTTCCGTCAGTCAGAATTATTTTAGCTCCGGAAGCACTTTTCACCTTGTACGTAGGCAAAGGATCTATTGTTGAAGTATAGGGATGCCACAAATGCTCCCTATCCCAAGTATCATGAAGGTCCGTGGCGTTGTTTTCTTTCATTTTGTTATTCATATTAAGCGCAAAATTACAAAATTATCCAACATCTGCACTATATGATACTCCATATACTCAGGATTAGAAATTTTCTTTATTTTTCGCTGTAAAACGAACTATATTGGTACTCTCTGTGTTTAATAAGCGTAACATAAAACAACTGTATTCCTATGAAAGAACTACCTACATACATTCAGCCAAGACTACCGTATGCTCCGGATGCATTGGCACCGGTGATTTCACAAGAGACTGTTGATTATCACTATGGTAAGCACGAAAAGGCTTATATTGACAATCTTAACAAGTTGATTGAAGGCACAGAATTTGAGGATATGGCTCTTGAAGACATTATTAAATCTTCTAACGGAGCGTTGTTTAATAATGCTTCTCAAGCATGGAATCATATCTTCTATTTCTTCACATTCTCTCCCGACGGTGGAGGTGAACCTGACGGTGAATTGCGTAAGGCAATAGACCGTGACTTCGGAAGTTTTGAGAAATTTAAGGAAGATTTTGTTCAGGCAGGTGTAACTCTGTTTGGCTCAGGATGGGTTTGGCTTTCCAAAGATAATGACGGCAAGCTTTTTATAACTCAGGGTCACAATGCTGGCAATCCCCTTACTGACGGACTCACTCCGTTACTGACCTTTGATGTGTGGGAACATGCATACTATCTTGACTATCAGAACAGACGAGCAGATGCCCTCAAAAAACTTTGGGATATTATCGACTGGGATGTAGTCGCTTCAAGATACTAAAGTATTAATATTAAAACATATAGCATCTAAGCTTATAAGATACAGCACTAATAAGCATAATGTGATGAATGGAAAGGGAACCGCTCGTGAGAGTTGTTTCCTTTTTCATTCATCACATATATCTGAGATTCCGAATCTTAAATTTTGAGAAAAGGGCGCTAATTCTACTTTTCAAGAGCATTATACTCTTCGTCGTTGACCGGCTCAAGCCACTCATTGGATGTATTCTCCCCATCAGGCGACATGGCAAGGTGGGCAAACCAGCTATCTTTTGCTGCGCCATGCCAATGCTTTACATTAGCCGGAATATTGACAATATCGCCGGGGTGAAGTTCGCGTGCCGGTTTACCCCATTCTTGATACCAACCTCTTCCGGCTACACATATCAGCAGCTGTCCACCACCCTTGGTTGCATGGTGAATATGCCAGTTATTTCTACACCCGGGTTCAAAAGTCACATTTGCAATCTGCATTTGCTTATCGGAGATAGGAGCAAGATAGCTTTGACCTATAAAGTACTTTGCGTAAGCATCATTAGGCTCTCCCACAGGAAAAATCATTTCCTGCTCAAAAATTTGACGCGCATCTTTTGCATCGCTGCTGTCCTTCCACACTTCAACTGCTTGCCTGAATGCGCCCCAAGCCTTTGGCCAGCCTGCATAAAATGCAACCTGAGTAAGTATTTCAGATATTTCAGTTCTTGTCACACCGTTTTTCTTAGCTTCCTGCAGATGATATGTGAGCGAGGAATCTATTATACCGCTGCTGACCAGTGCGGTAACAGTAACTATACTCCTGTCACGAAGAGAAAGTTTGTCTGTACGGCTCCATACTTCACCGAATAAAACATCATCGTTAAGCTCTGCAAATTTTGGTGCAAAATCACCTAACACATTTCTACCTGCTGTTTGTTTTATTTCAGTGGGTTTGTCAGTCAGTTTAGTTGGATTTATTGCCTGTGCCATAATTCCGGTTGTAATTAATAAGGTGTAAGTAATTATTTTTTTCATTGCTAATAATTTTTCAACGGCAAAATAAACTATTTCCGTTAAATTTTAACGTAACATTTTTCACTATTTTATAACCGTTATATTAACTCCGCAGGTTCTATTGGCAAGTGCAAATCAATGGATTTTGGTAGATGATGACGCTGTTTCTCTGAATTATTTTCCATTGAGGTAATACTTCAGGAGTCCTTGACCCACAATAGCACAAAGCTCAACATCCTGAATATCAATAAATAACAAAAAAGGCAGCGTGAAAGCGGCCTTAGTATTCCCGTGGGGAGTCGAACCCCAATCGTTGGAACCGGAATCCAATATTCTATCCATTGAACTACGGGAACATGAATTGTACTGAGATTATCATCTCAATTTTCCACGGCAAAATTACTCAAATTTGCGTAAATTTGCAAAAAATAAGGAAAATGAAGGTTAGAATAGAACCGGGGTGGGCTGAACAGCTGAAAGATGAGTGGGATAAGGAGTATTTTATTTCACTAACAGATTTTGTTCGCGCTGAATATGCAAAAGGTCAGGCATTCCCTCCTGCCGGTAAGATTTTTGCAGCTTTTGATTCATGTCCTTTTGATGATGTAAAGGTAGTTATACTGGGGCAGGATCCATATCATGATATAGGTCAGGCTAATGGCTTATGCTTTTCTGTTAATCCGGGAGTTGCCATTCCTCGTTCTCTTGTGAATATTTTCAAGGAAATCTCTTCTGACACAGGCAGTCCAATGCCGACAAACGGTGATTTGAGCCGCTGGGCTAAACAGGGTGTTTTCTTACTCAACTCTACTTTAACCGTTGCTCCTCATAGAGCCGGAAGTCATCAAGGTAAAGGATGGGAGGAGTTTACAGATGCCGTTATAAGACAACTTGCCGAAAAGAAAAGCGGATTAGTTTTTATTTTATGGGGAGCATACGCGGCTAAGAAAGGTGAGTTTATTGACCGGAAGCGTCACCTTGTGCTTACCTCTCCACACCCCTCACCGTTGAGTGCTTCACGAGGATTTTTCGGAAATCATCATTTTACATTAACCAACGATTATCTTAAAAAACAAGGAAAGGAACCTATTGTATGGTAGCAAAATATACACTTCAGGAACGCATTGAGCGAATGAAGGAACTTAGAAAACAAGGATATATATGCTCTCAGTGTGTGGCTATGGTGTTTGACGATGTTCATGGTTTGTCACCGGAAATAACCGAGCGACTCACCGCCGGTTTTGGCGGAGGAATCGGAGGTTCAGGCGAAGTGTGTGGAGCTGTCAGCGCCATGGTAATGCTGGACGGATGTGTCAACTACTCTACTCCGGCAGAAAAACAGAAACTTTACAGCCATGTGAGAGATTTGTGCCATAAGTTCAAAAATAGTAATGGTTCACTGCTCTGTCGCGATTTGCGTGTTCCGGGTAAAAAAACGTGTAACGAACTAATAGAAGAGGTTATAACCGAATGCCACAATGAATTCTTTGGCTAAAGTACTGTTATTCTGTTTATTCTTTATGTTATTCTCCACCGCTGCTGGAGAAGGGATTGACACGAGGCAACGCTGCCTCTCACCCGATATCAAAACCCTCCGTGTTCTCATAAATGGCTGGAATGATTTGCCTCCGGTACTCATAGCCGGGAGCAATGACGTACTTACAATCAGTTTTGACGAACTGAGTACCGATGCTCGCTATTTACGGTGGAGTCTTACTCACTGCGATGCTGACTGGCAGCCGGAAAATATTTCAGACTTTGAGTTCACAGATGGATTAAATGAGGCTTCGGTTGATGATTATGAATTTTCGCGAGCGACTCTCACACACTATGTTCACTACACAATCACATTACCGGACAAAAGAATGCCGATTAAGTTATCCGGAAACTATCTTCTTAAGGTGTATGAAGAATATAAACCCGAAAATCCATTATTGCAGGTTCGTTTTTCTGTTGTTGACAACAGTATGAAAGTTAATGCTCAAGTTTCGCCACGCACTGATATTGACTATATGGGTCAACATCAACAGCTTGACATTACTGTTGACACAGAAGGCGCTGATATTAGAAACTTTTACACCGACCTAACCACTGTAGTCTGTCAAAATTTGGGGGATTCCTCACCTGTTAAACTCACTTCTCCGTCAATGGTAAGCGGTAAAAGGGTTAGTTACAGTCATCTGCGTCCCCTTATATTTCCTGGTACAAATGAATATCGACGGTTTGAAACAGTCTCAGTCTCATATCCAGGGATGGGTATTGACCGAATCGGGCACTCTACTGACGGTTATTTCGCTGACTTATTTATTGATTCACCGAGATATAACACCGGTTATACTTTTGATCAGACCCAGCACGGAGCATTCACGGTCAGAGAATATAGCTCTTCAGCCAGTGACACTGAAGCCGAATATATCACTACAAATTTCCGATTGGAAAGCCCAAAACTTCCCGTTGAAGTACATATTGACGGAGCACTTACCTCATTTGCTCAGGATTCTTCCACTCTGATGAAATACAATCAGATTACCGGATGTTACGAAAAAAGCCTGTTTCTCAAGCAGGGAGCTTATGATTACAGATACGTTACTCTTGATCTCCACACTGGTAAAGTTTCTACAGAGCTGACCGAGGGTAATTTTTGCGACACATCAAACAGATACCTTATATATGTTTACTACCGCATTCCCGGTGAGCGGTTCGACCGTTTGGGAGGAGTAACATGCGCTGAACTTCATAAATAGAAAAATGACTGAAGAAGAAATTATGCTACAGATTGGAAATACACTTGTGAGCCTTGACCTTGCGGAAAGATTTTTTTGCTGCGACTTAGACAAATGCCTGGGACAATGCTGCATTGAAGGAGATGCCGGAGCACCTATTACAACCGAAGAGTATAAGAAACTTGAAGAAATAACACCATCTTTTATGCCGGAACTACTTCCCGCTGCTATAAAGGTAATAGAGGAAGACGGGGTCGGATATACCGATGAGGAAGGCGATCTTGTTACTTCTATTATTGATGGCAAAAACTGTGTATATACCTGCTATGCTTCCGGAGGCAAATGCCTCTGTGCGATAGAAAGAGCTTACAGACAAGGCAAATGTGACTTCAGAAAGCCCATTTCATGTTATTTATACCCCCTTAGATTAACGGAATATCCCACTTTTACCGCAATAAACTATCATCGATGGAAGATTTGCCGCAGTGCTGAGATAAACGGTAAAGAGCTCGGTATAAGACTATACCAATTCATGAAAGAGCCACTGATTGAGAGATTTGGCAAGGATTGGTATGATGAACTTGCAGAAGCCTGCGATGCCTACCTTGCCGAACAAAATAATCAATTATAAAGAAGCATATCGGCTAAAGTACGAGCTATCTTTTTGTCGGTCAATCCTTTTTTTGCATACGATTCCACAAGAGAGAGAAACTCCTCACTCTTGTAGTCATATTTGGGCTTTCGCCCGCCTTTGGATTTCTTCTGACCCTCTGCCATAATGTTAAATTTTACGTCCGCTCAATCGTTATATCAAATTTATTTGTATCTTTGTATATGAAAACCGCTTGAGGCTGTGTCCCGCCTGGTGTATAACCTAACTGGGTCGCTCAAGTGGTTTCATTTTTTTGTCAGTTAATGAGTAGAGATAACGCCTTTTTACCTTGCCACTGGGAGTCCTTGCTTCCGCTACATTAAGAAACATGTGATTGCCGTGTAATCTCGCCCTGAAATAATGAAAGTCGGTGATTCTATCCTTTCGCGATTTTGACAATCCACTGCTACCGACATATGTTGATGAAACCAGCAATTCAGGCAGACGTAGCAAATCCTCTCTTTTAGATTTGTCCTGACTCTCAGTCATAATGTTAAATTTTACATCCGTTCAATCGTTGTTTCAGTTTTATTTGTTAGCTTTGCAAAGGCAATCGGGTACTGATGGTCGCAGGTATGGTAGCGAGGTTTCCGCAAGGCAGCATATCAAGGGTTCGAGTCCCTTCTTGCCCGATTTGAAATAGCTTTTGAGTTTTGACAGTCTTGCGGCGTTCATTACTTGAAAGCTATTTAATTTTCACATACTACCGCCCTTTCATATCCTCCCTTTTAACTATCTCAAATGACTTAACTTTGTGAAATACTTCACCACGTTGAGTAAAGCCAGCATGAACCACTGCCTTTATGACCTTCCCCTTGTAATCGGGATGCCTAAGCGTGTCCACTTAAATCAAGTTCCCTTTCTTTAAGTTCTTACCACTTATATCCTGATAGATATGTTTCGGGTTATTCAAAGCTCTCACAACTTCCGGTATTACTCGGGATTTTCGTTGACTTCAAGAACTTCACCTAACTGTAATCTACGGTTACAGCAAGATACTCTTCACCGTTTCCATCTTGTAGATATAAATCATCACCATTCTGATCTGTCATAATGATAGCTTCTGCATCTTTCACCTCAACCAGCATATAGGGGCGTTTACCTGAATATGCTCCGGTATAGAACTTGATTGCGTCATATTTCTTCGCCACTACTTCAACCGGTGAATCAGATGAAACATCATCAAATGCGGTATCATCATCTTCGTAGAATTTACCCTCACAAAGCAAATGAACGTATTTCTTGGTATTTGACGGACGGACTTCACGATATTCGTGAGTCTTTGTGCCGGCAAGTATTTCATCGAAATATTTTCGTTTCAGAGATAATGTTAAAATATTCATATCAAATTGTTTGATGTTTGAATTAACAATTTGGCGATCTAATGACTAAAGTAGGAGGCTCGGTTGAAGCGGCGGGAGAAAATCCAGAGGGTTACACCTCGCACTATAAGATAAAGGATGAAGGCAAGCCATAACCCGTGATTGCCTAAAGTACCGAATGACAGATAAAAGACTCCGAAAAAAACTACCATAGCACCTGCCATTGATACAAGCATTGACCGGGTTTCTGTAGTCCCAATAAATATACCATCCCAAGTAAATGCTAAAAATCCGGCAAACGGTATAGTCGCAGCCCAATAAATATAATCTCGTGACGCTATTGCCACAGATATATCATCGGTGAGAAATCCGAGAAACAACTCTCCACAAAAAGCGTATAGAACCGTAAATATCAATGATATCGCAACCCCGAAGAGTAGCAGATATTTAACGGTTTGATGAAAGCATATCATATCACCCGCTCCTTTATATTTACCGCTTAATCCTTCGCCCGCAAAGGCAAAGCCGTCCATAAAAAATGAGAAGACGGTAAATAATTGCATTATTAGAGCATTGACAGCCAACATGGTATCTCCTTGAGTTGCACCTATGCGTGTGAACCATAACGTAACAGCTACCAGACACAGTGTCCGCAGAAAAATATCAATATTGATAGAAAAGAACCGCTTCAGTTCGCTCCACTTAAATACATCGCTAATATTTGGAATATTCAGTTTGTATTTCTTTATACAAACAGTCATAGCAGCAATCAATCCTCCCCACTGAGCCATTACCGTTCCGTAAGCAAGTGCATCAATATTCATTCCGGCGAAGAATACTAATGCCAGACTTCCAGCAATATTAAGCACATTTATCAGCAAAGATACCCACATAGTTATTCTTGAATTCTGCATACCGACATACCATCCTGTGAATGCAAAAATGCTTAGAGTAGCGGGCGCTGCCCAAATTCTTATCAAAAAATAAGTTTGGGCTACAGTTCTCGTTTCACCTGTCACATCCATAGAAGCAAGAATCATGTCACATAACGGGTATCTGAACAGTATCATAAGCGCCCCCGATGCAACAGCTATAATCAAGGCACGGCTCAGCACAAGAGTTGATGCCGTTTTGTCACCTGCTCCAAAAGCTTGAGCGGTGAGTCCGCTTGATCCCATCCGAAGAAAGTTAAACATCCAGTAAAGCATGTTGAACATATTCGTGCCTATTGCTATAGCTGCTATAAACACTGTGCTTCCGAGATGTCCGGCAATAGCCACATCAGTAATGCCAAGTACCGGCACTGTAACATTCGTTACAATTGCCGGTACTGACAATGATAGAATCGCACCGCAAACAGCTTTGCGCGATATTTTTGCATTAGCTTTATCAGCCTTTCTTAGCATTAAGGCTCTGAATAGCGAGATAAACTATAATTGCAGCATAAGCAATCACGCCAAGCCATTGATTTGTAATCACGTCCATTGTGCTCTGATACTCAAATCCGGCAAAGCGTGTAAGAGCGGCAAACACACCGAATAAGGCACCGCCTGCAATAAGACCGGAAGCAATCAGAGTGCCGCGGTCACGACGGGCATCATTCACAGCCTTATCTTTAGAACGGGTTGATACATACCACGCAATAGCTCCTCCCACAAGCATCGGAGTGTTAAGTTGCATTGGAATAAACATACCCAGGCAAAAAGCAAGAGCCGGCACTCCAAGCCAGTTGAGAAGCAGAGCAAGAATAGCTCCGGTCATATAAAGAATCCAGGGAGTGTCTCCGCCCATCATAATAGGCTCGATAACCTTAGCCATTGCATTTGCCTGTGGTGCCACAAGGGCGTCCGGACCGGTGAAACCATATACCTTATTGAGAAGAAGAATAACACCACCAACTGTTGCAGCAGACACCAGAGTGCCCACAAATTTCCAGCTCTCCTGCTTGCGTGGAGTTGAACCGAGCCAATAGCCGATTTTGAGATCTGTTACAAATCCTCCGGCCATTGACAGTGCTGTGCAAACAACACCACCGATAACCATGGAGGCTACAATGCCGGAAGTGCCGCTTATACCTATTGCAACGAATATTGCGCTGGCAATAATTAGTGTCATAAGAGTCATGCCACTAACCGGGTTTGAGCCTACAATAGCTATAGCATTAGCCGCAACAGTTGTGAAAAGGAATGATATTGCTGTAACAACAACCCATGCAACCAGAGCTTGCCAGAAATTATTAAGAACTCCAATCCAGAAGAAAACAAGCACAGCTATAAGTGCAATAACCATAAAAAATACAATATGCTTCATGGATATGTCACGTTGCCAACGGATTGTGGCTGCTGTGCCCTTTGTTGAGCCTTTAATTTCACGGGCCGCCAATCCTGCCGCCTGCATGATAATTCCCCATGATTTTACAATGCCAATGATACCGGCCATAGCAATACCACCGATACCGATGAGACGTGCGTAATTCGAGAAAAGCGCATCTGGGCTCATTGCGGCTATATCAGTAGCACCGTAAGTACCTATAAGCGGAATAATTACCCACCACACAAAAGCTGAACCGGCGAAAATTACAAAAGCATATTTCAAGCCTACGATATAGCCCAAGCCAAGCAAAGCAGCTCCGGTGTTGCAGCTGAAAACCAGTTTGGTTTTCTCGGCAAGAGCAGCTCCCCATCCGGTAACAGCAGAGGTTACAGTTTCAGCCCATACACCGAAGGTGGCGACCACATAGTCATAAATACCACCTACAAGTGATGCTATGACAAGTATTTTAGCCTGACCACTGTCTTCCGCACCTTTTGTCTGAGCACTCACAAGCACCTGAGTGGTAGCAGTAGCCTCCGGGAACGGATATTTACCGTGCATATCCTTAACGAAATATTTACGGAAAGGAATGAAAAACAAGATACCCAATACACCACCAAATAGAGAGCTCAAGAAAATCTCAAGGAAATTTACAGTAATATCGCTGTAAGTAGCCTGAAGAATAAACAGTGCCGGCAGAGTGAAAATAGCACCGGCAACAATCACTCCTGAACAAGCACCGATTGACTGGATGATAACATTCTGACCAAGCGGATCTTTTTTCTTCAAAGCACCCGATAGTCCAACGGCTATAATGGCTATTGGAATTGCGGCTTCAAACACCTGCCCTACCCGCAGACCCAGATATGCGGCAGCCGCACTGAAAATCACCGCGAGTATAAGCCCCGTTATTACCGAGTAAGGAGTCACTTCTGCATACTCGTGAGCCGGATGCATTATCGGGCGATAATGCTCGTCCGCGCCAAGCTCACGGAACGCATTCTCCGGCAACTGAACCGGATCTGCATCCATATAAATCGCTTCATTCTCACGAGCGACTTTTTCATTAATTTCAGACATAATATAATTGGTTTATTATTGATTACCTCCTGTTGGTCGCGACAAGATGTCAAAAGAGTCCACATACACCTCTGTTACACGGTGACTTATACCGGTTCGATCAGTCCAGTTTCGCGTTCTCAGTTTGCCTTCAACATATAGTTTGGTCCCTTTTGTAATATATTTTTCAGCCGTTTCAGCGGCACTATCCCACATTATTAGACGATGCCATTCCGTGCGCTCATCCACCTTATTACCTGCAGCGTTAGTGTAAGCCCGTTCAGTAGTTGCGAGAGAAATTTCGGCAACAGGACGCGTCTCTACATACCTTATTGACGGTTCGCGCCCAACATTACCTACCAATATTACTTTATTGACACTCATACATATTACTTAATTCCGCTCAAAGATAGTCAAAATCAGTTAACTTTGCATTAAACGAAACCAAGAAAATGAAAGCAGTTACTATAACCCCAGTCAATCATATTTAAGAATTTCTCTGAGATAGTAACTCTGGATGTACCTGTGGAATTCTTCCGTGTCTTTGGGGCATAGATATTTGACATAGCGTTCACGATGGATTTTCTTGTCACGCGAAATCATCCGACCGGGAATAATAAAGAGTTCTTCGGGGTTTGATGGCGTACCTCCAACACCAAGTGCGATGAATAACTCTGATCCTCTTTCCTTTGCTGCAAAATAATAGCGCGTAAACTGTCCGGATAAATCTATTCCATCTTCACTCCAAGATGTGCGATATTTACACGCCATAAGATATTCTACTTCTGTATTATCCAGCTTATGACGTATATGTAAGTCGGGCAGAAGATTTTCCAGAGCATATGTTTGACCTGATATCTTATCACCACGCCAAGCAAGTAATTGAAAGCGGTCTTTGTCAGCGCATAGTGACACAACAAATTCTTCAAACAGCCGTCCCTTTTGCTCGGAATATTTAACAATCTCCACTTCAGGTATCTCTATATCATGTGCTATCGCATAAGCCATTCGATAAAGTGCAGAAACGTTGAAATCGTAGGTTTCTGCAAACTTTCTGAGAATTTTACGCTCATTTGGAGACACTACTCCATCTGCAGCTGCCATTGAAGCTATCCAACGAGCGGCATCATAGAGGGAAATATCCTTATCCATTCATCAATTTTTAAGGAGTAAGATTAACAGATAGTAAATTGGCAAAAAATAAGCAGCACGATGGGTGCTGCTTATTTTTTGATTATATGTAACTTTTAGTCCTGGAATTCAATTAGGGGCGCTTCGCCTGCAAAACGGTCACCGGGCTTTACAAAGATGCGCTTTACAACAGCATCATGTTCTGCCTCTACATCATTTTCCATCTTCATGGATTCATACACAAGAAGTTTGTCACCTTTCTTGACAGAATCACCCGGTTTAACACATATTTCAAGGATTGTGCCGGGCATAGGTCCTGAAAGTACTTCTCCGGTTATGGGTTCCATCTTTTCTTCTATCACTTCCTCTACAGGTGCATTTTTCGCTTCTTCTGCCTGCTTGGCAGCAAATTCAGCAGCTCGCTTATTGCGCAGGAATCCGTTTGCAACCGCGGGGAGGAGTTCGAGAAGAAGATATTCCTCATTATTAGCTGCCAGTTTAACTCCGCCAAATTCCTCAAGAACTGGGTTTTCAGGCTTCTTGTACTGGCTTACATCATAGGGGTGCTCTACAGGATCACCGGTGATTTTTTCACGGAATGCCGGGTCAATAGCAACCGGTGTCTTACCATACTCACCTTTTATCAGTGACATAAACTGATTTGAGGTGTTTGAGTAGTCAGGATTTCCTTTCTTACGGTCAAGAGCGAGGAATACCGCCTGACTGCCAACAATCTGACTTGTGGGTGTTACCAGAGGTACAAGACCTGCATCGCGACGCACTTTGGGAATAAGTGCCATTGCCTCATCAAGCACATCATCTGCCTGAAGAGATTTTAGCTGGGCTACCATGTTTGAGTACATACCGCCCGGAACTTCAGCATTCTTAACCAGTTCGTTGGGTTTTGGGAAACGGAAATAAGCCTCAATAGCATGACAATGCTCAAGCATGCCTTCCTCATCATTCTCCTTTCCACATTTGATAGCTTCGTCAAAGTGACGTGAAATTTCTTCGGGAAGAGTGTCTTTTAGAGGATCAAACTCAATCGGCAGCTCATTAACAAGGTCAAATTGTGAAAGTTCCTTGCGGGCACTGAGAAGTTCATTTCTGATAGCACCAACAGCTTCCATGTTCACATCTACCTCTATGCCGAGGCGCTGTGCAAAAATATAGATGAGCTCAATTGCCGGTGCTGCAGAACCGCCACCAAACCACCAGATATTTGTGTCAAGAATGTCAACTCCGTGAATCATCGCCATCACCGAAGATGCAAGTCCATATCCGGGAGTGCAATGTGTATGGAAGTCAACAGGCACAGAGAGTTCGCGCTTGAGAGCGGAGATGATTGATGCTGCACGGAGGGGATTGACGAGACCCGCCATATCCTTAAGTGTGATAATTTTTGCACCAAGTGCTTCCATCTCCTTAGCCTTTTCTACAAAGTACTCATCTGTGAAAATCTTTTCCGGAGCAGCTGATTTGCCGAACATAGCCTTAAGCTTACCCATAAATCCTTGAGACTGAACCTTCTCATCCTTAGGATCCACTGTGTAGCAAACCGCACCGTCAGCAATACCGCCAAGGTTATTAATCATTTTGATACTCTCGCGCACATTGTCAATATCATTGAGTGCGTCAAATATTCTCATCACATTGAGTCCGTTAGCAATAGCCTCTTTGTAGAATCCCTCAAGCACGCTGTCAGGATAAGGCACGTAACCAAACAGATTGCGACCGCGGGAAAGAGCGCTCAGCAGCGATTTGCCTTTCATAGCCTCAGAGCACTTGCGCAGACGATCCCAGGGAGATTCGCCAAGATATCGCATTACAGAGTCGGGCACAGCACCGCCCCACACTTCCATTATATAATAACCTGCGTTTTCATAGAAAGGCAACAGACGGTCAATAGTCTGCTGATTCATACGGGTTGCAAACAGTGACTGCTGTCCGTCACGCAGAGTCAAGTCTCTAATTTTCAACTTTCTTTTCTCCATTCTCTCTCAATTAAAAGTTAGACTCGCAAAATTAGTACTTTATTTCAATTAAAGAAATAATTCTTTAATAAAATTAGTTTCCAAAATAAATTCTTTTCTACAAGTTCAAGGTATCTAATGAAAAAAGCCGACAAATTGCCGACTTTTTAATTCAAGTAGCGGGATCGAGAATTGAACTCGAGACCTCCGGGTTATGAATCCGACGCTCTAACCAACTGAGCTATCCCGCCATAAATTTGTGTTGTGCGGTTAAAAAACCGAGTGCAAAGGTAGGCACTACAGATGAATTAAACAAATATTTTTATTAAAATTTCAGGACATTTTTATCAATCCTCTATTTATCAATCAATTAAACCCTAATTTCATTACTATCTAAACTAAAATTATAAATTAATGTTTATTAATTAAGTTAGTACCCAAAAATATACTTACATGAATAAAGTTTTCACTGCTGCTACATTGCTACTTTTCATCGGATTCGGTTCGGCATACGCTCAAAGAGATACCCGTCATTTTGAGAAAGGAGTTGTGTCAGTTACCAATAATGACTCTGTAAATGCCGATATAGTTGAGCATCATCTAAGCGGTAACACTCCCGGCTCACCGAAGGACAACGGTTTACCTCGCTTTGCAATAGTAGGTAAAGATCACAAGTTTTATATGGGTATCGGTGTACAATTTCTCGGTGAAGCCGCATTTGATTTCGGTGACAACATGAAGTCAGTGACAAGCTTCACACCATCTGCTATCACCCCTTCAACTCCGGGAAACGGCAGTTCGCTCGGTTTCGGATGGCAGACATCATCATTTTATATGAATATTTTGGCGCTGCCCGGTGAAAGCAATCAGGTGGGAATGTTCTTCAAAGCCAATTTTACCGGAAACAATAATTCACTAAAAGTAAAACACTTATACGCCAGATACAGAGGACTGAAAATTGGCTATACCACGAGCTTGTTCACAGATGCCTCCGCCGAACCGATGACAATAGACAACGAAGGACCTAACGGCTACCCGTTTCTCTATGCCTTCACTGCGTCATGGACACAAAACTTCACAAAAAACTTCTCGGGAGCAATAGCTGTGGAATCAACCACAACTGCACTGACTACAAATAGCGCAACCGAGCAGGTAAATCAAAGAATTCCTGTAATTCCCATTTATTTACAGTATGCATGGAACAGCGGTAAAGCTCACACTCGAATTTCGGGTATAGTGCGTGCCATGCAATATAGGAATCTTGCAAGCGAACAAAATAAAGTTCTTGGAGGTATTGGCATTCAGCTGTCCGGAATGAATCCTATTGCCGGACCGTTAAGCCTTAACTATAATATTGTTTATGGTAAAGGTATCTCAACATACCTTCAGGATGATACCGGACTTAATCTTGACGCTGTACCAACAGCCACTACCGGTAAACTTGAAATGGTAAAGAACCTCGGTATGACAGCAGGATTAAACTATAAATTCAGTTCCAAAGTTTCTTCCAATCTGGTTTTCAGTCATCTGGTCAACTATTTGCCGGAGAATGCAACAGTAGCAAGCGATACTTACAGATACGGTGACTATTTTGTTGCCAACGTGCTGTACAATATCAACAGATTTGTAGGTGCCGGAATTGAATATGACTACGGATTACGAAAAGATTTTGCAGGTAAGATATTGCACTCCAACAGACTTCAGGTTCAAATGTCTGTCACGTTCTAAATTCAGCTGCACCCGCACGAGCCTGAATTGTGATGCCCCTTGCAATTATGCGCAAGCGGGCATCCGCTGCAATCACCACAGGAACCATTCTTCCTGTTTCTACCAGCCTTTATTCTACGGATGATATAGATTAAGCATATAACAAGGGCTATTATGACTCCCGCCAGCTGGAGATAATCGTTAAGAGCCTGATTACCAATAGTTGTTAAAATACAGGGTCGCATATCTTAGTATAGATTTTGTCTTGTGTTTATGGAGAAGCACTGCTGCATTGTGACTGACACATAGCTACATGCGGCAGAGAGATGCAGTACGATGCTAACTTTATTTAGTTTACATGTCATTTCTATTAAAGTAATATTTGACCTATAACTATTTTTACTCACATTATGCTCAATATTATTATCGCCTCGGTCTAATAACAAATATCGTGGAACAGGATGTAAGTGTCAAATGTCTGTCGATATCAGCGGGAGTATGTTTTTCAATTCCATCTCCAGATTGGGTGTTAGAATATCTTTTCCTAATGCTTCCTCAATCTCCTTTCTTGACCAAAATCTGGCATCATCCACCTCGTCTGTAGCTGGAACCGGATTAAAACTCTTAGAGTCAACTACTATATAATGTGTATTGACCAATTCGCGCTCAACAGAGCTGGTAAATACATAACGCTTTAGCAATTTCGCATCAGAAGCATCAATACCCAGTTCCTCCATTGCTTCTCGAGCAACCGCCTTCGCTATTGTTTCGCCACAATCAACATGGCCTCCGACAGCCGTATCCCATTTTCCCGGCTGAATATCTTTGGTCATAGACCTTTTCTGAAGAAAAACACTCCCATCCTTTGTAACCACATGAAGATGAACCACAGGATGCAGAAGCATGGATCCGCCATGACACTCTGCTCTTGTAGCACTGCCTATCACTGTACCATCTTCCTCAACAATAGGAAATCTTTCGTCCGGATTATGCTTCACTTTTTAAAATTTTTCTTGATGAGTTTGGCAAGTGCTGCCGGTGTAATGTCCGCCGGATATTCTTCAAAGGAGAGCAACATGGTGCAACCTTCACGGAAACGCGAGCATCCGTACGCCTGCTTACCCTTTAACAAATGACCGGAACCGCAAACCGGACACTGTATTGCCTCCAATGATTTTATTGACGGCTTCCGTGGCTTTTTCTCAGTTTGGACAGTCGATTTAGCTGATGCTTTTTTAACCTCTTCAGGGGCTTTGATTTCTATCCGGGCAGAGGTATTATCTGAAAGCACTTCCACCACTATGGTATTAATCATCGCCTTAAGTTCATTGACAAACTCCCCGGCTGAAAAATCACCCCTCTCTATTCTGCGAAGCTTGTTTTCCCATATTCCGGTAAGCTCCGCACTCTTAAGCAGCGGGTCTTTAATTGTTGCAATAAGGTCTATCCCCGCCTGAGTAGGAAGAATATTTTTTCGTTCACGCTTCAGATAATTTCGCTTGAAAAGGGTTTCGATAATTGCTGCGCGAGTTGATGGGCGTCCAATACCGTTTTCCTTCAAAGCCTCTCTAAGACTCTCCTCATCAACAAGCTTGCCGGCGCTTTCCATAGCGCGTAGCAGAGTGCCCTCAGTATAATATTTTGGCGGTTGAGTAGTCTTTTTCTGTAATGCCGGTTCATGATTTCCAGACTCCCCTACCGTAAATTCAGGCAAAGTAGCCTCATCATCATTGCCTTTGCTGTCTTCCTGCGCCGGCAATAAAATCTCGCGCCACCCGGGAGAAGTTATCACTTTACCGTTTGCCTTAAAACCTATTTTACCAACCTTCGCTTCTACAGCTGTTGTTTCAAAAAGACAATCAGGATAGAAAGCGGCAATAAAACGCATAGCTATAAGGTGATACATTTTCTTCTCGTCACCATATAAGGTTGAGGGTGATTCACCTGTCGGAATGATAGCATGGTGGTCGGTAACCTTGGAACTGTCAAAAACCTTTTTACTTTTTGGCAGTTTTTTTGAAAGAAGCAACCCGGTAAATTTTTCATAAGGTGTCATTCTCTTCAATATATCAGGCACCTTATTATATATGTCATCACTGAGATATGTTGTGTCAACACGTGGATAAGTGGTTACTTTCTTCTCATAAAGTGATTGAATTAGTTTGAGCGTTTCATCAGCTGTCCATCCCCATCGCTTGTTGCATTCAACCTGCAGCGATGTCAAGTCAAACAGACGTGGAGGTGCTTCCTTACCACTTTTCTGCTTTATATCAGTTATAACAATGGGATTGTTCTTAATTTCCTCAATAGCCTTCTGAGCTTCATCCTCACTCTTGAATTTTCCCTCAGTTGCGCTGAAGGTTGTGTCACGATACACCGTCTTGAGTTCCCAATAATCCTCCGGCTTAAATTCAGTTATTTCCTTGAAACGTTTTACTATAAGCGCAAGTGTTGGAGTCTGCACCCTGCCAATTGACAGCACCCCTCCACCCGGTGAATACTTCAAGGAGTAAAGCCTTGTTGCATTCAAACCTAAAATCCAGTCACCTATTGCACGGGATAAACCGGCAAAGTACAGATTATCATAATCACTCTGCGGCTTAAGGTGCCGGAATCCTTCCCTAATGGCATCATCTGTAAGAGATGATATCCACAATCTCAATACAGGACATTTTACCCCCGCCTTCTGCATTACCCACCTCTGTATCAGTTCACCTTCCTGACCGGCATCACCGCAGTTCACCACTTCGTCAGCTTGCTCAACAAGGCTTTTTATTACTGAAAATTGATGTTTTATGCTTGCCTGGTCAATCAGTTTAATGCCGAATTTTTCGGGAATCATCGGAAGTGAGCCAAGCGACCATCGCTTCCAAAGGTCTGTGTAATCAGCCGGTTCTTTAAGGGTACAAAGATGACCGAAAGTCCAGGTAACTTTCACATCTTGCCCCTCAAAATAGCCATCGCGTTTGGTTGGGGCACCTATTATCTGGGCTATATCTCTGGCTACACTTGGTTTCTCGGTTATACAGACTCTCACTTAGTGTTCTTTTTCCGTTTAGCAGCACGCGTCGGCACTGTTTCTATTGTCCATATTGCTGTTTCTCTCGGGGTTGCAGCTTCTATTATAAGAGACGAGCGTTCTTTCATAGGAGGAAAATCTATCTCAACCGGTATCTCACCATCTTCCTCCCACTGAAACCAACGTTTGATATCAACACCGTCTATGTCTGTAGCCAGCACACCGCTTGACTGCAATTTCAATGCATCTATTCGGTGAGATGTGTGTGGAGCGCCTTTAAGTTTTCCGTAAACTCTTGTCAGGTCGGAACGGAAATCCACACTGTCACATATCAACACAGGAGTTCCGGTACTCCTGGAAGACTTAACTTTCAGGCATTTTCCGTCCATACTGAAGAAAGTAACGGACATGCTTACAGCTAATAATATATTAAAGAGATTTTGCTTCATTCCACAATTCATCCATTTGGTCAAGAGTCATATCGTTTAAGGATACACCTCTTTCTTTAGATTTGCTTTCTATGTAGTTAAAGCGTTTTATAAATTTCCTGTTTGTCTTTTCAAGCGCATTCTCCGGGTTGATACCATAAAGCCTGCTCACATTAATGATGCTGAACAGCAAATCGCCCATCTCTTCCTCCATTTTCTGCGCATCCATCCGCTCTATTTCAGATGCAAGTTCATTGCTTTCCTCACGCACCTTATTCCAGGCATCTCTGCGATCAGCCCAGTCAAAACCGACATTTGCCGCTTTCTCCTGAATACGGAATGCTTTAATAATTGAAGGTAGAGCATCCGGCACCCCCGCAAGAACTGTCCGGTTGCCGCCTTTCTCTTTCAGCTTAATATGTTCCCAGTTCTGTGACACCTCTCCGGCAGTTTCGGCTTTAGCGTCACCAAACACATGAGGATGACGGAAAATCAACTTGGAATTAAGAGCTTCCGCCACATCCCCTATATCAAATTTTCCTTTCTCCTCACCGATTTTTGAATAAAACAATACATGAAGGAGCACATCACCAAGTTCCTTCTTTATGTTGTCATCATCCTCTTTAATCAGAGCGTCGCAAAGTTCATACACCTCTTCAACTGTATTGGTGCGCAGACTCTCGTTAGTCTGCTTGGCATCCCAAGGGCATTTCACCCTCAGGATGTCAAGAGTCTCTATAACTTTGCGGAGTGATTCAGCTTTCTCTTCTGATGTACTCATTATCTTTTGTTGCCATAATGTTCAACACCCAACTCAAGCCAGTTGCCGAATTTCTCCACATTCTCATCATAGTAATATGGAGCGGCAAGAGCATCGCCGGAGTTATCGAGCATCACATAATAGGGCTGAGAGTTGGCAGCGAATTTTGAACGTTGCAAATAGCTCCACTTCTCACCCACTGTAGTGAGTTTGACATTCTTACCGTTTTCAACTACAGTGACCGGCGCTTCAAGAGCCTGCTTGTCATCAACCATAAGCTTGATGAGCACGAAATCTTTCTTGATAATGTCGCTTATCACCTCAGTATCAAATACCGCACCCTCCATTTTGCGGCAGTTAACGCATCCATATCCGGAAAAATCAATAAGCACCGGGCGACCTGATTCTGCGGCAAAACGCATTCCTTCGTCATAGTCGTCAAACTCCTTGAATTGACCGCCGGCATAAAGGTTGAAATCCTGAGTGTAAAGAGGGGGAACAAAGGCACTCACACTCTTAAGCGGAGCTCCCCATAGACCGGGAACAAGATACATTGCAAAACTGAAGGATATAAGTGCCATAAAGAATCTGCCTATAGACACATATTCAAGAGGAGAATCGTGACTGAATCTGATTTTACCGAGAAGATACATTCCCAACAGGATGAATATCACTATCCAGAGTGAAACAAACACCTCTCTGTCAAGAATTCCCCAGCCATAAGCAAGGTCCGCGACCGAAAGGAATTTAAGCGATAGAGCCAGTTCCAGAAATCCTAAAACCACCTTGACTGAATTGAGCCATCCGCCGGAACGGGGCATCTCCTTAAGCCAGGACGGGAAAATTGCAAAGAGCGTGAACGGTATTGCCAGAGCAAGAGCAAAAGCGCCCATGCCTATGGCTGGACCGGTGATATCACCTACCGAAGCAGCTTCTACCAAAAGGGTTCCGATAATTGGTCCGGTACATGAGAATGACACCAGCACAAGGGTAAACGCCATAAAGAAGATGCTTATCAGACCGGTTGTTTTCTCCGCTTTGCTATCCACTCCGTTGCTCCATTTTGAAGGCAACTTTATATCAAAAGCACCAAAGAATGATATGGCAAACACCACCAGCAGCAGGAAGAATATTAGATTAAACACCGCATTTGTAGCGAGGTCATTCAATTTGCTTGCACCGAAAATCAAGGTTATCGCAAGACCGAGTACCAGATAAATGACTATAATACCTGCGCCATACATCATGGCATCTCTCACTGATTTTCCTTTAGAACCATTCTTCTTGAGGAAGAAACTAACAGTCAACGGAATCATTGGCCAGACACAAGGTGTCAGGAGGGCAATCAAACCACCAACAAAACCCCAGATGAAGATGTACCACCATGAGGAATCTGCTATTGAATGGGCACCGCTCTCACCTTCCGGAAATGTCACAGGAGACCACCATTTGCTGTCGCTTACTGTTTGAGCTGCTTCAATGGCTACATCCTCTGTTGTTTTTTCATCGGAAGGAGATGATATATAGCCGGGTGAACTCACATCGAAAGGCTCTCGGCTCGGTGGAATACAGCTGCCATCATTGCATCCCTGAAAAGTTATGACACCGGATGCGGAATATCCTTTTTTACCTTCAACCTTGAATTTCTGAACAAAATTCACATCTTTCTCCCACCAGTTGAGGTTGAGATGAAACACCATATCAACCTTCTCTATAGGAGCCGCCGATGGTGTTATTTCTCCTACAAGTGTCAGCCCCTCGAGTTTGTCAAACACTATGGATGTGGCTTTGGGACCACCCTCGGGCAAATGTAGCCCGTAAAGATGCCAGCCGTCTTCAATTGATGCTGAAAAAACTATTTCACCTTCAGTATCGGTTGTCATGGAAGAGGACACATTCCAGACTATCGGCGAAACTATCTGAGCACCGGCAACCAAAACACCGGCAAAAAACATCGTGCACCACAATATAAGCTTTCTCATAGCAGATATCATTTGATAATTTTGTCAAAAGACTGAGTTTTGGGAGGAGAACAGGTCTCGTTATTACAGCTCATATAGCTGATTTTACCGGCTATTCTCGCATTTGCTTTATTTTTCACCTTGAAGTCACGGCGGAAGGCTATGTCACTATCCCACCAGGTCAAATCAAGGCCGAACATATCATCGTGCACTTTTAACGGTGCTCTGTCAGGCTTTAGAGGGGTTGTGAATTCTACACCTGTACTCTCACTCATGTCTATTGCTGTTGACTTTGGACCTCCTTTCGGAAGGTTCATTCCATAAAGATGCCAGCCGGACTGTACTCGTGCTTTGAAAACAACAGTTCCTTTTTCTGCACCATTCACTTTTACTGTAACCTGCCATTTTACCGGTGCCTCACCCGGAGCCTGACACAGCCCGGCAACAAAGCCACAGCTGATAAGTAATAGTGATAGTAATAATCTACGCATAATCGCTATTTTGATATTTTTTTTGCAAAGATACACCAACTTGACCATATTCCACACCATTATAAGTTTTTTTAAGACCGTTATATGACCTATTACTCAATCAATGCGCTGAAATCCAAAAATTATTCGTACCTTTGCACCACCAAAACTGCAAAGTAACACTCCTAAGGTTATGGAAAACAAAAAAATACTCTACATCTCTCAGGAGATCGCACCCTATCTCCCTGAATCTCCTTTGTCACTTTATGGAAGGGAACTCCCTCAGAAAGTGCAGGAAAAAGGATATGAGGTGCGCACATTCATGCCCAAATATGGCTGTATAAACGAGCGCAGAAACCAGCTGCACGAAGTTATTCGCCTTTCCGGTATGAATATTATAATTGACGACAGTGACCACCCTCTAATTATTAAGGTGGCAACTTTGCAACCCTCGAGAATGCAGGTGTATTTCATCGATAATGATGACTATTTCCAGCGTGCGGGTGCTAAAGAACTTGAAACTGTTACCTCTCCTCATGACAACGATGAGAGAATGATGTTTTTTGCCAAAGGAGTTATTGAAACAGTGAAGAAACTCCGCTGGGATCCTGCTGTGATACACTGCACTGGATGGATTTCTACACTCGTGCCTATGTATGTCAAGAGAATGTATCAGGATGACCCGGCACTCGCAAAATCCAAAATAGTATTCTCTATAAGACCGGAAAAATTTGAAGGCACCCTCGATGCTCGACTCATTGATAAGCTCAAATCCCTACAGTTCCCGGAAGAGGATCTTGCTATTCTTGGTTCACAGCCTGCCGACAACACGGCATTAAATAAACTTGCGATTCTTCATTCTGATGCTGTGGTAATTACATCTCCCAATGTTGATACTGAGCTTATTGAATACGCTCGATCACTCTCCAAGCCGATTCTTGATTATACCGGCAATGAAGATTACGCGGACAAATATTCTGAATTCTACACCTCTCTTGTTGAGGAAGGCAAATAAGCCTGATACCGATGAAATCAATCAAATTATTAGCAACTGTTCTTATCTCCGCTAGCGCACTATACGCTTGTCAGGATGATACCACAACCGTCGGCTCATCTCTAATTACAGAGCAGACCGAAATAATTATTGACAGTACATTTACTGCTTCAGGAACAACTTTGCTTGACCCGGTTGTGCAGTCTCGAACAATAACCCAGCTGCTTGGATGTTTGGATGCTAAGGAGTTCGGATCTTTCAAATCTGACTTCGTTTGCCAGTTCCTCCCTTCGCTCAGCATGGAAACAAAAGGCGTAACAGTTGAAGATATCGACTCGGCAAAACTCATTATGTTTATGGTGCCCGGTGATTTTACCGGTGACTCACTCGTGCCTATGGGCATTGAGGTGTATCCGCTCACCAAGCAACTCCCCTATCCCATCTATAGCGACTTCGACCCTAAAGGGTACTATGACGAGTCTAAAAAACTCGGCTCAACCATATACACAGCGCACGCTATGTATAACGACTCCGTAAATGCGCTTAATTTCAGATCTTTCAGCATCACTTTACCAAGATCGCTCGGACAGGATTTGTACAGCGCTTACCTTCAGGACTCATCAATGTTCGCTCTTCCGGATAAATTCACCACTCTCTTCCCGGGACTTTATGTTACAACATCTTTTGGCTCCGGACGTGTTATAAATATTTCTGAAACCAGAATAAACATCTATTACCGCCAGCACACAACAGCAACGGTTGATGATGTTGAAAAAGATACTATTTACAATAAAGTTCGCTCTTACTTCGCAGTCACACCGGAAGTTATAACAAACAACAATATTTCTTTGAAACTCAGCGAACAGCTCACTGAGCTCGCTAAACTGGGAAACTCGCTGCTTGTTGCACCGGCTGGTATGGAAACAAAAATTATCTTCCCGACCCCGGCTCTGGTTCAGACATATCGCAACGGTGCAGGAAACCTTTCGGTGCTGAACGGATTGTCATTTGAAATTCCGGCTGAAACTATTGAAAACACTTATGGCATCGAGCCACCGGCTGATGTATTGCTAATACTTGAGAAAGATAAGGATAAATTCTTTGCCGAGAATAAGATTACAGACAATCTGACTTCATTTTCAACCTCTTACAACTCATTAAATAAATCTTATAGCTTCACAGCTATGAGAGATTACCTTGTTGAGATGCTGAAAAAGGACACGCTGGAACCTGAGGATTATACATTCTTGCTCGTACCCGTTAATATTGAAACAGAAAGTAATTCAAGCTATGGTTCAACCGTTTCTTATATTACCACAATAAGCCCCTACGTTCAAAAGCCTGCTATGGTTAAGTTAGATATAAATAACGCTAAGATTAAACTGACATATACACGTCAATACTCAAAATAATTCGTATCTTTGTTCTGATTTTCATAGAAGCAGAAATACAGTTTGCCGCAATAGCTTAGTTGGTAGAGCATCTCATTCGTAACGAGAAGGTCGTGGGTTCGAGTCCCACTCGCGGCTCAAAGCTAAATTAAAACTCAGTCTTGTATAATCGGCTGAGTTTTTTATTTAGTAAGTCTTGTAAATTATTTGCTTAACTTCTTGGAATATATGCAACATAATTCACGTCTGGCATCTCTTGACATACTCCGGGGATTGGATTTATTCCTGCTTGTATTTGCTCAGCCTGTAATTATTGCCATTGGGCAAGCTGCGGATATACATTGGCTGAACACAATACTTTACCAACTTGACCATGAAGTGTGGGAAGGATTCAGAGTTTGGGATCTTGTTATGCCGTTGTTCCTGTTTATGGTGGGCACCTCTATGCCATTTTCATTCAGCAAGTACATCAGAAACAAAGACTATGCCGATTTGTATCGGAAAATAATCAGGCGGGTTATAATATTGTTCTTTTTCGGCATGATCGTGCAGGGAAATATCCTTGGTTTTGACTTATCCCGGATTTATATCTACACCAATACACTTCAGGCTATCGCAATAGGCTATCTTATAGCATCAATAATTATTCTCTCCCTTCCACTAAGAGCCCAGATAGCAGTAACAGCATCGCTCCTTGTAATATATTGGATTCCGATGAAATTTTGTGGGGATTATTCACTTTATGGCTCATTTGCTTACTCTGTTGACAAAGCTATTATCGGTAAATTCAGAGGAGACATCACCTACACTTGGATTTGGAGCAGCATCAACTTCGGTGTAACTGTTTTGACCGGTTACTTCGCCGGAGTTATTATTCGTAATCACTCGGCAAACAAGCCTCGTGCAGCATGTATTCTATTTGCAACAGGCATAGCATTAACCGCGGCCGGACTTTTATGGAGTCTGGAAATGCCTATTATAAAAAGGCTATGGACATCCAGCATGACCCTATTTTCTAGTGGGCTTTGTTTTATTCTAATGTCACTTTTCTACTATATCATTGATTGTTTAGGATATACACGAGGACTGAACTGGTTGAAAATATATGGGATGAACGCAATTACTGCATATCTTTTGGGAGAGGTCATCAATTTCAGAAGCATTGTAAGTTCGGTAAGCTATGGCTTACAGCCAATTCTTGGCAGTTACTACAATGCATGGCTTACCTTCGGCAACTTCCTGATTCTCTTTTTTATTCTGAGAGAGATGTATCGCCGAAAAATCTTCCTCAAAATCTAACAGCCTCAAAGTTCCTCAGCCTTAACCTCATCCCATCCACCAACAATCAAATGTTTGAGTATCTTTCTAGATACTCTGTTAGTCGTTTCGCCTGCTGTTGAGTTATGTTTGAAAATGATATAGCTTTCTTTAAGGCATCCATACCGTATTCATCAATTATGCGACCTATGGAAACATTCATAAAAACGGAGGACATAGAAGTTACTCCTGCCATATCAATAATTGCTTTATCGTTGGAATTTATCTGCGCTTTAATTCTATCATAAAGACAGGTACCAGCATCTGTTAAATCTTTTGAAGTATCAAAAATTTGATTTAATATAATTGTATTCATAATCTATTTTATAAACTAAACACATCCATAACTACCTCATCATCCAGAGAAGCAAGGTTGATATTAAAATATAGTAACGTACCTGGAAATGTAAAAGTTGGTGTGTAACTTTTTATTTCATTATTCATTTTTACCACAAGTCCATTTCCACTCATTATCCTTATCGTATCCACATTATCTACAATGTTCCCCATTCCGAAACCCTTATTTCGTCCGGTAGATTGAGCTGTCACTCCCGTTTTAATTGAGAAATTGATTGCCTCAACATCATTGATTATCTCTGGATACTTACTTTGTAACGTTTTTCTTATTCCTATCCCAAAATCACATATCGCTCCATGCAACTCGCCTTTCCTCTCATCATAACTCAATAAAGAAAATGCATTGCCTTTCGCTTCAGCATGGTCAAACACATTATAGAATGCTTCGACCAAACATACATTTACTGAACTCAAATCCTTTTTTGAGAAATATGTAGAACGTAAATAAGATTCAACTTGCTTAGCATACATATCTTTTTCTGAATCCGTTATTCTCCATAAATTAAATATGTTTGAGGAGTTCACTGCATCTACATGATTTTTTCCACCACTCCAATATGATTGGAATCCCAAATCTCCTGTTATATACTTTAGCACATCTGGATTATCTTTAGAAATGTATGCCTCATTTCCAGTCGAATATATTTGTTCAATTAAACAAGCAAGACTTACTAAATGAAGTGGTTCCAAATCCTTTCTATTAATTTCGTCATCAAAATGTATCATAAACTTTTGGTTGGAAATTTTTTCACAAACATTAGTTTCAGATACTATTTGAGGAATCCATTCATTGCGCTTTGTACTTCTGAATTTTATATGTCTAAAAGTTTTATCCATGAAATTTCCACTCAGTAGCAAAGATATGAATATTTATCTAAAATTTAATCTTTTCTACTATTTTAATCAACAAATCATAGAGTTGTCAGCCTCAACCTCATCCCATCCACCAACAATCAAATCTGCCATACCCTCCAGGGATGCTGCCGGCAAAGTTGTTGCCAGACCAACCACTTTGGCACCACTCGCACGACCAGCCTTCAAACCGTTCAGGCTGTCTTCAAAAACCACGCAATCACCGGCATTAACGCCAAGTGCCTCCGCTGCAAGAAGATACCCCTGAGGATCAGGTTTCGACTTCGTGACCTTAGATGCATCAATTATCACATCAAACATATCTTTCAACTTAGGCAACTGCTTGAACAGACAATCCATTTTGCGGCTGTCACTACTCGTCACCAACGCTCTCGGTATCCCGTTATCTTTCAACTTTTTCAGATACTCCATTGCCCCCGGCATAAGAGGAAACATCATATTATCCTGAAAATCAAGCAGACGACTTGTAATATCTTCCCTCTCCTCATCAGACTTATATAACGACAATATTTCAGGTAGTGTAGATCCCTTGATTGCCACAGCAAAATTTTCTATTCCGGTAGGATAAATCTTCTCTATTCCATCCCAGAAAACTGTGTAAAGTCGTTCACTATCAATTATCACGCCGTCAAGGTCAAATAAAGCAGCTTTCATAAAAATCTTATACTAATAATTCATTTATGCAAAAATAGCAAATAATCCTCTGAGCGTATATATTATATAGAAAAAGACAGCCGGGCTATAAGCCGGGTTATGTCACCGGAAGCAGTTCCCTTAGGCTTGCTCCGATGTTTCGTCATTTATCTGCGCCGGCTGTTGCCAGCCGGCTGTAGCAGCCTACCCCCCGACAATGGACGAGCAATCCTTAAATGCCGGTATACATGGCCTTGCAACCCAAAGATGTGCGGCACCTCATGTCACCATGAAGCCCGGTGGGCTCTTACCCCGCCTTTTCACCCTTACCACTGATGTGGCGGTTCTTTTCTGTCACACTACTCTGCGGTCACCCGCAGCTTTCCGTTAGAAAGTGTGGTGCTCTATGTTGCCCGGACTTTCCTCACGCCGCTTGTTCATCGGCGAGCGACGAAACGCCCGACTGTCTTATATTTCTGCAAAGGTAAGCAAAAATTCCTACAAGCGTCACACCAAACCGTCCTTCCTGCCCGATTTGAGCGGGTAACGGGAAGGAGACATGATAAGGCGCAGCGATGTAGGATAAGAGCAGTATGCCCATATCCAAGTGATTAGCACTGTAATCTTATTCCTCATGCCGAGAATGGAAATCAGGTGTATAAACATCCATGTCAGCCAAGCAAAGAATCCCGATAGATGCATGTGAGGCAAATCGGCTACTGCGAGATTCCTTCCTACTGTTGCCATTGAACCTTTATCCTTGTATCGGAATTCTTGAAATTCACCCTTATTAAGCTCTTTGGCAAGATGCCGAGCCTGCTGAATTGCCACCTGCGCAAGCTGTGGCAAACCCTTCGGATTCTCATCCGAAGGCATGAAAGCGATATCTCCGAGAGCATAAACATCTTTGACTCCCTTCACTGCGCAGCTACTATCAACCGGAAATCTGCCTGAACGGTCAAGCTCGGGACCACTCCCCTTCATGTCAAATTTCTGAGAGGTCACTCCGGCAGTCCAGATCACCATACCTCCGTTAAACTGAGAACCATCACCAAGTGTCACCACTCCGTCCTCGTAAGACTTCATCAGCTGATTGAGCTTAACATCCACCATCAGCTTGTTAAGATACTTCTCCGCCTTAGCCGATGATTCTTCGCTCATGGTACCGAGAAGCCGGTTATTACCCTCTATGATAACTATTTTAAGTTCATCCGGTGAAATAGTGGGATATTCCCGGGGAAGGATATACCGTTTCATCTCGCCGAGAGCACCGGCTATTTCAACTCCTGTAGGTCCACCACCAATCACCGTGAAAGTGAGGAGTTTCTTTCTTTGCTCAGCATCATCAGTAATAGTGGCACACTCCATACGCTCAAGAATTTCATCACGGCAGCGTATAGCCTCCGGCACAGACTTAATGGTATAGACACTCTTCACCAGATCGGGATTTCCGAAAAAATTGTTTGTCGTGCCCGCCGCAACAACAAGCTTATCATAACATATTGACTCATATTGGGTTTTAACCTCCTTGCGGTCAAAATCAATTGTCTCGACCTTTCCCATCTGATACTTGACGCCTTTCACTTTGCCCTTACGCATCTCCCTTCTAAACGGAAAAGAAATACTTGACGGATCCAGTCCGCTGCTCGCTATCTGATAGAATAGTGGAGGAAAGGAATGATAATTATTAGCATCTACCAATACAACCTCAAACTTTTTCTTATCCAGTTTTTTAACCAGATTAAGACCGGCGAATCCGCCACCTATAACCACAATTTTTTCACGAGCTGAACTGCGCGACATATCTTTATTATTCATAATGCGATGTTTTATTCTATTGTCTAACAAAACAACGCTCAGTCCCCCTCTTCTGTTTACTCCCCTCCCAAATATTAAATCACGCATACAACTGTTAAAAAAAACTGATTTATATAATTCCGATTGATTAGCGCTATCTTTGCATAGATATCCCAGAAACGCTCATGAAATATAAACTCACCATATTTTTAATTCTGCTATTAGCTGTCACAAATCTCATTAATGCAGCAGTCAATGACATAACAATAAGAAATATAAGATATTACCTCACTCAGGCACAAACATTCTCAAAAAAATTTCCCCATGAAAAGGTCTTCGTTCATCTGGATAACACGTCATATTTTGCCGGTGATAAAATTTGGTTCCAGTGCTATGTTATAAACAGTCTGGACAATACACCCACATCATTAAGCAATACCCTCTACGTTGAATTACTCAACCCTCGGGGAAAAGTTATTGGAAAACAGATTCTTAAAATACGTAATGGACGTTGTTCTGGAGCGTTCACCCTCAACCACCTCCCATTTTATTCCGGATTCTACGAGATAAGGGCATATACCAAATATATGCTAAATTTTGGAGAGACAGCTATATTTTCACGAATAGTTCCGGTATTCGAGCATCCGGAAAAAGCCGGTGACTATTCCGACCAAAAAATGACACGTGACATATCTAAATACACCGGTTCACGTCCAGCACCTGCAAAAAGTCCTAAACTATCCATGAGATTCTTCCCTGAAGGTGGCAAGCTCATTGCCGGAGTGCCGACAAGAGTGGCATTTGAGATAACAGGTCGCCACGGGCGACCTATTGAAGGCAAAGGTATTGTAATAGATGAAGCAACAGGTCACATAATAGACTCCATTTCAACCATTCATGAAGGTAGAGGCTACTTCACTATAACTCCTGAACCCAATAAAATCTACACTGCTGTTATCCAGACACCCGCAGATAACACTGAGCGGAAATTCCGTCTGCCCGAATCAAGTAGCAAAGGCATAGGGTTGTGTGTTGACAATATCACTAATCCCGACAGTATCTATATATCCGTTACACCGGCAGCCGATTCCACCGGTTCAGATATGATTGGTCTTGCAGTGACTTCAAGAGGCATATTATTGTCCTATTCATTTGTTAATCTTTCATCACTCAGAACTATACGACTCAATACCAAGGATATTCCTTCCGGCGTCAGCTTAATTACCCTGTTTGGAGCCGACGGCAGAACATTGGCTGACAGAATGATTTTCATTAATAACGGTGGAGTAGGACAACTAAATACCCGACTTAACAACCAATTTCCCGCCCCACATGAAAAAGTTACTTTAGAAATTGAAGCTACTGACCCCGAAGGCAATCCCGAGCAATTTATGCCGATGTCTGTTTCTGTTTCAGATGCTGACAATGCTGTTGACTATCAGAACGGGTTGCTTGCCGATCTTCTTCTCCAGTCTGAAATCAAAGGATATGTGCACAATCCAATACAATACTTTACTGACACGACTGCTACAAACAGACTGAATCTTGACCTGCTCATGATGATTTCAGGATGGAGAAACTATTCATGGGAAGAAATTGCCGGAATCAATCCTCTGACTATCAAATATTACCCGGAACAGACTATAGAACTCGATGGAAAAGTTGTGTCTTTCGTACGCGGCGTTCCGAAAGCAAACACCGATATCTCCGTCCTGATCTCTCAACACGAGCAGTCCGATTCTGCCAAACAGACGTTTACAGACCTGATTGCAACTGATTCATGCGGTAACTTCACTATCTGCTATGATCTGATAGGAAAATGGGATATGGTCACTTCGGTAAGTGAAAAAGGTAAATCAAAAAATCACCGCCTTATTCTCAACCGGCTCTTCTCTCCTACTCCACGAAGATATGAACCTCAGGAAATGGTTGTTGAACATCATATCTCATCTGTTGGCAAAAAATACTCCTTTCAAGAGTTCGAAGACTCTATCAAAGAAGACACTGAAGCTTTGGAAATTATTGAACATCTGGACAATGAGCAATCTGTCAAGACCACACAGCTTGATGAAGTGGTTGTTTCGGCAAAGCGAAATGAAAAATACCTTTCACGCTCCAAATCTATCGAGTACTACGATATGCAGGAGGAACTCGGCAACCTCGCGGATGAAGGTATTGTCATCAGCAACGATATATTTGACATTCTTAAAGCAATCAATCCTAATTTCACAAGAATATTCACCCATCAGGGGGAAAAACTCAAATATAAGACAAAAGGAACATTTTTCGTCATCAACTATAAAACGACACATGATTCCGACTCTTTGAACTATACCTACCTTTATCCGGAATCAATCAAATCCATCTACATCACCGAAGACCCCGCAACCATGCTCAGATATGCCGATCCCATCACCAATGACATGTTTAACATTGATGCAAAGTATGGGTGTGCGGTATTAATTGAGACATTTGACGAGCCAAAAGGCCCGGCAGGAAGAGGCACACGCCTACAAACCATCGAAGGCTACACTGTTCCGCCTGAATATCGGAATATTGACAGCCTGGACCTTTTGGATGAACCGGATATACGACGCACCTTATACTGGAATCCCGACCTCACAACCGATGCCGATGGAAAAGCTCGATTGGAATTCATCAACAACTCCACTAGCACTGACCTACGGATCTCAATCCAAGCCATCTCACCCACCGGCATCCTCTACTCGGACTAAACTATTATCGGGCTGGAGGAGAGTTTGGGGCGGAGGTAGGCACCGGTGAGGGAGGACGAGTTTGCAGCTACATCCTCGGGGGTGCCGGAGGCTACAATGTTTCCGCCGGCTTCTCCTCCTTCCGGCCCGAGGTCTATCACATAGTCGGCGGATTTTATAACATCAAGATTGTGCTCGATAACTATAACTGTGTGTCCTCGTGACACAAGCGCGTCAAGCGACTTCATAAGCCTTGATATATCAGCCGAATGCAGCCCGGTGGTGGGTTCATCAAGTATAAACAGTGTGGGTTGCATCTTCTCTGATGCGAAGTATCCTGCAAGTTTAAGGCGCTGGCTCTCTCCTCCGGAAAGAGTGGATGTGCTCTGCCCCAGCTTTATGTAACCTAAACCCACGTCATAAAGCGGCTTCAGCAGTTTTACAATCTTTTTCTCGGTAAGCGACCCTTCAGGAGCACTGCCGAAAAAGTCAATCGCATCGGCAACAGTCATATCCAGCACATCGGAAATGCTTTTTCCCCGATACAGAACTTCAAGAACCTCACGCTTGTATCGCTTACCTCCGCATTCCGGACAAACCATAGTTATGTCAGCCATAAACTGCATCTCAATAGTTAGAGTGCCGTCACCCTTGCACTCCTCACAGCGACCGCCTTCGGCATTGAAGCTGAAATATCCGGGCTTGAAACCCATCTGTTTACTCATCTGCTGCTCTGAATATAGCCTTCTAATTTCGTCGAATGCCTTCATGTAAGTCGCAGGATTAGAACGCGATGACCTGCCGAGCGGATTCTGATCAACCAGTTCCACACCGCAGATTCTCGAAAGGTCTCCCTTCAGAGCACTGAATTCACCTGTAACACGCTTATCACCGGTTGGCACAATGTCCAGATGAGCGAGAAGGGCCGGATAGAGAATGGAGCGCACAAGGGTTGATTTACCGCTACCGCTGACACCGGTAACCGCCGTCAGAACTCCAAGAGGGAACTTCACATCAATATTCTTAAGATTATTCTCCCGTGCACCTTCTATTACTATGGAATCGCGCCATTTACGTCTTGAAGCAGGAACCGGAATGGAATCTCTGCCGGTAAGAAACTCCGCTGTATGCCCCGGTGTAGAAGCAGATATATCGTTCACCTTTCCTGACCAAACTATTTCTCCTCCGAGACTACCTGCATCCGGACCAACATCAATAAGATTGTCCGCCGCACGCATAATATCCTCATCATGCTCAACAACAATCACAGTGTTTCCGGCATCGCGCAGTTTATGCATCACATTGACGAGCCTGCCGGTGTCACGCGGATGCAGTCCGATACTCGGCTCATCAAGAATATACATAGAGCCCATTAGAGGTGAGCCGAGAGAAGTTGCAAGATTGATTCGCTGACTCTCACCACCGGAAAGTGAAGTCGCACGACGGCTAAGAGTTAGATAACCGAGACCAACATCTTTCAAATAAGCCAGGCGTGATTTAATTTCTGTAAGTATTCTCCCTGCAATCTTTTCATCGTGATTGTCAAGACTGAGATTATCAAAAAAATCTGCCAGTTTCTCAATAGGTGTATTGCATAGGTCGCTGATAGATTTGCCATCGATCTTGACATACTCGGTATCTTTTCTGAGACGCGAACCGTGACACTCCATACAAGTCGTGCGTCCGCGATAGCGTGCTTTTATGACAGAATACTGCACCTTGTGTCGGTTAGCATCCACCATGCGGAAGAAACCGTCTATGCCTTCAAATCCATTACCACCATGCCACAGAAAATCTTTCTGAGCACGTGTCAGTTGATTGTAAGCCCTGTGTATCGGAAAATTCACCGAATCCGCCATAGCTATCAGCTCCTGCTTCCACAGACCGAGTTTTTCGCCTCGCCAAGGAGCAACCGCCCCTTCATAAACGCTTTTAGAGGTATCCGGCACTACTTTTCTCTCATCAATACCTTCAACCTGCCCGAGACCCTCACACACCGGACACGCTCCATAAGGGTTATTGAAGTTGAACATCATCTCACTCGGTTCAACAAACTCAATTCCGTCAGCCTCAAACCTTTTTGAAAACTCCAGCCGACGCGGATTCTCCTCACCGGCTACCCAAATCCAAAGATTGAGAACCCCATGCCCCTCAAAAAAAGCAGCTTCTGCACTCTCAGCAAGACGGCTGCGCTCATCGGCATCATCCTTGACCATGCTTCGGTCAACAACCAGCTCCAGTCCGGTAGCATCAGTCGGTTCCTCTGCAATCAGCGAGGCTATATCCACGAAGTTGCCCTCCTTCAGCAGCCTGCTATATCCACCTTTAAGATAGACGTCAAGTTGTGACACGAGGCGACGCTTTTCAGGCATGGTAACCGGTGCAGTAACAGCATATCTGGTACCTTCCGGAAAAGTGTAAAGAGTATCCACCACATCCTCAACGGTATGCTTTTTAACCTCCTGACCAGACACCGGAGAATATGTTCTGCCGATGCGCGCAAAAAGCAGACGCAGATAATCGTAAATCTCCGTAGCAGTGCCAACAGTGCTTCTGGGATTTCGCGTTGTAACCTTTTGCTCAATTGCAACAGCCGGTGGAAGCCCTTTAATCCACTCCGCCTCGGGCTTGGGCATTCTGCCTAAAAACTGCCTTGCGTAAGAGCTCAGGCTCTCCACATAGCGTCGTTGCCCTTCAGCGTATAAGGTATCGAATGCAAGACTTGACTTGCCGCTGCCACTCACTCCGGTGACAACAGTCATTGCCCCACGCTCAATTTCTACATCAATATTCTTGAGATTGTTAACCCTGACTCCCTTTGCGCTTATAGCACTCTCAGAGTCGGCATTATATTGTTTTTCCTTGATTTTTTTAGCCATAGCTTGCAAAATTACACATTTTCAAGCTATAAGAAAAAGCTCTTAAATTCCCCTAACTCAATTTAACTGTTATTTGCGCCAAAATCCCGGAGTAAAAAGAATCAGAACCGTAAACAATTCAAGACGCCCGATAAGCATTAGCAGAGAAAGAATCCACTTGCCAAGATCGGGAATAGCACCATAGTTTTCACCGTAACCGGTTACACCGGCACCAAGACCGGTGTTGCTGACACAGGAAAATGAAGAGAAAAAAGCATCGACAAGAGGTACATTCAAACCGGTTAGCACTATTCCCCCAACAGCTATGACCATGACATAGATACAGAGGAACGCAATCACCTTGTTCACAGTGTCAGTAGGAATGACCTTGCCATTGACTCTAACGCTTAGGATTGCTGAAGGGTGAACGCAACGGTAAAGCTCGTTGCGGGTGTTTTTGAAAAGATATATCAGTCGGTCAATCTTAGCACCACCACTTGTTGAGCCGGCACAAGCTCCGAAAAACATAAGCACAATAAGAATGGCAAGTACAAAAGTGCCCCATTCCTCAAAATTATTTGCCGTAAGACCGGTAGAAGTGATAGTAGAGATGATTTGAAAAATAGGGTCAAGAGTAACAGACGCGATCCCCGTGTAGAGTCCCTTGCCTACAATTGAGGTTATAAATAAAATGTAGGCGACACCGATAATAATTATGTAAGCCCGGAACACATCGTTGCTCCACAGAGATTTGACATTACCCCGAGCTGCCTTAAAGAGCAATGCGAAATTGACCCCACCGAGAAACATAAACACTGTTATCACCGCAGTGACATAAGATGAATTCCACGCACCGATACTATCGTCTCTGGTTGAATAGCCTCCGGTAGAAATAGATGCAAAAGCATGGCAGATACTATCAAAAAAATCCATTGGTCCAACCCATAGCAAAATAGTAAGAGCGGCAGTAAGCGCAAAATACACTCCCCACAGTCCTTTTGCCGTCTGAGATATTCGCGGTCGAATTTTATCGTGAGTAATACCTGTTACCTCTGCATTAAACATCTGCATACCACCACTATAGTTAAGCATAGGTAATACCGCGAGCGTGAAAAGAATTATTCCCATGCCTCCTATCCACTGCATGAGGCAACGCCACAACTGCATACCGTGTCCGAGATGCTCCACCGAATCCAGAACTGTTGCTCCGGTAGTTGTAAATCCACTCATACCCTCAAAAAAAGCATCGCTGAGAGATAAAGGATTCTTGCAAAGCATAAACGGCAACATTCCGAAGATAGTGAAGAACACCCAAACACAAGCCGTCAGCAGAAACCCCTCACGCTTACCCATTTCATGCCTGGAGGGGCGGATTCCGAAAGTCATAGCGCAACCGGACACAACGGTAACAGCCGCGCTTATAGCAAATGCCTTAAAATCGGCATTTTCCTCATAAATAATACAAGTTGCTGCGGGAAAAAGCAAAAAGCAAGCCTCTATCATAAGAAGCCACCCTATAACCCTTAGAACCATAGGGTAATTTATGCCGAATCTCTTTACACCCATCAGCCGAACAGTTTCTCAATCTTATGAATTGCACCGGAAAGACAAAATACCACCACCCTGTCTCCCGCTTCTATGAGAGTATTACCGCTCACAAGCATACCCTTACCGTTTCTAATAAGGCCGGCTATTGTCATATCTCTGCTAAGATTCAAGTCCTTAACCGGTGCTTTAGTGATTTTTGACTTTGGTTTAACCTCTATCTCGGCAACATCAGCATCAGCAAGAGCCATAAATTTCGATGAAGAAGAATCAGTGTCCAGAAGAATCTGGAAGATATTGCTTGACGCCAACAGTTTCTTATTAATCACTGTGCCGATATTGAGATTTTCAGCAGCTGAGATAAACTGCAGATCCTCAACCTCGGCTATAGTCTTGCTCACTCCATGCTCCTTAGCCGAGAGACAAGCAAGTATATTTGTTTCGGAGCTATCCGTAAGAGCAATAAAGGCATCCATATCATCAATACCCTCCTCAATAAGAGTGTCAATATTTCTGGCATCTCCATGAATAATACGGGTATCATCACACCGCTCACAGAGCTTTTCGCACCTATTGCGGTCAATATCTATGATTTTGAATTTATACTTATTCCCTGCAAGCGCCACAAGTCTGATAGCTATTCGGCTACCACCCATAATAAGCACTTTTTTTATGTCCTCCTGCTTCTTGCCGCACATTTCGCGGATAGAGTCAAGGTGATCGCGAGTGGTTGTAAAATAAAGGATATCATTCTGCTGAATGATGTCATCACCACGCGGAATAATTGTTTCCTGCGAACGACGAATCGCAGCCACATGAAAGAAATGCTGCTGCATGGCAAGTTGCTTGAGCTGCATACCGCATAGCTCGGCAGACGCATCACGAATCTTTACGCCCACAACAATCAGCTCCCCGTTATGAATCTCAAACCAAGTACGCACCCATGTTCTCTCCAGCGAGGTCATTATCTCCTTGGCGGCAAGATACTCCGGATAGATAAGTTGATTGACGCCCATACGCGAGAAAAACTCTGCGTGGCTCCGTTCCATAAACTCATAGTTATCGATTCTTGCAACGGTTTTATGCGCTCCGAGACTCTTTGCTACCGATGCCGCAATAACATTGTTGGTTTCAAAAGGCGTTACGGCAACAAACAGGTCGCAATGTTCCACTCCCGCCTCCCTGAGTACATTGAAAGACATTGGCGAACCGGTCATGGTCATAAGATTATAGTTGGCATCTATAGCCGCCAGCTTATCCGCATCCTTATCTATAAGAATTATATCCTGCTCCTCGCGAGACAACAGTTTGGCGAGATGAGAACCTACCTCTCCGGCGCCGGCTATAACAATCTTCATAGTTCAGCAACCTCCTTTCCCGCTGCCGCAACAACCGCTTTGGCAATAGCATCAGCATCCATACCACAAAGCTTGAAAAGCTGCGGCACCTTGCCGTGAGGCACAAAAGCATCAGGCACACCTATTCTTGTTACCGGTAGCTGATAGCCTTTTTTTGCAAGCCATTCGAGCACAGCACCGCCGAGTCCGCCCTCTACTGTACCATCCTCAACCGTAACAATCGGTTTGCCGGTCTTAGCCACCTTTTCAAGAATATCTTCATCGAGCGGTTTCAGAAAAATCATATCATAGTGCGCGCACTCAACTCCCTTCTGAGCCGCCATATCAAGAGCTTTGTCAGCCTCCGAAGCCAACGCACCGAGGCTCAAGACATTCACGTCTGCTCCCTCACGGAGCTGCTCTCCCTTACCTATGGCTATTGGAGTAAAAGGAGCATCAGGATTTGAGCAATATCCTCTGCCGCGCGGATAGCGTATAGCCCATGCGCCCTTTCTTTCCGGCAACTGTGCCGTGTAGAGCAGCGAGCGTAGAGTGTCGGCATCCCGCGGAGCGGCAACAGTCATTCCCGGAATAGCCCTCATATATGCCAGATCAAGCACACCGTGATGAGTGACGCCATCCTCACCAACAAGCCCCGCGCGATCAATGCAGAAAGTAACAGGAAGTTCCTGCACCGCCACATCATGAATAATATTGTCGTAAGCCCTCTGGATGAACGCAGAATAAATAGCGACAAAAGGCAGCATACCCTCTTTAGCGAGACCGCCTGCAAAAGTAACGGCATGCCCTTCTGAAATTCCCACATCAAATACCCTTTCAGGCATCACCTTCTGCATTATATTCAGCGATGTGCCGGAAGACATTGCCGCTGTGATTCCCACTATTCTGTCATTCTCCTCAGCGAGTGCGGTGATAGTGTTGCCGAACACCTGCTGGAATTTGGGGTTATGCTTATCGTCAGCCTCACCCTTGCGCTCGCCGCTCTCCGGGTCAAAACAGCCCGGAGCATGCCACGGAGCCGGGTCATTCTCGGCAGGTGCATAACCTTTGCCCTTGACCGTGCGCAGATGCAGCAGCCTCGGACCGGGTATATCCTTGATATCGTTGAGAACCTTGATTATTCGAGGTAAATCGTGTCCGTCAAATGGTCCGAAATATCTGATGTTAAGTCCCTCGAAAATATTCTGTTCCTTAGTAATCAGTGATTTCAGGCTGTTGTTAAACCTCTGTATGCGCCCCTTGCCGCTATCTGTCACCAAACCCATTTTACGCGCAAGCCTACCAAAACGGTTCCTCACGCTGTTATAGCCCTTAGAGGCAGTGAGATGAGCGAGATAAGAGTTGAGCGAACCCACATTACGGTCTATCGACATATCGTTGTCGTTGAGAATAATGAGCAGATTGCTGTTTGCATTAGCCGCATTATTGAGACCCTCGAAAGCGAGACCACCGCTTATGGACGCATCGCCTATAACAGCCACCACATGACGCGCTGGTGATTCATGCTTCAAAGCCCCTGCAGCTGCCATTCCGAGAGCCGCCGAAATTGAGTTGGAGGCATGACCCGCTGTAAATGTATCATATTCACTTTCATCCGGGTTTGGGAAACCGCTTAACCCTCCGAGCTTGCGGTTGGTGTGAAAACGCCCTGCCCTGCCTGTAAGCAATTTATGCCCGTAAGCCTGATGACCGACATCCCACACAATGCGGTCGTAAGGAGTGTTGAAAACATAATGGAGTGCAACCGTGAGCTCAACCGCACCCATGCTTGATGCGAAATGTCCCGGGTTTGTTGAAAGATTTTCTATGAGAAAGCCGCGGATATCATTGCACACCCCTCCCAACTTGTCAAGAGGGAGATTGCGCAGATCCTCGGGCGAATTGATAGCACTCAGCAGCGGATACTTTGCAGAATCCGGTTTAATAACAGACTCATCGGTCGGAACTTTTAGAGTTGTCATGATCTTTTGAGCGGATATATTTTTTATAAAGAGGTACAAAAATAATTATTGCGGAAGCTACAAGAATAAAAGCGACCCTGATATTGAATCTCTGAGTGCTTACTACCAGATAGCAAAGCGCGAGCCAAAGGAGTGTGATGCAGCTAAGGCGAAAAATATCTTGTCCTCTCAATTTCATTGGTTTATCATTCTCAAATGCCGGTTTGCATAATGAGTCAGCGCAAAGTTACTAAATAATTTCCATAAGTGGTGCAAAAGGTGCTATTTGGGGAACTTGGCACAGGCATCATTCACTATCGAATTCCATAGTTCATCGGTAAATTCTTCATCAGTGTGATGCTTCTTGATATCCTCACGGATAATATCGAGCCTATTTGACGCAATGATATGGAGCGTGTTGAAAAAGCGGTTTTCATCACCGGAAGGTGTCAGTTCGCGCTCAAGCATATCACTGACGCATCGTCGGACAAAACCGTGTATCTTGTCGTTTGAAACAATAACTGCCACTCCATTGGATTGCACAACCAGAGGAGTGGAAAGCTTGCCTGTGCCGATGTACGAATCGGTAATCTCATCAGGGTCAAATGTCTCCTTCTGCTCTGCTTGTGCTTTTGCTTGAGATTGCTTTTTTGCCAAGCGCTCTTCTTTGCGGCGTTCCTTTTCATCTATCTCATATCGGATAAAGTCGAATGCCATGCGCGAAACAGGTTGCATATCGATAATTGTACCTGTGGCAACATATTCAATAATAGCATCATAAACTTCACGACGGATATCGTCGGAATAGGGTTTGAGAATCTCGTGCCATTTGATGGCGAATGTGAATTTTTTCATAGTAATATAAAATATTCTGGGTGCGTTTGTTGGCGCAAAGATAATGTACATTTTGTTAATATGCAAATGCGAAGTGGCAAAAAATATAGAATCACACAGCATCGCCTCTTCGAGGCTCAGGGAGAGAGGGTTATGCGTGCCCCAACCTGCGCTAACGCTTGGTTGGGGTTATCCACAGGTGCGCTCCTACGGAGCTGAGTTCAACACCTCCGGCGTTGGATGGACGGGGCTCCGTTCCGGGCACGTAAACGTACCCGGAAACAACAATCAGAAGCCCTCCGGGCTTACAGCAGTCGGAGTTCAGCCACCAGTTAGTTCCTGCGGAGCTACCCTTCGGCTGAAGACATTTATAACGACTGACTGATGAGCACCGAAGGTGCGACTCTGTGAATAACTTGAGCAAGCGATAGCGCAGCTTAGGGATGGCATAATATAAAAAATTATGAGCCTCGAAGTGGCGATGCTGTGGTTATATGGGTGGTGGTTAGTCACAGACCCGCTCCTGCGGAGCTTATTGGGGATTAGTATTTTTTGGAGGGGATGGGAAGATTGTGTATCTTTGCACCTTGATTTAATACGCGGGCGCATACGCATACGCGTATAGGAAAGTAAACCAATCAGTTGAGATTATGTCACGACTAAAAATATTTGCATCATCGCTATGCACAGCCGCACTGCTTCTAAGTGCTTCTTTTAATTCATCCGCCCAACAGCTACCAAATTCAGATTTCAGCAAATGGAAATCATCTTGTGGAAGCACTGATGCTATGGGTGATATGCGTCAGAGACCTGGAGTTGAACCCGAAGATTGGTATGGTTCAAGTGTCAATCAAAAAGTTTCAGGTGTTGAGAAAAGTGAGATATTAGTTTTCAACGATAATGGGTTGAAGCTACAAAATAAGTATGTAGGTGTCTCCTTAGGTTTTATTAAAATAGGTTCCGTTGCACCTGGATATATATCACTTGGTACTCCCTGGGTTTATGCAACTGCTACTGTATCAAAGTGTGATGGAGGGACTTACGGCGGTATGGAATTTGCATATAGACCTGATGTAATCCAAACTAAAATCAAGCGAGACGATTCCACCGGCGAAAATTCGCACATAATTGTTTATTGTTGGTCTGGAACATTTAAATCAAAAATTGGGGAAAAAGGAAACCCTTCATCAGAACGCGATGATGTTGATAGAGCTATAATGGGAACTATTGAGAATATTGAATCCGGTACTCTAATAGCATCTGCTGATTATTCTTTCACCGAAACTAATGATATTCAAATACTCAACATTCCTTTAGAATATCATTCTTCGGAAAAACCTGAAAAAATAAATGTTATAATAAGTGCCGGAGATTATTGGACAAGAGACAACATGAAAGAGAACACAACTCTTTATGCTTATGACGTCAAACTGATTTACTATTCTCGTCTGAGCGGCATCAATTATACTGCTGACGGGAAATCTGTTGCTGTGCCTGAATTTGATTCGCAGAAATATGATTACGAAATTGCGGTTAACAACCTACCGACTGCTGTTTCACCAAAAGTGCTGTCACCCAGCGGCTCATCGAAGGCTACCCTAACAGAAACCTCCCGCACTGCAAAAGAGGTAACTTACTCTGTAACCGTAACCAATTCCAACGGCAGCGGCGAAGGATTTGAGGATATTGACGGACAGACATCTCACACTTACACCCTCAAGTTCAAAAAAGTACTCCAGCTTGACCTCACAAAAATAATTATTGGCGACAAAGAGATTGAGCCGGAGACCGGCAACGCATTTGCAAACGATGCCATTATCTCTACAGAGATGCCATTCACAACTCAGATTAGCATCGAAACTTTAGGTACAGACAGCCCCGTTTTCGCTCCTATTGTCCGTGGAGGCAACAATGACAATCCTACCGCACAGCTGACTGTTTCTCATCCTGATGACCCGGAGACACAGCGCAACTACACACTAAGCTTTTTGCCCTATCGTGCTGCTATTGAAGAGATTGTTCTTGCCAACGGTAGCCATGTGCACGTTAGCGGTGACTATGTGACTATTGGAGAGCAATACAGCACCAATCTTCCACAGAGTGTAACCAAAGCCTCGGGAATAAGCGGCACGGTAACGCTCAACAGTGATTTCGGTGCTCCGGAGGATATCAATAATCCCCGGATAGTAATCACAGTAACCAATACCGAGGCAGATCCGGTGCTGACAAAGAGCTATACTTTGGTATATGATTCACCCATATCCTCACGAATCAGTGGAGTGATTTTTAATGGCAAAACCTATCCGGTAAGCGAGGACGGAAAGTCGATTGACCTCCGGGCAATAGGACTCATGCCGGCAGTAGCTGACATTAAGCCTATCTATATTCTCCCCGACGGAAATCAGACCGCAAAAGTTACAGTTAACACCGAAAACGGAACAGGCGAAATAACCGTCACCAACAGCGAGGGTAAAGACCACGACGGACTTAGCAGCCACACATATAATCTGATATTTGACAGTGTGGATCTTTCACGCCCCAAGACCATCACTATAATGAACGCTGCAAACAATAAGGCGCTCACTCTAACTCCGGCATTCGATTCCAAGAAATTCGCATATACCGTAAACGGCTACCGGCATGATGATAATATTGATGAACGTGTTCGCTTCGAGTGGTTTGAGGGAAAAGAGCTAACAACTGAGATAACAAAGGAGGGAGATGAGTATGACTCACCTACCCCCAAACTTCTTGTTAAAGTCAGCAATCCAAACGGAGGCACAGACTATGATGGAGAGAAATCTCACACTTACACATTTACTTTCAACCAGCGCACACACGACAACCGCTCCGTTTCATTAGCCAGCCTGTCGGTCGGCGGGGTAGCAGTGCCCGGTTTTGACAGCGATGTTTTTGAATATTATCTTGACCGCCCCGTCATTGAGTCTGACAACGAGATTGGTTATAGTTTGCTGGAGTATGACGGACACACTACAGACGGCACCAAGGTGGCGGTGAACATTGACACCAATGCGGCAACAGTGACCATCTTTGTGAGCAACGAGATTTCAAACAGTGAGGGAGAAGATGAACGCGAATATATCCTGCACTTCCTGCCATATTATTCCCGACTTGCGGCAATTAAAACCGCAGATGAAAAAGTAGATTTGCTGGACGAAACCGGCGAGACTATAAGAGTGACTGTGCCGGGACAGATGCCAAAGAGTCAAGCTGACATTGAGGCTACTTTTGAATTCCCCGACAAAACAGCCGGTGCCATTCAGCATGAGGTGAGTTTGGATCCTGAAACCGCTACCGCAACGGTGAAAGTATCAAACAGCAAGCCTGACGTGGACGGTATCACAAGCCGCACATATACTCTCAAGTATGATGCACCGTTCTTCTCACGCCTTGAGTCGCTGGTTATCGGTGGAGCTGCAGTGCCCGGCTTCAACCGCAATGTATTTACCTACACTATCGATGCGCAGATGCCGGCAAACCCAACAATCACCCCTACGGTGATAAAGGGCAGCAATGCAGAGGGAAAGGCTGAAATTAAGGATAAATCTGCCGATGCGGAAAAGGCGTTGGTAACTGTGGTTGTGACAAATACTCAGCCGGACATTGACGGAGAAAGCAGTCACACTTACACAGTTCAATACGCCCTGCCCTATTTCAGCCGACTGGAATCTCTCACTATCGGTGGTCAGGAACTTACCGGGCTGCCTCAGGATGGCAAGACACCGATAGCTTTTGCAGGGCAACTTCCGGCAACCGATGAAGAAGCACAGGCTCTTTTCAGCTATAAATTCAAGAAAAGCTCAGGCAACCCTGTTGCAACCGTTGTATTCGACCATATCAACGCTACAGCCAGAGTAACAGTTAGCAATTCAGGACAGAAAGACACTGACGGCAAGACAAGTCATCTTTATATCATTCAGTTCAATCCGCCGTTCCTATCATTTGCAGCTTCTATAACCGTTGACGGTGAGGAAATCCCGGATTTCACACCGGCTCAGCTCGATTATACTTTGGCCGGACAGCTCCCGGCTGCTGATAAAATCGGAGTTCAGGTTTATAACGGTAATGGCACCTGTGACTACAAAGTAGCTACCGATATTGAGTCAGCAACCGCTACCGTTACGGTTACAAACGGAGGGGATGCTGATGGTAATTATTCATCAAGCACTGTTTATACACTGCATTTCGATCTGCCCTATTTCTCCCGACTCGCTTCGCTTAAGGTGAGAGGAGAAGATGTAGCGGAATTTGACAAAGACAAATTTGAATACACTCTTAGCGGAGTGCTTCCGGCTCAGAACGAGATTGTGGGAACTCCAATGAAAGCTTCGGGCAGAGCATCGGTATCTGTTTCACGCAATGTTGCTGAAGGTATAGCTACTGTCACCGTGACCAACTCCGGTGGTGTGGATCTCGATGGTCAGAAAACCCATACTTACACTCTCCGTTTCGACAAGCCTATTAATTCAAGACTCTCAGCAATAAGCATCAATGGCACTCCCCTCGCCGACTTTGACAAAGATATATTCACATACCGTCTCACTTCTGTGGAGATGCCTGCGGAAGGAGCCGTTACTGCCGAAAGTTCCAACCCGGATGCAAAAATCACTATTGCTTATGATTCGGCTAAGTTTGCGGTAACTATAACAGTGACTGCCGATGGAGCTGATGAGGACGGCAAAAATGTTCATACATATACTCTTAATTTCAAAAAGGGGGAAACTCCGGCTCCCTCAACCGGCAAGACTGTGGAATATACCGGTACTCTCAACATATTTATGATGGGGGACGATATCACCGGAGGCGGACAGGAAGCCAAGATTGAGATTAAGGAAGGCAATGACGGCACTTGCACTTTCAGTCTGCCGAACTTCAGCCTGGACCTTGGCGATGGTCCCGCTCCGCTCGGTGACATAGTTGTGGAAAATGTGACCATGACACCTGATGGCAATGGCGGCTACACATATTCCGGTGAGGTTTCTGGTCTCGAACTTGCTGAAGGGTCTATTGTCGCTGATGTGACACTTACCGGTAGCACCGATGCTCTTGGCAACGCTAAAATGAAGATTCTTGTGCTTTGGGAGGGCATTGAAATCAATGTTGAGTTCAATGGTGTCAAAACCGCTGAGACAGGTAATAACAATCCGGCACCAAGCGAAGAGTGGACCGACTTTGACGGCACACTGTCAATTGAAATGGCAGGTTCATATATTGCGGAAAACCAGAAGGCCACCGTATATATCACTGATGCGGTCAACGGCAAATGTATCTTCAAGCTGCCGGATTTCAGCATTGACCTTGACGGTACCCAGCTCACTCTCGGTGATATTATTGTCAATGACGTGAATGTTGAAAATGAGAACGGTACCACTAACTACAGCGGCTATGTTCCGGATATGGAATTTATTGATGGAGAAATCATTGCTGATATCAATCTTACAGGTACCGTTGATGCTTCAGGCAATGCGAAGATGACAATTCAGGTGCTTTGGAAAGCGAGCGATGAGGAGAGTATTCCTATAAATGTGGAATTCAACGGCAAGCGCAACGAAATTCAATGGATGACCATTGCCGGTAAACTGACGGTTGCCATTGAAGGGTATGATATTACCGAGGGTGGTGAAGATGCGGTTATAAAAATTGCTCAGACTGGCGAAAACGGACTCTACACATTCCTGCTCCCGGATTTCTCCATTGCTCTTGACGCAGCATCAGAACCTGCTAAACTCGGTGACATAAAAGTTGACGATATTACTCTCACACCCGGTGAAGGATTTGACCGCTATACCGGTAAAGTTGACCGCATGATTCTTGCCGGGGGCGAAATTGTAGCGGGTGTGAAAGTTGACGGCACTGTAACCACAGCCAATGAAGTAAGAATCAATGTGGATGTGACCTGGTATATGGACGATAACCGGAGAGTGCCCATTCTTGTAAAATTCAGCAATGCGGAAGAAACTCCCGTGAAAGCAGAAAGAGCTATTTATTCCGGAACTCTCACCACTGAGACCGAAAATTCTGTCAAGGACCATAATGTGAGAATCTATCTTACACCCTCTTACGATAATCGCTCGGATGTTGTTATCGAAGGCATTGACCTTACCGGTTCAAGAGCTGCTGCCATAGGCAACTCGGTTGAAGTGCCGAGTGTAAGCGTCACAGCTATGTCTAATGGCTTCAAGGCTTATGACGGAGCGGCAACTGAGGTGAAAGTTCAACCCGGCATGACACTTGACATAAGCCTCCACGGTTATGCAGATTTGTCAGATAAATTCAATCTACTGATGGATATCGAATGGATTGAAGAGGGTTTGAGAATATCGGGAACATTCAACGGAAATATTGAAGTGACCGCTATTTCTCCGGTTTATTCTCATGAAGAAAACGATGGCAAAGCCGAATACTTTAACCTTAGCGGTGTAAAGGTGAACGGCGATAATCTCACTCCCGGCATTTACATTCGCCGCACAGGTGAAAAATCTGAAAAAATTATAATCAGATGAAAAAGATAAAGTTCGGATTACTCCCACGTATAGCGGTTGCTATAGCCGCCGGAATCGCACTCGGCTATGCNGCTCCGCTGTGGCTTGCACGCCTTTGTGCTACATTCAATGAAATTTTCGGATCATTCCTCGGATTTCTAATTCCTCTGATTATTGTTGGATTCGTTACCCCTGCGATTGGTGATATAGGCAAGTNGGCGGGCAAAATGCTTGTAGCCACAGCACTGCTGGCTTATGGTGCAACATTATTCGCNGGATTCTTCTCTTTTTTCACTTGCGAAAGTGTTTTCCCGCATCTTATCACCAAAGCTCCGGAACTNATGGCGGTTGAGAATTCNGCTGANACAGCTCAGCCGTGGTTTACCATGCCAATGCCTCCGGTAATGTCTGTCATGACAGCTCTGGTACTATCCTTTATGGTTGGACTCGGAATTGCCTTTGTTAAAGGTGATACTTTGAAAAAAGGAGCTGACGAGTTTCGGGATATTATTTCCATGGCTATACGCAAGGCTGTGATTCCACTCCTGCCTTTCTATATTCTTGGAATCTTTATGAATATGACTGTCAGCGGTCAGGTTGGAATAATGCTCCGTGCGTTTTTCAAAGTTATAGTGGTGATTTTCTGTATTCATATTTTCATCCTTGTATTCCAGTTTTGCGTGGCGGCACTGTTCAACGGTAAGAATCCATTCAAGATGTTATGGAATATGATGCCGGCTTACTTTACCGCTCTCGGCACACAGTCTTCGGCTGCTACCATTCCTGTTACTCTACGGCAAACAATAAAGATGGGAGTGAGTGAGGAAGTGGCAGGATTTGTGATTCCGCTTTGCGCTACTATTCACATGAGCGGAAGTACACTGAAGATTGTTGCTTGTGCGCTCGCCATCATGATTCTACAGGGTATTAACTACGATTTAGGAATGTTTGCTCATTTCATCACAATGCTTGGAGTGACCATTGTTGCGGCTCCCGGTATTCCCGGCGGAGCCATCATGGCTTCACTCGGATTGTTGAGCGGAATCCTCGGTTTCTCAGAGACACAGAATGCGCTTATGATTGCGCTGTATATAGCGATGGACAGCTTCGGAACGGCATGTAATGTTACCGGAGACGGTTCACTCGCTGTTATAATTGACCGCTTTTTCGGAAAAAAGAATAATAACACAACCAATATAGTTACAGAATGAATTTACTTGAAGTCAGCGATGTGTCAAAAAACTACACAGGACACAAAGCTCTTGACAATGTGAGCCTTTCGGTTCCTGAAGGTACTATTTACGGGCTCCTCGGACCGAACGGCGCCGGTAAGACGACCCTTATCAGAATAATCAATCACATTACGGCTCCGGACAGCGGAAGCGTTATCTTTAACGGCCATCCTCTCACTGCTGCGGACGTTGCCAATATCGGTTATCTGCCGGAAGAGAGAGGGCTGTACAAAAAAATGAAAGTCGGAGAGCAGGCGGTCTTCTTTGCCAGACTCAAAGGACTCTCAAAAGCAGAGGCGACAAGAAGTCTCAGGGAATGGTTTGAACGGTTTGACATACTTTCATGGTGGAACCGAAAGGTTGAGGAACTGTCTAAGGGCATGGCACAGAAAGTTCAATTTATTGTCACAGTGCTACATCGCCCGAAACTGCTCATTTTTGACGAACCTTTTTCAGGATTCGACCCGATTAACGCCAATCTGCTCAAGGAAGAAATTATCCGTCTCAAAAATGAGGGTTCAACTGTTATCTTCTCAACTCATAATATGGCATCTGTTGAGGAGCTATGTGAAAATATCACTCTTATAAATCGCGGAAAAAATATTCTCACCGGTAATGTGGATAATATTCGACGGGAGTACTCCGACGGACGATACGATATTCTTTTCTCCGGTAATTCGCGTGAACTGATGGCAGCGCTCCAGCCGCTTGCCGGTAATTTTGAAATCAGCGAAGCTGCACGAGACCGCTCATCGCTCAGATTGCTGCTCAATCAAGGCACATCCCTTCGCGATATTATCGAGATTGCCAACAACACTGTTGAGATTTCAGCCATAAATGAAGTTATGGCATCCATGAACGATATTTTTATAAGCACAGTAGGCACTGCTGACCTCGAAATTCAATAAATTACACTATGGCTACAAAAATCGGAATTATTATAGGTCGTGAGTTCAAAGAGCGAGTTCACAAAAAAAGTTTTATCATAACAACACTACTCATGCCGGTTTTCATGCTCGCCATGATGGCGGCACCCGCTCTGATAATGATGATGTCTTCCGGAGAGACAAGAAATATTCTTGTGGTTGACGAAAGCGGGATTATAGCTCAGAACCTCAAAAGTTCAGAGGAAACAACTTTTACACCCGTTTCCGTACCTCTTGATTCTGCGCTTGCTGATAGTGATGCGAGCGGTGTGCTATACATTCCCGGAGAAGTGGTGTCAGGAAACAAATCTATCCGTTTTTACTCAAACGGTGCATCATCGCTGAGCCTTGAAAGCGGTATCACCGACAAAGTTAATTCCATCATCGAGTCTGTAAGACTCAAAAGCTATGACATAGACAATCTTGATGAAATAATGAAAAAGATTCACAGCGATGTCAAGCTTCAAAGTATCAGAACCGACAAAAGCGAAGATGAACAGAGTTCTACCGAACTCAGCTACTTCCTCGGTGTCATTTTGACTTTCCTGCTTTATATGTGTCTGCTTCTTTATGGTCAGATGGTTATGACAAGTATTATTGAGGAGAAAAACAACCGCGTCCTTGAAATTGTGGTATCATCTGTCAAGCCCACCCAGATTATGCTTGGCAAAATTCTCGGTATCGGACTTGTAGCGGTTACTCAGATTATTATCTGGGGGATTCTAATTGCGGCAATGAGCGCATTTGTTCTACCCGCACTCACACCTCCTGAAATGTCAGCCGAGCTCGCCGCCCTGAATGCCGGCAATCTTGATGCCGCATCAGCCACAACCGATATCGATTTACTTCAGGCAATGTCAGTGCTCGGTAATGTAGGCTACATAATTCAGCTTTTCGTACTCCTTATCCTGTTCCTTGCCGGGGGCTTCCTCCTCTACTCTGCTATCTATGCAGCTATCGGCTCTGCTGTAGATAACATTCAGGATGCCGGTCAACTGCAGAGCTTCATAATCTTCCCTATTATAATAGGTATAATCTTCGGCATGACAGCGGCAGGCGATCCCACATCATCTCTGTCTATGTGGATGAGTTTCATTCCATTCACCTCCCCTATGGTTATGATGGCGCGTATCCCTTCAGGTATTCCGGGATGGGAAATAGCTGTTTCACTGATAATTCTGTACGCTTCATTCCTCGCTGCGGTGTGGATTGCTGCTAAAATTTACCGTGTAGGCATCTTCATGTACGGAAAGAAACCAACTTTCAAGGATCTCATCCGCTGGGCACGCTACAAATAACCTCTCCATTCCACAATCATATCCGCACCATCTGAAATAAACATCAGATGGTGCATTTTTTTTAGCTTTTTTGTATTTTTGCACATATTATTCACCTTAATATCTTTCAACCCATGTACAAATTTGACAAAAGAATAGTTATAACTCTGGATGCCGGAGGCACAAACCTTGTTTTTGGAGCTATGCAGGCTAATAAGTTTATTGTAGAGCCTATCACTCTTCCGAGCATGGCACATAATCTTGATTTGTGTCTGTCAACAATGGTTGAAGGATTCAGGATGGTCATTTCCAAACTTGACACCAAGCCTGTTGCCATCAGTTTCGCTTTCCCCGGACCGGCGGACTACCCTAACGGGGTTATAGGCGGCTATCTTCCCAACTTCCCATCCTTCCGCGATGGCGTTGCGCTCGGCCCGTTCCTTTCCGACACATTCGGAATTCCGGTTTTCATCAATAACGACGGTGACCTTTTTGCCTTTGGTGAGGCTATTGGCGGTGCTTTACCGGAAATAAACGCCAAACTGGCAGAAGCCGGCAGTTCTAAACGCTACCACAACTTGTTAGGCTATACATTCGGCACCGGCCTGGGCATTGGTATGGTTGTAGGTGACAGACTTAACCGCGGTGATAACAGTTGCGTGGAAACGTTCTGCCTGAGACACAAAAAAAATATTGAGATATTTGTAGAAGAAGGAGCCGCAATCCGAGCGATCAAGCGTGTTTACGGTGAACTCTCAGGCGATAAAGACCATAAATTTGAGCCTAAGGATATATGCGAAATTGCGGATGGAACAAAGTCCGGAAATCGGGAAGCTGCAATAAAAGCATTTGAGGAGTTCGGTGAAATAGCCGGGGATGCTATTGCCACCGGAGTTACTCTTGTTGACGGTCTGATTGTAATAGGCGGAGGACTCACCGGCGCCCGCAAATATTTTATGCCTACCCTCCTGGGAGAGCTGCGCGGCAAGCTTAAATCGCTCAAAGGCGAAGAGCTTAACAGAGTGCAGATGAGAGTATTTGATCTGGATAACGAGGATGAGTTCCAGGCATTTGCCAAAGGAGAGGAACGCATGATAAAGGTTTACGGCTCAGAGAGAACAGTGCCTTACGACCCCATGAAACGAGTCGGAATAATAACCTCCAAACTAGGTGCAAGCAAAGCTATATCTATAGGCGCATATTCTTTCGCCCTCTCTCAGATTGATGCGGCAGCTAACGAGCAGGAGGTAGAAGTAACAGAATAAAGAATGAATTATAAGGACATCAAAATTGTTTTTTTCGGCACTCCGGACTTTGCTGTAGAAAGTCTGGATGCCCTTATAAAAGAAGGCTGCGATATAGCGGCTGTTGTAACCGCACCTGACAAACCCGCCGGCAGAGGACACAAGCTGCTTGAAAGTGCTGTCAAGAAATATGCCGTAGATCACCATCTGCCTATTCTTCAGCCAACCAATCTTAAATCTGAGGAGTTTCAGGCTGAACTAAAAGCAATCGGTGCCGACCTCTTTATTGTGATAGCTTTCAGGATGTTGCCCCAGAGCGTTTGGGCAATGCCACGCCTCGGCACATTCAATGTTCATGGCTCACTGCTACCGCGATATCGCGGAGCCGCACCTATTAACCGCGCTCTTATGGCGGGTGAGACACGAACCGGAGTGTCAACATTCTATCTCTCGCATGAGATAGATACCGGTGATATAATCGGGAGCAAAGCCACAGATATCCTTCCTGACGATGATTTCGGCAGCCTCTATGAAAAATTGATGAAGATGGGTGCCGAACTTGCAGTGGAAACCGTCAAGAACATCGCAGAAGGAAATATAACCCGAGTGCCTCAGGATGAATTTGAGGCAACTCCCTGCCCCGCACCCAAAATATTCAAAGAGGACTGCCATATTGACTGGAATCAGCCAGCACTTAAAGTGCATAATCTGATACGCGGCGTTTCTCCTGTGCCCGGAGCATGGACCACAATTGCCGATGATAAAAGTGAAACAGTGATGAAAGTTTTCAAATCATTAATAACAGATACTCCTGCAGTAAATCCGGGAGCAATCCACATTTCTCCCAAAGGAATGAGAATTGACTGTGCTGACAAACAGCTTGAAATTCTTTCTGTTCAAGTACAAGGAAAGAAAAGAATGGAAATCGCGGATTTTCTAAGAGGAAACCGTCTTGAAAACCCGCGAACTGTGTAAAGTGTTTTTTATCAGATTATTCCATCGCGCTTCAGCAATGCGGATATGTCGGCATCTCTGCCTCTGAATCTGCGATATAGCACATCAGGATATACCGAGCCACCTTTTTCCAGAATGTTTTTACGGAAAGAGGTGGCTGTTTCTTTATCATATATACCACTCTCCTCAAATGCTGCAAACGCATCCGCATCAAGTAGCTCCGCCCATTTATAGCTATAATATCCGGAAGCATAACCACCTGAAAATATATGACTGAACTGAGGAGATATGAGCGAATTATCTATATCCTCAAAAACTTTAACCTTATCTATTGCCTGCTTCTCAAAATCAGCTACATCCGCAACAGGCTCGGTTATAGTGTGCCACATCATATCAAGGAAGCCGAAACCGAGCTGCCTCAAACAAGCATACGCAGCCCCGAACTGACGCGAGCGCACAAGATTGGCAATCATTTCAGCCGGAATAAGTTCACCGGTGCGCCAATGATGTGCGAATGTTTTGAGAAAATCCTCATTAGTAAGGAAATTTTCATTGAACTGTGACGGCAATTCCACAAAGTCACGGTACACATTTGTACCGGAAAGAGAAGCATAACGTGTTTTAGTCAACAATCCATGCAGAGCGTGTCCGAATTCATGGAGAAAAGTTTCAACCTCCGAGGTAGATAACAATGAGGGAGAATCACCGTGGGGCTTAGTGAAATTCATAACTATTGAAACATGCGGACGATGCTCTTTACCGTCATCCTCAATCCAGAACCCTCCGAAATCAGTCATCCAAGCCCCTGGACGCTTATTGTCACGAGGAAAGAAATCAGTATAAAGCAATCCAAGATATGAACCATCCTCATCTTTCACCTCAAAAGCCTCAACATCCGGGTGATACACATCAATATTCACTTTTTCAAATGATATGCCATAGAGTCGATTTGCCAATGAGAAAACACCTTTAACCACAGCATCAACCGGAAAATATGGACGGAACTGCTCCTCATCGCAATTATATTTTGCCTCTTTGAGCTTGTTGGCTACAAAACTGTAATCCCATGGCTTCATATCTTCAGTAAGAATCCCTCTCTCCTTTGCAAACTTATTCAGTTCAGAGAACTCTTTCAGTTGTGCCGGGCGGTATGCTTCAGCCAGTTTGTCAAGAAGATTGAAAACATTGACCTTATTCTTAGCCATAGTATGACTAAGCTTTAGATCAGCGTAAGTATCATAGCCGAGCAGGCGTGCTTTTTCCAATCTCAATCTTACTATTTTGAGAACCACATCTGAATTAGAGAACTCACCGGAAATATTTCTGCCGGTATAAAGCCTGTAAAACCGCTCCCTTACATCTCGACTTTTACAATATTTCATCACCGCCATATATACAGGCTGAGAAAGATTGAAAAGATATTTTCCAGGCTTCTCTGCTTTTACGGCATCATCGGCAGCCTGATTTATAATCCTTTGCGGTAATCCTTCCACATCCTCTGCATCAAGAAATATGCGGTATGTCTTAAGCTCCTTGAGTACATTCTGCCCAAAAACCGTTGTCAGTTCAGTAAGTTCCGCATTAATTTTCTTTAGTTGTTCTCGCCCATTCTCATCAAGAAGAGCACCACTTCTCCTAAAGGAGTCATAAGTCTCGGATAGCAGCATATTATCCTCACCGTCAAGATTATATTCATCACGATGATCATACACATATTTAATTCTCTCCCAAAGCCTTTCATTTAGAGTAATTGATGTGGAATACTCTGAAAGCAATGGTGCCACCTTCAATGAAATATCCATTAATTCGTCGTCTGAAAGAGCCGAATTAAGGGGATAGAATACATTCAAAACTCTGTCCAGGTCTTTTCCTGCCTTTTCAAGAGCCACAATCGTATTCTTAAAATCAGGAGCTTCCTCATTAGTGCAAATCGCTTCTATCTCATCTTTGGCAAGTTTTATGCCACGCTCGATAGCCGGCTCAAAATGTTCTGTTTTAATTTCACTGAACGGTACCTCGGCATATCTGCCCTTAAAGTCGTTATATAACGGATTCATTTTCTAACCAATTTAATTTTAAGACAATGCTTTATCTACCACAATTTCAAGGATAACACTATCAACCCCGGCATTTTCAAGCACCTTCATATCACCGGCGAGCAAACGCAAGAAATCATCAGGAGATGAATGATTGATGCACTTTTTGTAATTATCAAGCGCGTCATTATAATTACCTGTAGCGAGACTAAGGTGTCCAAAATTCAGATAATCGGACGCTACCGGATTATCCAACAGAACTTTACCAAAATATACTGCTGATTTTTCATAATCACCGAGCAAAAATGAGCACCAGGCAATAGGGCGGAGTGCCTTAGCAGAATCCGGCGCAAGGTATTCCACTTTATAGAACATTTTCAGAGCATCCTTTATTGAACCAATCTCCATCAGACAATGTCCAATAGCATAAGCTATATTCAAATCATCCGGACGCTTAGCCTCAATCTTTCTATAGTACTCGAGCGCTTTGGAATGATTGCCCAACAACCTGTAGGAAGAGGCAAGGCGCTTGAGAGTCCAAAGACTATCAGGAGCCAATAGCTCACTTCGGGAGTACATCTCAACAGCTTTTTCAATTTCGCCGAGAGCCACATAACAATATCCGGCTTTTTGCAACAGCTGATAATCGTCAGGAGTATCGGCAATCAAAGAATTGAAATGCAACAGAGCCTCCGTATAATATCCTCTTTTAAGGTAAAACTCAGATACAAGTCTTATGTTTTCAGGTGTGCCGAGTGTATCCTTAAACAAGGCAAGAGAAGCCAAATCCGGTGAATTAACAAAAGGATCATTCATTTCCCGCTTTCTTCTAAAAAGTTTGAAGAAACGATAGAGATTCTGGACAAGTACCGACACTATAGCTTCACTCTTTTTATCCCTCATCTCTAATGAGCCGGCATCTATTTCAGCCTGATTAAGACTCTGAGCCTCAATTTGCTCAGTAAACATTTTTCTTTGGGACTCAGGGATATGATTGAAAGAAAATATCATCGAGTATTTATCGCTATCACATAAAAAAGGTGATGCTCCAATTATTTCAGCAAGTTGCTTAAGCCGTCCTGACACAGCCTCCGAAACCGCAAGCCTATCCATTGAAAACGGCACAAACCAGTTCGCCACCTCATTGAAAAACGGGAAACTCTTGAGTCCAGAAAATGTAGCCATCATCAAATCAGCACCATCACTCTGCAACTCTGTCAGTTCCTTAAGTTTTTCAGTGAGTCCGCTTTTATCCAGCAGTTCCTCCCACTCCGGATTATCTTCAAGCGAAGTCAAATCCATATCTGCTGACAAATCTCCGAGTTTCTGCAAATCGGGTCGTAGTTTCATCATTGCCGGAAACACCTCAGTCTTGAGCTTATTGGTAATTCTTTCTGTATCTCTGGTCTTTACAAACTGCATAGCCACCACCGATAAATCCTCGTTCCAGGTCTGTTTCTGTTTCATCAAATCAATTAACCCATGCAACTTAATACCAACAGGTACATTGCGGTGACACCATAGCATCAGCATAAAAGCAATCATGGCGGCAAGCCTTAGCCTCTTGCTATTCTCTCCAATATATACTTTACTGAGAATCATCAGCCTACGCACCTGAAAATATTCCAGTCCACCGAGCATCAAAGCCCAAATCATCAGCTCCCTCGCCTCTGCCGGTTGCGTATTGTCGGTTACGAATTTCTCTATTTCGACATAATCCTCCGAAGAGAAATCATAATAAGACCATAAACGGTTAAACAGACGAGTTAGAGTTTCCTCCATAAGCTTTCTCACCGACTCACCCTGAGGATTCTCTGCATCCTTCCTTCCGGTCAGTGCAGCAAGACCGAGCAAAGAATTATACTCGTTCAATCTGTCAAACAGCTGCCTCAACGACTCCTTCTGTAATTTTTCGAACCTATACTTCGAGTAATATATCTGCGGAGAATCAGCGACACGCGAATTATACAGAGCTGTATCTGCCAGACTAATCGCCTCAGCAGCTATTTCCGCCCTCATTAACGGTCTTGTTGGATCGGGAGCACCCGCCAGCGCGTATGAGCACAGCGCATCATACTGAGTGCGCAAAGCCCTTGCCTGATCCATCCACCGGGGATGTGATCCCAGCATATTATCAAGCGTGTCAAACATTCTTCCGAATCGTCCAGCAACAGCATCCTCAGCCACACTGTTGCGTAAAGAAGCCATATTATTATCTGCCATCTACTCTGAATTTCTATTTTTTAATTACAAATGTAGCAAAAACAATGCCATACACCTCATTTACATTGTTCCATATAAAATATTTATCGTATCTTTGCGCATATATGAACACCTTAATAATAAAAGAGGTACTAAGTATAAACAAACGAATATGCCAAAAATGTCACAGCGCGGCGAAGCAATGCCCGCCTCACCTATAAGAAAACTTGTCCCGCTTGCCAACGATGCCAAAGCGAGAGGTCTTAAAGTATATCACCTCAATATCGGTCAGCCGGACCTGCCCTCACCTAAAGAAGGACTTGACGCGCTGAAAAAAATAGACCGGACTACTCTTGAGTACAGTCCTTCTGAAGGCATTCTGTCGCTGAGACAAAAGCTCGCNGAGTATTATCACCGCTACAACATCAATGTTGATGCCGATGACATTATTGTGACTACNGGTGGCTCCGAAGCCGTGCTGTTTGCATTCATGGCATGCCTGGACCCCGGAGACGAAATTATTGTACCGGAACCGGCGTATGCCAACTATATGGCATTTGCAATTTCTGCCGGNGCAAAAATCATTACCGTACCCTCGTATATTGATGAAGGATTCGCCCTTCCTCCCGTGGAGAAATTTGAAGAGCTTATCACCGAACGCACAAAAGGTATTCTTATCTGCAACCCGAACAATCCCACCGGTTACCTCTACACTCAAAAAGAGATGAACCAGATAAGGGACATTGTTAAGAAATATGACCTNTTCTTATTCTCTGACGAAGTTTACCGCGAGTTCTGCTACACCGGTGCGCCNTATATCTCCGCGTTTCATCTTCCCGGAATCGAAGAACAGGTTGTGCTGATTGACTCTGTATCAAAAAGATACAGCGAATGCGGAATAAGAATAGGTGCTTTAATAACAAAAAATGAGCACCTCAAAAGAAACTTCATGAAATTCTGTCAGGCGCGCCTGAGTCCCCCTCTTCTGGGTCAACTTGTGGCAGAAGCATCAATCGATGCCGACAAGGATTATCTTTTGATGACTTATAACGAGTATGTTGACCGCCGCAAATTCCTTATTGACGGCATCAACCGTATCCCCGGATGCTATTCTCCNATACCTATGGGTGCATTTTACACAGTGGTCAGCCTGCCTGTAGATGATGCAGACAAATTCTGCGAATGGTGCCTTAAAGAATTTGAATATGAGGGAGCTACCGTTTTTATGGCACCTGCAAGCGGATTCTACACCTCGCCTAACGTTGGTAAAAATGAGGTTAGAATGGCATACGTTATCAATAAAGAAGACCTTGGTAAGGCACTCAAAGTTCTTGCCGAAGCTTTGAAAGTGTATCCCGGAAGAACTGAGAACNCCACAAAATGAGGCTTGAACTCGCAATTGCCGGCAGGCTGAGCCTGAAGGCACCCGGTATTCCGGTTGCTGTTGCAGGAATAGCACTGTCAGTAGCNGTAATGCTGCTGTCAATTGCCATTGTGTCAGGTTTCAAGCACCAGATAAGAGACAAGGTCACCGGTTTTGAGCACGAGATTTCAATATACCCNGGNNTTGTGCCTTCAGATGAATATGTAAACAACGGCATACAGCTTANCGACTCGCTNAAANAGGTTATAGANGAAATTTCCCCTGATGCCAAAATTGCGCTGGAAATACGCCAACCGGCGATATTCAAAACCGACAATGATTTTGAAGGNATTGTTATAAAAGGCGTTGANAAATCNGGCAACACTTTTATAACCAACCAGATAACAGAAGGAGAAATNCCGGACTGGAGNAGTGAGTTTGACACTTATCCTGTACTGATATCGGAATCAACAGCATCTGCATTAGGNTTAAAAATAGATGATGCNGTGATGGCTCACTTTTTTATAGGTGATAACCTTTACACACGCAAATTGAATGTTGCNGCCATTTTCAACACCCATTTCGGAGAATATGACAAGACATACGCTTTCACNCCTATTGAATTACTCCAGAAAATATGNAGGGTAGATAGTNTNACCGGAAGCTCGGTAAGCATAGACNGTGTNGGAAAGGATATAGAGGAAACAGCNAATAATCTGAGGCTCCGCCTTTGNGAAATAAGAGAAGAGGATAAAGGTTATTATCCGCAATACCGTATCGAAACTATNAACACCNCCGGAGCAATGTACTTTAACTGGCTGGAATTACTTGACACAAATGTCGTTGTTATTCTGCTGCTAATGGGATGTGTTGCGGGNTTCACANTGGTATCATGCCTTTTCATAATTGTTCTTGAAAGNGTAAGGATGATAGGACTGCTTAAAGCCCTCGGAGCTACCGACGGAATGATAAGGCGAATATTCATATATATGGCNTGCCGACTGGTAAGCAGAGGNTTGATAATTGGCAANCTGTTNGCTCTTGCNCTNCTATTTGCCCAAAAGATATGGCATATCATTCCGCTTGACCCGGAAGCNTATTACCTCAGTTACGTGCCTGTAAGCATCAACTGGGTATCCATATTGGCACTGGANGTTGCCGTGATTGCATTAAGNTTCATTCTGCTGGTACTCCCCTCGCATATTATTTCAACCCTCTCTCCCTCTGAAACAATGCGTTATGAATAANATGCANATACTTTTATTTTTCACCGACCTATTTTGGCATAATATTTGTTTATAAATTAGTCACATTATAATTACACGCCATAATATNATTATGACAAGAAACACTGACATTGTAAAACTCATCACAGAAGCTATTCAAGACAAAAAAGGCAAGCGTATTGTATGCCTTGACCTTTCAGACATAGAAACCGCTGCCGCATCTAATTTTATTATTTGCGAAGGCACTTCATCAATGCAGGTAAGCGCTATTGCCGACAACATTCGCGACTATCTGCTTGAGCAAGGANGCATTAAACCCTATAATTACGACGGATATAAAAACAGCCAGTGGATTGTGCTTGATTATGGAGACACTCTNGTGCATGTTTTTACACGCGAAATGAGAGAGCTCTACAATCTCGAAGAGCTTTGGAGCGATGCTGCAAGCACCGAAATTCCTGATATTGATTGATAATTTTTGACACCTATATTATATAATGGAAAAAAAGAAGCCCAAAAAACCGACATTCAAATTCAGTATGTACTGGATGTATGCCATTGTAATAATTTCTTTGGTCGGAATACTTTATTTTGATGACAATTCACTCACCAAGAGAGTATCGTATTCCGAATTTGAGGAATATGTGGAATCAGGAGGTGTTGACAAAATCCTTGTGCTTCGAGGCACCGACCCCAAAGCAGAAGCTTTTCTTAACGACTCGCTTGCCAAAGCCGTATTTCCTAACGCATACAAACCCAAGGGNGGNATGGATGCCAAAGTGGTTGCCGAGATTTCCTCTCCCGACCAGCTTCAGGAAAACATAGATAAATGGAAAGCAGATGGNAAATTCNCCGGAAAGGTTGACTATGAGAGCGCTACAAACTACAGCGGCTTACTATGGACATTCGGTCCGGTCATTCTGCTGGTAGTATTCTGGTTCTATATGATGCGCAGAATGAGCGGCAAGGACGGCAGCGGCTCCGGAGTTTTCAGTGTTGGTAAATCAAAGGCTAAAATATTTGACAAAGACGGTGATATTCAGGTGACATTCAAAGATGTTGCNGGACTATCNGAAGCAAAAACCGAGATTGAGGAGATTGTGGAATTTCTCAAAAATCCTCAGCGNTACACNGACCTCGGCGGCAAAATTCCAAAGGGAGCCCTGCTNGTNGGACCTCCCGGAACCGGTAAAACTCTACTNGCCAAGGCTGTNGCNGGCGAAGCNAATGTGCCTTTCTTCTCTATGAGCGGCAGTGATTTTGTGGAAATGTTTGTCGGAGTNGGAGCATCACGTGTNCGTGANCTATTCCGCCAGGCTAAGGAGAAAGCNCCCTGTATTGTATTTATAGATGAGATTGANGCAGTTGGCCGCGCNAGAGGCAANAACCCCAACATGGGNGCTAACGATGAGCGCGAAAACACNCTNAACCANCTACTTACCGAAATGGATGGTTTCGGNACTAATAGCGGTGTAATTATCCTTGCNGCTACAAACCGTGCTGATATTCTTGACAAGGCTCTTCTGCGTGCCGGACGTTTTGACCGACAGATTTACGTNGATCTGCCGGACCTCAATGACNGAGTGGCTATTTTCAATGTACATCTGCGNCGCATCAAGACAGATGACACTGTGGATGTTGACCTCCTNGCCCGCCAGACCCCCGGNTTCTCTGGAGCTGATATAGCTAATGTTTGTAACGAAGCNGCTCTTATAGCNGCNCGCCACAACAAGAAGTCTGTAGGCAGACAAGACTTTATCGATGCAGTGGANAGGATAATAGGNGGACTTGANAAGCGCTCGAAAATAACCACTGACGAGGAAAAGAAATCTATCGCGGTTCANGAAGCAGGACATGCCACTATCTCATGGCATCTCCANTATGCNAATCCGCTGATTAAGGTTACTATAGTNCCCCGTGGAAAAGCACTCGGNGCTGCATGGTATCTGCCGGAAGAGCGTCAGATTACCCCAACTCAGGCACTCCTTGACGAAATGTGCTCGACTCTCGGCGGCAGAGCGGCAGAAGAACTGTTTCTCGGCAGAATATCTACCGGTGCCGCAAATGACCTTGAGCGTGTTACCAAGCAGGCATACGCAATGGTGGTTTATTATGGCATGAGCGACAAGTTGCCAAACCTTTGCTATTANGATTCCACAGGTCAGGACTACGGATTTTCCAAACCTTACAGCGATGACCGCGCCAAGATGATTGATGAAGAGGTGTCAAGAATCATCAGCGAGCAATACGAAAGGGCTAAAGCGATNCTNCGCGAGCACGCCGAAGGACATGCCAAATTGGCAGAAACACTTATCACAAGAGAGGTGATTTTCACTGAGGATGTGGAGAATATATTCGGCAAACGTCCNTGGACTTCCAGAACTGAAGANATTCTTGCCATTAATGAGAATAGCNCCAAAAAGAGTGAGACTCAGAGTAAGGAAGACAAAAACAAGGATAAGGATATAGAGGATGNAACTCCTATTGAAACNCCACCTCCNTTCAAGGGACTGCCTGCTCCTACTCCTCAGGAAGAGGCTGAGCCNAACGAACAGTCNGAACAACCGGAAGATAAAAACGATTAATAAAAGGCTGAGTCAGAATTCTTTTTTGACTCAGCCTTTCAAGTACTTTTTTTTGCTATGTGTCAGATTCGGAGAGTTCTGACTTTNATAACCATGCTGCTTATCTCATTGAGCGTAATTGCTCAAGAGAGGCTATNTGCAGGTGAGCCGGGTGACTCGCTTGCATTCGTTGACTCCATTCCNCTGCTCAACAAGGCGCCGGTATGGGCTAAGAAATACCTGAACTCTCTAATACAAGGTAATGTTGACCNCACAAGAGAAAAAGCNTTTGATGTTAGTTTTGGTGCCATGCCTTCCTACACAAGAGAGGCNTCCTTCGGCATAGGTGCCCTNTGCACCGGACTNTACAGAATTGACCGAAACGACTCCCTTCCCAGCCCGAGCGATGTNGTNGCTTGTGTAAATGCATCACTTAACGGTTTCTTCGTGTTCTTTCTTAANGGAAATGTACTGTTTCCGGACAANAGGTCAAGGCTGAACTANAGAGTGGANCTTTATAAAAAGAGACTTGATTTCTGGGGTATCAACTCGGAGCANACGGCTATGAATCCTAAATCGGTTTATGACCGTAGAAANATTGGNGTAAAAATCAATTACGTGTATAGAATCACGCATAATCTTTATTTAGGGGCGAAATTTCAGGCAGATTATACCGATGCAAAAAGAATTGCNAATCCGGAATATCTACTCGGAGAAAGAAAAAATATTTATGTAACCGGCATNGGAATGTCNGCTGAAATAGATTCGCGTAACAGTATCATCACCCCTACAAGAGGTATTCGCCTCGCCTACTCCGCAATGTTTTATCCGGAGTGCTTCGGCACNGCTCCGAGNTTTTTCAACAGTCACACTTTCATTGGCAATCTTTACGCCGGACTATGGAANGATGCNCTTGTAGGTTTTGATTTTTATGCCAAACTCAACAGCTCCAAAGCACCATGGACCATGAGAGANATGGTTGCNTCTGACGGCATAAGAATGCGAGGATATTACATGGGGTCGTATATNGACAACAGCCAGATANCTATNCAGGCGGAGCTGAGACAGCATATNTGGGGACGTNTCGGAGCAACAGCATGGATTGGAGGTGCNACCGTNTTCTCATCTCTCAGTGATTTCAACNGAGAGAAAATCCGACCGGAATGGCTNCCTAACGGCGGNCTGGGACTGCGCTTTGAGTTCAAGCACAATGTCAACGCAAGGATTGACTTCGGTATAGGAAGACACACCTGCGGCTTTGTGTTTGCTATCGGAGAAGCTTTTTAGCTTAATCAATATTTATTTCACACTCGCTCATTTCGTCGTACTCTGCCCACTCCGCATCGTTCTCGGCATAAATNTCCANAGGNAANGNNGGCAGCGAAGCCAGGGCTTCATTCAGTTTTTTACCGAANATATTGGTNCTCAAAGTATAGAAAATCCAATTGCGCTCCCCNTCGCCGGTGNATATNCCGGTGAGAACTGCAACCGGATCCTTGTCAAATGCNTCGGTGAGGCGTTTTTGCACCTCATCCATCATTTCAGAATCNTCCTTGCTCGGCATCCCGTCTGNTGCGGAGGTNTATTTCCAGCTCACCTCCACCCGCTTGTCAAATCNGGGATTATCTCTGAATTTCTTAACGTCTCTGCGACCTGTCACCATTATCAGTTTGCCGTCGCTNCCCTCNGCCGGGGCTGTCCACCATTCTGCCATAACATCTATAATTTTATTCTTTGTCGTAAAGTTATTCAAAAATATCACACACGTCATATTTTTTTAGAACTTTTAATTTGGCACTTCCGTCTGTGGTAGTTAATTTTGCAAGAGTCTAAATAATAAATATAAGATTAATGGAAATTAAAGGCAAAGTAATTTTAGCCCTACCCGAACAGTCAGGCGAGTCTAAAACAAGTGGAAAGGCCTGGAAAAAAAGAGANTATGTTCTTGAAACCCAGGATAGCTTCCCCAAAAANGTGCATTTTGACTTCTTTGGNGATCGCGCTGACCAGTATATCCTCACTCCCGGTGATGAAATAACCCTTTCATTCGATATCGAAAGCCGTGAATATAATGGCAGATGGTACACAAGTATCCGCGGTTGGAAAGCTGAAAAAGTTGGTTCAGCCACCACTCCTGTCCCCGGCAGTGATATTCCTCCTATGGATAATATACCTCCTCCGCCTGCCGCCCCTAACGACAACGATGACCTGCCTTTCTGATAAGACAGCCACCTCTTTGTCCGGTATCGGATTAATTGACAATATTTTGAAAGGAACCCCACCGGTGTGAGAGTTCCTTTCACCTTATAATAAATAGTGTGTAATTCTTAAATTTAATATCAAATATGAAAAAAATCATCAGTTGTCTGACAGCTGCTTCTATTGCTCTTGGAGCTTTGGCGGATGAAACTCCGGCTTATATCCCTACCGCTGAAAATTTGAAAGCACGTCAGGAGTTTGCCGACAANGGCTTCGGTATTTTCCTCCACTGGGGTATTTACAGCATGTTTGCCCAGGGNGAATGGTATCTTAACTATGACAATATTACCGCTGACGAGTATGCTAAAGCTGCCGGAGGATTCTATCCGGCTAACTTTGACGCTGCAAAATGGGTGAAAGCAATCAAGGAGTCCGGAGCTAAGTATATTACCTTCACAACCCGGCATCATGACGGATTCTCCATGTGGGATACNGACCAGAGTNACTATAATATAGTAGATGCAACCCCATTCAAGAGAGATATTCTTAAGGAACTTGCTGATGAGTGTGAAAAACAAGGTATTAAGCTACACCTTTATTATTCTCACATCGACTGGACAAGACCTGANTATCCGAGCGGAAGAACCGGACTCAATACCGGTAGAGACACTACGTTGCGCAACTGGCCCGCNTACTATGACTTTATGAATAAGCAGCTTACAGAATTGCTTACTAACTATGGNAAAGTAGGTGCCATCTGGTTTGACGGTCACTGGGATCATGATCAGGACAGCGTGCCTTTCAACTGGCAGCTTCCNGAGCAATATGCCCTTATACACAAACTTCAGCCTCAGTGTCTTATTGGCAACAATCATCATATCACCCCATTTGCCGGCGAAGATATTCAGATTTTTGAGCGTGANCTTCCCGGNGAAAACACCGCAGGACTTTCNGGTCAGGATATCTCACGNCTGCCGCTTGAAACTTGCCAGACCATGAACGGTATGTGGGGNTATAAAATCAAGGACCAGAANTATAAATCTACCCCCGAACTTATCTCATATCTTGTAAAAGCTGCCGGAATGGGTGCCAATCTGCTGCTNAACATCGGCCCGCAACCCGACGGNAACCTNCCTGAANCTGCTCTTGTGAGACTCAAGGANATAGGAGAATGGATGAACAAATATGGTGAGACTTTCTATGCTACCACTGCCGGNGATTTTGAAGCGCAGGATTGGGGNACNTCNACAAGAAAGGGAAATAAGCTATACCTCCATGTGCTTGACACAAAAGCTAAGGAAATCAAAGTACCNGTTTCTGTAAAGGTTAAGAAAGCAACCGCTTANGATGACAGAACTCCCGTNAAGTTCACAAAACTCAAAGAGGGTGGAATNTNCATCNCACTTCCNGAGATTCCNGAAAATACTATTGACTACATCATNGAACTTGAAACTGCCGCAAAATGAAAAATCTGCTTGAAGTCTGCGCAGGCGATATTGACAGCGTAATCGCTGCCGCTCAAGGAGGTGCCTCACGTGTGGAACTCTGCTCCGCTCTTGGAGANGGAGGGGTGACNCCATCCATTGGATTTATNCGNAGCGCATTAAAAGTGCCGGGAATTAGAGTCCATGTNCTAATCCGCCCAAGGGGAGGAGACTTTCTATACACNCCGCAGGANGTGGATTGCATGGTTGATGACATTGTTGCTGCCCGCGAGGCAGGGGNGCACGGTGTTGTNATCGGAGCTCTTACCCCNGANGGCGAGNTAGATATGAATGCCTGCAGAAAGATGATGGAAGCTGCGGCNGGAATAAGCGTGACTTTTCACCGGGCATTCGACCTNTGCCGTGACCCATTCAAAGCTCTTGAAGATATTATTTCTCTGGGTTGTGACAGAATACTCACCTCCGGACAAGCACAGACNGCTCTCGAGGGNAANGAGAATCTTGCAGAACTTGTAAAGCAAGCNGACGGTAGAATTATCATCCTCGCCGGTGCCGGNGTTTCACAGTCTAATGCAGCNGAAATCCTCAATGCTTCCGGTACAGGCGAAATACACGCTTCGGCAAGGACTTCNGTTGANAGTGGCATGAAATTCCGCCACAGNGGAGTGTCGATGGGTACACCGGGGAGCGATGAATATTCCCGCAAAACCACCTCAGCCGATATCGTTAAACAAATTGTATCACAAATTAATTCTTAAACGTATGTCTGTGAAAAGAATTACACTCATATCATTTGCCCTGTTTGCCGGAGCAGTCGCATCAGCTCAGATAGCATCGCCTGTTGTCGAGGCTGACTTTGCTGAAAGANAGAAAACAGTTGGCAATAAAGAATATTTTTCTGTATTTGACAAGCANCTCACTCCGGAGCAGAAACAGGCTCTTGAAGTGNTGTACGCTTATATGCCCCTGCCCGACATGGCTGANAATTCGGGCGACTTCTTTCTTGAAAATGTGGATTATTCACTAAAAGCAAGAAAAGAAATGCCTTGGGGTAGTAAAGTTCCTGACAGAGAATTCNGGCATTTCGTGCTCCCTGTACGAATTAATAATGAGTATCTGGANGGGTACAGAAAGGTTTTCTACGAGGAGCTCAAGGACAGAGTAAAAAATCTGTCAATGAAAGATGCCATTCTTGAAATTAACCACTGGTGTCATGAAAAAGCTACCTATCAGCCATCNGACGGACGCACTCACTCGCCTCTCGCCACCGTTTACACNGCTATCGGCAGGTGCGGNGAGGAATCCACCTTTACTGTCGCAGCTCTCCGCTCTATGGGTATTCCTGCCCGCCAGATTTACACACCACGCTGGGCACATACCGATGACAACCATGCTTGGGTTGAGGCTTGGGCTGATGGNAAATGGTATTTTCTCGGAGCCTGCGAACCNGAACCGGTTCTTAACCTCGGATGGTTCAACGCACCCGCCTCTCGTGGCATGATGATGAATACCAGAGTGCCGGGCAATTATGATGGACCGGAGGAAGTGCTGTCACGCCCNGCCGGNTATACAGACATTAATGTNACTTCNAACTATGCTCCCGTTGACACAATAACNGTTACCGTTCTAAATAANGACGGAAAACCGGTAAAAGACGCTNCTGTCAGCTTCCGNCTTTATAACTATGCTGAATTTTANCCGATTGCGACAAAAAAATCTGATGCCAATGGNAACGCTTCCCTCAGCACNGGTCTCGGTGACCTTGTTATATGGGCTACGGATGGTAAAAATTTCGGATTTACCAAAGGCTCTGTCGGCAAGGAGAGAAATGTAACTTTGACTANCAACAAAACACCGGCAACTACGGGNGCTTATAATATGGACATNATTCCTCCGGCACCCTCTAATGCCGCNGTTTATGTANCACCCGAACAAGCNGCTGAAAATGAGAGAAGAAAAGTGTATGANGATTCACTGNGAGGTGCATATACAGCCACTTTCATGACAGCCGCGCAAAGCGCAGCCCTTGCTGCTGAGCTTGGAGTTGATGCTGACAGACTCACATCTATNATGACTGATGCAAGAGGAAACCATCAGGTCATATCTGACTTCCTGCACTCCACACCTGCATCTGACAGAGAAAGAGCTATGGCACTCCTNGGAGCTATCTCAATGAAAGACCGTAGTGATATCACATATCCNATTCTCGTTGACCAGCTTACAACTCCGGTTGCTAACGGTGAACTTTATGTGGATTATATTCTTAATCCAAGAGTTGACAACGAGGCTCTGTCACTTTTCCGTTCATATTTCTCAAANAATATTCCGGCTCGGAAANTTGCATCATATAAGGCTAATCCCGCCACTTTGGTTAAGGAGATAAGTGAGACTATAACACTTCTNCCCGACTGGTATCCNGGCAATGTGAGGATGAGTCCCGAAGCTGNNCACAAGGCTAAGGCAGCAAATGCTGCTTCACGNGACATATATTTCGTCACTCTTGCAAGAACTGCCGGCATTCCGGCGCGCATTGATCCTGTCACAGGAAAAACTCAGTGGGCCGATGAAAACGGTAATTGGCAGGATGTGAATTTCTCCGGTAATGACANTCANGCAATTGCCGCCAAACCTGGTAAACTCACACTTGACTTTACAAAAACCGGCAGAATCGACGATCCCCGCTACTATACCCAATTCTCTATATCAAAAATCGTTGACGGTGAGCCTCAGCTTATGGGGTATCCCGAAGACGGCACATGGAAAAGCATCTTCGCCAACGGTGCTGAGATAGACCCCGGACAGTATATGATTGTTACCGGACAGAGGATGGCTNACGGAGGAGTNCTTGCAAGAACGGATTTCATTACNATAGAACCCGGNCAGGAACTNAAAGATACTCTCGTTCTCCGTCAAGATGAAAAAGGAGTTCAGGTTATCGGCAATTTCAACTCCGAAAACCTCTACACCGACCTTACTACGGGTACTGAAAAATCGGTTCTTTCAACTACCGGAAGAGGCTACTATGTTATCGGTATTCTCACACCCAACCATGAGCCGACAAATCATGCCCTACGAGACATAGCCGCACTTAATCCGGAATTTGAGAAATGGGGTCGCTCAATGATTCTCTTGTTCAAGGACAAGCAGGACGCAGACCGATTTGATGCTTCACTGCTCCCGCCTCTCCCCTCTACCGCTTCATTCGGAATTGACACAAACGGCAAAATTGCAGCCGAGATTATCAGTGCGCTCAAACTGCCTGAAACCGAAAGACCGATATTCATTATAGCCGACACATTCAACCGTATCGTATTTGTGTCACAAGGCTACACTATCGGACTCGGAGAGCAATTGGTTGACACCATCCACCAACTCGCTGAATAATGTCTGAACTACGACACCAACAGGTTACACGATTCATCATGCCATTGCGCGAGGGCGGGTCTCTACCCGTCCTCGCTGAGGCTGATGACGATTTCAAATACGTTGTCAAGATGCGCGGCGCCGGGCATGGTGCTAAAGCGCTTATTGCTGAGCTGATTGGCGGAGAGATAGCCCGTAAGGCCGGGCTGAGAGTGCCTGAGCTCATTTTTCTTGACCTTGACGAGGACTTTGGAAGAACCGAACCCGATGAAGAGGTGCAGGATCTGCTCAAGGCAAGCCGGGGTCTCAATCTTGGCATGCACTTTCTCTCAGGGGCGGTTACGCTTGACCCCTATCTGAATAGAATTGACCCTCTCGAAGCCTCTAAAATAGTTTGGATAGACTCATTTCTCACAAATGTTGACCGTACTACACGAAACACCAATATGCTTATGTGGCACTCCGAGCCTTGGCTTATTGACCACGGAGCATCACTGATGTTTCACCATTCATGGAAAGACTGGGAAAAAAGTGCCGCATCCCCCTTCCCCTACATCAAAGACCATGCGTTGCTACATCAGGCATCAAATATTGAAGAAGCATCGCGGCTGATGCTTCAAAAAATCACACCCGGAGATATTGATGAAATAACTGCGATGATTCCGGACGAATGGCTGAAACACGAAGGCAGCGACGAAACGCCTGGACAGATACGTCAGGTTTATAACAACTTCCTCACCAAGCGGCTTGAGTACTCACCTATATTCACTAAAACAGCTATCGATGCAAGACAAAATATTATATGAGTATGCGGTGATTCGCCTTATTCCCAAAGTAGAAAGGGAAGAATTTGTCAATGTAGGACTCATTATGATGAGCAAACGCAGCAAATGGATAAAAGTGGAGATATGTCCCGACATAAAACGTATTGAAGCTATTGCCCGTGACACAGACACCACCCTACCCCTCAGCCAACTTGAAGTTTTCAAAAGCGTGTGTGAAGGTATCGGCAAATTCAAGGAAATGCCTGTTGAAGAACGGTTCAGATGGCTCACAGCTGTAAAAAGCACCTGTGTGCAAACCTCACGCCCCCACCCCGGCATAACCTTTGCCCTTGAACACACCTTCAACCGCCTCCTCACCGAACTCGTAAAATAAAATATCATCTATCAACAAAAAATATACCTTAATATCACAATCGTAACATTAAGTATATTCTGATAGGTGAGTACTTCTAAATTTATTCTGAAATCTTATTTGCTTGTATTGCCTTTTACAACAACTAGACAGCAACTTGAACAGGTCGTTCATTGCAAATCAACCATCGTTGGATACGATCTTGATAATCCACTTATATGAAAAAATTGAGATATCACAATATAAAGATGATGGTAAAAATGGAAAACTCGTCCATTATTTAAGAACCTAAAGGTTACATTTTTATAAGAATTCTTTAACTTTGAATAAACAAAAGAATCTCAGTTTCTTTATAACATACTTGATTTTCTATGGGCATAAAAACGAAGCGAGCATTGTGTTGAGTGCTTGAAATGTGCGTAACTTGTTGGTTTGGTTAGTGTTGTGGGGTTATGGTGATTGGGGCACGATGAAAACGAAGCGTGCATTTACTTGAATTTGCTTTAATCGAGGTTTAATTTTGGGGCTGCTCCGTTTAAGGAGCGTTTAACGGGGCTTTAATTCCAGTTGAATTTACTTTAATATCGTGCGGCTGCATGGCTGGTTTTCGCCGGCTGTGTGGCTGCTTCTGTTGTGTGGGTGGTAGAATGAGCCAGAACGAGGCGGAGGGCACGAAATTCAAGCGTTTACGGCTTTTGTGGGGCGTTGTGCTGCTTTGGTGGTATAGTCGTCAGACCAACACGGTGCACGCCTATGCGCACGCGAGGGAGGGTTCGGTCGTGGGAGTGTTTAAGGGCTTTTGAACGGCTGTTAAATGGTGGTGGCTTCGACAGGCTTTCAGGGGGGGGGCAAATGAGGGTGCCGGAGGGATCAAAATTGTGTACGTTTCGTTTTCAAAATGAAGTTGGACCGTCAGTTGGATAGTCATTTGGGTACTCATTAGCGGTATGGTTCGCGCCCCCATACGGACAAAACCAAGTTAAAAAACGGCAGCTTTGAAGCGATTAACACCCCTTTAATGTCATAAAACAGCCGTTAAATTCGCGGTTTATATATTGTGTAACTATCTGAATTATTGGATGTAGTCTATTAAATTGCATAAAAAGTGGCTGAAAAAAGGTAAAAAACGCTTATTTTGACCCTTTAGGGGGTATGCGGAAGAGGTACAGGGGGAACGACGCAGAAAAGCCCGTTATCCAACATTTGCAGTAATTGCGGTGTTCACACTGGCTGCATCTTCCCCCAATCTATTCTCTAAGTATTTAATACGCTCTCGTAATTGACCTATCTCAATGGATTGCTGCTGAAATTTATCTAACAGATAAGTAAAATTATCCTCATTTTTTTGCTCTTTTTCTTGCGTATTGGTTATTAAGATTTCCCCAATACCATTGATTAACCACTGAATACTTACAGATGGATACGTGGCGATAAATTTCGCCAATATATCTTCTGTTATTCCAGTTTTGCTTTCAAGTGTACCTCGCGAGATGCCAGTTTTCTTATAAAATTCTCTTTTGCTACAACCTAACTTTTCGATAAAATAAAGTATTCTCTGTTTTATTGGCGAAATCTTTTGCTCTTTTTCTTGCATAATGGCGAAATGTATTGTATCTTTGCACCGTGTTACTGGTAACGCAGTCGCAAATTTACTGAAATTTAGCCGTGTTAACAATATTCACAAATAGTTAATTCATAAACTCTGTAAAAGGACATGGAAAAATTTATTACAGCTACAAAGGAGACCAGAGAGCAAATAACAAAGGCTTTCCGTGGAATCTCACGTCAGACCCTCTGGCGTGCTCTTCACTTTGAGGACATAAATAAGGGTACAGACACGGAACGTAAAATCCGCAAAATGGCTCTTAACCGTGGTGGCATTATTATGGTGGTTAGTCCTGAAATGGAAACAATGCACGATGCTGACGGCTATATACGCCAATATTTCCCCAACGGAGCAATGTTGGAAGCAAACAAAACAACCGGAGATGTAAAAGTTTACGATCCCTACGGCAATGTTACTCTTTCGTCTGAGCATGTGAAAATTTCAGAACTGAATGAAATACAGCTCCACGCCAAAAGCCTTTGAGTATGGAAACAATTAACGGAACAATTTGCATAAGCCACGCGGAGCTCACCGGGCGGATTATTACAACGGCAAACCTTAACAATCTGGTTCGTCGTGGTAAGGTTAAGCAGGTACAAAAAGGCGGCAACGGTCGTGAGGCTCTGTTTGCTGTTGAGAGCTTGCCGATGAAATGGCGCACGGAGGTTTACCGCCGTTATCCGGACTTGCAGGAGCAAGCGGACAGCAAGGAATTTTTAGACACGGTGCAGCCGGACGGCGCAGCTTTGAACTTCTTTGAGAGTTACACGCTTGCCGACGGCAGGAACTTGCCGGCTGACAAGGTGCTGGAATATTCAGCAAACGCAGCTATTATGAACGCTTTCCGTGCTTGCTGGGATGCTCATGTGAGCAAACGGCAGCGCAGTGGTAAAAAGGCGCTGGCAGCAAAAGAATTCTGGGCGCGTGCGGCGGGTTCGCTTCTGCGACTTGCAGACCGCTGGCCGCACTCATTGCCCGGAAGTGCGCGCCGTCTGCAAATGAAAATGGCGGAATATGTGGAGCAAGGTTATGCGTGCTTCATATCCGGCAAGTATCTGAACGGCAACGCGGCGAAAGTTGCTGACGAGAACCGCGAAAGTGTGTTAACCGCACTGCTGGCACACCACAACAACCTCCCTGACACATTAATCGCAGAGGGTTACAACCGCTTTGCCGATGCAAAGGAGTGGCCGAAGATCACCGCTAAGACCGTGGGCGTATGGCGTGAAAAGTTAGGCACAGTGATAAGAGCCGGACGCTTAGGAGTTACGAACTTCCGCAATAATGTGACAATGCAGGTGAAGCGCAGCCGACCGAGCACACCGCTGCTGATGTGGTCGCTTGACGGCTGGACTGTTGAGCTGCTCTATCAGACAACCAAGCAGGACAAAAAGGGGCATAATGTGACTACCTACACCAACCGCCTGACTATGGTTGTGGTGCTTGACGTGTTCAACAACTACCCGATAGGTTACGCCGTGGGCACACACGAAAGCCCGGCACTGATTAAAGAGGCTTTGAGAGATGCAGCGAAGCACACCGCTGAACTGACCGGGCAAATGCTCCGCGCCAACCAGATACAGAGCGACCGCTACGCTATCAAAACAATGGCGGATCTTTACGCGATAATGGGTGACAAGGTGACACCGGCACAGGCTCACAACGCTAAGGCTAAGCCCGTAGAACCTTACTTTAACTATCTGAATACAAATTATTGCATACGCTGCAACAACTGGTCGGGCTTCGGTATTACGAGCAACCCGAAACGTCAGCCGAACAGCGACGCGCTCAACAGCCTACGTCACCAGTTCCCTGATGAAGCAGGACTCCGCGCCCAGATTGACGAAATGATGAGATTGGAGCGCATGGGCAAAAGTGAGGCGTTTTTGACAGGACTGGAGAAGCTGAAACCGGAACACCGCCTGCCTATGAGCCGCGAAAGCTACCTGCTTAATTTCGGTGCTTCAACAGGTTTCAAAAATGTGCTGGAGGGTTGCGGAGTTCGCCCCACAATATTAGGCGTTAAGCGTGATTATGATTGCTTTGATCTGAGCTTCCGCGACCACGCCGCAGAACGCTGGACGGTGCTGTATGACCCGGACGACCTCAGCAGCGTGTTGGCAGTGAATGAGGCCGGCACACGCCGCTATATCATGGAGGAGAAGTATGTGCAGCCTATGGCATTGGCAGACCGGTCGGAGGCCGACACCCGAGAGCTCCAGAGAATACGCGACTATAACAAGGCATTGGAGGCACGCACAGCCGAGCGTATGGGTGCGGCATACCGTCGCACCGAACAGATAATCTCCGGCACTCCGGCACTTCGCGGAAGCATTGAGGACCGTCTGCTGATTACTGACAGCCGGGGACAGCATAAAGACCGCCGGAGTGAAAAGAGACTGACCGCAGCCGACATCGCAGCGCTTGACGTTGAAGCGGTGGAAGTGCCGATTTATCAGCCGGGCGATTGTGACAATGAAACAGTAAATTATAACATATTCTAAAACGTAAAAGGACATGACAGACAACGAAAAAAAGCAGATAAGCGAACAGCTCCGCGCCTACTGTGACCAAAAAGGGAGCCAGAACAAAGCGGCTGCAAGCCTTAACGGAGTGAGCAGCGCAACCGTCAGCAAAATACTTTCCGGACAGTGGGAAACCATTGCCGACGATATGTGGCGCAGCATAGCCGGACAGATAGGAGCCGGCAAGACTGCCGAGGGGTGGCAGCTCGTGCCGACCCGCGCTTACAAGACCATGACGTTCACACTGGAGAGCGCGCAGCGGGATGCGCTTGTTATGGGCGTTATCGGTGAAGCCGGAAGCGGCAAAACCGAGGCAATCAAAAACTACACGGCCGGAGGACGCAACGTGTACCATTTAGTGTGCTCCGAATACTGGAACCGCCGCACTTTTATGGCAAAGGTGCTCCAGACAATGGGGGTGACATACAGCGGCAGCACTGTTGCCGATATGATGGACACTATTGTTGACACGTTGAAGCGCAAGGAGTCGCCGCTCATTGTGCTGGACGAAGCAGACAAGCTGAGCGACCAAGTGCTTTACTTTTTCATAAGCCTGTATAATCAACTCGAAGGACATTGCGGCATAATTATGACCGCCACCCGATACCTTAAGGCGAGAATCGAAAAGGGTGTGCGTCTGAACCGCAAGGGCTATGCTGAAATTTTCAGCCGTATAGGTCGCAAGTTCGTGGAACTGCCCCTGCTGAACAGTGAGGACGTGGCGGCCGTGTGCGTGGCTAACGGCATAACAGAGGCTAAGACCATTAACGGCATAGTTGATGAAGCCGACGGCGACCTCAGACGTGTAAAACGCAGCGTATGGGCTAAGGTGAAAGGAGGCGCGAAATGAAATGGATTAAAGACCCTGACACATATAACAGTGATGTGTTAGCCATATCCCTATGCGAAGCCAAAATCATTGCCGGACTGTTGAAAAAAGCTCGCCGCGATGCACTAAAAAAATATGATTATTACAAGGATTTGCACGAGGCTGGGGAAGCCACCGGACGCCAACAAACACTCATGGATCAGTACGAAAGCCTTTTTGAGCTGCTTAACAATTTTATAAATATGACCGAATGAAGCCGTACCCCGTAATTTTCAAATATAGCACACACTTTGACCTGATGCCGTCGTGGGTGCCTCCGGTACTCCAGAACTGGCTCGAGGAGGGTTGGACGTGTGACATAACAGTTAAGCGCGTAAATGGCTGCTACGGTCGTAAAACCGCCCGTGTGATAATCCAAGNAAGTTCCACCGAGGAACTTGACGCAAAGCGCAGAGCGTTTAACGCGATGATTGAGGCGCAGGGGTATGGACCCGACGCAAATAAAAAGTAACCTACAATGAGCAGAGCGATAAGTAATAAAAACGTATTGGCAGCACAGTTTGAGACGGCGAACTTCACCGGGCCATTTCTGGCGAGTTTCGGGCGTCCCGAACTGCGGGGCGCGTGGATAGTCTGGGGCGGCAGTGGCTCCGGCAAAACCACGTTTACGCTCATGCTCTGCAAGTATCTGGCGGGCTTCCGGCGTGTGGCATACGACTCACTCGAGCANGGGTTGAGCCTGTCACTTCAAAAGGCGTGGGAGCGCGTAGCAATGGAGGAAGNCGGTAGCAACATTATTCTGCTGAATAAAGAGAGCCTCGCAGAGCTTCGCACCAGACTGGCGAAACGTAAGAGCCCCGAAATAATAGTTATTGACAGTATCCAGTATTGGCACGGCTTCAAGTGGTCTGATTTTACTAAGTTGAAAGATGATTACCCCGACAAACTTTTCATTTTCATAAGTCAGGAGAAAGGCGGTGAACCAGCCGGGAACTTAGCGCAGCGCGTAAGATATGACTCCGAAATAAAAATCAGAGTGGAGGGCTTCAAAGCCTTTGTAACTACCCGATACGAGGACTCCGAAAAGGGCGAGGGAGGCGCTGACTTCATAATNTGGGAAAAGGGCGCNGCCGANTACTGGGCACAACAAATAAAATAANCGAGACTATGNTAACAAAAATTGAAATTGAATATATGGAGGCTATCAAAACGATAGNCNGGGAAATNCGAAAAGNTAACGCAGACCAACCCANTAANGAACCTGACTGGGAACAGCGCAGGTATGAGATAGCAAAGGAACTNTTTCCCATATTAACCCAAATTAAACAGAGCGGAACTGGTATAANAANCTTTTNTGATGTGAGAGAGTTAGCCCGTGCAGCTGTTGACGGTGCTGATGTACTTGTGGANGAATTNCGTGCACCATATAATANCCGAGACTATGGCAAAAAAGGAAAATAAAACAATGGATCAAATCCACCGNGGANTACTTAAGAAGTTCCACACCCTTTGCACNGTTCTGGGGCTTGANGATGAAGCNAANCGCGCNATNNTGNCNAGCTGGGGCGTNGAGAGCAGCCGCGANCTNAGCCAACACCAGTTAATAGANATTTGCGCGAAGCTGAGCGAACAGGTNGATCACAANCAAGGCACCGCCCGACTNGANAAACTGCGCAAGCANGTAATTGCNTCNATNGGTCGCTGGCTNCGNGAAACCGGNCANNCNGANNNNATAAGCANAATAAAAGGCATTGCNATGCGCGCNAGCGGTTACAATGACTTCAACAAGATACCGAGGGAGCGACTGCGCAACCTCATAGCGACATTTAACAACAAGGTCAAGGACGCCCGGGCGGTTGATGCGCTCACTGATGCGCTGCTGATGCAGGCCGGAGTCCGGCAGATAAATTTTGATCCAACACTAAATTAACAGATATGAGAGACAAGACAAGAAAGCGACTCAGAAAATGCACTTACCCGCTGCGTTGGATATGGTTAGCTTTATCGGTAATAATAGGCTATTCGGGTGCTTTGCTGGTGATGTTAGCTTANACCATGTTAGGCGACTTAAAAGAAGCAAAGCGAGTATTTGGAAGATTATGAGCAAGGAACTTGAAAAGGTTACAGCGATGATCCGGGAGCAAATAGCACACTTGCCCGAAAATGCAAGAATTGAATTGCTGGACGCGCTGGCATGGTGGGCAAGTGAGGAAGCCGGACACCTGACGTTTGACTCCCCGGATGCAGAGACTTACGAAGATTAACGCTGGGCGGTGTAAAAGGACAAGACACCGAAACAGTTAAACACAATTTAATAACCGCTTAAACAGTATTAAAAAATGAGCGAACAAGTAACAATGACCGCCGATGAGCGCGCCGAATGGGAAGCGTTTAAGGCAGAAAAAGCGAAAAAAGAAGCTGCGGAACTTCGCAAGCAGCAGCGTGAGACTTACCAAGAGTTAGTCAACGAGGAACTGGCGGCCGCCATTCCGGAACTGCGCGCCCTGAGCGAGCAGATTAAAACGACCAAGGACACATTATTCAGCAACTTCCGNGCTGTGCTGGATATGAAAGCCGATGTCGTGGGCTTCAAAGAGGATGGGCAGTATAGCCACACNTTCACCAACANNGACAGCAGTCTCCGNNTGACNTTAGGCGTTAANACNGTTGACGGNTGGACTGACATGGCGGAAACNGGTATCGCAATGGTGCGCCGCTATCTGGAGAGCTTAGCGACCGANGACAAGAGCAAAGCACTTGTTAACACNGTGCTGCGACTTCTGAGCAAAGANCGCCAGGGCAACCTTAATGCAAGCAAGGTGCTCCAGCTTCAAAAAATGGCNGAGGAAAGCCACGANGATCAATTTGTGGAAGCAGTTAAGATTATCNGNGAAAGCTACCAGCNCACCGAGACCCGCCGCTATATCCGNGCACAGTANCGNGANGAAAGCACCGGGAACGCATGGCGNAATATTCCACTGAGCATTACAGATGTGGATCTTCTGCCCGGNAGCGAACCACTGCAAGACCTCCCGGCAGAANTTGAAGCAGAGGCAGCGGAATAAAAAAAAGCCGCGCCAACGTGAACCGAAGCCGACGCCAGCGCTGAGCCTTGTGTAAAAGGACAGTGCAAAGATATAAATAATCTGGTGAATGGCAAAGAGAAAACGGCACAAATCCACGTTGGCGCGGGCTGAAAAAGTAAAAGCAATAACCGCACTGCATTANGAGGCAGGNAANCAAGCTAAATGCTATAAGGCTGTGTGGCGGCGGTGGATAGAGCCCGAGTTTGGAATCAGTTATATCACTTTCGTTAGATATTTGGGGCTTGCCCCGGATACCGATGAAGTTAACCACCGGAATAGTTCCCCCTCCCTGTTTGATTTTGATTAAATAAGCGACCCCGACNGCTTCTNAAGCTGTCGGGGTTACTTGTTTATTGTCGNGATGANGAAACGGCNGCAGAGAGCCCCGGAAAGGGCGTGTCGCGTCTCATTGCTGTTAANTTCTGCACAGAGGTNCGGAAACACTCCACGTCTTCTATAATTTCGTTGTGGGCGTGGTTGGTNGCCGAGATTGTGTGCATAAAGCCGGCGAAGTTGTCACCCCTCAGCCCCTGCATGGCGGCGTTAATGCTATCGAGGAGGTCGAAGCGCTCCAGAGCTTCCGCCATTGCCGGGTCCTGGCTTCCGTGTATTCCGGCAGTCGCACGGTTAAGGATGTGAAGCCGGACAGTGATGTCGGCACGGCGCGCCCCGGCGTTCTGCTGATGCCATTCGATTGTTTCAAACTCAACGAACACCGACGGCAGGGGGTAAACCGCCCCACCGGCAAAGTGTGCGCCGTTATCGTTCCAGAGGTCAACGTAAGTTATGCCGGGAACTGTAAGCAGTTTTTCGGCGATTGCTGTAAAAATCTGTTTTCTCATTGTCTTATAAAGTCAGTTAGTGAGAGGTTAAAACGTTTGAGGTTGTCATCAATAACGCCACGGATAATGCGCTTCGTTTCGGGACCGTCACCGATGAACTGGCGCTGTGGCATATCAAATTTGCGCTTATGAGCGCGGACGGTGTAAGTTTTGCCCTTTTTGGATCTGCGTGTGTGGGACTTTACCAGTTTATAACCGGTACCACCCTCATTGTGCAGCGTGGTATAAGGTTCTGAGGAGGTAAAGCGTACACCGTCGCCGGAGACTTCGCCCTGTGTTGACCGACGCATTGCACCGGTCACAATGAGCAGCGAGCCACGGGGGTAGTCATGGGCGCGAGGCTTCCACTTGTCGGAGAAAAAAGCCTTACGCTCAAAGTTGCGGTCGAACTCGTCGGAGAGTTCCACACGCATATCGCTGAGAATGTCGTCTTTTAATTTGTTGGCGTCGAGCATTTAATTGGCTTTTAGGTGTTATTATATCAGAATAAAGTAGTAAATTTGCAGCGAATGGCAAAAATAACTGATCGAATAGAAGAACGGCCCTACATGTGTGAGGACTGCAAGCACTTCCTCTCCGGGGCGAAGTGCCGCGCCTTTGACCTTATTCCGCTGGAAATATACGNGGATCCGGAGGCGCACACTGAGGTCGTGCCGGGACAAAAGGGGGACTATGTATTTGCGACCGACAAGCCCCGCGACACAATGCGCGTTTATGTAGATGGCGACGCAGAACCGGACGCCTGATTTTTGTCTGCATAGAGTTTTTTAATTAACGTACCCACCGCGGCCGCAATCGGTCGCGGTGTTTCGTTATTGAGATATTCAGACCAAGCCTCCGCAATGAACTCCGCTTCATTCTTATGGCCGTATGTGGAAAGGTTGTCAACGATGTGCTGCTTACCCTTAGCAATTTCCTCCCGGTACATTTTCAAAAAGTCAGCATGAGAACGGAGACCGAGCAGGCGGTCAATCTCATGGCCGAGCTCGTGGTCGAACACAGCTTTTAATGTACCACAACCGGGAGGGTGCCACTTGTTTTTAACGTCGCTGGCGAGGGACGTGTCTATTTTTTCGCCTGCCCATGTGGTATTAAAGCAAATACCGCTGAGCCCATATTCTTTTGCGGCGCTGTGAGAATAGGCGTAACAGTTGCGGCAAGTTGCGACTTTTCGGGCGTATTCCTTAGCCCATTTTTCCAGATAAGAATCTGGGAGCCCGGCGTGTGTTTTTTTTAGTTCCTCCAGTCGTGCAGCTGTTAGCAATTCAATGCGACCGCGAATGGTACCGACAAAGAGGGTTACTTTTTTCAGTTCCGGCCAGCATTGAAAATGCCGCTCCACGCTGCGGAAAATTGACTGTATTTGCTCCATGTGCTTTTTGGTAAAGCCTTTTAAGGAGCAGTTAACGCCCAGTTGGTCGCGGAAGAACTGCTCAGCTTCGGCCACTGTTTTAGGCGTCCACTCTGCGGGCGTATAGCCATCAATGGCTTGCTTGACTTGTTCTGGCTTTGGTGCTTTGTAATACGGATGTTTTGGTGGGAACAGTTTCAGATCCTTACCGGGGTTGAAGCGGAAAATCTGCTGTTTTGCGGCTTCGGTGCAGTTCTGACCGCGAAGCATAGAAAGCGCCGGGTCGCTCTGGGGGTATTTCCCTTTGCGAACCTGCACGGCAGTGCAGCGGCAGTTCCAACCATTCGGGGGCAGATATTGCGCCCAGAACGGGTCAGAGGGGGGCAGCGTGGTGCCGTGTAAAATTGCGTGATCTTCACGCACACGGTCATCCTGAGCCGTGCGATACTGGAGGTCGTAACGGTCGCCGTCGGCTTCAATCTGTTGCCAACGTGCAGCCATTAGAGAAGCCCCGACCGCGTGGTTATATTCCGCATATAGGTAGTTGTGGTTATATTGGTTGTTGACCTTTTCAACGTCGTGGCGGAACGTGTCAAATGGTTTAATATCGCCTTTGTCGGTAGTCAGAGCCAGACCAACCTCGCGGAGTGTGTGGAACGTCTTAAAGCCGGAGAAAATAAAAGCATTATTTTCGAGGGCATAGCGCACGACCTCCGGCACCTCATGGGAAACGCTTGAACTTATGGCGGTGTTGAGCTGCTTAACTGTTTCGGCTATCAGGCGGCGAGCTTCGGGGGTGTTAAGTTGCGACGCATCAAAGCCCCTGGCATTATAGACCATGCCGGCAGCGTCAAAAAATGCCGTGTCGTCAAATTTGGGCTTGTCTGTCGCGTCCGCAAGTTCGAGCAGGTCATCTTCATATAACGAATCTAAAGCAGCGTTAAACGCGAGATATGAGCGCCGAAGCCCCGCAACGTTAGCCAACCTTATTGTCGAGCTTTGCGCGGGGCTCAGTCGAAAAAACGGTCGGGCTGTGTTTTGGTTTCACGTGGGGAATCAATAGTCACGCCGTATTTTTCCGTGAAGTATTCCGGAGGAATGTTGTAATACTCCAGAACCAGGCGTTCAATTTCGCGCTGTTCAGCCGGTGAATAACTGGCGGCATTATTCCACTGGAAGCGGCAACCTTTGACNGGGAAGCCGTGCAACTCCATAAGCGGAAGCAGTCTCCCGTTGATAATGTGGGCGCACATAATAGCATCGCTTTCGGTTGTACGCTCAAAAATTTCGAGGTGCACTTCTGACTGAGAGAGCGANGANCCGGAGTCAATGGTCATTGTCTGATTTAATATTACCTTTGATANCTCNGAGTTACAGCGGTCCACGCGCTTGTCATAGACATTGTAAGCATCACCGCGGCTGCTTTCCTTAATCTCAATTTCCGTGCCGTCAGATGTTACGATATATTGAGCTGCGCCCATATCGCGGAGGGCTGCTTCGGTTTTGGCACGTTCTGCGTCGTCCAGACCATTGACACGGGCAATGCGCATAGGCATACCGAAAATTTCACCGAACACGTCCCAATAAGCGAGCATATTCTTTTTGCTGATACAGGAGGGCGCGCACTTAAGAAGCAGACCGAGGTCTCGCGGTTTACCGACCTCCACGCACCAGTTGGCAATATCACCCTCGCGGTAAGTCGTACCCTGTCGCCAGTCGTCACCCGGGTTGCGGACTAATACCCCATATTCAGGTACAACGTGTTTGCGCGGCACGAGTTCCACACCGTCAAAACGCATTGGTCCGTTGTCTCTGATAATGTCGCCTAACTGTATGAGCGTGGGACCCCAGTAGATTGAGTCAAGGCATAGCTCGAGGAGGTCAAGGAACCAACCGGCTTGCAACAGTTCCGTGGCTGCTGTGTTTTCTTTACCCGAAGCGTCAACGAGGCGGAAATCCTTTTGCAATACCTTACCTTTGCGCTGAGCGATACAGCCGGAGAGATGAGCATCGAGGACACAATCAGCGTAAATGTCATAAAGCCGGCAACGGTTCGGGCTTTCGTAGTCAATAGCCACCTGATGGGCGGCGCGCCAGTCTGCCACGTCCTTTTTGGTCAGGCTGTCGGTTTGCTGCTGGAGCTGTGCTGTGAGCTTCAACCCCTGTTTTGAACTTACACGGCGGGCAAGCTCTACAAGTTCTGAGCGTTTGGGGCGGCTGAAATAATCGCGGATATTGGTTATTATATTAGTCATTGCAATAGGTGTTAATGTTTTACTTTTTCATTTTCGTAGTCTGAGCGGTTAAATAATTGCGCCTGCTGTGCCNNCTGTTCCGTNGGAGATAAGACCCCCGGNGNNGCANTNGCCCCGACTGTTGCGGTTGTTATATGCGTGTGNGTGTTATANGANGTAACAAGNGCGTTAACGGTCTGTGTAAGCTCATTTAATTTGTCGGTCAGNGCTTGCACCTTAACCAATCCNCCNAGGTNGCCACCGTTGAAAGTTACGGNGCTTTTACTCANATTTGCGGAGATGTCGCCCANGTCGATACGCACACCNTCGGCGCTGATGACAGCCGNNGTGTCACCGATCACAATTTCNGCGGACTCTATTTTCTCAGTGAGNAGCACCACCCCGGCGGCTCCGTCGGCAACGAACCCNACAACAANNTAAGAGCCNATTTCNGGGAANAGNCACACCCCNNATTCACCCTCCTGNTTGGCTTGAAGATTGACCCCGAGCAGCGGCGCACCCTCATTGATNGGCGANCAGTCAACCGTGCGNGCTGATTTATCCACAGCGTCAACNGTGCACACAAGAGCGACGGTTTCACCGTCAGGCTGTGCCANNTGNCTGATAACGTTTCGTAAATTCTGCATAACTCAAAACTATTGCACGCGAAGCCCGAGCGTTATTTCCTGACGGAAGCCGGAATCGCCGTATTTTATTACATTCTTTTTTACCTGATACACGCCCATTTTAGTGCCGTCAATGATTATGCCGATAGCGTCGAGNGGGTCAACCAGNGAAGCCCCGAACGTGGTAAACGAACCGGTNAGNCCGTCACGTTTAAGCCGTNTAACTTCCTGCTCCGCCCACGCTTTTAACTCACGTTCGGTTTTGTTGTANGTGTGTAATGTGCGGTGTTCACCGTCAGCGTCGCCNACTTCAANCTTAATTTTTTTATTNTTTGGCATAAGGCTGACAGCCTTAACGCGCAGGCGCATATTTTCCGCCTTTTGCTGCTTGAGGCTTTCGTCTGAAATGATGTTAAGCCCGGAGCGGAACACTTGCGCGGGGGTACTGTCACGGTCAAAGAGCACACCGCAATAAAGAACAGGCTCGCCATTCTCATAACGGAAAAATGAGCGGATGCCCTGTTCTGATAACTTACCCAACAGAGCGGCCACAGTGTCAGCGGTGACACGGTAAGCACCGAGCGACTGTTCACCCATAACGTTGAGCCGGTAAGTTATGCCTTGATCCTTAAGAAGCGTTTCAATGGTAACAGAGCGGTAGGCTTTTTTCTGTGCCGGCATTTGTTTGAGCNTGAACATATCATCCTCGCAGGTAATCACCACCGGTGTTTTGAAGCCAACGTCTCGGACATAGCCTACAAAAGCAAGTTGCAATTTGTCGTTATATCCCAGATAAATGCGTACGGAGTCGCCGCGATGCACCGGAATTTCAGCAGAGCCATTCCACTTCATTTTTTTAGGCAGCGTTATTTTGGCTTCGGCTGTGAGTTTTTCAGTATCGCGCACAATCTCCACAGCTGAGACGAAACCAATGGACCAACAGCGTTCACCGGATATTTCGATTTTAGCACACAGCTTAAACATGAGTTAAACGGTATTTAATGGATGTTTAATAGTCGTAGCGGTTCGGTTTCATTGAGCCGTAACGCACAGGGTTGCGCGCGTCGTCTCCGTCCTCACTTTCGTAGAGAGGTAAGTCCGGGGAGGCTTTGCCGGCCTGAATGTCCCGCAACCACTTGACAGCGTCGTTATAGAGGCATTCCCGGCGTTCGTGTCCCATATTCTGAGGGAGACGGTGAATCATAAGCCAAAGGGAAATATTAACAGCGCACTGCACTAACATAGCGTTGCGGTCTGCGCCCTCAGAAGCAAACACCCGGGTCATATCATAGCGATAGCGGAGATAAGAACCGATTTGCTCCAGTGCGGCAGCTTCGGCGGTCAGGCGTGTTTCTTCGTCCTGTGTTATCTGCTTGAGCTCGTATTGGTCGCACACACTCCGGTAGTCGTCAAGAGTCAGGAACATAGGCCGGAAGTTTTTGGCATTGCTTCAAATATTGCTATTTCGCGGGCTTTTTCGGCAGTCAGACCGGGGAGACGTTTCTGGCGGATCATTTTTTTAACGCCCTGCATTGACACGCAGACCGGGCGCCCATGAAGCACAAGCACCAGGAATTTTTTACGGTGGAGGTTGGCGGAGCGCTGAGCTTCGCTGATAGCACGATTTTTGCGCCAGTCGAAAAAGAGGGCGCGGAAATATTCAAATATTACCATGATACATTTTTTGCGTTAGGTCGCAACCCTATTGAAGTAGATGAAATAATTTTCTTTTGTCGGGTGTCACGCTGTAAAATCCATATAGCGCCCTCGTCAGCGTCCGGGGCGTCGTCGTGTCCGCGCATACCTTTTTCAAATGCGAGGGTCTGGTCTATGCCGGCAAGCATATCGGGGTCGTCGCGTTGGCTTTCGTCATAAAAGACAAAACCACGCTCCCACAGTGGCGAAACAGCTTCAACGCGCTGGAACTTGTCAGGCTTTTTGCGCTTGTCGCCGGTCATTGGCAACTGATAGCCGCGAAGTTCACCCTCACGCTGGAACTCGTCAAGGATAGTGTCCTGCATGAAATTGGCTTCCATATACCAGCGCACGGNAATANCCTGAGNNCGCNCCCACTCGTATAGGTCATAACACCACCGTACCATTTCGGCAACTGAGCACTGNCGCACAAANGCGCGGAGGTGCCANAGNTGNGTCCCGGCTTTGCCCCAAAGTTTNGCAGCCTTAAAGTCGTTTTTGTTTGAGCCTTTGAAGCTGGGGTCAATGTAAAGCACAATTTCCGAGAACTTAGACCAAGCCGGGCGCTTACCCCAGCGGATCCACTCATTGCGGAATACTGCACCCTCAATTATNGGGTTATTCATNTANTCNTTTTGAAATGCGCGATAACCNGCNACNTCGGCAANGGCNTGCACTTCCTCCGGAGTCCATTTTGCANCCCANGAAATATTACCGTTTTTGTCGTAGATATTTACACGGGTAACGTGTACGCTTTTGATGTCGCACCACTTAGCAAGCACGGAATTTTTGGCAATGAGGTTGCCGACCATAAAGAAGCGGCCGCGCCCTCCGTCGAGAGTACCGAACAGAGCCGAGCGCACCCAGTCAAACAGTTTTGAGACACGGGCGGGACTTTCCACAAGTTCGTCGTCGTCAAGGTCGTCAATTACGATATAATCCGGACGGTGTGAGCGGTAGCGCAGACCACGCGGAGACTGACCACGACCACGGGCAAAAAAAGCGACTTCGGTCTGTGTAACAAATTGACCATCTTCCCAAGATCCGGCGTTGTACTGTTCACCAAAGTCAGCAATATAACGCTGATTATATTGTAATTCTGCCTGAATGTCACCTAACAGAGTTTTAGCGTTATCCTCAGACTTGCCGACAATGACCATAACGTTAATTTCGCGGCGTTCCTGACACATTAACCACATTGGGACAAATACGTCCATATTGGTTGACTTAGCCGCGCCACGGTGCCAGACAAAACCGGCTTTGAGGTTGCGGTTGGCTTTAATTTTATTGGCAGCGTCAATGTGGAATTTAGCGCAGGGGGTAGCGTTCCCGGTTTCAGGGTTAATGGTCCAGTGTGGGAAATAGTAATCAACAAAAGCGGCATAATCCGAGCGCAGGCGTGCAATGCGTGCGAGACGCTGAGCCGGTGTTTCGGTAATAATTACGGAAGTGGCAGCCTGCACCGTTTCACAGTGCTGTTTCCATTCCTCAATAGCTTTTTTTAGTTCCGCTTTTGTCATACTTTAGAAAGACTCTTTTAACTTTTCAGAGATGAAAAGGTCGTGATAATGATTAATGGTTTTGAGTAGTTCCGGGGTAACATTCGGGTCGAAGCTCATGCGGTACTGGAGCCACTTGCTGAAAGCCATAAACACCTCAATAATGTCAACCACGGAAGTTTTTTTGTCGAGGCGTTCAACAGTAGCGGCAAACTTTACAAGTTTGTCAGCGCTGGCGGCTGTTTTCTCTGGGCTGGGGTCATTTGCCAAGTCCTCCAGTAACACGTTGATACTGTTAAGAATTTTATTAACCAGTTCCGGTCTCGTAATATTGGCGGCAGCTCGTGCCGTCTCCCAGCCACCCTCTGCAACCCATTTTGTTACAGTCTGAGCAGAAACCCCGACTTTTTCAGCAATAGACTTCTGTGGCTCCCCCTGCATATAAAGGAGGCGCGCGTGTTCGCGTTGCTGTTCGCGTTCTTTTTTTGTTTTAGTTGCCATTCATAATCAACAGAGAATTTAAGTTAACACCCCCACTGCGGGGGCGTTTTCAATGCAAAGTTGGAGTGAAATAATATAATTATTAAAAAGTATTATCAACATGATAATACTTTTTGTGACAGTAAAATAATGCTATCAACTTTGCAACACTTACCGACTTAAAAGACATTCTTTGCATAGGCAAAGCGGCAAGCAATTAGCGGAGTAGAGCAGCTGGTAGCTCGTTGGGCTCATTTCCCAAAGGTCGCAGGTTCGAGTCCTGCCTCCGCCACAACAATCAGGTATTATGTAAGAAAGATTGAATAACCGCCCCGGGCACAGGGGACACACGCGCCACCTCCGGACTAAGCCCCTAAGTGCCCCGGGCATTTTGTAAAATGAGACAATGAAAGAAGTAATAATCTCAACTGAGGCAGTCAACAGTTATGGCACGCGCGTGCTGACTTCCGGCATTGACCTGGAGCAGTTCAAGCGCAACCCTGTTTTGCTGTGGATGCACCGCCGGGCTTTTGACGGTGAGTCAATGCCTATCGGCAAAATTGATAACCTCAGAGTTGAAGAGTGCAAGTTGATAGGTACACCGGTGTTTGACCAGAACGATGAATTTGCCCGGAAGATAGAGAGCAAATGGGAAAGCGGTTTTTTGCGTATGGCTTCGGCAGCTCTGGAGCCTATCGAGGTAAACCCCGACCCGGCTTTAGCATTGGAGGGGCAGACACGCGCAACGGTTACACGGTGCAAACTTATCGAGGTCAGCATTGTGGATATTGGCGGCAATGATGAAGCCCTACAACTTTGTGGCGCTGACGGCAAACAGTTGAAGCTCGCAGCCGGTGAGGACGCCCCGGTACTTCCACTTCTGAAACTTAATGAACCCGAACCCACGCCGGAGAATGAACCCGGCGAGGGGGAGGAAATCAATAACAATAACAAACAATTAAAAACAGCGATGAACAAAGACCAGTTAATCCTCTTAGGACTTCCCGAGGATGCCAGCGATGAGCAGGCTACCGCCGCGCTCCAGCTGATGAAAACCAAGGCGGACAGCGCCGAGACTTTGCAACTTGCGGCAGTAACCCAGTGCGTGGATCAAGCTATTGCCGACAAAAAGATTTTGGCGGCTCAGCGCGACCACTACATTAACCTTGGCAAAGCAGCAGGCGCGGAGATGCTTGCGGACACATTTAAGGCAATGCCAATACAGAGGAAGCCTACCGACGTTTTGAACCTATCACAGCAGAGCGCTCCCGGCGCCGGCTCCCAGCCTAAGGCATACGCCAAGTTGAGCGATGTGCCGCAGAGTGAGCTCATAGCACTGCGCAAAGACCAGCCCGCAGAATATATGCGCCTGTATAAAGAAGAGTACGGCGTTGACTGCCCGCCCCTCAGCGAATAAATAAACTCTATAAACACAATCAAACAACAGCAATGAAATCGAAAAGCAATTTTTTTAAGAAGCTGCTCGGCATAGTCGGTTGCATGATTATGGCCGTAGCGTTCAATGCCGCCGCCGGCGCAACCTGTGCCGTGGCAATCGGCTGCGCTCCCGAAGCCGGAGCAATCGCCGGCAATGTTCTGGCNCTTNCNTTAGGNAAGGNAGCCCCNGCGGGTTCNNTCCGNGCCGGTGTCCTCACAGAGATTTGGACCGGTGAGCAGATCAAACAGTTCCGCACTGCCCTGGAGTCGTGGGGCTGGCTTGCAAGGATCCGTAGTTACAACCAGTATGTAAACAACGACGTAATCCACTTTGTCGAGATTGGCGGCGACCCCAAGGTGCTTGTAAATAACACTACCTACCCGATCCCTGTTACAGCACTGGAGGATGCGGACAAACCCGTAAGTCTTGACAAGTTCACCACTGAGGCAACCCCCGTAACAACTGATGAGCTTCACGCTATCAGTTACGACAAAATGGCAAGCGTTCAGGAGCGCCACCGCGATGTATTGGTGGAGAGTTTCGGACAGCGCGCAATACACGCCATTGCTCCGGATGAAAATAAAAAGGGCGTGCCTGTGCTCTATACAACCGGTGAAGTAGCAGACGGTCGCAAGCTCATGACTTCGGCCGACCTTTTGGCACTCAAAAGAAGTTTTGATAAAATGGGTATTCCCAAAGCTGACCGCGTGCTGGTACTCTGTGCCGACCATGTGAACGACTTGCTCCAGACAGAACAGCGTTTCAAAGACCACTACAACATTAACCAGACCGAGGGCAAAATCGGTCGCCTGTATGGCTTTGACATTTACGAATATGACGGCACACCCTATTACAATGCAGACGGCAAAAAACTTGCATGGGGTGCAGTTCCCGGAGCAACCGATATGCAGAGCTCCGTTGCGTTCTATGCCGGCAGAATGATGAAAGCCTCAGGCTCTACACAATTCTACTGGAGCAAGGCAGAGAACGATCCTATTAACCACCGCAACCTCGTGAACTTTGATCAGTACGGTATTTGTCTGCCTTTGTCCGAGGCCAACTGTCGTGCGGCAATAGTCAGCGCCAAAGTGTAACACTCTATGGCTATACTGAAACGAGGAAGCAGAGGCGCGGAGGTCAAAGCCCTGCAACAGCGGTTAAACCTCATGCCTGACGGCATTTTCGGACCGTTGACCGAGGAAGCCGTCAAAGAGTTTCAGAAGCGTAAGGGGTTAACAGCTGACGGCATAGCCGGGGCGCAGACACTTGCAGCTATGGGCGCGATACCCGGAAAGCGCAAGGTCGATGAAATCATCCTACACTATACGGCAACGCCGGAGGGTGAGGAGTTTTCAAACGCCCAGATAAAAGCAAGCCATTTGGCGCGCGGCTTTTCTGATATAGGCTATCACTATGTTATCGGACTTAACGGGGAAATTCGCCCCGGGCGGTCCGAGGCAGTGGCTGGAGCTCATTGCACCGGACATAATACGCGGTCAATCGGTGTGTGTTACGTTGGCGGATGTCCGCCACGTAAGACCCCGAATTGGCAAAATATCGGAAAGGACACACGCACGGCAGCCCAGGAGGCTACGCTTGTAAAGCTGGTTAAAGAACTGCTAAAGCGTTACCCCGGCGCTACTGTTCACGGTCATAATGAGTTTGCAAATAAGCCGTGCCCCGGCTTCGATGTAAAAAAATGGCTCACAAAGGTGGGCATTAAACAGTAACAGCATGAATGAGCGGCGAAATAACAACAATCATAGTATCGGCGCTTGTTGCGGCGGTATCTGGTCCCGTTGGGGCATGGGTTGGCCGCAAACTGGAGCGCGCTAAATATCGCATTGAACTGGAGACCCTGAGGGCTGAAATGAATAAAAAGCTCGCGGAGGTTAAAAGCAATGAGCTGGAAAACGTGCGAAAGGCTGCGGACATACTTATGGAGAGTATTGTGCCGCCGCTCAAAGCCGAAATAACAACTTTACGTAATGATGTGCAAAGGCTCAACACTGTACTTGAACGCATTTGGAGCTGTCGTCATATTGATAGTTGCCCTGTCAAATTCGAGTTGCTGCTCTCACCGAAAGGTCGTGGAGCACACCAGAGAGGAAACGGTGGAGCATGTGACGATGAGCACCAAAGGATGCGAGGTGCACACCCAACACCAAGAGGCGACCCTGACGAGGGAGACCCGCAACCGGGGGACGACTGTAACGGAGATTGAAGTCTTCGACACAGAAAAGCAGCCAGACCCGGCAACCGGACAAAGACCGTTAAAGGCCAAGATCAGGCAGACACATGGCGAGGAACACCTCAGTAATGAGACGGCGGATTTTACCGCTGAGGATAAGACCGAAACAGCCACCGAGTCAGTGCAGACCATTGACGGCGGCACGCTTGCCGAAGTAACAGTCACAGCGACCAAAGCCCCGAGCTTATGGGAGCGACTTAAACAGGGCGCGGCATGGGCTGTGGCAATAATGATCCTGACGGCCACCGTGTGGATAATTTATAAATTCAAAAAACGTAAAACGACATGAGCAACGAAACTAAAGAGACAATCCCAACCCCCACTGAGGAGGAATTAAAGGCTACGGGCCCGGTTGCCCATAGCCCACAGGAGGCTAAAGAAATGCTTGCTAAAGAAAAGGCAAAAAAGCAAAAGCCCAAAGCCAAGCCCGACAATGAAGCCGGCGCGCTCCATGCGGTAGGCCGTGCAGCGTGCAAACGTCATGGACTACCGGTCGTATGGGTAACAGCCGACGGCCAGTGCTTCAAGCAGGAGAATGACGCCCGCAACCACGGCAAAAGTCTGGGACTTTCAGCAGAACCCTTAAAAATAGAAGCGTAATGGCAACAAGTTTGAATATTCAGAGACAGAACGGCAATGTTCCCAAAGCTTTGCCCGGTGAAGACCATATAACCGGTTTTGTGGTCTATCTTCCGGCTGCTGATATTCCGGCAGCGTTTAAGACCGAGCACGTGCAGCCGCTTAGCACCATTGATGCGGCAGAGGCGGCAGGCATTAAGGAGGATGCGGCAAGCTGGGGCGTGCGTGTGCTTCATTATCAGCTCAGCGAGATTTACCGAATTAACCCGGCTGTCAGCCTGTATGTGGCAATTTTCGAGAAGCCGCAGGGTGCCTCTCAGACATTCGCGGAAATCAAAACAGTGCAGAACTTTGCCACCGGTCGTATTCGTCAGATCGGTGTATGGTGTGGCGACCGTGCTCTGAGCGGTGACGACCTCACAGCACTGCAAGGTGTGGCGGACGCACTGGCCGAGGAGGAGGCGGAACTTTCAATCGTGTACGCTCCGAAAGTGGCTGCCCTCAGCACTATGCCGGTTAATCTTGCCGGAGAGAATAAAAGCCGTGTCAGCGTGGTAATAGGACAGGCAGGAAGCGGTAAAGGAGCAGAACTGTTTAACGACAATACCAATGCCGAAAAAGACAGCGTCAGCGGTCTGGGTGTTGTCATGGGCTTACTCAGCAGCGCAAAGGTACACCAGTGCATTGCGTGGATCAAAGAATTTCCCACCGGGGTAAGTCTCCCGGCGTTCGGTGACGGCACACTGTTGCGCGATGTGGATAAGGCATTGCTCGAGACACTTGACACCGCGCGTTATCTGTTCTTTGTCACTCATACCGGGCAAGCCGGCAGCTATATGAACGACAGCCACACAATGGACTCCGCCATTAGCGACTATGCAGCTATTGAGAGCGTGCGAACAATGGACAAAGCTGTGCGAGGCATACGCACATACGTAAAGCCGGAACTCGGTAGTAATGTGTATGTTGACCCCTCCAGCGGTCAGTTGGCAAGCTATACCGTGGCGCATTTGGAAACTGTGGCAAACCAGGCACTCGAAGCAATGGAAAGAGCCGGGGAACTTAGCGGCTACAAGGTAGAGATTGACCCGGAGCAGGATGTTGCAAGCACAAGCCTGGTGGAGTTCGTAATCAAGAATGTTGCAGTCCCGGTTATGCGACATGTGAGAATTAAAATCGGATTCGCAAAATCCGTATAACCTAAATACAAAACGTAAGGACAATGAACGTAAGTATTAAAAACGGCGTGCCTATGGTCAACGGCATGTTGGTTGCATGGGCTGATATTGTCGTACTTGTCGGCGGTGTGCCTGTTACGGGCATTACAGGCGTAGAGTATGGCGATGAGCAGGAAATCGTAAACAAATGGGGCTCGGGGCGTCACCCTGTAGGACGTGCAAAGGGACGTATTACCCCCTCGGCAAAGATAACCCTCTACCATGAGGAAGTTGTGGCGCTTCAATCACAGAGCGTTAACGGACGACTGCAAGACCTGCCACCCATTGAAATACAAGTCAGCTATTTGCCTGAGGATGGCGTGGTGGTCACTGACAAGATCCGCAACTGCCATATTTCAAGCAATACGCGCAAGTGGAAAGAGGGAGACACCGGCCAGGAGGTAGAACTTCCGCTCGTGCCCTCACATATTGAATGGGGCAAAGTGGCATAAACCGCGCTTTGTGAACATTCAAGGCCGTTAAGGGCTGCCCCCCTTAACGGTCACTAATAATCAAACTTAAACAGTAATTAAAAATCATTTAATCCCCGATTAAAAAGCATGGAAAAAGTAAAGAACACCCCTAAAGTATTTAACGGCGATTTGACCGAAGCACAGATCGACGCTTTCAAGGCTCAGCACCGTAAAAGTTTCGCGGTTGAAATTCAGGACGGCGACGAGGTACATATCGGCTATTTCAAGCGCCCCACTCTGGAAACTCTGAAAGCTGTAACCAAGGTTGCAAAGAGTGATGAAGTGGAAGCCGGTAAAGTGATGTTCGACAACTGCTGGCTGGGCGGAAGTCAGGAATTGCGCACCGATGCGCTGCTCTTCATGGCGGTTCAAAAGAAGTTGGGTGAAGTGCTCAACGGCTTCCAGGGTCTAATAAAAAACTTGTAGAGGCGCACACACTGGCGGAGTCTGACGAAGAGGACGGCTTCGCCAAGGGGTGCGCCCTAATCCGCGCTAATTTGCACGTCGATATTGATAAAATTGAGACCGAGGAGGAATGGGCACAACTCTATTGCGAGGCTGTATGGCTGGAGCGGTGGAGAAACCGAAACCGGGCAGAGCTTATCGCGTCACTATTCGGTGAGGGTAAGAGTTAAGGTCGTTTATTGCGCTTTGATGACAGAAACCCGAAAGGGAGAAAGAAAGAGAAGCTCTCCCCCTTAGCGATGCCGGCAACAGCGCGAAAAAAACTAACCACCCAACCTATAAGACCAAGCAGGAGGAAAGCACCAAATAATTTTCCGAGTATGCCGATAATAAAATCCATAGTGGTAACACCGTGTAACTTGTAACGGTTGCACAAATATAATAAAAAACTACGACATGGCAAGCGTCTTTGATTACGTTTTTAATATTGGGGGCAATTTCAGCGCCCAAATTAACGGTATGAGTGCCGCGACCGGTGAGTTTTCAGCTCAGGTTGACGGTGCGCAAAATGCTGTGCAGACCTTTACGGCTGCATGCATGACGTTTGACTATGCAAAGAATGTGGCGAAAAGTCTTGCAGAGGGCTTTACTGAATTAAGCAGCGCAGGCATTAAACTGGATAGCCAGATGCACGACCTCAGCGCGGTTGCCGGTGTTACAGGTGACGGGCTTAAACAGATCGAGACATTTGCCAGACAGAGTGCAAAGGCTTTCGGTACTGATGCAGCGGTTGCTGTCGAGGGTTACAAGTTGCTGCTCTCACAGCTTAGCCCGGAACTGGGTAAATATCCCGAAGCCCTCAGCGCAATGGGCGACTGCATACAGACGACCAGCAAGCTGATGGGTGGTGACGGTGTAGCGGCCGCACAGGTTCTGACTACAGCGATGAACCAGTACGGCGTAAGTATGGAGGATCCAATTGCCGCCAGTGCTGAAATGGCACGTATGATGAACGTAATGGCGGCAGCCGGTCAGGCAGGATCCGCAGAGCTTCCGGCTATAAGTGCGGCACTCCAGCAGTGCGGTATGGCAGCAAAGGCGGCTAATGTGAGCTTTGAGGAGACAAACGCCGCAATCCAGGTACTTGACAAAGCAGGTAAAAAAGCGAGCGAGGGCGGTGTTGCCCTCCGTAACGTTTTGGGTCAGCTCAGCAAAGGGCGTTTTGTTGAGAAGCAGGCTCGCGAGGAGCTGGAAAAGGCAGGTATTAATGTTGTTGCATTAGGTGACAACTCCAAGAGCCTTAAAGAGCGTTTGGAAATGCTCAAACCTATGCTCAACGACTCCGCCCTGTTGTCTAAATTTTTCGGAGTCGAGAACGCCAACGCTGCTCGCGCTTTGATACAAGGCACTGATGCCCTGCAAGGTTTTACCGATGCAGTAACCGGGACGAACAGTGCCACTGAACAGGCTGCTATTGTTATGGATAGTTACGCCGAACGTCAGGCACGAGTAAACCAACAATTTGAGGACTTCAAAATTACCATATTTCAAGCTACCGGCGATTTTTCGTTATGGTGCGGTGTGGTTACTTCGGCGCTTGTGCCTATAGCGCAACTTACCCCGTTACTGACGGCAGGCTGGAAGCTAATGCTATTAATTAAGGGACTTAACTGGGCCGGTATGTGGGGGGCAATTGTGGGATCGGTACGTTCCGCGTGTGTGAGCTTCGCACTGATGAACAGCACACTCACAACAACCAATATGGTATCATTGGGCTTTATCGGTAATATTGGACGCGCGTCAATAGGATTAATCCGTTTTGCCACCGTCGGAGTTTTTAACGCTCTGAAAGGATTGGGCGCGCTTATATTGTCATTTGTTACCGGGGGCACAGCCTCCGCGACATTCTCCGGCATTGCTTCAACTGCGTTCGGAACGTTCGCCACTACTGCCTCGGCAGCTTGTCGCGCGGTTTCAGTTGCAATTATGAGTATTCCGCTCGTTGGTTGGATAGCGGCAGCCATTGCCGCCCTTATAGCAATAGGCGTTTATTTCTGGAACACGTCGGTGAAGTTCCGAGCCGTCTTAAAAGGTACGTGGGCTGCGTTCAAAACCTGTTTTACCGGTATCGGTGAACTGGCTAAAAATACGTTTGGAGCTATCGGCGACCTCATTAAAGCGGCGTTCAGTCTGGACGCCTCCGGCATGGATACGGCACTTAAGAAATTAAAAGCAGGATTCAGCGACTACGGCAAACAGGTAGGTCAGGCGTTCAATGTGGCTTACGATGCTGAAATGACAGGATCCTCCAAAAAAGAACCAAAAAAGGACCCTAACGGGAAAAAGCCCAACGCCAGCGGCGCGGCTGTTCCGGAGGTGACAGTCCCGGAAGTCAACCCCACCGGCAACACTTTGAGCGGTGCAAGCGGAATCGGCGGCAAAGGATCCGGCAGTGACGGAGGCAGTAAAATAAGAAACATAACTGTAAATATTGATAAACTTGTCGAGCGCTTCGAGATACACAGCGCGACCGTAGGCGAAAGCACCGAAAAGGTCAAGGCTGTTATTTTGGAAACCCTTATGGGAGCGCTTAACGACACACAATTAGCAATGTCATGAGCCTAATTCCACAACCGAGCTTAGGAGGTAAAAAATTACCGGTAAGCATAGATCTTGCAGCCATGAGCTGGGGGCAGCACATGGCAAAGAAACTTATCCGCTTCAAAGAATTGGGCGGGAACCCTGAACGTGACGGCATAACCGTGCACGAGATTGGACAGCCTATCACCGACCCGGAATACTGGGAGGGGCGCTGGGTGCTCTGCAAACTCCGTTTGGAGCGTGAAAACGGCGAGGGTCTGACGTTCGCCGATGCAGTGGCGGCAGCCAGCCGGGAGCACAGGATTGTAAGCACCGCCCTGACCGGCAGAGATGGCACCGTGAAAGAATATATAAACGCCGGCGATTGGGCAGTCAATTTCGTGTTGGGCTTGCAGTGCGTTGAAAACGGAGAAATAGCCGATAAGTGGCCTACCAATGAAGTACGGGAGGTTCGCAAACTACTGGAAACTAAAGAGGCGCTAAGGGTTCACAGCGAATTTTTAGATGCTTTGAATATCGGGCGACTTGTCATTAGAAGTTACTCCCTCAGTCAAATGACAGAAGCCAATTATCAGGTAGTTGAAATTAGCGCGGTGAGCGATGATGATTACGAGATTTTCAGCACCGATTATGAGCAACCGAAAAAATAAGCGAAACAATGAAAGGCATGTTAATTGACAGTATGACCGGCGACCTGCTTACAGAGCACGGACGCATTGCCATTGGCGACACTGAGGAGCAGACAGCCGAAGCGGTTATCACTACAATGCGCGGAGATATTAAGGAACACCCCCTGTTAGGTGGAGAAGCCGGCAGACTCCGGGGCGGTCAGCCCGATGTAATGTGGCCCGGTGAAGTTCGCCAGATGTTGCGCGGTTGCGGTGTTGATTGTGAGCGCGTAAGTATGGAAGCTGACGGAACTATTAGCATAGAACGATGAAAGCAACAGCAAAAGAGAGACAAACCCTGCTTGATATTGCCCTGCTGACTGGCGGACACATTGAGACTGTATTCGCACTGGCAGAGGCTAACGGAATGAGCATAACCGACAGGCTGGAGGACGGGCGCATTCTGACTGTTCCGGAACCGGGGGAGGGTGGAGACACCAGAACCGTGGAACTATACAAGGCGCATAAGGTTGAGCCGGCAACGGAAGTAAGCTCGGACGATATGTCGGCTTGCCCATACGGAGGTATTGGCTTTATGGGCATTGAAATTGATTTTATAGTGAGTTAAACAGCTATTAAACGAGTAATAAAATGGCACGTAACATTACCGAGATAAAAACCGAGATCGCACGCGAATTTATGCGCAACGAGTCAGCCGCGGAACTCTACGGGTTTGCCCCGGGCTCTGAGTTCGGCGATGTATTCGGGGCTGCGAGCGTTGAAAATATTCTGATTTACGTCTGGGCAGTATGTGCCTGGACCATAAAGCAGCTTGTCAGCCGTCACAAAGAGGAGGTAACGGCAGAACTGGATGAGTTGATAGCGCACCGCCCGAAATGGTACCGCGACAAGGTGCTTCGCTTCATGGCAGGCAAGGAACTGGAGCAGGACAGCGACACATACGACACCACCGGGATGAGTGAGGGAGATATTGCCGCTGCGCGTGTGGTTAAACATGCCGTAGCAATGGAAAGCAAGGATGCCAGTCTGCTAACCATAAAAGTAGCCGGAGAAAGTGGAGGCGTGCGCAAACCAATAACAGAGGAACAGGAAAAGCAACTGAAAGCCTACATAAACGAGATTAAGGATGCCGGAGTAAGAACAGCACTTGTGAATATGGAGGCGGACACATTCGGCTGCACCGTCGATGTCTATTATAACGCGATGTTGGAACCCGACACCGTGCAGACCACGTGCCGTGATGTTATCTGCGATTATATCGAGAATTTACCTTTTAACGGCGAATATACCAATATGGCACTAATTGACAGGTTGCAGGAGGTCGAGGGCGTTAAAATCGTGGAGCTACTGGAAAGTACAGCCAAGGCAGCAAATGAAAACACCACAACGCAAATTAACGCGCGACTGACACCGGCAGCCGGATATTTCAAGCCCGGATTAATAACAGTTAATATGAAATCTTATGATCAGCAGGATTGATGAGACGTTCAACGTGAATATTAAGCGACTGGCTCTGCTGGTGCTCCCCACATGGTTACGCCGACCGCTTGTGGGAGCTCTGATATATGCAGGTGCCACCCCGTTGGGACGACTTGCACAGGAGTTAAGGAAATACCGGAGCGATACCTGTTACCGTCTAAGACATAACGGGCAAGTATGCAAGCTCCGCGGTGTGCTTAATGATGAATTTGACCCGGCACTCCGACGCATAACGGTTGAGGACCGTGATAGCGCCACCTTGATAGAGGCTTCAATAATTTACCGCCGTGAAGTGGCGCGCTGGGTAATGGTGCCGTGTCGTGGCTTCGGGGCTGTCATTATTCACCGCGAGGGTTTCAGTGGCACGAGCGGTTTTGACTTTTGGGTTAACGTTCCTGATGAACTGAGAACCGCCGGAATAGAAACCAGGATGTGTGCAATTATCAATACTTATAAATTAGCGTCAAAGCGCTACACTATAAACTTCATATAACAGAACAATGCAAAAGACATTAGGCAACTTCTTGAACCAGCCAAATAAAGACTTTCCGCTTGATACGGAAACGCTGGACTACTTGCAGCAACTTACAGCTCTGGGCGCGATTGTCGGCAATATTGCCGGCGATAAAATGGTACTTTATGGCTGTGAGCTCAACGGTGACAAAACACGCCGGGGCGCGGGGTGGGTATTCGTGCGCACGCGCTCAGTTCCGGAGGGTGAGGTGCTCTACTGGGAGGGCGGAACCATTAGCAGCGGAATGTATGTAAAGCAGGAGGATGTAAGTGTTACGGCTAATAACCGCACCTATCCTAAAGCATATACGCGCCGGAGTCTTGCGCCCGGTTACGGCAATGAAAATTTCAAGTGGGAGGAGTTCACCGACATACAAACAATTAAGGATCTGCTCCGGGAAAATTCTGAGCTGCGCACTGAAATTGCCGGCTTGCAGCCGCCACCATTAGGCATTGTTCAGATGTGGGCGGGTGCTAACGTTCCGGAGGGTTATCTGCTATGCAACGGTCAGGAATACAAGCAGAGTGATTATCCCGAACTTTACAAGGTTCTGGGTGCAACTTTCAATAATGCGATAAGTGCCAACGGTACACCTTACACGACGGTTGCCGGTAATTTCAGAGTTCCGGACTTGCGCGGTCGCTTTGTTGTCGGACTTCATGACAGCGACAATGACTACACCAGACGAGGCGCCGGCGGTGGTACTAAAAGCGTTGCGCTGACTGCTGAACAGCTTCCGAGCCATAAGCATAGTTTCAAAGACTACTACTTTGCCGAAGGAAGCAAATCCCTGAGCGGATGCAATTATGACAGAATGGAAATAAACAAAAAAATTGGATCCGGCAAGTATGATTTGGATAACGATGGCTTATTGTATATTGAGCATGACACAAAAGAGGCCGGTAAGGGTGAATCTTTCGATAATCGTCCGCCATACTATGTCCTTGCATACATTATACGGGCAAAATAAATAACCTTAAAATAACTAAGATAATGGCAGTTCAGAATATTGCACAATTAAAAAAATGGTTCAAAAAGGGTGCTTACCCTACCGAGTCACAGTTCGCAGACCTGATTGATAGTTTCAGGCATAGAAACGATAAAGTAGAACTCGCGGAGGTTAACGGACTTTCAGATGCTCTAAACAAGAAGTATGACGCCAGCGAGGGCAGAATCCTTGAAACAATGGTTGCGAGGCATACCGTTCAGATAGATTGGTTAAATACCGTTCAGGAGCGACAAGCGGAGGAAATTGACGAACTGGAGGAGACTGATGAGGCGCAGCAAATTGAAATTAACACCGCCAAGAATGATATACTAAAAATATCAGACATCCTCAATAAGGGCGGTAGTCTTGACGATACTAAGGCTGCTCTTGAGGCACTTGGTGAAAATTATGCCGGACTTTATGCGCTTGCCGTTACAGTGAAGACATTCCTTGAAGCAAACGACACAAAGAATGCCACTATAAACACATGGCAGGAAATCGAATCATTCCTGCAAGGCATAACAGATACCGAAAGTCTTGCCGGACTTTTGGCGGAACTTGAAGCAAACATAACCGCAGCTTATAACGCTGCTATTGCCGAAGCTATGAAAAACGGGGACGGTGGTATCAGTATGCTTGATGTGTGCTATAACGACCTTGTGGCATTGAGAGATGCCGGGGAACTTACCCCGGGTTCTTATTATCGCATAACAGACTACGAGACAACAGTAGTTAATGATGACTCAGTGGCTGTTGAATGTCATTATTTTGACTTAGTGGTAACAGCTTTGGATTCAAGCACCCTGAGTGAGGAAGCCAAAGTAGTGAGAAGCGAACGTGACACTGACGGATATTTCTCTGATTCTCACTTGGAGTCATGGAGGGTTTGGTATTGTCTCGATAATGATACAAACCGCTTTGCGTGGGCAGATTCTGAAAACGGCAGAGGCGTAATATACCGAATGGTGGATGAGTGGGGAAATGACTGTCCTTATGATTTCAAGAATATCGTATTCAAGAGATATTATTGCGGTGGTTATAATTTGGATAGAAATGATTTCCTTTATGACGGATACGGACAATCCTATTCACATAACAGGTACTTACTTGGAAATGGAGAGAGAAGCTGGCTTGTTGACAATGATATATCTATTTTGGATTACGATGACATCAAGTGGTTCTATACTTTTAGCCTTGTTGATAGGGACGGCAATATTGAGGATGCAAGTTTTAATAGCGGCAGTTTCAGAACCTACAGAAATGTAATAAAACCGGCATGCGCAACGTCAAGGTCTGACGGCGGCGAATATATGGCACAATTCCTCAACGATATAGTCCTTACCGCTTACAGTGATTATTGGGATGGCTGCGAGGATTTCACAAATATATGCCGTAATCATTTCGACTGCGATTGCTACAGTATCACCATTCACGGAGGTAGCCAGTCCAATAAGTTCGGACGGTTATGCCGGTGGATAGGAGGATATACAATGAGAGCGAATTTTATTGGATGTGATTGTGAGGATATTGCATTTGGCTACGGTTGCATAAATAACCATCTGCAAGGTAAATGTGATAATATTCTTCTTGAACTTGGCTGCGAGTGTAATAAATTCGATATGTATTGTTCCGGTCACTATCTTCGGATGGGATGCTGCAGTAATTCATTCGGACGAAATTCGTTCAGCATTGATCTGGGGGAGAATTGTTTCGGTAATACTTTTGCAGAGGATTGTATGTGGAATTCACTTGGCAGCGATTGCCGTGATAATCATTTTGGCGGGTATGCTCAATATAATGGTCTCGGCTCGTCATGCGAGAATAATATCTTTTACACCAATGCGGAGGGTAATAATTTGAGCAGTAATTGTATGGGTAATAAGTTCGGACGTGAAGCCGGACATAATACCTTGGGTTATGGATGTGTAAGCAATTCATTTGAATATGGTGCTAACAATAATTATTTAGATAACATGTGTGAGGGCAATAAATTTGGGTATTTAGCAAACAATAACATCCTCAGAGGCTGGTGCTACAATAATAGCTTCGGCTATTCCTCAAATGGCAATGTATTAGGTCTGGAGTGCTATTATAATCACTTGGGCGATTATCACAGTGGAAGCCAACTTGATAATTATTGCAGCTCGAATGTGTTTGGCGCGAATTGCTCCGGCAATCATCTGGGCGAGTATAGTTCCGGAAATAGATTCGGAAATAACTGCGAAAATAACACCTTGGACACTGAATGCAAAAATAATGAGTTTGCCAATCTATGCAGTTCTAACCGGCTTATTTCTATGTGTTATAGCAACGCTTTCGGGATAAGTTGCTCAGGCAATACTTTTCAGCTCGGATGCAGTGGTAATCAGCTTGGAGCATACTGCAAGGACAATCAATTTGACATGGCTGTCAGAGGCGGAGTATTTGGCTCCAACGTAAGCAAATGCTCATTCGGCAACTACATTGACAACATTACTGTAGGTTGCGGTGTAGAGATGATTTCAGTAACGGGAGGAACATCTACAAGGAGCATAATTAAAGCATTAAACATCCTGCCCGGAGTACATGGAACAGCCTCGGAACCCCTCACTGTAGAACCATCGATATCCGAATGCTGCCAATATGTCGGTCAAACCCGAACCGGGGAACTCAGAATATGGTTTCCCGCCGATCTTATATAAAACAAAAGAACTATGGAAAGAATTTTAGTTGGAAGTGCAGCCTTTTTCGGCAATCAGATTGCATCAAGAAGCAAGGGAAAGGAATATGTGGAACTCGTATATAAGCCTACTGCATTTGAGTGGCAATGGGAAATATGTCTGAGAGGCACTAATATATTCAGGTATAAAAAGGAAGATGTCAAAACAATGGTGCAGCGCACTGTTGAGCTTGGAGATCCCCGTCTTGTGGGTAAGTTCCTGGTTCCGGAATTTGCAGCCGCCATAGGTGCGACTGTGGAGGATATAAAACCCTTGGAGGTTCTGTTGCCTAAACTTGAAAATAAGCTCAGATATATTGCCGTGATTTTTGAGGCTGTAATGGCGAATAACTCGTTTGAGTTAGAACCGTGGCAGTTGAATGACGCTTACGAAGTGTATAAACAATCAAGAAAATAATGTTATGCTGAATGCGTAGAAACTACAAATGTGCGCCACTCCCTTTTATGGGACAAAAGCGTTATTTCCTCCGGGACTTCACCGAAGTGCTGGAACAGGTAACCGGTTACGTTGACACAGTTGTTGACCTTTTCGGAGGATCAGGGCTGTTGTCTCACACCACTAAACATGTGTTGCCCAGTTGCAGGGTCGTTTATAATGACTTTGACCGGTATGTTGACCGACTGGCGGCGGTGGAACAAACTAACGAGATTTTAAGAGCCATTAAACAGTGTTTAATAGGCGTTGAAGCCAACCAGCGGCTCACTGATGCACAGCGTGCCAATGTGCTGGAGATTGTCGCTGCTTATGAGCAGCGCGATGGTTACGTCGATATAATGACCATTGGGCGAAATGTGCTATTTTCAGGAAAATGGGTTAAGACACTGGAGGAACTTCGCAAACATACAATGTATAACCGTGTGCGACCGGGCGCGTATGAGTGCGAGGGCTATCTGGACGGTCTGGAGGTGGTTCACATGGACTACCGCGAACTATTCGAGCGTGAAAAGAATAACAGCAAAACGCTGTTTGTGTTGGATCCGCCATATCTTACCACCGAGTGCGGACAATATGAAAGTTATTGGAAGCTGACCGACTATCTGAATGTGTTGCGCCTGCTGCACGGCACAAAGTGGGTTTATTTCACTTCTGACAAGTCGCAGATCGTGGAGCTTTGCAACTGGTTAGGCAAAAACTTTGGCGAAGCTGCGCCCATGTGGGGCGCTCAGATACGCCAGCGCACAAACACCCTGAATTATCAAGCACAATTTAATGATATGATGATAACACGACTCTGACCGACACCAGAGCGGAGGCATAGAAAAAGCCCCCGGCTTGATTTGCAGTTTTCCTACGACATACAAACACAATGCACCGAAGCACATAAGCCGGGGGTAAAAAGCCTTTGACTTGTGCTTCGGTGCTATTGCTATTATGTCGTAGGAGTTACAAATATACGGAAAAAAGCTGAATGACAGTGTATGAAACGCTTAAAATCTGCGGCTCTCTGATTGAGAACTTGGAAAAAGCCGGAATAAGGTCAAGCAATTACAAATATGTTGGACTGTTCGAGGACTTCCGGGAAGCCAGGGAACGAGGCGAGAAAGTGGCTTATATTGTCGCTTGCTTGTCGTCGCGGTACAACGTGAGCGAGCGAAGTGTTTACGAGATTGTTAAGCGTTTAGGAAGCGGCTGCAAATCGGTTTCAGCAGTAAGCCCGGAATAAATGCCCCGAAAGTCACAGAAGCGAGCTAATTTCGCGTTGAATGAATAAAAACAAGTATTACGCCATGCTCGGCAAGATATTGCAGCACGGCAAACGACAGAACAATAAAAAGGGTTCAATTACTTATTTGCTCAATGAGCAGCTGTATTTAACCCCTTATGACCTGTTAGAGATTTTCGAGGGACACAACATTGCGCGTAAGAAGCTACGCAATGAACTCAGCTTGTTTATGGCTGGAGAAAAAGACCTGACGAAGTACAGAGAGGCAGGGATAAACTGGTGGGATTATTGCGGGCAAATTCTCATTAACAGTTATCCAACCTATTTTGAGAAGTTGCCGGCTTTAATCGAGCAAATCAATAGAGAGAAACGCAACAGTAAAAATTACGTTCTGTTCTTAGGTTCAACAGGAGCGGAGACAAACCAAGCACCTTGCTTAAGTCTCATTCAATTTCAGCTCGAAGATGGTGAGTTGGTGTTGTCAGCTTACCAGAGAAGCAGCGACGCAAATTTAGGTTTACCTGCTGACATTTACCATTTGTATTTGATAGCACGACAGATTGAGGCACCTTTGAAGTCTATAACGCTGAATCTGGGAAACGTTCACATATACGAGAATAACATCGAGCGAACACGTGAACTGTTGGCGGGAAATGAAACTGTGAGGTTTGACCTGAACGTCTGAAACAGGCTAAAAGTCGCCAACTTAATCACTTCAAAATTACAAAATTCTGCTGACATGAGCAAATAAAAACGCCATAAAAATTACGCTGATTTTGAGCTTTTTTTGAACGGCTTTTAATCAGCGTTTAATTGGTGTTTAAGCGGTCGAACGAACGGGAGAAAAAAGAAGCAAAAAAAGAGAAGTTTTGCTCGTTTCGTTTTAGAAAGTTGCACGTTTCGTTTTGGCGATTATATTTCCACTATTTTCTAATATAAACAATGTAGTTCTATCAAATTATGAATGGCATTATTAAAGAATATCATAACATAAAAATAAACTCTTTCGATATACTATTAAACGATTATTATCCTGGGCAAATCCTATATCCTAGCTCTATTGGATTTGATTCATGTGATTCGCCTGAAAGTTCGATACTAAATTTTAGTGTCTGCTGTAGTGCAATTAATGACACGTTCTTTCTCTTTGACGATTATGTTGATGATGGAGACATAAATGCCCTTAACAATATTTCCTATTCTAAGGAAGTATTAAATTTAAATACGGCAGGATATTTTTACACTACTTACGTAGTCGAAAATTCAGATATTAAATATTTATTTTATTCACAAGAAGCTAAAGAGGGACTTATTGAATTTCTAAGGCAATGTGGATGTCAAAGTGATCTTTTATCATCTATAAAAGGAGTTGTTACACTTATGAAAAAAAATAATAAACATGGTGGAGATCTTATCCTTCTTCTAGACCGTGACTTTAATATATCATATGATTTGCCTTTATTAACTTTCAATGGTAGTATTTTTAAATACAATAATACTAACATAGATTTATCTGAATATGGTTTCAACGAAAGCAATATCCTTATTAATTTCCACCGAATATCTTTAATCTGGTACAGCCTAAAAAGATTAGAATTGCTTACAAATAATCTTGAATATTCACTCAAAGTAGCGAGTGACTTTATCCACAGCATATATTACGGCAGTTTCTATTCAGATGATATCTATGTGAATAATATTTGCAATTTTTTATGTAAGAATAAATATACATTTGTTTGGAATGACTCAATTACAAAATTGACAAGACAGAAATGGGTCTATGCTGTCTATAATCTCATTATTAGGAACGGAATCAGCGGATGTGTTGGACTTTATCGAACAGGAGATTTTAAACAGTTAGAAAAATGCTTAGAAAGAAGTTTTGCTTTTATGCTTGGAAATACTAAATTTCTATTTAAAGATTCTGAGACAAACACATTTATTGAAATATGCAATCTTTGCTTATTTGTTATTTGTTTCGGTAGTTTTATACCATCCGTTTCCCCCATGATTTCTCCATGGATATATATGGGTATATATAAGCTAATAGAGACATCTTCATTTAAGAGTCATATGCTTTTGAGATGCCTTATGGCATTTAATTTATACCATAATTCAACTTCCTTTTCACGTTTTATTAGTTTTTTAGATCAAAAGCAGGCCTCTAATAATGATTATTTTAACCATAAAATCATTGAACTAATTTCATATTTTTATGATATTGATACACCTACAGAAGGGTATGCCTGGGATGCACTTGGAGATAAAGAAAAGATATTTATAGGAGGGTTATGCAATATAAAATCCTTTTATCAAGATATTCAAGGAAATCAAAGATTTTCTAATTCGGCACTCTTCAATAAAAATTCCACTACTCCTTTATTTGCAAAACAATTATTTGATGTTATAATAGAACAGTATAATATTGATTCACATTTTGGTCTTGAGCCTTAACCAACAGAATCATACTTTTCATTTGTATTTTATGCAAAAAGTATGCAACCCATTTAATAAAGGGATTAAACAATATCTAATAATTGATTTTCCCTCACCGGACTTGTAAAAATAACAAATTGAGTCAGACATACCTTATAAATAATTTAGTAACTTTCATTACCGAAAAGATGTCAGATCAATCCTCTGGGTACAGGGTTCATTATCGCGTAAGAGCTTTCAGAACCAAGCCCATTATTCCCTATTCCACACAGTAAACGTTAGTAGATTTATGTCGTTGTCAATGTTGTAGTTATATAACTATAACGAAAAAGCAAGGTGTAAAGTATGCATACTCTAATCGGGGCGAGGGATTTCCCCTGAAAGGGTGTATTAGTCGGTCTAAATCTATGCGAATGTCGGACAAAACACATCTTGCTGAGTAACTCTACTTTCGCTACACTCAAAGTCCTTAAACCAACAAGTCATAATCGTTGCAAGTTACACATAAATAATGTGAATAAACTATAATTTCATGTACCCTAATTGAAACAAAAGATAAATAACATAACTTTGCAATAGCATAATTATTACTAAAACTTGCATAGAGCAATATGTGCAGGATATTGTGTTAGAAAACACTCAGTTAACAAAAAGTAACTATTATGTCTCACAAAGTACAAACTCTTGATTGCAACCAATTGTCTTTTCTCTTCATCTCTTTCAACCGACATCTTTTCACTTCTCCAACTTCAGGAGATATCGAATCGGTTGATTTGAAGGATGAGAGACGAAGTTGCACTCTCTACTTCACACAAGAATTCTATGATCAACTAATTCATGAAGGCTGCTCTTACGGGAAAATTCGAAAGAAGCAATCGAAGAATGGAGTGGATTGATTTATTCAACCAACTGGCATGGGCAGAAACTGTTGAAGATTCTGATGTACCAGAAAATGCAAATGATTACTACGAACAAGCGAAAGGTCTTATTTGATTATTATTTGAACAATCGACTCACTATTCTTATTTAGTTTCTAAAGATAAGACACGATGGGATAAGACTTTGAAGAGGTACACAAGTTAGTCTCAATGGCTTATTTCTTTGGAATTTATCGTGGTGATTTTATTGCTATTATAACATTAAATCAACTTTACTAGTAAAATACCTCATAGAAATTGGTATGTGTTAGGAGTCCTGTCTAGACTTTCCAACTGTGATGTGGAGATATTATACGTATAATGAAGACAACCAAAGGTTTCTAATGGCTGTTTCCCAAGTTCAGGCCCAGTGCAATGCACTGTCGAGCCATTATCAATGTAACCTTGCAGAATCTCACTCTTTGGATCCCGACTCCTTGTAAATACAGTAGTGGCAGCATGTACTTCCTCACACTCATTCATTCCAAATTTTAAATGAATCTTACCTGTATGTTCTGAACCATGGTGGGGAATTTTAATGAGATTTACATGAGTAAATACATCATTATCAATTAATGGTACACATCTTTCATCAAGATCTCCACCCATAAATATGTCAATACAATTGATTGAAAGCAAAAAAGCTAATGAGCCCTTATTTGGTTTACATTGCTTAGTATTCATTTGCTGAGCAACTAAAGCTCCTACTGGTGCAAAAAAATCAAGAGAAAGAGTCAAGTCTGGAAATTCTGGATTATTGCCTTTTAGCAAAAAACAGAATTTACAATCTTCAAATGGATCATATCCTTTAAAATGATATCGAAAAGAATGAGGAGGATAACGTTTAAGTAGTTCTTTTTGGATATTAGCCGCTTCAGACCAAACGTCGCTATAATTAGCAAGACCAACAACATTCTTTGCAGCGATTATATGTGCTTGATATTCTATGTCGAATTGATCGACGAGAGTGAGAAGTCCAAGAGAATGATCCTTATGCGGATGTGTCCAAATAAGGGCATCTAAGAGTGGGGAATTCCACTCATCATGTAATATAGCTGCTATATGATTATACTTATCGGCTCCTTCATAGCAATCAGTAACCATAGATAATAATGCCTTATCATCTTCTGCTACAACAACGAGAATTGATTCGCCTTCTACTGGGTAACCAACAACATATACGTGTAGTTTCAATTTATGGGGGTCTGTATAATTCGTAGTTTTCAGAGGACGTGCCATTATTATCCGTATGCATTATGACTCATTGTCATCCCTTACGAATGGACAAAGCTATTTTATACTGAACGGCCTTACAGGAGAAAAATAACCTCTAGAAGATTTTAGTGACATATGCACACTACGTCTAACACCGGATTCATATACACCGAATTCAGAAACACGCACAACATTACTTTCTATTGTTTCTAAACTAAGTTTTATGACTCTTCCATGGTTATCTTTCATTACTATTTTACACATACGCAATCAATATATTTCTGACAGCTTTCCGTCATACGATTAAACATTTTCATAAAACTTTCGTCATCCTCATTCCCAACAAGAGAATAAATACAATCTGAAGAAATTACATGCTCCCACATTTGCATATTTTCTCCTTTTATATCAACATTGACGAGGCTTAAAAAGTTCTTTACAATGCATCGGATATTATCCTCAATGAATTGATATGTTGAAAATTGATTATGGAGCCCTTTATTATTAATGGGATTATATCCTCCAAACCCATCTCTTGACAAATAAACATCTTTGCTTATAATCTCACGAGTACCAAGATTTAGATACATATCTGAAACAGAAATCACATTTTTCTTCCAAAGAATGAAAGCTACCCGATACAACATATTACAAACCCTAACAATAAAGTTATCAATACTAAGGTTTTTAACAAAAATATCAATAAAATAGGGATTGAGAAACATTATGAATTTTTGGTCAGGAGAATGATCGGAACCATCTTTACTGAACAACGAAGGGAAAATATAAGTCGGGGTATCCAGAATGCCATCAATTGTTGTGTTCAAAGACTCGGCAACAGCATCTACATTAACCATATTTTGCTGTACAATATTAAGCCTATTGACATGGAACTTTATTTGACCAAGTTCACATTCTGTCATCATTTCATCCCATAGCTTCAAAAAGGTCTCAAAAAAATTAGGCTTACTATAGAAATCAATTCTAAAGGAGAACTGGTCGCAAGACTCCTCTAAAATACTTCCCTTTCTGAATATTTTTTTTTCTTTCATTTCTTGATTCATGGGACAAAATTAGTAAAAAAATAAGTCCAACAAAATTAGAACGTTAAAATATGGGTTTAAAGGGAGAAAAAATAGGGAATGAAATTTTTCTTTCCCCTCTTGTTCCTTCTAAAAAGGAGGAATACGGCTCTATACCAACTTTAGTTAAAAGCCGTATTATATATAGTGTACAATGATAAAGTATAGTACCATCCGAGGATTTCTTCCAAGACTTCTGCAAACTCTTTGTTCTTTTTGCTCGGTGGATCGCTTATGGGTTCACGATATTTTGAACGGTAGTAATCCTGTTCAATATCTGTATTCCGGAGCATAGTTCCGATCCATTCGCTTCGCGTACCTTTATCAATCCTTTCGCTTAGCTGATTGATGAGGTAGCAAACCCTTACTTTCTCATTCTTGCAAACCTCCAGAGGCTTGGAGGTTTGATGCAGATTGAGGGCATCGGCAAATTCAAGGAAATGCCTGTTGAAGAACGGTTCAGATGGCTCACCGCAGTTAAAAGCACCTGTGTGCAGACCTCCCGACCTCATCCCGGCATAACCTTTGACCTTGACCACACCTTCAACCGTCTCCTCACCGAGCTCGTAAAATAAAATCAAGGATAACTCACTTTTGAAATAAAAAACTTACTAACTTTGCATCATCGGAAAAGTGCCGGAGTGGTCGATCGGGACGGTCTCGAAAACCGTTGTACCTTTACGGGTACCCAGGGTTCGAATCCCTGCTTTTCCGCCAAAGAGCAGCCCTAAGGCTGCTTTTTTCGCTTAAAATAGTTATTATACCCCTAAGCCCTTAAGAATTTGTTTCGTTTGGCACACTACTTTCAGGACTATGAAGAGTCAGCACATCAATAGTAGGATATACTCCAAATCTGAATGCAAAATTGCCTCCAACTCCGGTATTAACGTTCAGATACCTGTCTTTCTCCGCGTAAATCCCGTTCCATTCGGGATATATCCATGATGCCGGAGAAAAATTACCCATCTGAAATTGCATTCCATGGGTATGTCCTGCAAGCATCAGTGGAATTTCGGTGGTTAGCAATACTTCCTTACGCCAATAGGATGGATCATGACAAAGTAGAATAGTACACTCATTTTCAGGAATTTTCTCCATAGCTTTCCTTAAATCCGATTTGTCCGGGAAATCCTTGCCACCGGTATAGTCAATACCTACAACAGCTATGCTGTCGTTTCCTCGCACAATCTGCACCGATTCATTGCGAAGCAAATTCCATCCAATAGAATCTTCAGCTTCTATGACTATTGCCAGAGCACTATCCGGATTCTCCCCTTCCCTATATTTCTTATAAACGCAGTAATCGTGATTTCCGAGAATGGAAATTACACCGTCGGTTGCATTCAGTTGACTGAGCATTTCTGCAAACGGAACAACCTCTTCAGGCGATATATTGACAAGATCACCTGTAAATACTATCAAATCGGGGTTAAGAGAATTAACTCTCTTAACAATTCGTGACAGAGCATCCGGTACTATTTCATATAATCCGATATGAAGGTCAGAAAGCTGAACTATACGATAGCCATTGAAATTTTCAGGCAGATTGGATAAAGTAATGTCCATGTTCTTCACTTCCAGACGTCGCCACCCAAACACCGAACCGAATATGAAAATGAAAAGCCAAGCAACTGCAACACAAATACCTATACCGGTGAAAATAGGATAGAACGGATGCCATGCCCTACCCAACTCCTTGCCTATGATAGATAAAAGGGTGAAAACCAGAGTAGGCAACACAAGTCCTATGGTAAACCACATGACACTGTTTAGAGTCATCTGTCGTGTGTCACCTGTTATAAACATCCATAAAATCAACGCCCAATATGCCAACGGAGGAATAAATAACCATACCTTGGCAAACCAAGAAGTGTGGTGGAGCACAGACACCACGATATATACGTCAGCTAATGTGAACAGCAGAGCTATAATGCAGAATACAACTATTATCATTTCCTAATATTTTTATGGCATTAGCCAATTACACCAATGAACATGAGTGCTTAACACTCATAAAGTCACCGTTATTTCGCAAAGTTAAAAAATAATCGCAACTATTCATCGAAAATATTTAATGATTTCACGTAGGTTCTTTATTCGCTATTTTTCGTAAAACTCAATGGGAAGTCCATCCGGGTCCTGAAAGAATATAAAACGCTTACCGGTGTATTCATCGGTTCGGAGCTGTTCATGGTCAATGCCTTTGGCATCTAATTCTTCAACAGCCTTGTTGATGTCATCAACCTCAAATGCCAGATGACGCAATCCTGTTGCTTCGGGGTGACTTAACCGAGCCGGTGGATTGGGAAAAGAGAAGAGTTCGATGATATAGTTTCCGTTCAGAGCCAAATCAGTTTTATATGAGTCACGCTCCGGTCGGTAATTTTCAGAAATAATGGACAGACCAAGCACTCCGGTGTAAAAGTCAAGACTGCGTGCATAGTCTGATGCTATGATAGCTATGTGGTGTACTTTATTCAACCTCATTATCTTGTTCAATTAATTGTAACCGGCTTATATCTGAGTCTGGTTCCGGTGTTTGTGTTATTTGCGGAGTGCCTTAACAATTTTGCCGATGTACTGATGATGAACCCCGGCGGGGAAATTGCTGTAGAAGCGCTGAATGTCAGCGTTCATGCCTTCGGGCAGGAACTTATAGTGATAGAGCAATTCACATTCAAGCACAAGTGTTGCTTCGGCATAGTATGGAGTTCCGTGTTCGGTATAGAGGGTGTGGAGTCCGAGTGCGGCAGCCTTGTCACCGTCTCTTCCGGAATGGCTGCCCATATATGATAGCACATTGGAGTGCTCCCGGTCAAACTGCATGACAGTAAAATATTTACTATTCTCCATAAACTGATATGTGTAACGTCCTTCAGCTACATATACCGTAACAGTAGATGCATCTCTCTGCCAAATATTGCCTAATGCTCCCCAGCCTATGGTCATGGCGTTGTTATTCTCACGATTGCCGGCGGCAAGGAGCAGACCGTCCCCTCTGAAGAAATTGAACGGATTTTCACTCCACTGTTTAGTAACATCAAATTCAGAGAATGTCTTTTCTTTAGCTTCCGGCAGTTTGGTAGCCACACTATCCCATGTGTTGTAGTGAATATTCTCCGGTTTCCATTTATCTTTAGGTGTGGTTTCACCGGCAGGATAACCTATGCAGATACAAGCCATAGGAATAATATTTTCAGGCAGACCAAGCATTTGTGAAAACTGCATTACCCTATCCTGCTGTGGATAGATGCCACACCAAACAGCACCGAGCCCCATGGCATGGGCGGCGAGGAGAAGGTTTTCTGATGCGGCAGACACATCCTGAACCCAATATGCTTGTGCATCACCCTTGAATGTAGCGGTTGTGTCACCGCACATCACCACAGCCACAGATGCTTCTTTAGCCATTGTCATGGAATGGAAATTTGTGCCAATGGCGTTAAGGACAGCTTTATCATTTATAACAATGAATCGCCAGGGCTGTTTGTTGCCTGCTGTAGGGGCTGCCATTGCAGCCCGAAGCAGAGTATCAATTTTTTCACTTTCAACCTCCTTTCCGGAGTATGACCTTACGCTCGTGCGGCTCATGATGTCGGCAATGGTAGTGTTCCGAGTCTGTTCATCGTTAGTCTGTGAAGAAGTGCTTATCCATTTATATGATGTAAAAACGAGTCCTAAAGCAAGGAGAATTATTAGATAAGTTGAATTTTTCATATCGTTGAATAAAATATGTTTATCATCTGTTGTGTTTTAGGTTTACCCAATGTTTTCAGCACGTTTGAAAAGCGATCCTGTAGGGCAGACAAATCGGCAATAAGGACGCGATATTACCGCTGAGAGAATAATGAATGCAACTGCTACAGCTATAATCCACCATGGTGCGGATTCAAACTGAAATGCCTGAAAAAGTTCCAGATCCATCCATCCGGTGAGGCAGTCACTCCAAAGCAATAGCATAAGAGCCGCCCAGAGAATCTTCCTGAAAACATCAAGACCATTAATAACTCTCGCAGACAGATGTATCTTGTACCCGCAAATCTGCCCCATGAGTTGCTGAGCCGACCCGAGGGGGCATATATGGGTGCAGTAGTGCTGCGGTTTGCCAAACAAGGGATAGATGAAAGCGGCTACAAGCATGGCTATTGCCACAAGTCCTGCCGGCATTACAAATCCACCGGAAATATATTTGATTATCAGAGAGTAATCGAGAAATTGTCCGCACCAAAAACCAAGAACAATCACATTGGCAACCATCTGCACATTATGGTAAATTTTATTTTTTACAAACAGAGGCACAATGCAAGCGGCAAGTGTAACGGCAAAAGCTATCCATATTTTCCAAGGCGTTCCGGACACAGGCCGGCTGTCGATTCCCCGATAGTAAGTGAGTCCTGCGTTTACATTATTTATTATAGCCTCCGATGAGTAAGTAGCACCACTCACTGCATCAACTTTGATTTGAAGGGCTTCCTCCGGTGTCTTACCAATCCAACTGTTTAACAGTGTCAAGGCACGGTTGAAAAACGACGGACTTTCGGCATTTGGAAGCGCCTTGATATCGGTGATTTTCCCATTCTCAATGTATATGTCAAGTGGCACCGGCCCTGCATAGCCGCTGATGGTTCCCGGCAGGGTCGCGGTGTGAATAACTGTTTTGCCTTCGGCGACTTCCGTTATGGTATCTCCGACTGAAACATTGTTTACAACAGAAGCTGATGCTCCGCCTATCCTATGCCCGAACACAGCCTTATTAACTGTAATAGCCGCTGCAATGAGCATCAATAGAGTAATTAATAAACTCAGTACCTTTTCTTTCTTTGCCATGGGTGCAAAGTTACCAAAAAAGTCAACTATTCGAAACCTAAAATTGAGTTCTATCGAAGAAATGCAACCCTAAGATGAATGATTGATTACCTCCCAAGAGCCTCCACGATCTGCGCCCACACGTTTAATAATACCTCCTTCTTGCAATTTCTTGAGATGTTTGGAGACGGCTCGATCGGAGATAGAAAGCATTGTAGCGAGTTCATTAATAGTCACCGACGGATTCTCCTTCATTTCGCAGACTATTCTGTCACGTGTTTTCTTTGAACTTTTCTCTGAACTTTTCTCTGAACCTTTCTCTGAACCTTTCTCTGAACCTTTCTCTGAACCTTTCTGGGTATCTTGTTTGGTTTGTATCGGTTCTGGTTCGGTTCTGGTTCGGTTTTGATAACCCCTGACAGACATGAAAATTTCACGATAAATCACGGCTGTGACACCACCTTGCTCTACTGTGAATTCCGGACGCTTAAGATTAGCTTTATCGAAAGCCTTCATTATCTTTTCATAACCACGTCCCCATGCCTCAATGAATCCGGCACGGTAGAAGACCTGAGCCATCTTNGGATTACGNGGNTTAGANGTATGNTTACTCATNAGAGTTTCTANGGTATAATNTTCCGGCANTACACCTTCATTCCACAAACGAATATGGTCATCATAGATACTCATCTGATTCCACGTACCGAANTGNAATTTGTGGACTATACTGTTGAAGATTATTTCACGAAGNGCATCTTCNGGAATTTCCAANGGNTCNTTNCGTTGCAATCCCTCGTAATGTATCGGNCGGATAAGATACTTGCTGCTTAATACCTGCATTATCTTATCNGTCATTTGAATAAGATTNCCTTCTATTTGGTCTTGGCTTAACAAGTCTGCNTCATCNGCACCAAANCTGCCAATCTTNAAACTGGANGTNACAAANCTNCGTTGAGGATNTTTNCCAAACAGNAGAACTGCGCCNTTTGTGGGAATACCATCCTTAATAAGACCTAAATTGNACAAAACATCCTCTTTGGAGGACTTACGCGATTCGGGTTCCATACGACCCTCACCGATAGCATGATCCAAGAAATATTGAATTGCACCGTCATCAATATCATCCAGCGTAATTCCATCACAAGGAATGTCCTCCCAATTCAATCCCATCTTTTTCAGGAGAAACTGATGAAGAGCAGCCCCGCGAAACTCTTGTTTAGTCGCGCCACTACGATAGTAATAAACGCCNCGATAAGANATAGGCATTCCACAGGGTTCGATGACAATCTCAATAACGTCTTTACCATCCACCGTAAGATGATTGGTCTCTGGAAATACACCGGTATTATTGATAATCTTGTTAGGAATATCCTCCAACTGCCTATGAAGATTCTCTACGCCAACCACGGTCAAGTCATCATCGATACCAATATAAATCTTTCCACCCTGGGCGTTAGCGAATCCGGATACCCATTTAAGGTATTCGTCTTTCCATATACGCTTGTGCTCAACGTTTTGATTCTCTTGATTCATAGTGCAAAGTTAACGAAAATCCTGATATAACTAAGATTGTATTTTCAATCAAAATGTATAACTGGCCTGTTTTATTATATTTGTCTATAATCCCCAAATATAATATTCGTTTAGTTACCCAAAAAAGTCATCTAACCTTTTAGATTTGTGATTTTTTTTAAGAAATACGACAGCGAATGCCTGATAGTTCAAATCCTTCCAACTTGATACGGTTGTATCAATTTTACACAAAATGGATCTGATACTATTAATCCATGCATCCGTGCGTTCTTTCGTGAATCGTTCCTTATACATCACTTCGTCAAAGAGATATTCTTCAGTAGGCTCTCCATTGCGTGGATTAGGTCAAAATTTAGCTATGATGCAAAAATCCCGGTTGCCGTGAAATAAACTTCATCGGCACCGGGACAATAAGATTCTTAGAGCCTGTTCAGACTCAGTCGTCGTATCTGAGGAACTTGCCCGCTGAATTGAATTTCATTTCTATTCCGTTTGATAGTTCTACATCGTAACCTGATTTCTTTTTTTCTATGCCGGTGATAACAGCACTTTTTTGGTTTTGCTTAACAAATGAGGCTATCGCGGCAGGAATGTAAGCGGCGGGAACAGAGCGGTCGCGACGCATCTCTATATCTTTCCAGTTGCCGTTGCGGTCATAAGTTATTTCAGTACCGTCGGTCAGAACAACATCGTACTCGCTTATACGTCCCCAATCTTTATCTATTTTAATGTGGCTTACATCAGCTTTGAAATTATTTTTGAGATCGGTTTTTGCAGCTATCGGCAGGATATTAACATCGTGGGAGTAATTGTCTCGTGCTGAAACCGAAAAGAATCCGGTAATAATAGCCAAAATTAATAGTAATCTTTTCATGTCTTTTATTTTTAGTTTGTATTATACTCATTTTCATTATAATAATCATAATTGCAATTTTGTTCAAAACACAGCGAACAATAGAGGAATGCAATCGCTTATAAAGTATGAGATTATACAAATATATATGAATAAGAATACAATATACTCGGGCTTCAGGGATATGGTGCAGAAATATCCGGACAGCCCGGCGATAGTTGAGGATAACCGCACAATCAGTTATTCGCAGCTGGACGGAATGGTGGATTCAATTCTTACCAAATTCTATGAGCGTAAACCTGAATTTGTAGGGATAGTGATGCACCATGGAGCGGAGCAGATTGCAGCTATGCTTGCGGTGCTTAAAAGCGGTGCTGCTTACGTGCCCGTCGAGCCTTTTCTGCCTAAAGATCGCATTGATTATATGATGAAGACCGCTGGTGTGAAACTTGTTATTACCGATGAATACTGCGAGGATGCAACTCCTGCCGAAAGGTCTTACTCCGACCGTTCTATCCCACACGGTGTAGCTTATATTCTCTATACTTCCGGCACTACAGGAAAGCCTAAGGGGGTGATTCAGGAGAATCATTCGGTGGTAAACTATTGCGAAGCGTTTGAGGCGGAAATGCACACCGGACCGGGTGATGTGATGCTCCAATACTCAGTGTGTTCGTTCGACATTTTTGTTGAGGAGGTTTTCACCACGCTGCTGAATGGTGCTACCATTGCCATTCCCTCAGAGGAGGTGCATAACGGCGGACTTAAAAAGGTGATGGATTTCTGCTCCCGACACGGTGTTACGATTGTTGACGGCTTTCCTTACCTGATAGCGGATATCAACAAACAGCCTGAATTGCTACCTAAGTCAGTTAAGCTGATTATCAGTGGTGGAGATGTTATCCGCGCAAGCTATATCACAAATCTCAGGGGCAAGGGCATTAGGATTTACAATACTTACGGGCCATCAGAAACGTGTGTGTGCTCCAACTATTACCGGGTTGATAACGCCGAGCCCTTGGAGGACGGCACATTCTCTATCGGCAAGGCAATCAAAGGCGTTGAAGTTAAGATACTTGATAAGAATCTCAAAGAGGTGCCAAAGGGTGAAACAGGCGAGATTTGTATATTCGGCGAGGGTGTTAACCACGGCTATTTGGGTAATCCACCGGAACAAGCTAATTTTGTAACGTTGCCGGATGGTACCCGTTTGTACCGCAGCGGTGACATGGGCTATGTTCTGCCAGACGGAAATATAGCTTTTCTGCATCGTCGCGATGAGCAGGTGATGATTCTTGGCAAACGTGTGGAGCCGGAGGAGGTTGAAAATGTTCTGACAGATTATCCGAAGATAGAGCGAGGCATAGTGCGTGCTTTCGTTGATGAGGCGAGACTGCATTATCTCGTGGCATATATTGTGCCACGCAGTGGATTTTCGCTGCATGACCTGAAGGAGTATCTTAAATCAAAACTCACTGACTTCATGGTGCCTGAGTTTTTTGTCGAAGTCAAGGCGCTTCCTCTCACACACCGAGGCAAAATAGATATGACAGCTCTGCCGAAAGTACTGAAGGAGGGCTCTTATAAATAAAAAATTATTCACGCAATGGAAAGACATAAGATAGAAGTATGCGGAGCCCGCGTGCATAATCTCAAAAACATAGATGTTGACATACCGCTGGGGCAGATTGTAGGCATTGCCGGTGTTTCCGGTTCCGGAAAATCGTCACTTGCTCTGGGTGTGCTTTATGCGGAGGGTTCACGCCGTTATCTGGAATCGCTGTCAACATACACCCGACGAAGAATCACACAAGCTATTAAAGCGGATGTTGATGAATTACGGTATATACCCTCGGCGATTGCTCTGCATCAGCGTCCCGGAGTACCCGGCATGAGGAGCACATTCGGTACGGGTACCGAACTTCTCAACAATCTGCGCATAATGTTCTCGCGTCTGGCAAGTCACCGTTGCCCAAATTGCGGGGCATACCATGAGCCTACAATAGCGGTAGCTGCTGATGAAGCGCTTATTTGCCCGAACTGCGGCACTTCTTTCCCTCCACCCGGTGCTGAACAGCTTGCATTTAACAGCGAGGGGGCTTGCGAGAAATGCGGAGGCACAGGAGTTGCATTGACAATAGACCGCTCCACTCTTGTTCCGGATGAGTCACTCACTATTGACGAAGGGGCTGTTGTTCCGTGGAAAACATTGATGTGGTCGCTTATGACCGATGTGGTGAGAGAGCTTGGCGTGCGAACGGACGTGCCTTTCAATCAGTTGACTGATAAGGAGCGTGATATTGTGTTCAATGGACCGGCGGAGAAGGTGAAGATATTTTATAAGGCAAAAAACACCGAGACCGCCGCTAAACTGGACTTTACATACTACAACGCTGTGCATACAGTTGAAAATGCCCTATCGAAAGTAACCGATGAGAAGGGTATGAAGCGAGTGGAGAAATTTCTTAAAAGCGGAGTGTGTCCGAGTTGCCATGGCACTCGTCTGTCAAACAAAGCTCGAGCTCCACGTATCATGGGAGTGAATATTGCGGAGGTAACGGCTATGTCACTTTCTGACCTTATCGGTTGGATTCACCAAGTTCCCTCATCACTGCCTGTGGATATGCGCTCTATGGCAAAAAGTATAATCGAGTCATTCATGCTTACGGCTACCCGCCTAATGGAACTTGGTCTGGGATATCTGACCCTTGACCGTTCTTCCTCTACACTCTCTACCGGTGAGCGCCAGCGTATGCAGCTAGCGAGGGTGGTGAGAAACCGTACTACCGGAGTACTATATGTGCTTGATGAGCCTTCTATCGGTCTGCATCCGGCAAATATCAAGGGTCTGACGGGAGTGATGCATGATTTGGTGCATGATGGCAATTCGGTTGTGCTTGTGGACCATGATACCCAGATTCTCAAAGAGGCTAACTGGGTGGTGGAACTTGGACCGGAAGCTGGTGCTAACGGTGGAAGAATTATAGCTGAGGGAACAATATCAGAGATAGAACGCAATCCGGCATCAATGATCGGTCCGTTTCTCGCCGGTAAAGAGGATAAACGGATTCGACCGGAGATAAAACCCGATGAAATGTTTGATTCAGGTGCAATAGAGATGGCTATGACAGGACTGCACACCGTACGTCCTCTGACGCTCAGGGTGCCCAGAGGACGATTGACAGTGGTGACAGGAATGTCGGGTTCAGGAAAAACAACAGTAGTGCTGGAAAGTCTCGTGCCCGCACTTATGGCAAAAATAAGCGGTGAAAAATTACCGGAACATGTGTCATCTGTTGCTGCCGATGGTATTAAAAATGTGAAACTTATCGATTCCACTCCAATCGGTGCGAATGTGCGCTCCACAGTAGCGACATATGCTAATGTTCACGATGAGCTCCGCAAGATTTACGCCAAGCAGCCGGTGTCAAAGGAGCGTGGATATAAAGCAGGTGATTTTTCTTACAATACAGGCAATCTCAGATGCCCTGAGTGTGACGGAACGGGTGAAATAAGCCTTGACGTGCAGTTTCTCCCCGATGTAGAAATTCCTTGTCCGCTATGTGGCGGCTCTCGTTATGCCCCGGAAGCATGGGATGTGAAGTGTGAAACAAAACATGGCTCTTTCTCTCTGCCTCAGCTTATGGAGCAGGATGTAAATACCGCCGCAGATAGTTGCAGCGATTGGAAAACAATACGCCAGCGTCTTGAAACCTTGAAAAGTATCGGACTGGGATACCTTACTCTTGGAGAAGCAACTCCGAGTTTGTCGGGTGGTGAGGCTCAGCGACTTAAACTGGCGTCGGAAATGGGTAAAGAGCAAGGGGATACTCTGTTTGTATTTGATGAACCAACCATAGGGCTGCACCCTCTTGATGTGAGAACATTGCTTAGTGTCTTTCAGCAGCTTATAAATCTCGGTGCCACTGTTATAGTTATTGAGCATGATCTGGATGTGATTCGTAATGCTGATTACATTATTGATATGGGGCCAGGTGGCGGAGTTGACGGTGGTAGAATAATTGCAGAAGGAACGCCCTATGAAGTGTCCAAAAATCATGATAGTGTGACCGGACGCTATATAAACGCCAGTTCAACAATAAGTTGAAGTAAAATGGTTGAATTAAAGGAAATCAAGGCTCTGCCAACACTGATGTACTGGCGCGAGGAGGTGATAAAACACGTTTTCGGTGTAACTCCGGATAAAAGGCTGCTTGTCGCTAACCGGCAGTACTATGAAAGGCATATCGCTGACGGGAGCCACAAAGCTTTTGTGGCAGAATGTGATGGCGAGGATGCCGGGTGTGGAGCAGTATGCTATACTTATGAGCTGCCGTCGCCCGACAATCCGAGCGGACGGTGTGCATATCTTATGAACATATACGTCCGCGAAGCGTTTCGCCATAAAGGTGTGGCTCACCACATTGTGTCCCGTCTTATTGATGAAGCAAAATCACAGGGATGTGACAAAATATATCTTGAAACCACGGCAGAAGGCAGGGCTGTTTATAGTTCACTGGGATTTAAGGACTTGCCTGATATGATGAAATATTATGATAAAGAAATTTGATATCGGAGGGTTACAGTGTTTAACCTCCACTGCAGGTGATTCATCACATATAGCTTATATCCTTTATCCTATGGATATGCTTGGAAATTGGATAGAAACGGCTGCTGCGAAATATGGTGTGACGATAACGGTAATCACCGGTATGGACTGGGAGAGTGTTTTCAGCCCCTGGAGTGCTCCAGGAGTGCCACCGGGAAGTCCCGATTTCAAGGGGAAGTCACCGGAGTTCCTGAAAAAGCTTCAGGATGAAGTTATTCCTCAGCTTGAGGCAAGGCTTGGAATAGCAGCAGATGTGCAACGCAGTCTTGTAGGGGTTTCTATGTCGGGACTCTTTGCGCTGTGGCAGTGGATGCTCTGTGACACTTTTTACAATATCGCCTCCCTATCAGGCTCGTTCTGGTACGAAGGCTTTTTGAATTGGATGAAAAGCCATCCGATTCCGGCAAAGACCGGCAAAGGCTTCTTTTTGCTTGGCGATCAGGAAAAGTTTTCCGGTGTCAAAGCATTTCGTTCAGTAGGTGAAAACACGGATCAGATAATAAAGCTTTTGAGTCATGCAGGGATAGATGTGGAATTTGAGAGTGTTCCCGGCAATCATTTTTCTGATGCCCTACCCCGATTAGAAAAAGCATTTACAGCACTCTATAGGTATGCTCTTATATAGGTATGCGGTGTTGAGGATATAATATAACGCAATTTACACGACTAATTTTAGCTTTACTTTGAAACCGGATATTTCTTATAAAGTATGAATAGTGCGATTGATCCGATAAGCGCAAACGGTACGCCCACAAGAGCCGGAGATGCGTAACCGAATCCCTGATGAATAGCTATTCCACCAAGTGATGCCGAAAGGGCATTTGACACATTGAAAGCTATCTGAATTCCGGCTCCTCCAAGCATTTCTCCTCCTTTTGCATATCTGACTATTAAGTATTGTAAGGGACCTCCCACTCCAAAAAGACACGCTGGAGCAATGAAGGCAAATAATACGGATGGAATCTTGAAGGCGGAGCATAGATATAGTGCGGGCATAATCAGCACAAGCGACACAGCGATTACAGCAGTGACAAGAGCTGCGGGATAACGGTCGGATAACTTACCGGCGACGCTGTTGCCCACTACCATGCCGAAACCGACCACAACCATAATCCATGTCATTGCCGACTGAGAGAAATGAGTCACCTGCGTCATCATCGGTGCGATGTAGCTTAACCAGCAATATACTGATGCCTGACCGAAGAAAACACCGGCATATATCAACCATGGACCCGGTTTTGCGAGAAAGTGAAATTGTCCTTTGATTCCAGTGTCAGGCAATGCCGGAAGAGCAGGCAGATAACTCTTTATTGCAATAAGACCAATCAACGCACAAGCAGACACCACGATAAACGCCACCCGCCAGTCAAAAGTGTTTGACAAGAAGGTTGCCAACGGCACACCAACCATGTTTGCTACAGTCATTCCACCTAATACTATTGCTACAGACTCGGCTTTCTTACCCTCAATGGCAATCCTTTCAGCCACAATAGCAGCTGCCCCGAAGAATGCTCCGTGGGGAAGTCCTGATATAAAACGAGACACAAGCATAGTGTGGTATTCAGGTGAGGCCGCTGTGCATATATTGCCGATCAATATCACTGATACAAGCAACAATAGTAGCTTTTTCAGTTCCCATTTACGCAACAAAACCAGCAGCGGAGCCCCTACAGCGACTCCGGCAGAATATGCTGTGATGAAATGTCCTGCCTTAACCACAGATATCCCCAAGCTATGGGCAACATCTTCCAATATTCCCATCATTCCAAACTCCGTAATGCCAAGAGCAAAGGTTACGATGGCGATTGCAATTAGACTTTTCTTCATATATAATTACTGTGAATTTGAGTAAGTCATGAAAATTATTTTATACCATTCTTCGCGCTATCATGCTAATCTTATGACTTGCCATCCATAATTATTGAACCCATAACTCTATATTAGCAAATCGCAATTATATTAATGTCAACATCAAATATTAATATAAAGTGATTTACATGACTTACTTACTAATAATATAATGCGAGTTTATTAAAAAAGTTTCAACAATGCATATTATATGATTAATCAACATCTTTCACATCGAAGATTACATTGGAGAAAGCTTTTTGATTAGAGTAGCTACCAACTGCGACCGTTGTATCAAATGCTTAATTTAATCTCTACTTCGTTTATATTATGCCTGTCTGCCATATTTATTTACAAAGAAATCATAATGGTCAGTACCCCATTCAAGCATAAGATCAATTATAGGGATTAGTGAGTCACCCAGCTCGGATATTTTATACTCTGACCGAGGTGGGAGTTCCGGGTAGATAGTTTTTGTAACCAATCCATCTTCTACCAACTCTTTAAGCTGAATATCAAGTACCCGAGGGGCAGCTTCCGGCAACAATTTATGTATTTCACTTGGTCGCAATATTTTTCCACCTCTCAATTCATCTAAAATACAAGACTTCCATTTTGATTCGATAAGACTCATTGTGAGCCTGAGAGGGCAATCCAAATCTACAGGTATTTTCTTTTCGTATGCCATTAAATCTATTTTTTATTGACTAACACAAAAGTAATCAATAACACACTAATTTTCATATACCGAAAAATTTTTCGGTATATGAAAAATTTTTCGGTACTTGACTGACTATTAATACCACTTTAATTTTGTACCCGTATTTTTTATTAACAATTGATATGAGAGACAAAATTAAAGAGTATGAGGCGGTGGCCGAAGCTGCCGGAAAATTCGTAAAAAGTGTTGCTGAAGGGAATAGCACATACGCCAAGACCCTTTTCACTGATGATGCCGTTCTTTTCGGAATTTTGAATAATAGAGTGGAAAGAGGTTCTATTGAGCAATTTTATCATAATGTAGATACTGTTGGTGCTGGAACTGAGTTCAAGGCTCGAATAGATGTGCTTGCTGTAGAAGAAACCGTTGCGGTTGTCAGGGTTTTGGAAGAAGGCTGGGGTGGCAGTATAGATTTCACTGACTACCTTCTTCTACTTAAGCTTAACGGCGAGTGGAAATGTGTTGCCAAAGCATACAATCAAAACTCAAACACCATAGATAAGTGAAAAAACTTTAACCGATTAGGTGTTATCTTCTGAATTATATAAGTTTTACATCTTATTATCAGGATGTAAAACTTATTCTACTTATATGACATTAAACAAACCAGTTGTGCGTATATGATGGTGCTTGGATTTATATTCCGTTCGGATAGACATTATTATCCCACTCAAACGGTTCAGAACTTCTTGTCAGCCGAGTAACCTGAACCTTTGTCCTGCGAACGGGATCCTCATATTTAGAAATAAAATTAAAACTTTCCACTACTGTTGTTGATGCCACAACGCTGTCCGGATCAATTTTGTCAAATGTGAAAACAACAGTGTACGGGGTTATAAATTTAGCAGTCCAATATCCATTGCGACTGCTATATTCATCAGAAATCTCCCCTCCCAAATTCTCAAACTGCACAGCAGATGAATTATTACAACTGAGAGTCAATTCACTCTCATTGCTATTAGCACATAACCAATATATTTTTGTTTCTCCCTCGGCATCAGCATAATAATAATCAAACTGCACATTCTCCTGGTTAGTCACACTATCCACCACAAATGTCAATGCATCGTCTTCCGCAGCGCAACCTGCGAAGATAAAGACCAATAAAAGTGATATTAATGTGAAGTGAGTAATTTTCATCATAAAATCCATTTAACTACAGTTGATTATTACTTATAAATATTCAAGAGGCCGAGCGCAAAATTGTTATCTCGGCTCAGCCTCTCTAAAGATTTCAAATCGGAGTTGATTTTTATTTAATGAGCGAGTGACCGGTCATTTCAGCCGGCTTCTGCAAGCCCATGATATCAAGGATAGTTGGTGCAACATCAGCAAGTTTGCCATCTTCAACTTCGGCATCCTTGCGCTCTGTTACATATACACAGGGAACAGGGTTAAGCGAGTGAGCCGTGTTAGGTGTTCCATCCGGGTTAACAGCATTGTCGGCATTTCCGTGATCGGCAATAATAATAACCTCATAATCGGCAGCTTTGGCTGCTTCTACAGTGCGCTCCACACACTTATCTACTGCTTTTACCGCTTTTTCTATAGCATCATATACTCCTGTGTGACCAACCATATCGCCATTAGCGTAGTTAACCACAATGAAGTCATATTTCTCACTCTTGATAGCATCTACAAGCTTATCGCACACCTCGTAAGCACTCATTTCAGGCTTGAGGTCATAAGTAGCCACCTTCGGTGAGGCGACAAGAATTCTTTCCTCACCTTCATAAGGCTCTTCCCTACCACCGTTGAAGAAGAATGTCACATGAGCATACTTCTCAGTTTCAGCAATATGAAGTTGCTTTTTGTGATGATTAGAGAGGTATTCACCGAGAGTGTTATTCACATTCTCCTTATCAAAGAGAATATGTACGCCCTTGAATGAGGCATCATAAGGAGTCATGCAATAGTACTGCAATCCGGGTATAACCTTCATGCCGGCTTCCGGAATGTCATGCTGTGTAAGAGCAACTGTAAGTTCTTTAGCACGGTCATTACGGTAGTTGAAGAAAATTACGGCATCGTCAGGTTTAATGGTGCCGTCAACAGTAGAATTGTTGATAGGTTTAACAAATTCATCGGTAACTCCCTCATCGTAAGACTCCTGCATAGCCTCAACCATATCGGTAGCCTGCTTACCCTCACCTTTTACGAGAAGATCATAAGCCTCTTTAACGCGCTCCCAACGTTTGTCACGGTCCATTGCATAGTATCTGCCAATAATAGAAGCGATTGTGCCCGCACTCTTCTTGCAGTGATCCCGAAGCTGCTCAATAAAGCCTTTGCCACTATGTGGGTCAGTGTCACGACCATCCATGAAGCAATGGATGTAAACTTTTTCAAGACCGTAAGCCTTAGCGATGTCGCAAAGGGCAAACAGATGATCGAGTGAAGAATGCACACCACCGTCAGATGTAAGCCCCATGAAATGGATAGCTTTGCCATTATCGCGAGCGTAAGAGAATGCGCTCTTGATTTCAGGATTATCCATGATTGAGCCGTCTTTACAAGCCTTGTTGATTTTCACAAGGTCCTGATACACAACCCGACCGGCACCTATATTGAGGTGCCCTACCTCACTGTTACCCATCTGTCCGTCGGGCAAACCAACATTTTCTCCGCTTGCCTGAAGCTGTGAATTAGGGTAAGTTTTTGTAAGATAATCCCAGTAGGGAGTGGGAGTTGAGTAAATAACATCGCTCTTGGTGTGGTTGCCAATGCCCCAACCATCAAGAATCATAAGTAATGCTTTTTTAGCCATATTTTGCTTTTTAATTATTAATTTTCTGATTACAAAGTTACAAATTTATTTCATAAACATACCCAAGTGGCATAAGTTCACTCATTAAATCAGTGAGTCATTTCAAATTCAAGGATTCCTCCGCTCATTATGTCGGAATGACTTATATAATTATCTGTAAGTTGTTTCCCATTGAGTTTTACTGACTTAATGTGTCTTTTCTGCTGAGAAACACCGGGTGCCTTAATAACAAATACCCCACCGGGCACAGCTATTTCCACCCGCTCATATCTCGGAGTGCCAAATTGGTATTTGCCGGCAGCAGGCTCAACCGGATAAAATCCGAGAGCTGAAAAAATATACCAAGCCGACATTTGACCAGCATCTTCATTTCCGCACAAACCATCCGGCTTGTCTGTGTACATTTCATCAAGAATGCGAGTAACCAGATCGGCGGTTTTTTCAGGCTCGCCCAACATACCATATATATAAGGAGTGTGGTGACCCGGTTCATTTCCATGGGCGTACTGCCCAATCAGCCCCGTAATATCGGGTGAGGCATCTCCGGTGAGAACGGACGGAGCAGCAAAAAGTGAATCGAGTTTGCCAATCATAGCTTCATTGGAACCGAAACAATCGCGAAGTCCTTCTATATCATGAGGAGCGAGCCAGGTATATTGCCATGCATTACCCTCACAGTAATCATCTACCCTGTGAGTAGTAGAGTATGGGTCAAATGGAGTTCTCCACTCGCCTTGGCTATCCTTACCTCTAATAAAACAGGTAGATTTGTCGAAATAATTTCGATATGACTTGCTTCTGCGAGTGAACTCATGCTCCATTGCGGTGTCTCCCACTACTTTTGCTGCATTAGCAATAGCCGCATCGGCTATCGCATACTCCATATCGTAGGCAACAGCCTCATTGAAAAGATTGCACGGTATGTAGCCATACTGCTGTCTTAACTTTCCTCCACGGGCTGTGTCATTAGCAGTGACAATCATAGCCTTCATGGCTAAGGAAGTATCTACCTCAGGAAGATTCTTTACAACCGCATCCGCAACCGGGATAATTCCCGGATTTCCTACCATACAATCGGTTTCACATCCCCAAAGATGCCACACCGGTAACCGTCCCTGATTATTGAAAATGGCAATCATGTCATTAACCATATCAGCTGACAGTTTTGGCTGAATGATAGTGAGAAGCGGCATTTCAGCACGATATGTATCCCACAGCGAATAGGTTGTGAAAGCCGGCACGGAATCTACGTCGTTCATGATAGCGGGCATAAACATGGTGTGATACAAAGATGTGTAAAACTTTGTCAGCTCAACAGTATCGTTGGATTGAATTACGATCTTTGCCAGTTCTCGATTCCATTTTCTATCTGCCTGAGCTGCCACAGAGTCAAAATTCCAATCCGGAATTTCCGATGCCAAATTTGCTTTCGCCGCCTCAACAGATGTAGGAGACAATGCTACTTTAACCAGAATTTCCCTTGAGTTTCCCGAAGGAAAATTCAACCTGCCGAACATATTATCCTTTCCGTGCAGGGTCAAAGAGTCAAACGGTTCGGAGAATTGAGCTGCAAAATATACTTTTTGATCGGATGACCAACCGGTGGAGAACCGGTGACCGGTAATCATATCATTTCCTTCAGCTATAATTTCTGTGTCAAGTGGACGATCCCAGCATCCGCCATTCTGCAAATCAAACACGATTGCAGCGGAATCTGTAGCCGGAAAAGTATAGCGATGAAAGCCCACGCGCTCCGTTGCAGTAAGTTCAGCTTTAACTCCATACCGCTCAAGAGGTACTGAGTAGTATCCCGGTTTCACAATCTGCTGCGACCTGACCGCATAACTCCAGAGTCCGCTATTTTTGTCATTAAAATTTCCACGAGCGTAATTCACATTTCCAACCACCGGCATAACTGTGATATCAAACAAATCTCCTACCCCCGTGCCGCTCAGATGAGTGTGGGAGAAGCCAATCACAGAACTGTCGCTATCATGGTAGCCTGATGTCCAATCCCATGCCTGAGTTATAGCTGTAGGACCGAGCTGAACCATACCGAAAGGCACATTTGCACCAACAAAAACATGCCCGTGGCCTCCGCTACCTATGAGCGGGTCAACAAATTGAGTCAGCTCCGGCTCGTTTTGCAACGGTGAATTACAGGAAATAAGAGCCGCTAAACCGACTACCGCTACAAAATTTTTCTTCATTTTTCAAGCACATCGGTCAGTTTGAAAGCAAGTTTGCCGCCATTGACAAGATCATCATGAGAAATTCGGTAATTTTTCAGAGGTTTACCTCCGAGTGTCATTGAATTAATATATATGGCATCCGGAGCTGTCCTCTCAGCTGATATCTCAAGTGTCTTACCATTGCCCAAGTCAATCTCAACCTCATCAAATACCGGTGAAGTAATTGTATAGAACGGTTCTCCCGGAGCATCGGGGTAGAATCCCATCATAGAGAAGAGTGCCCAAGCCGACATTGTGCCGGTGTCATCATTACCGGGAATACCATTCGGTTTATCAGTGAAATACTTATTCAGCAGGGTGTTGACGAGCTTTTGAGTTCTCCACTCCTCTCCTTTGAAACGGCTAAAGAGATATGGATAAGCGATATCAGGTTCATTTGCCGGATCATAAAGAGTTGAATCGAAAACCATCTGCAACTTATCCACAAACTTTTTCTTTCCACCCATAAGTTTTGCAAGACCATCAACATCATGAGGCACAAAGAAAGTATAATTCCAGGCACTGCCTTCGTGAAATCCCGGAACCTCCTCGAAGTTTTCACCCTGGCGAGGATTGAAAGGCGTCAGGAATTTGCCATCAGCAAGCTTAGGACGCAGGGTGCCACTCTCTTTTGAATAATAATTCTTATATCCGGCAGCTCTTTTACGGAGCTCCTTAGCATAGTCTTTATCACCCTTTTGCTCCGCAAGCCAAGCGAGTGCGGCATCGGCCACATAGTATTCCAACGCATGGCTAACAGAATTATCTCCACTCATATCACCGGAATAGTAACCTAAAGGCACATAGCCGAGTTCAATATAGGGGTCAACATCCGGTCTCATGGGGTTGAAAGCACCCGGGGTATCCGCACTCCTCTTCATGGCTATATATGCTGAATCAATATCAAAATCAGTGAGTCCTTTGCGATATGTGTCAACAATCACCGGGATTGCCGGGTCGCCCTCCATTGTAAAAGTTTCTCTGCCATATAGTTCCCACTTAGGCAACCAACCCCATTCTTTAGACATATCCACCATGCTGCGAACCATGTCAAGCTGCCGCTCTGGATAAACAAGGGTAAGCAGCTGATGCACATTCCTATAAGTATCCCACAAAGAAAACACGGTGTAACGATCATAGTTTTTCTTGCCATTGCCAAACGATTCCATGAGCGGATATTCTCCATTGACATCGCTCAAGATATTTGGATGAATAAGTGTATGATACAAAGCGGTATAGAAAACACGTTTCTGTTCATCAGTACCGCCTTTGACTCTTATTCTGCCTAAATCGGAATTCCATTTACCGCGTGCCTGTGACTTCAACTCATCAAAAGTATATGAAAGCTGCTCTTTGTCAAGATTTTCACGGGCATTTTCAACCGATACAAAACTTACTCCCATTCTCACTTCCACCTGTTCTCCGGATGCGAGTGAATCATACGTAAAGAAGTAGCCGATATCATCACCACTCATCTCCCTGCCATACTTTGTGTATAGCTTATATGTACCGTTGTCTTTGTCCCAGTTCTTTTCCGGACCCTCCATTATTCTTTGCATTTTCCAGTAGCCAGACTGATCAGGCTTGCGGCTGACACGCATCACGAAATATATTGGAAAAACCGCCTGGGGGTTGTAGCAAAATGTGCCAAGGAGTTTCGAGCCTTCAATCTCGGTGTCACTTACCCTACGGACTGTAGCACCGCTCTCATTTGTAAGACCTTCACCAAGGTTGATAATAATATTACTTTTTCCTCCAGGAAAAGTGTAACGTTCAGCAGATGTACGAGTTGTAGCTGTTACCTCTGAAAGGATATCGTATTTGTTCAGTTTATTTGAATAATAACCCGGCACAGCTATCTCCTGTGAATAATCCGATCCGTACTTATGGTAATCCGGTTCAATATCACCTGTAGTAGCCATAGTGAGAAGCGAACCCATATCAGGACATCCGACACCACTAAGAGCCACATGAGCGTACCCGGTGAAATATTTATTAGTGACATCGTAAGGTGTGCTCCACCAACGGGAATCTTTGTCAAACCGGTTTTCTTTAGAGCCCATAACATTGAAAGGCACAACTTGCATCAGTCCGTTAGGCACAAGTGCTCCGGGATTAGTGGTACCATAATTGGTAGTACCAATGAACGGATTCACAAATGAAGCATAGTCAGGTGCAGATTCCGCAAATGCTACAGAACCAGCCAAAACTGAACAGACAGTAATTTTTCGGAGGATATGCATGAGTTAATGGTATTGATTAATCGGTTAATTAAAATCAATGCAAATATAATTATTCTGGGCGAGCAAAAAAAAGCATATCGCTATAATATAATGAGCCTAATCTGAAGAAATGGCTCATATAAATATTGAAGAGACCAATCCAAAATTTTCATTTTGAATCAGCCTCTTCAATAATAATTTCTTTAATTCCGGTGAACATGATTATTGCTCACCAAAAGCTAATCTCAATATTATTTTGTAAGATTGAGCTCTGCACCGGGTTTGAATTTAACCACTTTGCGAGCGGGGATTTCAATTTTTTCTTTTGTGCGGGGATTGATACCGGTACGTGCTGTTTTTTCAGAAACGCTGAAAGTACCGAAACCGATAATAGCTACTTTATCGTCCTTAAGAAGAGCCTCAGAAACAGAATTGAGGGTAGCATCAAGAGCGGCTTTAGCCTGAGCTTTGGTAAGGTTAGCTTTCTCAGCGATTGCGTTGATAAGTTCTGTCTTATTCATGATAAATGATTGTTTATGAAATTTTTCGGGGCAAATATAAAGCTAATAATTGAAAGTTAAGTGTTTTTTTTGAAAAAAAACGTAAAAAAGCATCAATTTTAGCTCTTATGAGCATAATTTTGAGATTTAGCTCACATTTTCGTACTTTTGCAGCATTGAACAAAACAAAATATTAATTAATGACTCCAGGTCGATCCATATTCTCCAACATACCTCCGGTAACTAAGAGCATAATCATAATCAACTTTATCATCTGGCTTGCCATGATGATTTCGCCACGGCTTAACATTATATTGACAGATTACTGCGCATTGCACTTTTATAAGGCAAGCGATTTCAACGTTGCCCAGCTGTTCACCTATATGTTTATGCACTCCACGAGAGATTTCGCACATATTCTGTTCAATATGTTCACCTTGTTTATGTTCGGAATCACTCTTGAAAGGGTGCTTAGAAGCGAGCGATTTCTGTTTTACTATATAAGTTGCGGCATTGGCGCAGCCATCGTGCAGGAAATTGTGTGGGGATTAAGCTGGAAAGAAATTTTCGTGCCAGCCTTGGCTAATATGAACGGCGTTTCTTTTGATACTATGCGTGCCGCCCTCAACGAAGCGGTAGCAACCGGACAAGAACTGCCTTTTTTGAACAGTCTCCTTACAGTAGGCGCTTCGGGAGCCATTTACGGTGTCCTCCTTGCCTTTGGTATGATATTTCCCAATATGCCTTTATACATAATGTTCATTCCCGTTCCTATCAAGGCTAAATGGATGGTTATTGGCTACGGTGCAATCGAACTGCTGATTGGATTGAGTCATGCTTCAGACGGGGTGGCACATTTTGCCCACTTAGGAGGTATGTTATTCGGATTTCTCATGATTCTTTACTGGAAAAAGAAAGGTTTGTTTCATGGGGCATTCTAATAACACCACGCAAGGAGTAAAACACAGTTCGGTTCTATTATTCATAATAATAACGAACGCATTAGTCTTCGTTGGACTGCGCCTCATCTCCGCTACCCTAAATTTAGGCATCTATTCTGAATTTGAACACGATATTCTTCATCAGGTAGAACTCCCCGCCTCATACCAAATGGTATTGACAAAACCATGGACTTTAGTAACCTATATGTTCTGCCAATTTGATCCCAGCCATCTGATCTTGAATATGCTTATGCTGTGTCTGAGCGGATATTATTTCACAATGGCTTTCGGCTCATTTAGATTCTTACTCCTATATATATTAGGAGGAGTTGCGGGAGCATCTGCATTTATCGGATACTCAACCTACTTTTCAGGTATCAGTTCCGCTGAATATTTAACCGGTTCTTCAGCTGCGGTATTCTCGATTATGACTGCCGTGACGATACTTTTACCTAATAAAAAGGTGTATATATCCATATTTGGTGATATAAAACTAAAATGGATTATCATAGGAGTGATAGCCGTAGATCTTTACCTCAGCGCTACCGGTGAAAATATAGACGGCCACATAGCTCATCTTGGCGGAGTATCTATGGGAATTTTGTATGGGTGCATAACGAAACTATTCCGTCCAAGTAAAAGAAGCAGACAGGCTGAGTCAATCAAATCCATCAACAGTAGCGCGATGAATCCGGATATGATTCTAAACAAAATCAAACTCAGGGGCTATGCAAGTCTTACCGCTGAGGAGCGCGAGCAGATTTTTGAAATCAGTAACCGAATGAAATGAATAAGGTTGTAAGCATAATAGCCATCATTATATCAGCATTAGTGGCTATATTGCTGATAGCATCTGCTTACGGCGGCATAATTAACCCTTTGTCAACAACGATTCCGGCGCTGATGACTATGATATTCCCGATTGTTCTGCCTCTTTCGGTTGTTCTTACTGTTGCTTTTCTCTTTATCAGACATTTGGCATCAGCATTACTTATTTGTGCCCTCCTTGTTTGCCTGCCTGCTATATATACTTATTACCCGCTGGAAATCAGCAAATCAGAGCACGAGCCGGACTTCACATTGATGTCATACAATGTAGCACATCTGAAGGATTTCACATCCAAAGGAGCAACCCCGCCGGACAATCCAACCCTGAAATTCATCCTTAGTCAATCACCGGATATAGTTGCCTTGCAGGAATGCTCAACTTTTTCCAAAACAGTAAAGGATTCAATTTCACAATCTCTGCTTGACAGCCTATTCTCCGTTTACCCCAATCATAAAAATGGCATAGAGGGACAGGCAATACTTAGTAAGCACCCTTTCCAGGAGGTAAAACTGCACCGCCCCACCAATCAAGGATTTCAAGTTAGAGCTTACCGGATTATAATGACCACAGACAGCTTTACCCTGTTTAACGTACACCTAAAATCCATCGGGCTCAACAATGATGATAAGACACTATACAAAGACTTGACCAACGGAATCACAGAAAGTGAGAACTTGAAAGATGAAATTAGCGAAATTCGCCGAAGTCTTATTTCCAAACTCTCGGAATCATTCCGCGTCCGAGCTCAACAGTCTCAGCTAATCAAGGAGCTAATTGATAGTATCGGTGGAAAGATTATAGTGTGTGGAGACTTTAACGATGTGCCGGGGTGCTACGCTATAAGAACTATAGAATCTGCCGGACTCAGAGATGCATATGCAAAATCGGCATTCGGAGCTTCAATCACGTTTCACATGGATCGATTTTACTTCCGGATAGATCATATTCTCTACCGGGGATTCACACCTCTTAAAACAAAATGCTTATCCGTTCCATATAGCGACCACTACCCTCTTGTCACATCTTTTAAAACGGAAAAATGAACCGTCCATAAAAAAACACAATGAATTTAATAAAAAAATTGTAACTTTGCGTTCTAAATTGTATTAGCGAAAGACTACAGCTGTATGAAAAAATATATAATCTTCGCACTTACCACACTGATTCTCAGCGCTTGCGGCGAATATAACAAGGTACTCAAAAGCACCGACCCCATGGTTAAGCTAAACTATGGCAAGAAGGCATTTGAGGAGAAAAAATACACTCAGGCAACAACTGTTCTGGGAGATATTGTAGATCTTTTTCGCGGAAAAGAAGAAGCCGAGGATGCTCTATACCTTCTGGCTCTCAGCTATTATGAAAACAAGGATTATGCATCAAGCGGCGTGTATTTCAAGAATTACTACACCCGCTACCCCAGAGGCAAGTATTCAGAACTCGCCCGCTTTTACTGCGGCTACGGTTACTACCTCGATTCCCCGGATCCTCAGCTTGACCAGAGCGACACAATGAGAGGTATTGAGGAATTGCAGAGTTTTCTCGATTATTTCCCCAAGAGCGACAAAGTGAATATTGCACAAAACGCAATTTTTGAATTACAGGACAAGCTGACCCTCAAAGAACTGCAGAATGCCCAGCTCTACTACAATCTCGGCAACTACCTGGGAAACAACTATGAAAGTGCGATAATCGTAGCCCGAAATGCCATAAAGGCTTACCCCTACTCCAGATATAAGGAAGATTTGGAAATGCTTGTGCTGAAAGCTAAATATCAGGAAGCAGACCAGAGCATTGACGAGAAAAAAGCTGACCGCTTTCGTGAGGTTATCGATGAATATTACTCATTTATAAATAACTATCCTGACGGACCAAACCGCAAAGAGGCTGATAACATCCTCAAGATTGCCAACCGTTACGCAGGCGACTGATTTAATAATATCTGAAACAATTAAACTCATTTAGAGATGGACTATAAGAAAACAAATGCTCCCCAAAACACTGTGACCCGCGACATGATTGAATTGTCACAGGACACCGGTAATATTTATGAAACAGTTTGCATCATTGCTAAACGTGCAAACCAGATCGCCGGAGAAATGAAGCACGATCTTGAAAAGAAGCTGCAGGAATTTGCAACTCTCAGCGATAATCTTGAAGAGATATCTGAAAACCGCGAGCAGATTGAAATTTCACGCTACTACGAAAAATTGCCCAAACCCACCCTTATTGCCGCTCAGGAATATGTGGAACACAAAATCCATTTCCGCAACCCGGTTAAGGATAAGGCCAATATGGACTAAACAGCAAAACAGCCATCTTTAGTCTAAAAATATCTTTTTTAGCGATTATTGTTGGCAGTTTCGAAAAATAACACTACTTTTGTGCGCCCAAAAGGCACATAACTTAATTTTTATATTTTTTATTAACCCCAAAAATTCCAAAGAATGCATTTGAATTCTGAAGAAAAAGCGGAAATCTTTGAGAAGTACGGTAAGAGCAAAACTGATACTGGCTCACCTGAAGCGCAGATAGCATTATTCTCAGTCCGT
>JAAVFD010000003.1 GCA_014800945.1 Barnesiella sp. | reverse complement strand
CCCAATTCCCAAATTGAAACCATTGACGGCTCGTTCAGCGGATGCGCTGATATGGCAAATTTTTCAATTCCGGGTGCCACCGGCTCTTTCAGTATTTTGAACGACGCCTTCAACGGTTGCTCATCTCTGACTTCTCTTTCTCTGGTCGGCACCCTTGATAAAATTCAGGATAAAGCTGAATCAGGCTGTTTTGACGGATGCACCTCTCTCAGAAATATCCGCTTTGAAGATGGTGAAAGCGACCTTGCACTGGTGACAAACAGAGAGAGCATGTTTGGCGATTGTCCCCTCGATTCGGTGTATTTAGGCAGAAACCTCACATCCGATTCCAATCCGTTCAAAGGCAATAAGAGCATCAGATACTTCGCTTTCGGCGATCCGGTGAAAACCATTCCGCAGGAGGGGTTAGCCGGATGCTCGGGATTGACGGAGCTAACCATTCCCGGAGGAATGACTGAAATCGGAGATAACGCTTTCGCAGGATGCGACAATATCAAAAAACTCACACTGCTTGATAATGAGGAGGGGGAATTCCTGTACATAGGTAATAATGATGGCAACCGGGGTCTGTTTTCTGATATGCCACTCGATTCATTGTATCTCGGCAGACAGTTTGTATCGCTCAATTTTAAGCCGACTAATGTATTCTCCGGAATGACAACACTTAAAAGTCTTACAATTGGTGACGGTGTTACCGTTATTTCTGACAACAGCTTCAGTGGCTGCACCTCTCTCAGTGAACTGCGTCTCCCCGGATCGCTCATCAATATTGGCAAAAGCGCTTTTGCCGGATGTACTGCTTTAAGCGACACGCTCGTTATTCCTTCTGAGGTTTATGAAATTAAGGATGAGGCTTTTGCCGACTGTTCATCGGTGATTGCCATCAGATTTGAAAACAATTCTGACAAAGAACTTTGGTGCGGAAAAGATGCTTTCAGGAATATCCCCGCAGAAAAGCTTGTTATAGGAAGATATATACAGCCTCACCCTAATTCTAAAAATGCTGAAACACCTTTTGCCGGAAATGCGGCACTCAGAGAAGTGGAACTTGGTGTTGCTTCAAACAGCATCAAAGACGGATATTTTGCCGGATGTCCGTCTATAAAATATATAAATGCTTATCCTGTAACACCGGTATATCTTCATGATAATGGATTTGAGACGGAGGTTTATAAAAATGCTATTTTGAAAGTACCCAATTCAAGTCTTTACACATACAAGCGAGCGCAAGGATGGAAAAATTTCTATAATATTTTTGGACTAAAAGACATCCTGCCCAAGGAGGCAGTCATAACGCCGACAGACCTGACAATGGAGGTCGGTGATGTATTTTCTCTCACTTACACCATTTTACCAGAGGATGCTATAGATAAAAGCGTTATATGGAGCAGCAGTAACGAGCAAATCGTTTCTGTTGATGAGAACGGAGTTATCACAGCCATAAGCACCGGCACCGCTACAATTTCAGCTACTACAATCAATGAAATCACCACGACCTGCGAAGTTACGGTTATCCTTAATCCTACGGAAATTATCATTGAAGCGGAGGAAGCGGAACTGACACAGGGGGAGAGTATTCAGCTGACGGTTCTGTTCACTCCGGAGGAGACTACGGAGAGGGAACTGACTTGGAGCTGCGACAACTGTGACATTGCGACTGTAGATGAAACCGGCACTGTGACCGCTCTCATTCCGGGAACAGCCACAGTAACGGCTACTACTTCAAACGGACTCACCGCATCTTGCACCGTGACCGTGCTCAGACGCATCATTTACGCCGAAAGCATATCGCTTGACAGCTATGAGGCGGAACTGACAGAGGGAGAATCAATTCAGCTCACCGCTACCGTCTCGCCTGACAATACCGATGACAAGNCTGTNANNTGGAGCAGCAGCGATGAAGCCGTCGCTACCGTGGATGNNACCGGATTGGTTTCGGCTATCAGGGAGGGTAAGGCGACTGTTACCGCNACTACCGCTAACGGNCTCACCGCNNCNTGNACCGTNACNGTCATTCCGCCGGTAATTGAGGCTGACGGCATTACGNTGAACATCACACNGACTNAGATTTACACTGACGGAACTCTGCAACTGATGGCAACTGTTTCGCCTGATGATACAACTGACAAAACCGTGACGTGGAGCANCAGCAACGGGGAGATTGCAACNGTGGATGCAACCGGATTGGTATCAGCCATATCTGAGGGGAAGACCACTATCACCGCTACTACCGCTAACGGGCTCACCGCATCATGCGAAGTGACCGTGCTCAGAAGAATCATTTATGCGGAAAGCATAGAAATGAACCTTACCGAAGTCGACATGATACAGGGGGAGAGCGTGCAGCTTACAGCCACAGTATCGCCGGAAGATGCCCACGACAAAACCGTGACATGGACTTCGGACAACTCCGCCGTTGCCACTGTGGATGCGTCCGGCTTGGTTTCAGCCATATCTGAGGGAATGGCTACTATAACGGCAACTACCGCCAACGGGCTCACCGCATCATGCGAAGTGACCGTACTTAAACTGATTGTGATAATCTCGCCTGAAAACATTGCCCTAAACATCACACAAGCCGGACTGACCGAGGGGGAGAGCCTTCAGCTCACCGCCAACGTCTCACCCGAGAACACCACCGACAAGACAGTGACATGGACTTCGGACAACTCTACCGTTGCCACTGTGGATGCGTCCGGCTTGGTTACAGCTATCAGGGAGGGAGAGGCTATTATCACAGCATCGACCGTCAACGCACTCGCAGCATCATGCCGCATAATTGTCAACGGACACGAATGGCGCGAGGGCAACGGCAGCTACATCAGGGTTGAAAACGGAGACATTGTGGTTTATGGAGACGGCACGGCATACGTGTATAACCTCAGAGGCAAGCTCGTTGCCAAAAGCAACGCCGGAAGAATCACAGGACTACCCCGCGACATCTACTTCGTGCGCTTCGCAAACCGCTCCTACAAAATCCGCCTGTAAACGAGTGTAACTAAAATGATAATGAGCCGACTTCCCAGTCAGCTCATTATCATTTACACATAGTACTTAACGTCAGTGGATTTTATCTGAATGTCTAATTAACGTAGTATGAAAAAGCGTTTTAGTGTTCTTGAATTGTTTTACATTACAAAGATATATTATTTTTCATAATGGTTATACTTATGAAAATCATGTTATTAAACATACTTTCAAAACGAGGTGGTTAAAAAGTGCTTACAAAATGAAACTTTTTAAGCGTATCCCCACCACTCACCTTTACATCTGAAGCCAAAACACCCGATTAACTTACAATTTGAAACTACATAATTTTTGTTAATGCGTAATCAGGCTGAAAAAATATTCATAATTCAGCAAATTCATTCATATTTTTATACACCCAATATAATTTTAACACTCGTGCGCTACAATTTCCTAAAGTAATAATTAACTTTGCCGTACTAAAAAAATTCAATCGCAGCTCCCGCTGAGTGAGCAGGAAAAAATGGAGAGTATCATTTTTACCAAAATGCATGGCATCGGCAATGACTACATCTATATAAATTGTATGGATGGAGAGCCGGATAACCTCCCCCAATTATCAAGAATTTTAAGTGACCGCCATACGGGTATTGGCGGAGACGGCATTATTCTTATATGCCCGTCAGAGGTCGCTGATTTCAAAATGCGTATTTTCAATGCCGACGGTTCTGAAGCCAAAATGTGTGGAAACGGCAGCCGGTGTGTTGGAAAATTCGTCTATGACAAGGGACTTACCGATAAAAAAACAGTTACCCTCGAAACCCTCGCCGGAATAAAGGTACTTCAACTGCACACCAACAGCGCAAATGAGGTNGATACTGTGACCGTGGATATGGGCGAGCCATCACTATCACCGGAACAGGTTGGAATGCACGCTACCGGAGAGCGATTCGTGGAATTACCGATAAAAACCTCACAAGGAGAGGTTTGCATCACGGCGGTGTCAATGGGTAATCCACACGCGGTAACATTTACCGATGATTTGAGTACTGAAAAAGTCCATACCCTCGGTGCCGAGCTGGAGCATCATCCTATATGGACTGACCGAGCCAATATTGAGTTTGCCAAAGTTGACTCACCTACACATATAACCATGAGGGTGTGGGAAAGAGGCAGCGGTGAAACTATGGCTTGCGGAACCGGTGCATGCGCTACCGCTGTAGCTGCAATTATTACCGGGCAGACCGCCCGAAGAGTAACTGTGAGTCTGACCGGTGGCGATCTCGAAATCGAATGGAACGATAACAATCACATATATATGACAGGAGGTGCCACTACAGTTTTTGAAGGCACTGTATCTCTAAATTCACACTGATGCTTAAAGTCAACGATAACTTCACTAAGCTGCCCTCAAGCTACCTATTCTCGGAAATAGCACGCAGGGTGGACGNTTTTGCCGCGTCCCACAACGGTGAAAAAATTATTAGAATGGGAATAGGCGATGTTACACGTCCACTGTGCGCAGAGGCTATCCGAGGTATGGAGGAGGCAATTCGCCATGAGGCGGACGCGGCAACATTCAGAGGCTACGGTCCGGAACAAGGACATCTTTTTCTCAGGGAAAAGATTGTNGAACACGATTATGCCGCCAGAGGAATAGATATTAAACCGNACGAGGTGTTTGTGAGTGACGGTGCTAAAAGTGACACCGGAAACATAGGCGACATAATTTCAACCAGCTGCAAAGTTGCTGTTACAGANCCCGTATATCCGGTTTACGTTGACACNAATGTGATGGCTGGACGTGCAGGAGAGTTTGATTCATCTACCGGCAAATGGAGTGGTATTGAATACCTTAGCTGTAACGATTCAAATTCATTCATNCCNTCTTTGCCTAAACAAAATCCAGACATAATATATCTGTGCTACCCTAATAATCCCACAGGCACTACCCTAACCCGCAGTCAGCTCAAGNAATGGGTGGACTATGCACGNGCCAACGGNGCGGTGATTCTTTTTGACTCTGCATACGAAGCTTATATTACCGAGAGCGATGTGCCTCACTCNATATATGAAATNGAGGGNGCCAGAGAGGTTGCAATCGAATTCAGGAGCTTTTCCAAAACCGCCGGATTTACCGGGGTGAGATGCGGCTACACAGTTGTGCCGCATGACCTTAAAGGCGTAGATTCCTCGGGNAAGATTGTAGAGGTNAATTCACTNTGGAACAGACGACAGACCACTAAATTTAATGGNGCGAGCTANATTTCACAGCGAGCAGCCGAAGCTCTTTACACAACCCAAGGTCAGAAACAGGTANAGGAAACAATAGAGTATTACATGACTAACGCTGCCATGCTGCGCGAAGGGCTCACTGCNGCCGGTATTGATTGCCGNGGAGGAATAAATGCACCATACATCTGGCTTAAGACTCCCGGAAACCTCACCTCCTGGGAGTTTTTTGACCTGATGCTAAATAAATGTCATCTTGTAGGCACTCCGGGAGTGGGCTTCGGTCCAAGCGGNGAAGGATATTTCCGCCTGACCGCATTCTCATCTCACGAAGCAACCCGCGAGGCTGTGAAGAGAATAGAACGACTTGCCGAATTATAGAAATCAATATAAATTTGAAATCTCAAAGTGATGATTAACCGAAACCATTAGAGAGATCGAAAATTTCAACTAACATCAAATTACAAATCATTAATCGCTAACGCTTATGTCGCAACTGAGATTTAAGGTGGTTGACGAAGCCTTCAACCGCAAAGCCGATCCGGTAGAGATGCCGAAGGAAAGGCCTGAAAAGTATTATGGGAAATATGTGTTCAACCGTCAGAAAATGTTTGAATANCTTCCCGCAAAAGCCTATGAGGCTCTATGCTATGCTATTGACAATAAGGAAACTCTGCCAAGAGAGTATGCCGACAGTGTTGCCGAGGGCATGAAAAAATGGGCNATAGACAATGGNGCCNGACACTACACCCACTGGTTTCAGCCACTAACCGAAACTACAGCAGAAAAGCACGATTCATTCGTTGACCATGACGGTAAAGGAGGGGTGATTGAAAATTTCACCGGNAAACTGCTGGTTCAGCANGAGCCNGATGCTTCGAGTTTTCCTAACGGTGGAATCAGAAACACCTTTGAGGCTCGCGGCTACAGCGCATGGGATATCTCNTCTCCNGCTTTCATCCTTGGAAACACGCTTTGCATTCCAACCATATTCATCTCATATACAGGCGAATCNCTTGANTACAAAACNCCTNTGCTGAGAGCCCTGAACAGTGTTGACCGGGCGGCAACNGCAATTGCTCAACTGTTTTATCCCGATGTAAAGCACGTTAAAACATTTCTGGGCTGGGAACAGGAATATTTCCTNGTTGACGAGTCGCTNTACTCCGCNCGTCCGGANCTGATGCTTACGGGACGCACCCTTATGGGGCANGAATCTGCTAAGAATCAGCAGCTTGAAGACCATTACTTTGGCTCCATACCCTCTCGCGTGGAGGCTTTTATGCTNGACCTCGAAACGGAGTGTCACAAACTCGGTATTCCGGCAAAGACCAGACATAATGAGGTGGCACCGAACCAGTTTGAACTTGCGCCAATATTTGAAGAATGTAATCTTGCAAACGACCATAATCAGCTGCTCATGTCTGTTATGGCTGAGGTGGCACGGCGTCACCATTTCCGCGTNCTGCTTCACGAAAAACCTTTTGCCGGCATAAACGGCTCAGGAAAGCACAACAACTGGAGCCTNGGCACAGACACNGGAATACTGCTNTTTTCACCCGGNAAAAGCCGTAAGGACAATCTGAGATTCCTTACCTTTGTNGTTAATGTGATGGCAGCAGTTCANCGCCACAACGCNCTGCTTAAGGCATCTATAATGTCTGCTACAAACTCTCACCGTCTCGGAGCCAATGAAGCNCCTCCGGCAATCATTTCAATCTTTACCGGCTCACANCTNGCNCAAGTGCTTGAAACAATTGAAAACTCCACCAANGCGGAGCTGGCNGACCTTGACACNAAGGAGGGACTTAACCTGAATGTGTCTCAGATACCGGAAATAACGCTTGACACAACCGACCGTAACCGCACTTCTCCGTTTGCCTTTACAGGCAATAGATTTGAATTCCGAGCAGTTGGTTCTTCGGCAAACTGCGGTGCAGCTATGATTGCTCTCAACGCAGCTGTTGCCGAGCAGCTTATNGATTTCAAGAACAAAATCGACAGCCGCCTNAAAGCCGGTGAAANCCTCAACAATGCGCTGATTGAAGAAATACGCCTNCTAATAAAGCAAAGCAAAGCTATTCACTTTGACGGCAACGGATACTCGGATGAATGGAAAGAAGAGGCAGCCAAGAGAGGACTTGACTGCGAAACAAGCGTGCCTCTTATCTTTGACGCATANCAAAAACAGTCGTCCATNGACATGTTCCGCACCACNGGTGTATTCTCNGAAATTGAGCTCGCAGCAAGAAATGAGGTTAAATGGGAAATGTACACNAAAAAAGTGCANATAGAGGCACGTGTGCTCGGCGACCTTGCTCTTAACCATGTTATTCCGGTGGCAACCAGATATCAATCAATACTGCTCGACAACATCCTTAANATTAAGGAAATATTCGATGCCGACAAAGCTAAAGAACTGGCGGAAGCAGATATTGCCACNGTAGAGAAACTCGCCATGCACATGAAAGTGATAAAGAAAGAAGTGNGCGAAATGGTTGACGCACGCAGAGTTGCCAACCGCCTTGAGAGCGAACGCGATAAAGCAATNGCTTATCATGACACAGTTGTGCCTCACATGTCCATAATCCGCTACCACATTGACAAACTGGANCTTATGGTAGATAACGAAATGTGGCCACTCCCCAAGTACCGCGAACTGCTCTTCATTCGCTAAGNAATTCNNAAANNACANNAAAAGCGCNCTGTTTTACTCAACAGAGCGCTTTTTTNCATATAATAGCGACCAAACTATTGGAAAAAAAATAAAAAACACCTACCTTTGCAGAGCAAAGCCCAGGTGGCGGAATGGTAGACGCGCTCGTTTCAGGTGCGAGTGCTGCGAGGCGTGCAGGTTCGAGTCCTGTTCTGGGCACCNNANNAAATTGCAAGTNATTGAATTTTCAATCACTTGCGATTTTCACTTTCACCCCGTGTCAACGCGGTGTCAACCAACCCCGCGCCAACACCCCATTTCAACCGAAATAAACCACCCTAAACCAACCTGAATAAATCGAATTTGAATTATTTAACTTTTATTAATATAGTTCCATGGCAACAGATCTTAATCAGCGTTTTTTTGAATGGCTTAAAGGGCAACCAAATATAGCAGAACCAAGTGCATACTCATATTCAACTCCCTATTTCAATAGAGCATGTAAAATATGGGACGAATCAAAGTCTCAGTTGAGGCCATTGAAGGATTCGTTAGCTTTAATGATAGATGAAACGAACTATAGACACGCTATTGAACAAGTTCTGTTGACTTTGGAGGATTGTATTCTTCATAAAGTCAAGACCGGGGAAATAAAAAAGACCTCTGGAGATAATATAAGAACTTCTCTCCATCGTTTTCAAGAGTTTGTTGATTCTCTACGTAGTTCTACAGATGTCAAATCTTCTCCATCTATTTCTCAAATGCTTCCGACTCCAAAAGAAATCGTTGAAGAAATTGAAGAAGATGACTACGATATCGAAATCTTGCGAAAGAAGTTTCAAACTAGAATTGCAAGCGGTCAAAGAAGAGAATTTCCAGCTCGTGTATTAAATTCTATCTTAAAAAAGGTAACTTCAGATAGTTGGATTCAGAAGTCAATTGAAAAATTTTCAATACTTACTGAGGGCGGAGTGCATTCGCTTAAAGGAATTGATAGATTTAAAGTCAAAAATGGAATACTATACGTACGTCCAGTAGTCTATCGAGATAGCCCGCTTGTAAATAGAGGGATGGGGGTGATTGACTCCAATGGTTTTGTCAAGGTCTTAGGATACCATGCCGATGGATCAATACAACCCTTTAAAGTAGACATGCGGCCCGATGGATCCATAGATTTCGGTTCAATTTCCATTGACCATTCTCCAGCTATCTCTCTTGTTATGGCAACTGGTAAATATCCAGAGTTCGACAAGATAAATAATGGTAAAGAGTGTGATCCGACTAAATTATTAAAAGAATTTGAGCAGATTAACTCTATTACTTCATACATTCTTATGGAACGTAGTGAAAATTCATCGAAAGGCAACAAATGGTAAATGTCCGACCATTTTCATTAATAATCAAATATCAATAAAACCATATTATTTCTCAAGATAACAACAAACATTTTATGAGACTAAATTTACCTCATCCTTCAAACTGGTCGGATTTCCAAGATTTATGTTTCCTCTTATGGAAGGAAATGTGGCGAGATCCCAATGCGCATCATAATGGGCGCAATGGTCAATCGCAAAATGGCGTAGATATCTGGGGAAAGGATGTTTTTGACCCAGATTACACCGGGATTCAATGTAAGGGTAAAAACGAGAATTATGGTAGTCAACTGACAACGGACGAGATTGACAATGAATGCAAAAAAGCTGTTAGTTTTCAACCTAGTCTAAAATCCTTTATTATGGCTACTACATCTCCAAGAGATGTCGCAGTACAACGGCATTGTCGAATCCTTACAAAGAATTGTACTTATCCATTTCGTGTTGACACTTGGTCATGGGACGATATTGAAGATGAGGTACAATCTCGTCCAACAATTATGGATAGATTCTATCCTGAAATAAAAACTGCATCCCTTCTTACTGAGATTCAAATACCTATTTTTGCATCTGCGGATCGACTTCATGCTTTTTTTTCACGACCAGGACTTTTCTGTCGACTTAATGCATTAGCAATTAATATACTACGAGATTTAGCATATGAAATTGCCATCAATGCGTTTGAGCATGGAGGAGCACGAAGTTTCGGGATAAAAGTAGAAAATAGTAAAATCGTCTTTACTGACAATGGCGTACCGTTCGATCCTATAAAACTGTTAGAGATTGAGGGAAACGGGGGTAAGGCTACTATGAAATATGCTACTGAGTTATTCGGTATATCATATAAATATAAGGAGCAGAATATTTTGGAGCTGGAGTTGCCGGAGCATTTGTCTATTAGTAATGGCGAGTCAAATCATACCATTCATTTTGATGCTAATCAGATATTTGGTCGGGGACAAGCAGAAAGATATATATTAAGTGAATTTTTAAAAGTTCCAACAGATTCAAAAAAAATAATAGTTGATATCAGTGGACAGGTAAACCCTGCTATAAGTTGTTCGCTTGCTGTAATTGATAGATTGTTACAAATCCGAACAGAAAACCAACAGGTTGTTATATATCTTCCGGACAATCTTTATTACAAAGATGATATCATGCATAAGTATTGCGATGAACCCAATTTTATTATCAAGGTAAAAGACTAAAAGCTTATTTATAGAATACTCACAATTAGTAATTCTCCAATCTACTTATTTCAGATAATTATGATTTAGTTGTCATATGAGTAAGGTTTAATATTTGTTTATTTGGGAAGATATCATATTTAAGTCCATCATTATTACAACCTATATGAACTATTCGCATGTCAAAATGGTTTTTGTAAATCGTGGGTCAATGGAGATCTGCGATTTACAATGATTTTTGATGAAGATATAACCCCCACTATTATTATCCCGACTCTTGATGCTTATGCTTCTGAGTCGGGATTCTTGTTTCCGGCCATCAGAATTGCTCTATCATTGCAGGCATAATGTATATGTGCACAATCAAATGCTATATCTTGGGGGTATTTGTAGAGTCAATAACGGACGATATACCTTTGCAATCGAAATTCAAGGCGATCGTTCGGACTTTGAGCAGACTCAACCGGACCCTTTACGGACAAATGCGGACATTGACCGAAAAAATTTGGATAGCTAAATCGTATTGTGCTACCTTTGCAGTGGATTCCAAAGGGCAAAACCTCGTTCCTATATTTCCGAAATGTTCACTGAGAAAAAATTTCTTGGGGAATGTTGAGGAAGATATGGGGAGTTTAGGGGAACGCTCTGAAATCCGATAAACTTATCCCCGCTGGGGTATGTTGCAATGTCAGAATGTATGATTGGTAGGATAGTTCTGGATAATTTGTCTGATTCAATACAAAGTATCGGACATACTCAGGATAAATATCGGCAATCATCAGACATATAGAACTTTATGAAATTTCATTCTGTTAATGCATCAGAAGGTAGAACGAAACGGCATACGGTGACAATCCAAACTCCGATAGT
>JAAVFD010000002.1 GCA_014800945.1 Barnesiella sp. | reverse complement strand
TGCTCAACCGGCAAGGTAGGCACAATCGTGCCGTCCGCCTCAACAATATAATGGTAGCCCGGTGCGCTCCAGCCNAGCCCTTTCGGTTTCGGTGATGTGTGGTAGCGNACAACGTCCGCTGCCTTGTTNTTCTGATTTCCTGCCGTGCAATGCACGACTATATGTGTTATTTTTCTCATAATTTACTATATTTGTAAGCGGAAAGTATATNTCTCANNNAGGTATTTTAGTCGGCAAAGAGTTGCCGGCTTTTTNATTAATAGGCTGGNGGTGTGGATTCCTTATGCATTATCTCGAATGCTTTTTCCTTGAAAATAGACAATTGATTAGCATAGTGCATATTCACGCCTAGAAGTGAGCCAACAAAAAGCAGAATCAATCCGAAAGCGGTAAGTACCGATTCGTGTATCTGTCCCTCTGGAGGAATAAAGAGCCCAAGGAATAGGAGTGTGAATGCCGCAATCAGTACCACAATGGTAATGGTATATAGCAATACTTCCTTGAACGTTAGCTTGTCAAATTCTTGTTTTAGATGCCTCATTTTATCTTAGTGATTAAGTTTTGATTATATATACATTACAAAGGTAGTAAATAGTGATTGTANTATAATCACTATTGTGCGATTTTTATCCTATCCATGATAATCATACCCCACAAAACCGAAATAGTACCGTAGCATACGAATTCAACCATTTCACCTTTAGGGATACTTATATAATCCGTTTGGGTGCCATTCTCCCACACTGGGTAATAATCATTAGACATGNCAGATGGCTCGCCCTTGGTAAACCTCAGACGCACTTCTCCAGTTGATTCTCGTGTTTCTCCATTATTATTTGTGTACTTATAATTCGAGATACAAAATCTTAGCCCTGAGGAAGCTTCCGTCGCTTTGGTTAGAANTGTAGTTCCAGCCCCTCCTGCATTATATGCAGCGATATAAGTGGTTGAATATGCGGCAAAACTTTCAGTAAACAGACTATTCCAAGATTTGAACGGTTGCTTTGATTTTCCTAAATATGACAACGAGCCAGTAATGCCATCTATAACAACATTGGGAACGAATCCTTCCGCCATGAAATCATCACTTTCCCGCCCATTTAACACACCCCTTTGAGATATGAGCTTTCCATCTTTGAATATCAAATTAGCAATATTGGCGTTCTCAGCAAGTAAGAGANAGGTGGCTACTGCTTCAAAAGATGCCCCAAAAGGATTCCAATANTTACCATTACCCGTACTGCCATCTTTGCCGAGAAAGCCATTAACTCCCCCCGGAGCATCCGTTCTGGCAACAAAAAATTGATTACCGTTTTTAACACAATCTACCCTGTAAGGCGTTCCGTAGTATCGTTCGGACTCCTTAAATACTCCTCGGAATACTAACGCAGGACTTGAGCCATTCTCTCCCGGAGTTCCATCCTTCGGACTGACCCTTACNGGAGTTGACCATGAAGATATAAGGGAGTTATCCGTTCCACTTATCTTAGCCACAATCTGCCATAAGTATTGTAGTTCTCCAACTGATGGGACGGTTGCACCCCATCCGCTTGGTTCTCTTGTNTTTTTCATCGCCTCCGTGAGTGACGGAGCAGAAGTTNTTGAGCCATTCACNGAGTATCGGTATTCGTAAAAATCGCCATTACTTCCATCACTGCCAGGACTTGCTTGTACTTGCCAATATGAAGTATCTGTGGGAGCTTTTCCTTTTGTTGCTGATGATTTGTACCTACGATATAAGCTGAACTTACCGGAACTTTCATATATGACCATATCTCCTTCATAGTACTCGAATTCCGGATTATATACACCCCGGTAGCATCCGATTGGCGCGGTATCTCCTGATTGACTCTGCACGAGTGTCCCTTTCAGTAGAAGTTGTTCGTCTCCGTTAGTGTTGTACTGTAGCTTATCTTTGAGCTTAAGAGCGGAGTTAAGCATATCAAAGTAGCTCTCTCCGTCAGCAGAGACAATTCNATCCGTTGTNATTCTTCCNGGNAANACNTCNGNAAATCCGTANAGNGTNACNAAGCTGCGCTCTCCGTCATACTCGGAGTTGAGAATGCCAACNANAAANNANTAGCTANTCCCCTCCTCCANTTTATGAGGNTTTNNNTCAANNAGNAATTCNNCNNTACCTGCTTCACCTGAGTAATTCTTTTCAGCCTTGATNTATANGTAGTACTTTAAGTNACCNTCTGTGAGGATTGCACTCTTATAGCTTGGAATGCTCCAGTAGTGGTATTCATTCGCCTTATGNCTTGAACTGATACCNTTAATNCCGATAGTCATGTGTTGTATTGTNCCGNCTGGACTTTCGAGNTGCTTGGTAGTTTCATTGTATCTGACATTGTGCGCTATCGCANCAGTCTTTCCGGGAGCTTCCACGAATTGNAACTGNAACCTTTCATCTCCTACAAGNAGNGACATTGTNTCTACNGCGATAGGNTTGATNCGTTGCGTNAAGTTGTCAGCTAANGCNCCCTCNATCATATCTATAGTNTCCTTNGCATCNCTGAANCTNCGTTTGGTATATTGAATNGCTGCNTTATGGNTTTCTTCAATAACNACCTCAGTGCTTCCGAGTTGCTTCAANGTAGAGGANACTGTTCCNCCTACCGTNTCGTTGGATANCTCAATNTTNGGANTGTGNGGCTTATTGATGTAGTCNTTTANGNTTATTATTCNNGTCAACACNCCTTCAGGCGCAATCTGATCGTGAGTGAACTTGACNTAACCNCCNAGNCATATNCGNCCACCNANNTTNTCCCAATTCTTTTTTGCCCATATAGAATCAAGTTCACCNGTAAANGAGANCTTCTTATCCTCNTTCTCGAATAAGTAGCGTGCTGCCGCTCTGAACATATCCCACGAAGCGCCGCTCTTATCTTCGTCATTGCGAATATAAGCATCCGGGAGCATAACATGGAAAATTGCATAAGTATCTCCGGCTTGAGGAACGAATGAATCACCGGGCATCATTATNCCATCAATNTCTTGTGGTACNATTTCAAAGCGTCTTCCGTCTTTAGTNTTNCCGTTTGTTGTCTTTGAGCTNTGATAATATTTGACNTCAAACTCACGTCCGGCAAGTTCTCCGCTTTGGAATATCACAGTCATNGCTTCATCNCCNATGAGATANTNTTCGTAATTCAAGNNNTCCGGNATACTNTTGTCTATGAAGTCATAGAAGTTNTTATCCTTATCAACTAAATCTACCCTGCTGATTNTTCCTATTCTCTTCGGNTAATCATCGGAACGGTCAAGGCTGTCCTCTGCGAGTGAGGTCAGNTCCTTATCTATGTTTCGGATAGATAANCCTAAATCATCTACCTGATAATGGCGAGCAGTATCNTGATTAAATCCATCTTCNNCCTCGAAGTGTTCTCCATCAAAGGCTATAGTCTGTCCTANCGGTAGAAGCAGACANCCGTTGCTTATTGCTCGGAGTTTCTCNTCAGNNGGATACTTNCTCCTATCNATATTGGTNTCACCTCCCTGAACATAGAGNATNTCAANNGGGAGTGCTTCGCTTGTGTTGCTGCGTCCGANACCCGGCTTAAAACCATTACCCTTTCCATAAGCCAANGGTAGAGGATTNTCTTTGTTATACTCAACNTTTTTGAGNGATACTCTCTTNCCTANGATTTCAAACTCAGTATCAAACTCNGNAGCTTGNTTATTCAAAGCATCCCAGCAAAANTCGTGGTCGTATGTGATNAGTTTCTCCACATCTTCTATGCAGTCNCCNACNGTCCANCCNGNATCNCGNCTGTTCATATTGTCCACAAACATTTGNAGATGTTCCTTNGGCTTAGCNGTNAGGGGNAACTTGAGNCTTCCATCNACCGGATTGCGAAACTTCCATATCTTTGACTTTTCCTGTTCACTTGAAAAAGTGACNGTATANTCATAGANNCNGCTGTGNTTCATNTTNAAGTTNTCNGGTCGCATNAGTGTGTATGTTTCCTCTTGNAAGATACAATATGCCCCNACCGGNANTTCNAAATGCTCAGGAAGCGAATANTGGAGANTCAGATTATGNTCTCCTTTTATGGCTCTCATCCTGTAGCTATTGTCATCTACGGNNATATCAAGAATTATATTGTNGTTTGAATCGAAAATTTGCATTATATCTCCTTCTTTTTACGCATCTGCTCTCCTTTCTTCTCGCGCGGATTGCTCTTTTTCACGGGCGGCTTGCTTGGCTGCCGTTATCTCCGCTGCTTCCGCGCTGCTTATCTCGCGCCAGTCATCAGCACTGCTCCCTCTGCCTAACGCTACCTTGGTCGCTACCACGCGCTCGGTTATCTCTACCTCGCCNCTCTGANTGAGGTACTTNCCCTCCNCGGCNGTCAATACTGTTGTNGTAAANTTCTCGCTTGTCATAATTNTNTGTTTTTTAATTTTACCNTCTTACTACATTCCAACCNTTAGANGTCGCAACCGCTATCTGAGCGGAAGTCAATGTGTCGTAGGTCTGCGCACTGAATGTGATGGTTTGGTCTGATTTTGCTTTTGCTAAACCATTAATAAATACCATTGCTGAGGAATTGGTAAGAGGGCAATCAGATAAATCTAAGCTTGGGCACTCATATTCACCAAGGGAATCATACAAATATGGGTCATAACCATTGCCGAAACCTTGTATAGTTCCTCTTACCGTTGTTAATGAAGTGCAACCATAAAATATCATATCTGCTGCATACACATTAGATAAATCAAGGTTGCCAAAATTGATTTCTACTAAGGAAGTGTCATAACAAAACATCTGATACATACTTGTTACCTTAGAGGTGTCAAAACTTGATAAATCAATAGTCTCCAATGCCCCACATCCTGAAAACATATATCCCATGTCCTCACTATTAGATGTATTAAGGCTGCTCAAATCTACACGCTTCAAGGAGCTGCAATCGTTGAATAACGCTTCAAACGTAATGCACTTTGAGGTATTCGGGAAATGGTCAACAAATTCTAACTTATAGCAAGTAGAAAAGAAAGACCTCAAGTCCCAACCGGATACTTCCATTTCTTGGTGAAAACGCCTTGCATTAAATTTGACCCGTCCATAGCTACCCGTCCAGTCCGCCTTGGTTGAATCATCCGTAAATTTACCTGCCAAAGTATTCTCACCAAACACTATATTCTGCTGCCACACAAGGCGTTCGCCCATATATAGGGCGGATACCTCTATGTCACCGAGCATCACATTCGTTATCTCGCTGTTTGTCATACCTCAAATGATTATATACAACGTGTTGGAATCTTTTTTGGCTAAAGCGTCATATTCGCTCTGAGTCAGCTGAACTATCTTTGGCAAACCGGATAGCTTGTTATTTATCTCAGTTTTGGTGTAGGTGTTTTGCTGTAGGGTGCTCACCGCATTTTGCGCAGTTGTCGCAGCAGAAAACGCATCCATTGCCGCGCCCTCTACATCCACATTATCAAAATCATCCGGTATCACACTATACTCCTCAAAGATTCCGCTGTACTCGCCCCACACAATATGAACCTGCTTCTTTGTGGCATTGAGATTGCCCGGCTCCCAACGGTGCACATAGAAGTCCAGCTGATAGATAGGCTCGCCATAGCTGGAACTGAGCTCTGACGCTAAACGAAAGCGGAAATCGGAAATTCCATATTCTGTTTCATAATAGGTATCCCAGAATTCGGGTTGATAATACAGCCGTCGGATAACACCTTTATCTCTCGGGGTGTTAATTATGGTGTTCCAAAAACTAACGCTATTTGTAAGATTCCTCAATTGGTCACTCAGCCATCCACCAATCGAACCATCGTAGTCACTCCAAGAAATCAAAGCGTCATCCGCCCAAATCAGTCCGGCAGGCTGGTCTGCTTCAAGTCCGCAATAAGCTGTTTCAATCTCGATGCTCGAAGATGCAATATCATAAATGGTATTATTCAGCATCGCGCATTCATCATACTCATAAAGAGATACCGAACAGACCTTGTATGTCAATCCTTGATAATAACCTGAACAAAGGTAGAGGTCTGCTGTGAAATAGCCATACCCCTTGTTAAACCTATCGATATCGGTTATTACAAGATACGCATCAGTCAGATAGCTGCCCGATGTCGCTATTTGCAGGTGAGAACCAACGGTCAGGTTCTTTAGGTCATCCCATTTCAGAGCTTGCTCCCTCCAGTTCGGATTCACACCATCATCCGGGATATAATCATACACATATCCCCCCGGAGCAAAAGCATTCGCCTCCTTATGCTCTATCTCTTCAAAGCCTACAGCGCAGAGGAATTTTGAATCATACTGAATGCAGTTCTGACGGTAGTCGCTGGGGTTGTCCCAACCATACCTACCTACTGTGAAGAATCGGAGCTCGTCACCGTTGGCAAACTGCACATATATCTCGCTGGCTGTCTCATTGTCCTGACTCACTACCTTTCTGATTATGTTGTGCTCCTCGCGTCTGCCGCTCTTGGTGATGTAGGTTATCTTTCTGCCCGGATAGATATTGCCGAGGCTGAAATCCGTGCAATGAAAGCCAAAGAAAGCATATATTCGTTCGGGCACTGGATTGCCGTTTCTGTCAAGATAGAGGCTGCCATCCGATTTTGTCTGATAAATCGGGGTGCCGTCTATGCTGTATCGCGGCAAACTCTCGTCTATCTCATACACCTCAATCGGGGTCTGCTGCTTGGTTATCCTGCCTATCGGCAGACGGTGACTCTCGCCATCCTTGCTAACCTCCACCATCATGTCTTCAAGCTCCGCACCCTCCGCCACTTCGGGCAGGTCGCTCACTTTCTGACCGTTCTCAAACGCTCCCAGCAGCTGATGCAGCTTGCTCTCTTGTTCCTCTGTAAATGCCATAAATATATTGTTTTATTGTTATCCTATTCTCAATCTGTTCCCCTCGGTCAGGCGTATGCCTCCGCTCTCGCTCAACCGCAAGTATGGCTGACGCACTACTACCCGTAGCTTCTGCCACAGCTCTACCCGGTTGGTCGGTATCACATGAATCACGCTCTCGCCGGACTTGTTGATTTTTATCAGTCCGGTGGGACTCACGCTCACCGCATTGTCATCGCCTAAAAAGAGTATGTTCTGAACCACTGACTTTGGCAGCAGTTGTGCCTTTATCTGAACATCCGCTCCGCCGGCGGCAAGAACTCCGGGATTCTCCACCACAAGCTCTGCCGGAACGTTGAACTCCAGCAGCTGTAACGCTGCCTTTACCTTTTGGCATAGCTCATCGGTATTCCGCTCGCGCTGGCTCTCGCTCTTCTCACGGGCTGACTCGGCTTCAAGGCGGCTCGTCTCGTTCGCCACCCTCTCTTTTTCCGCAGATTCTCTGCTTTGCTCCGCTGTCTTTCGGGTGTCCTCGTTGTTGATACGAGTTTGTTCATTGGAGGCGCGGGTCTCCTCAGCCGTTTGCCGGGCTTGCTCATTCAATACCCTCTCTTTTTCCGCTGCAACAATTTCCTTTTCTGTAGTCTCTATATCCTTAAGAGAATTATTAGCATTTGTCGCTGCTTTATTGGCATCCTCAGTGGCTTTGATTGTTTTTGCGGTCGCGTCCTTCATCCCGTCAGAGACTTCTTGGAGATAGCTCAAAGATACAGCCACGCTATTATTATTCGCGTCAGTACCTATTGTCTTCAGACCATGAAAATCCCGACATTCGGGTAACTCTGATATTTTCCTTTTTGTAGCCATTTAGTTGTCGGGTTTAAGTGTTACATAATCTCCTCCATCCTCATCTTCCAACACAACGAATAGATTGTCTTCCGTAGATAGCAATGGCTCATCGCTGATTCGGAAGTCGTGAGTGAACACAAATGTGAGGGCGAATTCAAGCCAGATTTTATCGGTTGGGATAAATGATGAAACAGAGCAGCTCTTATAATAGCATGGAAATTCTTCCGCAATGTCGAGAGCCTCCAGGACTCTCTCTCCCGGACGTGTTAAATCATACAGGAGTGCATCAAAGTTTCGCCACAACTCACCTAGTGCTTCCGCTCTCATCAAGCATGAGACCTTTACTTCCTTTGTTTTGTAGGTCACACATTTACCATCATATAATGCTCCGGGCTGCGTCTTTATATTTCGTGTCAGATTCACTTTTACCGCCGGAGTTTTTAGGATTTCTTTGAGTGTGCCCTTAAGGACTCTTACACCCCAATTAGTTAGAGGCACTGAGTCAAGAGTATAATCATCATTTGCTTTTAGGGGTGAATTTGGGGGTAGGTATTCATATCCTTTATGTGGAAAATCATCAGCAAACTTAAGCCCAATAGACCCGAAGTCCACGATGTTTTCTATGCTCGGTTGAGAAGTGAGACGAAGTTTGTATTTCCTCTCTATACTTCTGCACTCAAAGTCATGATAGGACTGCTGAGAGAGCAATTCAATAAATGCTATAAATCCGCTTAGCAATCTCTGCGAACAGAATTTGATTGTTACTTCTCTGGTGTTTAATTGAGGATCTGAAAGGTCGGCTTCTATCCCGTCCTCCTCCTGCCAGTCGTTATACTCCACCTCTTTTAGTGGTGGCATTGCTATGAGCTCGTTATATCCTCCGTCTATCACATAGATTCCAAAGGCTTCATAAGCATCATAGCCGTCTATATAAAGTCTTCCGGTCATCATAAGACTATGGCATTGTCAGTAACTCTGTGAGCTATATTCGTACCCTTACCTGCTTCTATCCTTACAACCGCCCATCCAGAAACTAAGACGGTTGCGGTAGCTCCATGCATTGTCACAATCGTATTATTTTGACATTTGTTACAATGAACAGTTGCTGTAGTGTCTCCTATGAGCACTGCGGTCTTCGGATCGTGGAGTGTTATTTCTCCGGCATCTATGTATATACCATATTGCTCAGGGTGTAAATCTTTAAATAGCCGTATATCTTCCAACACCGGGAAATTTGAAGAGAGGCAGAATTCTCTACCCGGAGCCGAGGTGAATAGACGCGCTACCTCCGGCAGTCCCTCCTTACCAGAGAATAAACCACAAGCTCCGAGGTGTTTTGCTTGGCTATGTAACTTTGCAATGATATCTTTTATATCCATACTTTAATCTTTTAGTCTGATACCTTTGGTGGCTATATCCCCGAGAGTGTCAGTTGTTTCTTTTAGATGGCTTTCCATTTTTGACAAGCATTCTTTCTGCCCTTCTGTCTCGCGTTCAATATTCATCACACTGATAAGAATAGACTGAGTGCATGACAATAGGAGTTTCATGTTCTCCATAATAGAGAATGTGTGCCCCTGTATTGCTGTAGTCCGTCCGTTGAGTTCATCTACACTCTCTTGGGATGCTGTAGCTATTCCTTGCTGTGAAGCTTCTCGTGCCGCATCATCGGTAATCTTGAACATCCCCTTGACGCTATCCGGTAAATTCTCCCAAATCTCAGCGAAATCAGCACCCACCGCATTGAGGTCTGATGCGAAGCCCTCCATCGAATTAATGACACTGTCAAGTCCTTGGAATTGTCCGTCTTTGAACCATCTTGATTTATACTTATCAAATATTTGTCCTAGCGGTTCTTCCAAGAATTTGCTGATGAGCATTCGTTTCATCACGTCTGCGACAATATCGTTGACTTTATCGCCCCATGCTTCTGCATAATCCTCTCCTGCTTGGAAAGCATCGAAGAATGCGTCAGATAACTGCTCTGCGATTCCGGTGGAGGTGTCGCCGATGATGTCCTCCACCATTTCATTGATTATCTCAATAGCTTGCTGACCGAGTTCTTCAATCTTTTGTTCCCACTCCTTGATTGCCCCTTTGTCGGATTTCTTTTTTGAGGATTCTGCATTGATTTGCTCCTGAATAAGAATCTGCTGCTGTGCGATATTCTTCAGCTGGTCGGTGGCATTATCATATTTAGCACCTTTGAAAGCTTTGTCTGCTGAGTAAGCTACATTCGCATATGATTTGGCGAGATTCTCAGCGGTCTTCTGCATCAGTTCCGTGCTTCGTGATGCTCTCTGTGACATAACATTGAACCGTTCCCACCCGGTTGTCCCGGCTGCAATCTCTCTACGTGATTCAACAAGAGCTTTGTTCAGGCGGCTAATGGCTGTGCCATACTGTGCTTGAACCCTACCTATTTCTTGGTGGTCTAGTTCCCATTGGAGTTGGTCTATACGTTCTTGCAGTGAGTCAATCTCTTTTTGCTTTTTTTTATCGCTATTGAAGAGGTTTGCTATCTGCATTGCAATCTCCATTGCAGCAGAAATAACCGTAAGTATCACTGAAGCTTTCTCAAGAGATTGTATTGATTTTGACGCTCCTTCTGCTGTCATTTTTGTGGCTGTCACAGACCAGTTGGCGAGCGTCATAATACCATTAATCATCGAGAGGGTAGAAGTTGCCATTTTCCCACAATCAGAGATAATATCTCCAACAACACCCCCTACGGTGTCACCTATGCTCTCGAACTCTTTCTCAACATCATTCAGCGTCTTGTAGAGGTCTTCCCATTCCTTCATCGTCCGCTTGCCGGGGTTAAGATTATTTTGAGCCTTAGCCTTATTGACTGCGTCCTGTGCCTTATTAACTTTTGCCCGTGCATCAGCAAGGGCTTTTTCATCCTTAGAACCGCTGCTTTCAAGTTCCTCAAGCTTTTTCTTGGCTTCCTCTAGAACCGTTTCTAAGTTCTTTAATGCCATATTGGCTATCATCTCGCACCATGCCTGATATGTTTTCTCTCGCTGAGCGAACTGCTCGTCTATGGACTTGAGGGCTTCGGTCTCTTGTCGGTTCAGTTCTTCAAGGTTACCCTGTGTCACACCTTTGCGTAAGACTGGATTACCTTCCGCATCTGTTTTGGTAGAGCCGTCTGCGTTCTTCTCGTAGAGGCCTTTCCGCTTCTTAGCATACTCCTCCGCGATTTTGGTGCGCTGCTGCTCGTAAGTCATAACATCCTGCAGCATCTTCTCCATGCTCTCTTTGTTGGATCGTGTCAGAGCTTCATCCGCCATCTTCTCATAGTCCTTGAGAATCTGTTTAAGAGTATCCGGTAATGAGTCCGCATTAATCTCTGTCTCAAGGAAGAGTTTATACTTAGCTTGCTCTCCTTTTGTGGCATTCGGATTCTCATTTAAGTAATCCTGAAATAACTTATCTCTATACTCCTTCACATACGATTCTGCTCGTTTAACATTTTCATCACGCAATTTTTCCCAGTTGAGACGATTCTGCGCTAAAGTTTTTTCAAACCCTTCATTCATTCCGTCAATACGAGCTTGTTCCATCGCAAGAGCCGCCTCTCTCTGTTCTGCCATTGATTTACGTTCATAGTCACTCATATTCATCTGAGCAATAGCTTTCCTTGCTGCTTCTGAATCCGCTTTTGACTCTGCAGTCCTCCCTGCATTATTCAAACTATTTTGTCTGCGAGTCAGGGATGCTAATTGTTGCTCATGACGTGCTTCTATCTGTATCGCTTGAGCTTGCAATTCACGTAGCTTATTCTCATCTTCAATGGAATTAGTTGTAAGAGACATACTCCTTTCCTGAAGTGCTATACGTTTCTTTTGAAGCTCAAGTTCTGTATTAGTCTGTTCTGTGAGGGCTGCCTTATACTCTTTCATGGCTTTGTCACGCGCCGCCTTTGATAAGGAAGTATCATAAATCTTAGCCATAGCACTGGCTTTCTGCTTATCTAGTTCAGCACTCCTCTTTTGCCATTCAGATGCTTGGATTTCAAGCTCTTTCCCAGCGAGCGCGATTTCGGAAGAAGCCGTAGCCGCTTTGTGTACACCGTTAGCCCAATTCGAGACCTTGTCTGTTAGGTTTTCTACACCGGTTCCTAATTGAAGCAGGTCATCCTTAATCTTACCCCATGCTTCAGAAGTACTTTCGCCCGGAGTAAACGCAGCAGAGATCATTTCACCAACGTGTGACGCTAATTGCCCTAAAGCCTTAAATCGGTTTACAATATTCGTCTTGATAACATCCCACAAATCCTTTACAGCTTGTTGCGGATCTTTAAAGGCATTATAGATAGCTTTACCGGCGGTTATTACTATTTCTTTGAGCTGTCCTAGTACCCCGGCAACATATCCACTTATCTGTGCAAAAGCTTTTTGTCCCTCTACAGAGGAATTAAACCAAGAATACAATGCTTGCAGAGCCAATACGATGGCTGCAATAATAGCACCTAATGGGGTGGCGATAAACGCTTTTGCCGCTCCGGTCATTCCTGTTATGCCTCCTATCACGCTTTGGAGTGGAGCAGGTAGTTTACTGAGGACAGTCTGATAGTTATCATATCCACCCATCATTTTTACTATGACAGAGTCATGCTTCTGGACTTCATCACTCACGCTCCTCCATTGGCTTTGCGCATCTACTTGAGCACCTTTCAACAACGACATCCCATTAGTAGCTTCAGTCAACGCCTCCTTGTAAAAGTTTAGACTCGCTGCTGCTATATCTATTTCTTGTTGCGATGCCGTTTCGGAATTTTTAAGAGCTTCCAATGCAGCACTCGCTGTTTCAACTTTTCCCTTTAGATCACTTATAATTGAATCTTGCTCTCTTATGGCTACATTTAATGCCGCCAATTCTTGCTGAGCTTGCATTGCACGGGTTGCTAGTTCATTTCCCAAACCTGCCGCGGTATTTGCTGCGGAAGTATTCAGGTCGTTTAATTTAGTGGTAGCTGCCTGAAGTTGTGCTTGCAGTCCGGATGTATCTGCCCCGGTACTGGTTGCTGTCCGAAGTTCTGAATTCAACCTCTGAATTTCTTCTTCAAGAGCTTTAACTTGCATTAGGTCTTTCTCGCTATCATAAAGGCGTATAGTATCTTTAGCACCACCCTGAATCCCTGCCATACTCTTGACCGCATCCAACGCCTCTACATACTGATGTGTTTGTTCGATTATTTCCTGCATTTGAGTACTTGACTCACTAATCTGAGCTGTAAGAGTATTGAATGTCGTAAAATCCCCTTTGGCGAATGCTTCCTGAGCCTCCTCTTTCCACTTTTGGATATTATCATTATGACTCAGAATGGCTTGCTCGCTATCCTTTATGACTAGTGATAGGCTGGCGATTTTTTCCTCTACCGTGTCAAATCTAAGTTCCTTAAGGCTTTCTGACACTTTAGTTATCTTGCCGGATAACTCTTGCAATGTCAGACCGGTGAAAGCATTATCAATCGCTTCTCCATCTTTAATTGCTTCTGTAGAAATACTTTTAAGCATCTCTTTTGCTGAACGAGCATCCTCTGAGAACTTAGATATATCTATACCTGCATTAAAATATAAACCTCCGTTACTATTTTCCATTACTGCCTATTGCTTTCGTCAAATAATTTGTCTATTTCTGCTTGTTGCTTAGGGTCATCACCATTAAATACCTTATCATCCGCTTTATGCTCTCCGTCCTTTGGTTTCTTGTAGGTAGGCAAGGATGCGCTATACAGCAACATATTTGCATAGCTCAGTTCGTAGAGAACATAATCAAGGGAGAAATTGAATGCCTTGATGATTCCGGCTACTACAGCCCAGATGCTGTCGGTTCGGTTACCACTTTCGTCGGACGAATCAGATTGATCTCGGTCAGGAAAGTGGTAAGCCCGAAAAAATCACCTATCTGCATTTTTGCGATGATCTTTGCGATTGAGCTATGTAGTTCACGAGGTGTTATGTTTTCAAGTAGTTCCCTGCTGAGTGCATCTTTGGCGGTCTCGGTTTTAACGATTGTCTTAGTCGTGTAGAACAATCCCCATAGATGCCTTTTTCTTTGCTTCTGCCGGCTTACAACTAAATCGTTGATGTGTTTCGCTCCCAATATTAAAATTGCTAACAAATCGCCTAACAAACGACAATCTTTGGCTATCGATAAACTCTCTTCTATCAACTTATCTTCATTAAGATGCACTTGAGGTAAATTAGAGACAACCTCCGATGCGAGAATTAGGGTTGCTACGCTCGGAGGTGCTATTTGAAAAATCTTGCCGCCTATGGTCATCTCCTCCGGCTGTTGGAGGATAGTCTGTGCGACTTTTGCTTCTATCGTCTGTTCCATTGCAAACGGTTTAATTAATTGCAACGAGGGTGGGATTTGAACCCACGACCTCTGCGTCGGGAGAACGCAGCGAGCTACCCCTGCTCTACCTCGCTTAAGACGGAGTATTAATTAGCTTACTCCATATCTTCTCCTGAATCATCGGTCTCTTCAGGAGATTCAGGCTCTGTAGGGGCGACCGGAGATGTCGGGACTTCTTTGACATACTTTTTGACGGTATTACCCTCAGCTGGCTTCTTGCCTCTTGCCTTGTAGGTTCTGATGATACCGTCTGCTGTAGTGAAGGTTTCCACAACGCGAACGATTGCACAGTCAATCTGTCTTCCTTCACATTCGGGGTCTTCCGGGAGGAATCGGAAAGCGTGCTCACCGGCAATTACACCGTCGTTATCTTCAAAGGTTGGCTGTTTACCTTTCTTTACGAATTCCCCGAAAGTAAGCTCATAGGTATTGGCATTGTAGCGTATATCCACGAGACCGCCACCTTCTTCAAGTGCTGTTACCTCCGAGCCCTCGGTGACATTCATTTGAAGAGTGCCATCTTTAGGAGTCTCAATACTTTTCCACTGAGCATCCTTTGCCGGAGCTCCGTTAATTGATGGAGTGGTTTCAAATTTTGAGGGTTTACCCCATGAAATTGTTGCCATATTATTTCTGTTTAAGTTGTTAATTAGTTTATTCGCCGAAGTATTCGTATTTAAGCTTGACTACCGTGAAGTGCTGATTTATCACTGGCTCGGCTTCCGTGTATATGGTCTGATATAGCTTGAACTTGTAGTTAGAGATAGCTGTAGTTAGGCTCTCCACCCATTCTTGAGCAAGGGTTTCTATCTCCTCTGTTCTCGCTCCATCCTCCACCCATGTGCCGTTATCATCGCAGTCTATGTCCGGAACGTAGATATTGATTGTCACGACTCCTGTTTGGATTTGGTCTGGCAGTCCGGCTGTAAAGGTTACGACTGCATCTTCTTTCTCGCTATCGCGTGGACGCATCCCATTGCGATAAACCTCACCCGATATTTGTTTGGCGAGTGTGGAGTGCTTGAGGAAGCGATAAACGTCACCTTGTATTTGCTTAGCTGTCTTTGCCATTGTCAGTTAAAACCGAGTTGTTTCAAAAATTGCGGTACGAGTTTGTCTGCAAGAAGTTCTGCGCTATCGAGGACATCTCTTCCGGTGGCGGAGACGTAAGAGGCATAATTCATTCCGGCTACCACGAGGAGGACGATTCCCTCAGGGAACTGCCGGACTATCTCCTTTGCGAATTGCGCCCCAGTCTTCGCTCCTTCTCCTCCGTTCTTGACCACTTCAAAGTTGCTCTGGAATACTATCTTTCCATCACAAACAATAACATAGCCGAGGGAACTGCGGAGGTTACCGGTTTGGTCTTTGTAGGAGTTTGTCTCTCGCGCTGCCGTCAGGCATCTCTCTCCGATGTATTGCAAATTGTAGATGAGAGCGTTTGTTATCCGTTCCACCTGCTGTGCTATGTAATCATCGATCTCTGCTGACGGAGTCTTCTGCGTGATGCCCATACATTCAAATTAAAATTTTCACTTCACAAACCGCCTCTAGTATTTCCGGTGGTGCAATCATTGAGAATTCTCCGACACACTTCCCATTTTGATCTGTCAGTCGGATTTGTTCCGAACTCGGAAGTGGTTGCATCTCTATCAGCACTGTATAGGTTGCTTTCGTTATGCGTTCTCCCTCCTGCGTCTTAACAAGAAGCTGTCGGCTCACCGGCATAAATTGACAAGGAATCGGGGCACTCCATCCAATATCTTTTGCTTTGGATGGATGCCCTGTTTCCGGATCAATCCTCCCAGAAGACTTTCTCTTGAATTCGATTGTACCGTTTTGGATAATCATAGACGGTCTCCTTTGTAGCCATAAGTTACGGTCGTGGCATTAGCTTCCGGTTCAAGGATCGCATATATCCCTCTTGCTTCACGCTTCATATCGTTACGCTGTTCATCGGTAAAGGAGTAGCTCTGTCCGCCCTGAGAAATGTTAGGAGCGAAAGCGAGCCAAAGCAGGAGGTCTGCTTTAGCAAGTTTATATTCCTTGCTTTTCAGACTCTCCTGTGTGGCGGTCGCCATTAGATTTACTCCACGACGCTCAGCAATCTCATCAAGAGTTCGCATAGGGATAGGATAGGCATTTATGCCTTTTAACGCTTCGAGGTTGCTTTTTGCCATGATGTTTGTCTTCGGTTAAAATATTAGTCCCATGTGGTTTTGTCTGTACGGACATAAAGATTGCGATACGCAGAATCAAGAACCGGGATTGCGTCAGCTTCTCCGATGGTAACCTCGCCCTGCGGCTCCATGGTGCCATATTTCTTGATAACAGTGTGAGAACGAACCGCACGAAGGATGCAACTGCTTGCATTCTCATCTTCGAGAATGTCGTACTGGGTAGAACCGAGTTTGTCCGTCTCAGAGAGAATGAGGCGGTGGTCGGCAAATGGATTACCGGTGATGTCCGGCTTGTCATCAAACTCACGAGTGATGTCCACGTCTATAACACGGAGCTGTAATCCACCAAGCCATGCCTGTTTAGCAAGCATCTTGTTGATTGTCTCAAGGTCGGGAGTCTCCGAAATGCCGAGAGCATTAGCCGCGAATGAGCTACATTTCTTGATAATCTGATCTGCGGATGAGATGCGATAGAGCTCATTGAGATTGACGAATGCGAACTTGGGATTGCGTCCGTACTTCTTCGCGTGTTCTCTGAGTTTCACAAGGTCACCGATGATGTCTGCAGAGGTTTTGTTACCCCAATCGGTCAATGCCGTAACTTTCTGCTCATCATCAACATCGTAGTCAAGATCAAATTCATTGGCGTATGTCGCATTGGTGGTTGTTGTAAACTTCATCACACCGGCATTGGATAGAAGAGTCCATGCGATGTATTCAAGCTCAGACTGCACACCTATGCCACAGAAATCTACGTCTTCGCCCCAGAACTCAACGAGCGCTGTTGCATCGTCATCTTTAGCGAGTGCTCTCTCAGTCTGATAACGTTTCATATCTGCACGTGTCATTTCACGTGAAATTGCGATATAAGGGATGTCTCCCTTCGCACTTTCAAACACCGGACGGCGTTTACGGATAATAGTACCGTTATCAGCATGGAGGTCGGCTGCCACATTTCGCTTAGCAACCTGATTGGTCAGGGTCTGCCAGTTGAATCCGGTTACCTTCTTCACTGGGAAATAAGTCCCGAAAAGAAAGGGCTTCATATCAATTGTGTTGAGACGAGTCTCAATCATCTGCTGATTAAGCCCATGAATAAGGGTATTTGTTACTGTTGCCATTACTTACTTGTTGATTAAAGGTTAATGATTCCTTTGAGCTTTTCGCTGATGAACCCCGGCACTGGATTGTTTTTGGTCACACCGATAACCCATGCATCAGTGCTTACGTTTGATTTGGGGTCAAACTCATAGCCTGTGCCATTTACAGACTGAGGCTCGTATTTGAGAGCGGATGCATCTTTGGTTTCCTCCTTAGCTTCTGCAATGCTTCCACCGAGGAGTACTGCACCGATAGCACCTTTGATAGTGAATACATCATACTTCTTATTGCTCTCATCAATCTTCGTGATCGGGCTGGCTACCGAGTCCTCCTTAGCCATCACAACATCACCCACTTTGAAGTTGTGGAATTTCGACACTTTGATTGTTGTATCGGTTGCACTCACCTCAGCGATTACTTCCGCAGTCTTCACTACATGAGTAATACCTTCAACGGGAGCGCTCAGGATAGCTCCGTCTCTGAGATAATTACCTCCGAGCTCAGATGTTGTGACGGATACGCCTCCACGAATGTCAGCCACTTTATGCATGACATAGCGTGGGGTCACATCATCCTTTCTCTTTTTAACGGTCATTTTTGCCATTACTTTGTACGATTAAAAGGTTAGTTAGAATGGCTGACCATCGGCTGTTACGCTCCCCTCTCTTCGTGAGATTGCAGCTTTCTGTGCATCCGATAGTTCAGTCTTGGTTGACCCACCGTTATTGGCGGAAGGTTTCCCGAAAACGCCCCCTTGCGCAGCTGCATCATCAGCAATGCCTTCTACCTCGGTTGTGACTTCTCCGAGTAGCTTGGAGAACTCTTCATCGGTGTACTTATCCACCGGGAGTCGCTCGTATGCTTTACGCATCTGCTCCGGTAATTTGCCGATTACAGCATTAAGTTGTTGTGTTCGGGTTTCGGCGGTTCTTGAGGTTTCCATTTTGTCCATGCGCTCAAGGAGCTGCTTAAGCAAAGAAGGTGTCTCGTCTCCGCCTTGGTTTGTGGTTGCGGCTGATGCGCCCCCCTCAGAAGTTGTGATCTTCACTCCGTCTTTCAGTCCATAGCGAGTTTCGTAGTCTTTGATCGCATTGTTACGTGCAGTCTCTGATGCCTCGGTCGAACGGCTGTCACCGTAGCTTTCAATCACTTGCTGAAGCGTTATACCCTCTACTGCGGTTTTAACTTGTTCAGCGGTTGTTACAGTCTTTGCGAGCTTCTTCGCTATCCTGCCAAGAATAGATGCTGATACCCCCTGAAATTTGGCTGTAAGAGCGTCTAATAATTCCTTTTCCATTAGTCCTTTTTGTTTACTGTTTAGTTTACCGCAAAGATACAAAAAAAACAATTATGATTACATTATAATCACATTATGAGTACTTATTTTTTTTCCCGAGATTTAATCATACTTAAACTTGATATTATTAATTGTTTGATGTAGCTTTGCAGGGAGCAATGACATATCAGTTGTTAAAGAATTAACCAGACGACAAGCCGGACTATTTTAACAGACTAATTAATAAGCTAATGGAAGGACTAAAATTGAAAAGTTTTCAAGCTACCGATTATGGTTGCTTTGAAAATGTCTGTATAGATTTTATCAATGAGTTCAATGATACAAATCCAATTCAATGGACAGTCTTGATGGGAAACAATAATACTGGTAAGACAAGCCTTCTTAAAGCTTTAGCTGAATTGAGACCGGTTCAGTTTATCACCCCACAGGAAGAAGTTGAAAAAAAGTGTGTTCCGTATTACTTCTATCACAATAATTCATCAAAACGATTTCAGAAAACAACCTCTATTAAAGTTCTGTTATCGGACAATAATGATTGGTGGGCAACAGGCTCAGAAGTAAGGGTAAGACCACAGAAGGCTCTTAATTCATTCCTAATGATTGGGTATGGGGTAAGTCGCTATCCATCATCAACAAGTTTGACACAAAACAACGCCAACTCATGCGCCACTCTATTTAAGTCTGATTCACGACTCGTCAATCTTGAGGAATGGCTGATGCAACTTGATTATGCGGATAAAAATGACCAGAGCAAAGCGGGTACTCGTCTTTATCGAATAAAGGAACTAATTTGTGGTAATCTTTTTCCTGAAATTGAGGACTTTATTTTTGAGAGTTCGGATGAATTACATAATCATGTTCTCTTCAAGACCAAAGATGGTGCGTTTCGTTATACCGAATTAGGATATGGTTATCAGTCGATGCTCTCATGGGTTGTAGATCTATGCAAACGATTATTTGATACTTACCCGGAGGCAGAGAATCCGCTTCACGGTTCAGCGGTAGTGTTGGTTGATGAAATTGACCTCCATTTGCATCCCAAATGGCAAAGAGAAATAATATCATATTTATCAGAAGCCTTTCCTAATGTTCAGTTTATAGTTACGACTCACAGTCCTTTGGTTGTACAATCTATGCAAAACATTAATCTCTATTTACTGACACGCAATGAGGATGGTCAAGTTCAAGTCAGGAAATCTGATAGGAATAATTACGTTGGATGGACTGTAGAGGAGATCCTAAGAGACACTATGGGACTAGAATCAGACATAAATTCAGAGCTATACAACAAATGGGTTGATGAATTCAATACCGGTCTAGATTCTGAGGATGTAAAGAAAGTAAATGAAGCATACGAGGTTCTTGATAGAATTTTGCACCCTAATAATCCACTACGGAGGATGTTTAAACTACAAAAAGATATGCTCCAATGATTAAGTTGACATTACCGCCTAAACCTGAGAAACTTGCACAAGAGGAAGCAAGTTTGACCCAGGAATTCATAGAATCAGGGAAGACCAAGGCTGTATGGAAAAAAGATTATATTGTGGATCCCTTGATGGAAATGTCAAACGGTAAATGTGCATACTCTGAAATAAAATTAGGGGAAGAGAGTAAATATATGCACGTAGAGCATTTTAAGCATAAGGATAAATACCCAGAAGATGTTGTTAAGTGGGGCAACCTTCTCCCTTCGTGTCAAAAGTGTAACTCAACAAAAGGAACGGTAGATATGGTAGCGACACCTATTATCAACCCTCTATTTGATGAACCGAGAGAACATTTATATGTTCAAGCTTTCAGATTCTATGAGAGGGATGATAAGGGTGACAGAACCATCAAATTAGTGGCACTTAATGATAACGCACATTTTGTAAAACCACGATTTAGGACTGCACTCAATATTATTTCTCTGATAGAAGCAAATTTTAAATTACTCAAATGTTCAGACTCAAATATTGAGATTGCTCATAATCTTTCTAATTTAAAATCTATACTTGACTCATGTGGACCGGAATCTGAATACTCAGCAGTAATAGCAACATATTTACTTTATGAATGTCCGTCTGTTAATGAAGTAATGCGGTATCTTAAAGAGAACGGCTACTGGGATGAGGATTTTGACAAAATATTCTGCACTCTTGAATCTATAGCACTACCTAAGTAATGTCAATTCTTAAATATTAAGGCATTCGGTATTTTGTAATTCTAATTTAAATGTTTATCTTTGCATTGTGAGGGTAGTCGTTTGAAAAACAACGACCCTCGCTTGCGGCTTTTGGGTTATTACTCAGAAGCCGCGCATTTTATTAAAAGAATTTCATCTATATCTTTTCGCACAATTAATATTTGTTTGAGTGCTTTAATCTTTTCTTTCCCTATTTTATTTCTTATCCACTCTATCCCTTTTTCTACACATCCCGTTGAATACATTTCTGCATTATGGAAGTATAGGCATATAGTGTCTATTGATTCTTTATAGGCAGAATTAAATCTATTCAGTTGTTTAATTTTTGCCATGAGTGCAGCCCCATAATGTTCTTTACATACAGTGATAGAACGAATATCCATAACACTTCCATCTATATTCGCATCCAATGCCGGTAAGATGTCCCCATTGGATCTTTTAACACCCTCTTCTAATAGTAGGCATTTTCTTCCACGCTTAAATAATTCTTGCTGACATTCTAATTCCAATGCTGTTGATGTAAGGCGTTCTTCCCCAAAAAAAGTATATTCTTTAGCTGAAGAATGTATTATGTGTCTAATATGTATAGCCTTCAACCCACCATTTTCCGGATTAAACTCCACACTCTTGTAATTGGGGTCAGCCTTTAGCCGTTCAAACTCTTTTCTGTTTGTTTCAATCCGTGCTGCATTAGCCTTATCTTCATAAGAGATGGATTTGCCTCCCACATAATATCTATTATCCCTAATGAAGTACGGCAGTGTTGCTCTCTCTTTCGCTCTCTGAATGCGATCGGCATTATCCTCTATCCATTCTGAAAACTGTGGTGGAACATTTTTAACGGCATTCACACTGTCATTCGTTGGCTGCTCTCCGGCGAGTATTCGCTGGGTGTCTTGCGCCATCTCCTCCTCGGTCTTGAGAATCGGGATTGCATGACAGCGGCATTGTGGATGCCACCCGGTAAACTTGAAATCTTTGGGGTACCGTCCTGCCAAGGTGTCACATATATCGTGGAATGGATGCCCATTGAGCGTGTGGTTATTGCTCAGCCTTACCTCTATACCCACTACGAAGTCCAGTTGCTGCCACCGCAAATGGTCGCTTGTGCGATATGCTATGTTTGTTTCCGTACCGGCAAGCCTAAGAGCGTTCTTATAGCTGCTCCTGTAAACACCACGCCCCGGATGGAAGTCTTTTGCCGCTTGAGAGAGTTTCAGGTTGCCATGCTCATCTCGCACTCGTCTGAACAGCTTATCTGGGTACTGTAGGTACTGCCGGAGGCTGCGCGTCATTGATGCTGCGCTCTCCCCGGTACGGATTCCCAAATCAAGTCCCAGCTCTATCTCTTTCTTGAATGCGTTGGTGTATTTCCATACCTTATCGGAAAGATTTAACCCTTGTGTCTTACGCTGCAGGAATGCATCAAGAGCCGCACCATTGGTTGAGAAGTAGCGTCGGTACTGCTCCTTGCTCAAATCTTTAGCACGGTCTCCAAGAATACGTGATACAAGAGCATTGTTCTTGTTATTGCTCAATGTCCACGCGGACTGTACTCCGTTCACAATGGTTGTCTCCATTGAATCCTTGAGAGCACTCATAAGTCGCTCTATTTGCTTCTGAGTTGCCGGGTAGTCATCAAATGAGAATATCCGGTCTTCAGGTAGAGGATTCTTTAATGACACGCCTATCTTAGCTGCTTCCTCAGCCGCCTTCTTAAAGATGCGGTCAATTCGTGTAGCTATAGCTGAAAGATTTCGCAGATGTGTCTTGTCGTAATCAGTCGGCTTTGGCATTGTCAGGGGCGTTTATTTGGCGTTCTTGGAAATGTTCGCACTCCTTATCTGATAGGAATTTGCAGAACTTACCGTACTTGCTTTTCGCATCGTACTTGCATCTGCATAATATCAAATGGCTACCATTAAAGGAGCGGTTCTGCCAATCGTATGAATGTGAGCAATCCCGGCAGCATCTTTTGGGTGCTTCCGAAATTACTTGATTGCGTTTTATAGGCTGTCTGCGCATTACAACGGTGGCTTAATCTGTAAGTTCAAACGTATCATTCATATCTTCCTTTGCTATGTCGTGCAGCGTCTTGTCCACGTCATCGCTTTGCCCATAGAGTTCTATGGATTCCCTCTGAGACATTAGCGGTTTGTTACCATTGGCAGTCATCAGAGTTTCCACTTGCTCCTTCTTGTCTTGAATGCGATAAGGAGTTATCACGTTCTCAACCGGGAGGGCATCAATATCGGTGTGGTACGCTGAACCCATAATGAGTTTTGCATACGCCTTCACCACGTTTACCTCTCTGTCACAGAACTCAATTAATGCACCGCTCTCATCTCCCACCTTGAGTTCAGCATCGATAAACATCTGCTTTCGGCTTTCTCCTGATAGTGCTTGTTGGCTCATTTTCTCATAGCTCCAATCCGGCAACTGAAGCATTGTAAAGTAAAGGCTACGGAGCGTTTCAACGTGGAATTTCAGACTTTCTATTGCCTGTTGCCATGTCTCATATCCGGCACTTCCTTTTTCAGGAATTTGCAGAACACTCTTAAACTCTCCATTGCTACCTTTTTCGTCCCCATAGTTCAGTATCTTGTCAGCTTTTACTATGAACTTAGGCTTGGAGTTCTCACGTATATAGTTACCATTGCGCGATATAGCCCACTCCATCTCATATACCGTTTCGGAGGAATCCTCCCATATTGGTTCTTTTCGCCATGCATAGACTCCGGGGATTTTGAGTAGGGTTGTCTTCTCATCTTCAACAACAGCCCAATCCCCTGATTCATCGCTCCATTTGATGTGTCGGCTATCCTCTCCATCCGTATAAGTATCAAAGAAGTTAACCGTCTTCTTCCCGACCTTACGCTTATATGCAATGCTCATAGCGGTCATATCGCCATACTCATCAAAGTAAGGGTATAGCTCGTCTCCGAGCATGGGACTAAAAGTGCGACAGCGAATCTTAAGCTTACTGTTTACACCATAGAGGTTATTGTCCTTCTGCACGGCATACCAGAGAGTGAAAATTTCACAGCAAGCAAAGAGATGTTTGAACCGCTCGGTATTCACTGAGTTGATTCTATTGCGGTCGAATATTTTTTCAAGTACGGATACTATTATCTTTTGACGATCATTCTCCGGTTTATATACTCGTTTGACCGGAGTGCCACATACGAGCTCAGTCATTCTCTTTGCCGCGAGTTTCTGAAAGCCCAGGGATATTCGTGTTACAAACTCAACGCCATAGTCTCTTGGTATGTCCGGATATTTCTGCTTATTCATTACCGGGTGCTTGGATGCATCATATTCTCGCTCCAAACCTTTCACTCCAGTCCATGAAGGCACACATACGGTTTTCTCTCTTAGAGCCGTGATTCTTTCCTTCTCGGTTATTTTTGCTTCAAGTATTTCTTTTATAGTAGGCATATTTTCAAAATAGGGGTTTTATTGGGGGTGTTAAACTAATCGGGAGAGTCGATGCAAGTCTATCTTTCTCCGTGTATCAATCGGGTAAAAGGTATTTGCGAGAGCATCGAATCGGTCTGTGGAGCGGTTGATTCGCTTCTTTATATCCTCTTTTAGTTCTATCTGTATCTTCCCATCAGAGCGGAAGAACCAGCGGATTTCAGTGGCTTCCTCCTCAAATAATGGATCGGGAGGTAGCATTGCGCCTGTATGATTTTTTGGATCAAGCCAATCACGGACACACCAGAACAGATAAGCACGCATATTGACAAAGCGATATATTCCGGTCATGTCTCGGAGCTTGTCAGGGTCATATCCTCCCCATTCGCTAGACTTGCAGCTGATTATGTAGTCCGGTTCTCTTTCTACTTCTACGCATCGGGCATAAACTCCTGCGCCCTCACCTATCGTATCTATTGAGACGTACATAAATGGTTGTCTCCGTCTCCATGCTGCTATCTCTCCGGCTATCTCCATGTGGTCGGCTGTACCTCCTGAGTTCTTACTGTGAAATTGAGAAACCCATGCACCCATCCGTTCTACGAAACAAGTGGCATCTCTTCCCATTCCGGCAACATCGACACCAAGTATCCTAAAGTCTCTATCTCGTTCCATTGGTTGTGATCCATTACATCTTTTCCATCGCTCCTGAGCTTCTTCTATCCACTGATGTGGTATCAAGACATCATCCCCGACTTTCGGAAACTTACCGAGTACCTTTTTCCTGAACAAGTCTTCCGGACGATACCACTGACCCTCAAATTCAAAGTCATCAAGTTCGGGCTGCACCTCGTCCGGGCGGATTTTCATGCACCATTGTTCAAGTTTATCTATAACCCATGCGTAGTCCACTTGTCCGGGGATTATGATACGCTTCTCGGTTACGTTGGGGGCTGTAAGGCTGTTGAGCCGGAACTTTGACCATCGCTCTCCCTTTTGGCTTCGGGCTGCATAGCCTATCGGAGTGTTAGGATTGAATACGAGAAGAATTCGGGAGTCTCCCTGAAGGTTACCCTCAATTGCATCAAAGATATTGTCTGAAACACCGGAGGCTTCCGTGATGATGAACATCGTATGCACCGCGTGGAAGCCCGACCATGCTTCGTGGTTCTGCTCGTCTGCCTTGAAGCCCACCAAGAACCACTCCCGGTTATTGGTTCGGACTCGATCTGTAGTAACTGTTCCAGGAAGTACGAAGCCACGCTGCTTGGCTCGGTCGATAAGTCGTGCGACCTCCGGCATCATGATGTTCTTTACCTGCCTGTCTGTGGGAGCTGTCAGCGCGACCTTTGTATTCTCGACAAGTTCTCCCTGCCTATTCCATCGTGGTGTAAGAAAAAGGCAGCACACGGCGCAACAAGCAGCGACAAAGTCTTTCCCTCGTGCGGTGCCGGAAGCCACGGACGTGCGTGGATTGTGCTGCACGGAGGTAACGATTGCCTGTTGGTCTTTGTCTAGGTTCGCCCCCAATACCTCACGGATAAATTTGTTCCAATCTTTCCGCCATGAGTTCATTAGGTCGATACCCCTCTGTCGAAGTATTGCGTCTTGCTTCTTTGCCATTGTAGAAATGTGGAGTTATTTTGTCGGGATTTTGCCGCCTTGGGCATTTGTTGTCTATGGTGGGGGATTGTGCCACCCGAAGCGACACGAGCCGACAGCGTGTCTCATACGGGGAATTCTGTGCTGTGCGCTTCCGCGTCGTCAAGCTTACCGCTTTCCATGAGTAGATTTGCAAAGGAAAGCTCCCCGGAGACCTCTTTCTTTTCCGGGGCATAAAGTCCGAGCAGTTTGCGTCTCTCTTGTAGCTGCTTTCGTATCTCCGCAATGTAAGCTACATCTCCGAATCCGACAATCGTACTTTCCTGGTTCTCGATTTGTGTGGTCTTACTCTTGCCACCCTCATCTCCGAACTGTGGGACACCCTTTCGCTTCTTCATGGTCTTGACGTAGTCCTCTTTGGATTTCTCCCACTGTTCCCACAATTCCCGGCACGTCTCGTCGATACGCTCAAGCTCCAACTGCAAGGCGTACTCTGCGTTGTCGAGCCGTTGCTGTTGGAGTTCTTCAAGTATGGTCTTGATGTCTGACTGAACCGTTGCTGTGGAGTAGGTCTTCAAGTCGAGCCGTTTCATTACCTCGGCTCGGATTTGGCGCACGGAATATTGGCGAAGATACATCTGAGATACAATTTCCAGTCGTGCTATTTTGAGTTGGTTGCGTCTTTGTTGCTGTGGCTTGCTCATCTTTGTCTGTTTTTTATTGAGTTAGTCGTTCTGCTGTCTCACCGGTTAACTTCTCCCAGCGATCTAGAATGGCATCACAATATTTAGGGTCAAATTCCATCATGCAGCACCGGCGGTTTATCTGCTCGCAAGCGATAAGTGTAGAGCCGCTACCGCCGAAAAGGTCAAGGACGAGTTCCTCCTGTCGGGTGCTGTTCTTGATGAGCCGTGCCATGAGCTTCACGGGCTTCATGGTCGGGTGGATGTCGTTCTTTGTTGGCTTGTCTTCATAGATTACTGTATTGGGTGCAGATACATCTGTGAGCTGAAGCACGAGTTTCAGCAGTTCGTCTTTCTTCATTTTCCTATAGTCCACTCCTGCATCCTCGATTACTGTGCTTTGGCTTCGATCATCTACAAAGTAATGCGCTGCACCATCTTTCCATCCGTACAGACAAGGCTCGTGCCGCCATTGGTAGTCCTGTCTTCCGAGGACGAGAGCATTCTTGACCCATATCAGCGTCTCGCGTAGGGTCAGTCCGGCTTCCTTAAGTGCGGAGCGGAACTCCCAGCCCTTGCTGTCAGCGTGCCAAATATAGAAAGCCGCACCCGGTCTCATTGCTTGTGTGGCGCAGTTGAATGCAGCGGTCAGGAAGCTGACAAATGCCACATCGTCCATATTGTCGTTGGCTATCTTCATTTTGTCCTTTGTGCCACCTTGATAGTCCACGTTGTATGGTGGGTCGGTCAGCAGGAGGTGTGCCTGTTCTCCGCCCATCAGTTTGGCTACATCTACTTCTTTGGTACTGTCTCCGCACATGAGTTTATGTCTGCCAAGTAGCCACACATCTCCGGGATTGCATCGAGTCGGTGCGTTGGCTACATCCTCCTCGGAGTATTCATCCTCATCAGCATTTTCATCTGCTTCATCATCATCTATTAGGTCATTCAATCCCCAGTCGATAAGTTCATCATCAGAGAAATCCTCGCTAAGGATTCCATCTTCCCATTCTCCGAAAGCCACGTTATCCTTGATGATAAATTCCCGCTTCTGAGCTTCGGTCAATTGGTCAGCTCGAACTATTATTGCTATAGGGTTCTGTAACCATTCGTGCCAATACTCCTTCAGTTTGGTCTGCTCTGCTTGTGTCTTCTTGCCGAAATCACGGCAGGAATCTAGAACTTCGTCTATCTCTTCCGGTCTCTTTTCGGATATGGCTATCAATGCTCGATAGCGCATATTGCCACCGAGGGCAGTGTACGTCTCGTCTATAGCGATAGGTCTTAGGTTCATCATCTCAGGAAATACCAAGATTGAGTGAACAAGTTTTTCGAGTTGTTCCGGTGAAATCTTTCGCGGATTACGAGCGTTGATATTGACTTGTGACAGTTTGATTGTTTCTGTATTCATTACCGTTACGATTGTGTTTTAATGACTTTTCATTGTAGCAAATGCGATAGCTTCCCGAAGGAGTTGCAGTGTTGCGTTGGTGCAAAGCTCGTCGGGGATTGTACGGAATACACGCCAGCCCATTAGTGTGGCTGTGTTATATTTCTCCATATCTCCAAGAAATCCCTTCGGGGAAGTGTGCCGTCCCCCCGTCCATACTCCTCCCTCGACCTCGATGGCGATCTTGTGTGCCGGGATAGCGTAGTCGAACCTCCACTTACGTATAGGGTGGAACTTGAACTCTTTGACACACTCCTCTTTCAAGTCGGAGCGGCATAGTGTTGTGAAAAAGTCCGATTTTGGGGTCTGTGGCTTCTTCGGTTGTGTTTTCTTTCTTCTTGTGGGTGTTTGATTGAGATTCATATTTTGCCTGATATGGGTTCATTATAATACCGTCCTGCATATAAAAGAAAGAGGCAGAGATTCACATCTCCACCTCTCCCACCAATCATTATGGGTATTTAATCAGACAATTCTGCTAGAATGGCAGATCATCTTCTGTTGCAGCGTAGCTAGGATTTTGATTAGTTGTCAAATCAACAGCTGCCTGAGGTTTTCTCTTGAGCTCGTGAAGTCCGCCAACTATCGGTTGAGCTGCACGTTGCTCCTCTGTCAAACGCTCATAAATCTCTTTATCTAAAGAGACTTTAAGGCAGTGAGTATCGTTAAATTGTGGGTTCTGCATCTCTATAGCGGTCATGTTGAGATAGCATCCTTTTTCTCCGAGGAATAGCCCACTACCCTCTATTGGGATACAAAGGCATCGTTTGGTAGCTGTCTTCCCTTTGATATCGGTTACAAACGCTCCATTCAATTTTTGCAGGTCGGTTTTTATACTATAATTTGCCATAATTTTGGGGTATAAATTGGGGGTAACATTGGGGGTAACATTGGGGGGTTAAATATCAGCTTCCAAGTATTCTTTAACTTCTTCAGCACACATGAGGGCGTAGTCTCTGTCTTGGGGAATAAACTTTCTGCGCCAGATGATGCGCCAACCGCCCCACGAGGATTTGCACTGAATCATTACTTCTCCGAGGTTATCAGAGAGTGCGAACTCTTTAATTTGATATTTCATTTCTTATCTGTTTTAGGGGTATCTTCGTCATAGATGCGTAATAGATATTTGAGTATATCACATCCATCTATAACCTTGTTACTTATCCATGTAGATATATATGCGATTAGCCAAATAGGGAAGAATATAACAGCTATAATACTTGCGAATATGAGGTAGATAGCTTTACGGTGTTTCTGTCTCATTCTTATCTGTTTCTGGGGGTGAATTTATGGCATATACCACACATACACCAGTTATATATTTTGCAACGCTTTGAGCCATTGATGCCTACTTCACAATGTTTGCAGTCTTTAGGCTCACAGTTATCTGGCATTTTCATCTTGGCTGTTTTTTAGGGTGAAGTCCGGGCAATTCTCGCAATGAGGATAGTAGTCGCACATTTGCGTCCATTCATGCCCTTCGTTATCTGTTTCCGCAGTTAATCCACAAGACCAATAATCGCCCAAATGCTTGCATTCATGCGGATTTTGTTGTTGTTTCTTTCCTATTACTTTACCAGTTCAAATTCATATACGAACACAAAAGGGTTCTTCTCCCATATACCTATGCCGCATATCTTATCAATCATTATAGCGAACACCTCTTTGGGATTTCTATGGAAGTAATCACGGGTTCGTCCCATCTTATCGTCCCATCTGAATTGATAAACCCATTCATTCATCGCGTTGCCATATCCCATGTTCCTTGATACACGGTCTAAACCAAGCTCTTTGATGCAGTCCTCATCGGAAATGTCCTGAAGCTTCTCGACTCGGATATTGGTAATGCGGATTTGGTGAGGCATGATGTCGGCGCGGACAAACATTTTGTTATATAATCCTGCGTCGCTCGCAATTATCGGCATATCGTTCTCATCTATCCCGATAATTGGTGCCGTGTCGCCAAAACCTACATCTGCGTATGCTTGCGCAATGGCTACGATTTCGCCAACCTTGTATGGTAGTTTCTCAATCTCCTCGACAGAGAAGTATTGATTCAGTGCCCCAATCTCTGTCAGGCTATCTAAAGTTTGATTGTGGTAATCAACCATGAAATCGTCCACTTTCTTTAGTATTGACTGAGGAATAAGCCGTCTTGTCATCGTCTTTCGTCCGCTCAATACGGCTTCTGTGAGTCCGTATCGGTCGTTAAACATTATCTTTTTCATTTCGTGTTGGTTTTAGGTTTGTAGTGCTCACAAGCTGCATCGCTCGGACGCACGGCGTAATACCTTTGCTGTTTCTTGATCGCGGGCGTTCTGTAGCCCTTATTCTCTTTTGGCTGCATCTTACACACCGGTGAGGCGTAATATTGGTTATATTGCTTTTTCGCCAGTATGCAGTGCACACAATCTCGGCAACGAGGGGTGTTGTCGGTTGAGGTGCTTTTGAGCGACACGATGACTTTACCGTTGCGCACAAATGCCCTGCAGTTGTTAGGGAGTGGGTATGCTCCCGGTTGGAGCTCTATATTGTTCATCGTCTAAAAGCTGTTAAAAAAGTGGTAGTTCTTGTTGTATTATTGGTTCTTTATAATCCGGATTAGCGGAAAGATAATACTCGCGTAATTTTTGCATTATATGGTTCCGTTCCTCCAGTGAAACGTTATTTTTATCGGCTTCGGAGTTGAATATTAGAGCCAAATTGAGGCTACCTTTGAACTTCTTATCGTCCATGAATACTGAGTATTCTGTGAACATCCTGATAGCGTTCTCAACTCCCCTTTTTTCTCCCTCTGTCTGCTCCCGCACATAGACTACATTCATCATTTTATTTATGAACTTCATCGTGCGCTCGTCTCTACCTCTGTCATTTTCAAATATCACTGAGATAGCTTCTTTCTTCCGGATTTTATTAACCCGGCTCCAGCCATAGAAAACGCGGAGGTGTTTATCTCCTTGCGTGCGCTTGTACTTTGCATCAAGAGCGGAGAGCTTGTTTTGGAGTACCGATTTCATCGCTTACCGTTATTGATTGAGATAGTTATATAATTCTTGTGCTATTAGATCGGGATTATCGAAAATGTTGCCGACAACTTCGAGGTGTCTTTTGTCAAAGGGTCGAGAGATAACGCAGGGTCTGCCGTCTGAGGTCGGCTTGTCTCGGAGGATAGCCCACGACATTGTGTGCTTATCCCAAAAGATAGCTCCCTGCTCCCCGCGACCCATGCCACGCATATCCCGGGCGAGCCAAAACACAACATCGCCCTCGTAAACTTCTTGCCCTCGTCTGTCTCTGAGCCCGGTATATTGACCTACCGTGTTGGAGTTGACAGCATAAGTGTTGTGCGTTTTGGGGTCGTATATTTCGCAAGCTCTGATGCCTACACTATACAGCTCCGGGTCGGAGTCTCGGCTAAATATCGAGTCGCTGTTTATGCCTCCGTAATCGCACCGGAGGGAGCCATAAGCCCAGCGGTCAGTCGGGTTGCCGTTTGAGAGGCGTTTGCCCCTAAATTTTATATCTCTGTTCATAGATGCCTTACTTTAGGAGTTCCGGGTTGTCATAGATGTTGCCTATAACTTTACCCTGCAAAATCTCGTTATCCAAAAAGTCCGTAATTCCGTTTTGGATATTTTCTGCAATCCAACCATAGGCTGCAAAACTATCCTCAACGCCATGATGCCTCACTCTATGCTCCTTATAGCCAAACTTGACTATAACCACATAGTTAAGGGGAGAGCTGATTATATCTCCCTCATAAATCTCTTTGCCGTTGCAATCTGTAAGGCCGGTGAACTGACCGAGGGTGGAGGGGTCAACTTTGACAGACACAATGCCTTTATCTTCAACTTTGACGCACATCCACATATCATCTCCATCTTGTACAGGCGTACCGTAGAGCCATCTTTGTGGAAAGAACTCACTCTTGAAAGTGTCCTTTGCTCTGAATTTAATCTGTCTCATAGTCATTTCTCATTAAATAGTTCTTTGCCAAAAATAGCGTCTATCAAACATTTCTCAGTAAAGTTGCTTTGAACATCTGCAACGCTATATACATTCCGAAAATATATAGCCTTTATCCTCTCTTTCTCCTCATTGGTCAGGCGGTCGGCGAGGGGCTGAGTCATCAGCCAAAGTGCGCCAGCGAGGAAAGCGTCTAACACAAAACCTTTACATAGGCAGGGAGGTCTAAAGGCGGACTCTTCTTTAAAATATTTTTCTGCAGCATCATTTAGTTTATCTCTATCCATGTTATTTCGTGTTTAGGGTGTAGCCGTTTGCGGTGAGCCATTCAATAGTTTCAATACACGCTTCCATAAGGTCGGTTGTTATAGTGGAAAATTTACGACCTGCGGAATGGGTGTTCAAAGTACCGTCTTTATCATACTTGCAAACCATATAAGCGACTCCATATCGTGTCTGATTATTTCTGTTTTTAAGCTTTTGGATGGTTAGCCAACATTTATCTATAATTTGTGGCAGAAGTTCAAGCAGAGCCGATAGAGACCACGCAGGGGTTGCACATTCGGGTATTTTACCCAAGCCTCTGACTTGCACGGATAGCGCATTGTTGTAAAGTAGCATATCCGCACTATCGGGATTAACGCCACACGCGATTAGGCGTTGGCTCTGTTCGAGGCTTGTCGCTATTTGAGTGTTCATTTTATTAGTGTTTAGTTTGTGGTTAAAAATTCAGTTCATTGTTCTGTTATGATTTTCATTAAAAAGGGGCATCATCTATTGGTTCTAAGTCCGAGAAGTCAAATTTTGCAGCCTCAGCAATATCTTGTGCGCGTCTTTTGGCTTCCTCAGTGAGATGGTTGGTGTTATCCCATAGAATATCCTGATCCGGATAATATGGGGTATAGCGTCCGTTATTGATATTATACTTCATCAGTGCTGTTCCCGGTTGTCCAAGATGTCTGAACTTGACCTTTTCTATTCGGATTTCTACAGTATTGTTGAGTCTGTCCCGATGCACCACAATACCGAAATCGGTTTTATTAAAAAAGTGAGCCGAACCGCTGATGTCGTAGAGTGTTGGTGGGTCAACTTTTCCCTCCTTGTTCTTGGCAGGTTTCGTTGGATGCGCCATAAGAATCACTAGGACATCATTCTGTTGAGCAAAATTTGTCAACTTGTCAAGGAGTGCGCTGATGTAGTCCGTTTCCTTCATTCCACCTCTCTCATGCTCCAGACGATTGTAAGGGTCTATAACAAGAGCCTTGATTCCTCGGCGCCGTACAAGGTATTTAGCCTTTTCAAGGATAGTGTCAACTCGGAAGTCTGCCGGAGATATGAAAAAGAAATCTTGCTCAAGGTGATTCTTAATTTCCCCGTATTCCGGAATTGAGAGGTGCTGCTTATCAAACTTCTTTCCTGTAAACTTCTCAATCAGCTTACTTGCATGATATGCCAGAGGAGCGTTCTCCGGGCTGAAATAAGCCCACCGCCATCCATACTTCATGTTGAGTCGTTCCGCCATCTCATCTATGAACTCAGACTTGCCGCTTGCGGGATAACCGGTTACAAGGCAAAGGCGTTTTGTCTCAAAGCTTATTAATCGGTCTATGGGTTCGTGTCCTATAGTTACTCCTTTCTGCAGCCCATATTCAAATATCGCGTCAAGGCTCTGTTCAAAGTCAGAGACAGTGAATATACCCTCCACTTTGATTTCCGGTGCCGCTGCAAGGCAACTCATAAGACTCTCCTTGCCGTGCGCTATAAGGTGTTCGTTCGCATCTTTGCAGTCTTCCCCAAAGTCAACCACTCTGCATCGTTCTGCTCCGAAACGGCGAATCAACTCATCACGCAACTGTACCCCTTTGCTGTCTGTATCTACCGCTATGTAGATTGTCTCCTTGTCCTCGAAGTAGTCCTCTATGAAATCATCGAGATAGTCAAGGTTAGCGTTAGCTCCGTTTGGAACACTGACAACATCCTTGCGCCCACACTCGTAGAATGATAGAGCGTCCATCTCGCCCTCGGTTATGATGCATTCCGGAGTTCCCTTGATGTTATCGATATTGTAAGGGATCAATTCCGCACCTGAACAAAGTTTAAAGCACTTATCTCCGGTTCTGAACTTTGTATTGATAAGTTCTCCGTCCCGGTAGTAGTTAAATTGCACCGTGTTAGCTTCTCCGTTCTTCTGAGGCATCCACTCCTTACCCTCTGTAACCCTGCAAGCAGTGAGAGTGTCTGAACTGATTCCTCTACCTGAAAACCAATTGAGAGCTTTGTCGCTCATTGGTGAGTGTGACTTCGGTGTCGGTTTCTTATATTCCGGTTTCTGCTTCTTGACAGGAGCCGGTCTGAACCAGGACTGACGCTGCAGCCATTGTTGCTTCTCCGTGTCTGTATGCTCAAGGCTGCCACTCCAGTGGCAATAGTGGCAATGCCATACACCCTTGTCAAGGTCAACCGACAGACTCTTGTCTCGCTTATCAGACCTTTGGCTGTGGCATTGAGGACAGAATACTTTAGTCTTACCTGTTTGCCTTCCGGAAGGGATTTCTATACCGTAGTCGTTGTAATCTTTCATACAAAGTTCTCCCATCGTTTAGAGATTTCATTCCAGTAGTATCCCTCTGATGGACGTGGAGGCGCATCCTCGGGTACTACAATGTCGCTTTTGTCAAATCTACGCCTACCCTGCTTATCTCGCCATTCGCCTTTACCGAGTTTAGAGTCCTTGCTCTCTGAGACTGGCTCCTCCTTCGAGCCATATATCCTTCGCCCAAGCCATGAAATGAATACAGATTGAGGATTTGCCATCTGCGTTCCCCGGAGTATCATATCCTGATAAAACTCGTCAAGGTCTGATGCTATCTGGTCGTTGTCGCGACCGAAGTTCTTTTGGATTGCCTCTAACCAGATTTCGTCCTCCTTGAGTCCGGCGATTCTTTCACGCAAAATCTTCGCCTCCTCCTCCACGCGCTCGCGCGAAATATTATCTTTATTAGTAGGAGGAGGAAGAATATTATTTATATTATTCTTTCTACTCTCATGCTCATGCTTATGCTCATGCTTATGCTCATGCTTATGCTCATGCTCATGCTCATGCTTACTATGTATCGTTTTGTATTCGTTGTATTCATTTGATACATTTGTATCATTAGTATTCTTTTCTATACTTTTGTATTCATTTGTATCGGTTTTGAGGGTACGTTGTTTCTCCCAGCGTTTGGCTATTGCGTCCTTTCTCTTCTTGCAGATTTCCTCGTACTTCTCCTGCATTTCGTCCACATCCTTCTTGATGAACTTAAACGCCATCTCAAGTACCGGGGAAAGTTCCGGCAGAGAACCGTTCTCGGCATAAGCTATGATAGCATCGTAAATCGCACAGCGGTCTTCAGGCGTGAAGTCTCCTAAAACCTCAGCCCATCCGCAAAAAAATAAAAATGTTTTTCTCTCTGCCATTTTGGTGGTGTATTATAGGGTTGCGACAATAGATTTGCGTAGCTTCTCATTCCGGCTGTTCCAGTCAAAGGTGCGTATCATCCATTGTCTGTAGTTTAATGGGATATCTTTTAATTTTTGCCCCTGATACTTGCCGAAGGGCATTACTTCAATCGGTTGCTCTTGCTTGTTATCCACTGCTATTGTGTCCTCTCGTGTGTACCGTCCGATCTGGTCGATAGGAATACCTGAGAGCAGTTTCCCTCCCGTGCCGAACATCCTCCACATCTTGCCTTTCTCAAAGGTTATGTCTTCGACCCTGCCGAACCGCTCCACGTTCCCACCGAAATCCCAAATAAGGGCATCCTGCTTGTTGTCATCTATTCGGGTGGCTCGTCCTATGATTTGGTAGTAGAGCGCGATTGAGGCTGTTGAAATGCCGAGCAGAATGCAATCTATTCCGGTGTAGTCAAACCCTGTGGAAAGCACCCGGACGTTGAATATTACCCGGAGTCTTCCGGCTTTGAAGTCTGCGATGGTCTGTTCTCGCTGTGCTTTATCCATTTCTCCGTAAATGACCCCGGAGTTTGGATATTGCTCTGAAAGCGCCACAGCGTCCGCTACGCTTGGAGTAAACACGAGGATGTGGTTTCTATCAGGAATGCTGTCAAGAGCGCGTAGGAGGGCTTCTGAACCGCCATTTGCATCGTACGCTTGCTGTACGCTCTCTTCGGTATATTCGCTCTTGCTGCTGTTGAACTGAAGGAGACTATCATCAAAGGTGGCGGTCTTGTAGCTCAGCTTGCTCCAAAAGCCGAGGTTTACCATCTCTGATACCTGACCCACGTGGATTATCTCTTTGAAGAAGTTTCCCTTCTTGCTCCGGCTTGTGAGCATTACTAGCTTAGAGTATGTCTCCCCTCCCCGGTCTCGGTTAGTCTGAAGCTTTACTGGAGTTGCGGTGATTCCTAGAACGTGTGTGATTCCACTATCCTTTAGGAATCTTCCAAGCATTGAGTCTGCTTCACGTGGATAGAGGTGCGCTTCGTCTATGAGCATTTTAGTGAAGCCGTGCTTCTTGAAATCCTCACCCAAGTTCTTGATTGATCCGATGGTTGCGTATGTGATTTGTGCAATCTCCTTGCGGTTGAAACTCGCGCTGTAGATTCCGGCATTACTTCCGAAACCACCGCAAAGAGTGTCATACTTCTTGTAGTTCTGCTCCAGCAATTCTTTTGAGGGCTGAATTACGAGCAACTTATCTGTGGTATTCTGTGCAACAAAAGCCGTGAGGATTGACTTGCCCCATGCTGTCGGCAGAACAATAAGGCTTGGTTTCGGCTTCTTCTCTTGAAAGAAGGCTATTGCCTTTTGGATAGGCTCTGTTTGATTCTCCCGGAGTGTTATCATTTTCTGTTTATTTGATTGATTAAAGAATCAGCAACAACGCTCTTTTTGCAACCGTTCATTATGCGCTGCACATCAGGTCTTCTCAACATTTTCCTTATATTAACCCTAACCATTCTTGCCTGATTGCGGAAGTGGTCGCTTTGTGGAGCGTTCTCCGCCATTGAATCCACCGCAATAGCAAAGCGAATCAGTTGCCTAAAGTCGTTGTCGCTGATTGTTATCATTGTTTCTTTCAGTCTATCATTTAAGTAGGAATCTACGCGCTCCTTGAGTTACTTGGAGATAAGGCTTCACAAGGTCTGGATGCTCTGCTTGGAATGTCTTTGCGTCAAATTTGAGGCTTTCTTTCGGAGCTTTCCATGTCGCAATGGTATCTCCACCGTATGAGAGTGCTTCCGCATCTCCGAATGCCATTTTGATGGTTTCCTCAAATACTTCCTGACGCTCCTCAAGTGCTTTAATCTCTTTCTTGACCGCTTTTAGGTTTTGGTATGCTTCAAAGACTTCATCACTGCACTCGATGATTTTTCGGTCGGTGTGGCGGTTATACTTGAGAAGGACATCTGCCACCGATACTGCATTCGGCTCTTTCCCTCCGAGAATATTGTCTGTCCAGAATTTATCAACCTCTTCAATGAGCCATCCGAAGAAGTCCGGAACGAGCTTGAGGTCTTGGTAGCCGAAGTCAAATCCTTGTCCGGCGGAAAGCCATGCAAGGCTTCCCTGAGTATATCCGGCTACTCCGAGCTGATACTGAACCTGAGCAAACCAGTATTTCGGTAAGTCTTCCGGATCTACTTTCATTCGGGTAGTCTTGATTTCAAGGATACCCTTATCTTCGGGGCTTCTGCTTTCTCCGAGCCAATATGTACGGTCAGGGCTAACTTGAAGATAGGGACGGTCATTGTCCCGGATAATCCAGTCTATTGCGCTGCGCTTGATTATTTCACGTCCTGTTGCATCATTCCACATCTTGCTGACAGCATCTTCAAGGTGGTGTCCGTTACGCATTGCAGCGTTCTCCTGCTTAGGCTCGTCAAGTCCTTTTTTACGTCTCCACAACTGGTATGGAGTCTCCCACGGATTGAGTCCTACAATTGTGGCAACTTCGGAGCTGCCTATTCCGCTCTTGCGGATTTCGAGCCATTCTTCGCGGCTCTCCGGTCTTATGATTGTTACGTTGTTCATTTCTTTGTTGATGTTGATGTTTGTTTTTCTTGTTCCTCCTGCTTCCTCAGTTCTTCTGCATCAGCCTTATCGGAATCATACACTTTTTGTCTGTTCTTCGGGTTATTCCACCAGGAAAGGAAGTTTTTACCCCCCCGTTTTAACTCTCTTATTCATAGGCGATTACTTCTTTGTTTTGATTTCTCCGGTCTCAGAATCTACCTCTTCGGCTTCAATTGTCTCAACCGGAGCTGATCCGGTGGCTGCTGCCATTGCCGCCTCTGCCTTTCCTTTTGCTGTAGTCGCTGTCTTGACCGCTTCTCCGGCTGCTTTTGCTTCCTTCTCTGCATCGATGAAGGTCTCCTTGATTGTAGTCGTTCCCTCCTCAATGGCATTGCGTAGAGCACGGAGCTCGAATATCATCTGTTGGTCGATTTCCTCTACTGCTTTCACCCCGAGGTAACGCAGGAGCTGTTCCGCCTTTACTCCGGCTTTAGCGTAGTATGCCATAACTCTTCGGCGGCTCTCTTCGAGGTCTATTGTCTGTCCCATCGCTACAGCCTTGACATCGTTGATGATTTTCTTCGTGATGGCTTTAGGAATAACCGAGAGGACTGCATTTCGGAAGGCGATACTGCTTGCTGCGTTACCGGTAACAATCTGCATATCCTGACTGAATGTGTAGCCTCCCTTTGTGACAATTGAGCGTGATACCTCTTTGCTGACCGCCACGTTGCTCTCTAAGTCGTGGCAGATTGCCTGTGCTGTAATCATCTTGCCGTCATTGCCAACGATACGGGTCTGAATGCGAAGATTACCCCACGCTGATGCGATGATTTCCGCCATTCGTATTGAGAGCCCCTCAATGAGTGTGTCGTTCCCACTCTTGTCCTTTCGGCGGAGCACATAGAAGCAGTCCTCAGCTGTTTCCTTATCCATCTTTGCGAAAGTCGCAATTTTGTTCAGCACTGTAGTGAGGTCTCGTGGATACTGCTTAGCTGTTGAGATCTGAATGTCAACCTCTGCGCGGTTGATTGCCTGAAGCACTTCTGCTTGTTTGATTTCAATGATTTCTTGTTCCATTTTTTTATTTAATTAGTTTTAGGTGGATATTCTTTTGTTCTTCTCTGTCTATCAAAAATGGCTTTTGTCTGAAAAATTCGGGATTGTCAAATACATTCCCCACAACTACAAGTTTGAATAGTCCGGCTTTGAATCCGGGGAATACGCAGTTGGGATTATATGACTTGTCGGACAGCTGACTTTTCCACTCCCCTCCGTCATAAAAGACATAAGCTTCGCAATCACATTGGGGATTATTCCGGTATAAGAACCTTACAATGTCTCCTTCAAAAATCTCAGCTCCTTTGCTATCAAGGCATCCGGTAAACTGAGTAGTTGTTCGCGGATCAACTCTGTTGTTCCCGATGAATGTACCGTCATATCTGAAATCTCCGAATAGCCATCTGCCATCTTTAAGCGACTTCCCTCTGAATTTGATTATCCTTTTCATTTTACTCTTTTAGGGTTTGAGGTGAGTATTCTGTACCAGTTCTTACCGTTGTTCTGAATCGGATGATTCATTGCTATCAGTAAGGTCGCGGATATATCCGCTTTAATTGCTGTGAGGAGGGTTCTTACCACATCAGTGTTATATTCTGCAACAAGAATTGTGCTTACCTGCTTGCTCAGGCTATTCAGCTTGTAGCCCTCTCCTTCATCTCCCGAAAAGGTGATATACCAGTCCTTCTTACTGTCTCGGTCATTAGCCAATATCACCCTCTGTCCGGTTTTCAGACTCAGCCCCAAAACAAGAGCTCGTGATAATCTGATGCGACCTCTACGATGCACATTTATGTATCCTAACAAAGGGGCTGTCTGTTCTTTATTACCCAATATTTCTAAATTCATATCAATCGTCTATATGGTAACCGTTACGAATCGCCTACGAGTGTAGCGTATTATCCGCTCGGTAAGTTTATTTATTGCTGCGACTTCTATTCCTATCGTTTCAGCTATGTCGCGGTAAGAAAAGCCCTTTATCCTCATTTCAAAAGCCATTACCTCTGCTTTCGGGAAAGTGGTACGGATATGCCGTTGAACCTTTTTCGCCAGAGGCATTTCATCCGTTTCGTCTGAATTTTCCTGCTCAGTTTCCTCAGCCGGTAGAAGGTTAAAGAATAACTTATCAGGATGGAGGAGCGAGAATGCTTCCGATATTGCTTTGCCCGAACATTGCTTGTAGGCATTCAGGAATGCTCTCTCAAGAACACCGTCAACCTCCGGCAGCGGATACTCTTTCACCAGTATCAGATAAGCGTCTTGAAAGGCATCCTCATCAAAGGTGGAGTGAATTGAAAGTATTGCCTTCATCTTAGCTGCATTATCGGTTATCCATGCATTTACTGTTGTCGGTGTCATTACTTGTGGTCTTATCAGCTTAGTGTGTTGCTACATAGGTGGCTGCCTTTGCATTAATCTCGTCATCGGTCAGAACCTTGCGCTGCGTCATCCACTCTACCAGCTCTTGCTTCCTGAAGTAGAGCTTGCCATTCTTCTTGTAGTGAGGTATCCTTTTCTCACTAGTCATTGTGTATATGCCCTTCGTTGTGTAGCCTGTGAATACAGCTGCCTCCTCAACTGTCAACACCTCCTTTGAGCCTATCAATGTTGCTGTTTCAATGCGTTCAAAGCAGTTCTTTAAGTATCTTTTGATTTCTCCGGTCATTTTAATTCTCTTCTTTATCTGGTTCTATTCTTCGTTTTGGGTATCGGCTGCTCTCATAGAAGTGATTCGCTCCTAATATGCCGAAGTAAAGCACTACCGCTGCTACGCTCTTTGTCCCATAGTAGCTTAGTTCACTTACCGGTCGGTCAGGTGTCTCCTCTCCGCATAGCACACAAAAGGCGATGAAGCTTACTATTGCGAGCACCACAAACAATGCTCTCTTTGCTGAACGGGTCATGCCATACCTCCTTCCTTTTGGAGTCTGAGGGCTACTCGCTTGCGAATCTCATAGATTGTACCGCTTGAGTGAATATCGTACTTCTCCATGAGGTACTTGTTGATTTGAGTTCTGCTCTGCCCATCGATAGCGGCAAGCTCATTGTACTCTGTGAAGATTGCCAGTTCTCTTGCTGCTCTCTCATCCTGCAAGTCAGTGGTCTTCTTTAAGCGTGGTCTCGCTTTGGTTCTTACGGTTCTTGTCATTATTTCCATCTTTGGTTTTATTGGTTTTATTGATTACTCGTTGGTGGGAGACAAGAGACTCGAACTCTTGCTAACGACCTCGTTCAAGATGGGACTCGAACCCATTCTGCACCTTGCTCTCCCGAAATGCAGCCGGGCTTGCAATTCCGGCTGCGGTTCAAATGTTATGCCTTTCGGCTTTCCCGGCACTCTTGCCGGAGGATCGCCCTCTCTTGGGTCTGACCCTTTGGATATGAAGCTAATCTTGTTGTGACTTAGGTTCCCGATTCCACCGCTTGTTTACGGCTTCCAGACGCTTTGCGCAAATGCTGATGTTCTTATCAACCTCCATGTCGATATCGGTTCGGATGAATGCAAAGGCTGCCTTCCCTTCTGCCGACATCTTCGGCACTTGTCCGGTCTCGACATATTCAAACATCGCATCATAGACCTCCAGTCTTACCTTGTCGGGTAAAGTGGACATTGATTTTGCCCAGCTCGTGGTCGCATAGAATTTCTTGGGATTCATAGCTACTTTTATCTATCTTTGTGGGTTGTCTAACTGTTTATACCGAATCATTATGAATAAATACCTTCACGTTGTTACTGTTGATAGCTGTCGTGAGTTCTACATCAATCTTGACTGCATCGCGATGATTGAGCCTTGTGGCGCAACGCTGAAATTGTTCCTACAAGACACATTTCCTCTTCCTGGCGGTCTTGATAATCCTCTCGAAGTTCAGATGGACGTAGCAGCTCTGTGTCAATCTCTGAGCGGAGTATATATCCCTCGACAAGAAGAACCTTCCGCGTTCTGAGTCCGGTCACCGGATCGGGAGGATTAAGCCCGTCATGGTTGTAATGCTTCAAATTATACTTCATCAGCAGTTCCTCGCGTAACTTCCTATCTTTCCGAGGGGCTGCCATGATAAACTCAGCAGCGGCTTTCATCTTTTGCAGAGACCACCCCCTCGCTGAGGTACTTTGATATATCCGTTCCCGAATCCGTCTGGCGGTTCTGTTGCGCCGCCAATTCCATATTCTTTTGATTCGTGCCTTTACTCCCATCGGTTTATTTCTTATTTGAGGTTGTCTTTTGAGTCTTTGGGAATGATTTTGTAGGTGAGCACACCCGCCTGCCTTGAAAGATTTTCCGAAAGCATCAGGTCGCTTACAGCGTCATGCAGATTGAACTGCTTCGCAAAAAAATCTACTGCGCTCTTGCTGTGAACCCTAAAGGTTATATCTCCCTTCTTGTGCCTGTTGAGAGATACATCCTTACCTTTTTCAGAGTTGATGACGATTAGAATTTCTCCAGTGTACATATTCTCCTGCGCAAACATTTTGGGATTCTCTATGCTCAGTATTTCGTTTCGGCATTCCGAAGAGAAAACCACTGTGCGGTTGCCCGCTTTGTTGTGAATGCGTATCATACGTCCTTTGATATTCGCTCCTCTACCGCGACGCCCTTCAAAATAATGATAAGTAAACTGTTCCATTGTGTTAAGATTTTTAAAGATTGATTGTTATGTTATGTTCTTATTTGAGATTGTTATTGATATAGCCTGCATCTTCTTCGCTCAGTTTGAAGCCTTTGTTGAGTTTCCAGGTGATGCAGTCTTTACGCCCTATCATCTTGGCTGCAATCTTTTCAATCGCGAGGGCTGACTCTTCAAGTCCACTTGTTCTCACATCGTCTGCTTCGCGGAGCAGTGCGTGAGCGATCTTTATTTCATCGGTCTGCTTTTCTCTGAGTACCTTGTCTTTGCTGTTGGCTTCCGCTGCGAGGATTGTCACAAGGGGGCTGTTTTTAGTCTTTTTGTATTCTTTGCAGAAGGTTGCCTTGTCCATCTCTCCTGCTGCCATATAGATGGCATTGGCGATTTCGTACTCTGCCATTTCGCAGGTCTCGGTGTAACCCATCAGGGTGCTGTACTCTTCTATTGTCATAATCTTTTCAGTTAAATTTCCGATTCAGTTTCTTGTTTCGTATATTTGTGCGGTTGTTTATCCGTTTGCGATGCAAAGTAAATCATATTAATTTACTTTTACAAGCGTATGGTATATCAATTAGGTTTTATTAACATTTTAAGATATGGAAATATTTGAGGCTCTCCAAGAACATTTCAAAAATGAAGGGCTATCTCAAGTCGCAATCGCAGAGGAACTTGGCGTTACAAAGTCATACGTGAATGCTTTGTTGTCTGGACGTCAACGTTTCGGAAAAAAACAAGCTGAGACTTGGAGTGAGAAGTTTGGAATTTCAAAAGCTTGGCTACTTACTGGAGAGGGCGAGATGCTTAAACCGGACAACAACCTCTCAGATGATTCCAGCGATGAACACGCAGGATTAATACCGTTCTATGATGCGGAGACAAGTGGCGGATATGAGGGGCTGGTAGCATCTTCAGGTATTGACTCTAAATTGACCGGATACATTCAGGCTGGTGGTTGGTTCGATAGTAAGGAGACGGCAGCAATTCGGCATATAGGAGATTCTATGACAGAATATCCAAGTGGATGCATTCTTGCAGTGAGGGAGGTTACGGAGCGTCGTCTGCTTGTTCCCGGACGAAATTATGTGATAGAGACCTCGGAGTTCAGAGTGACTAAGCGCATTCAGTTAGGCAGTACCCCTAATAAGCTTGCTTTGTATTCATCAAATACTGAGAAATATCCTGATGGAAGACTTGTTCATGAGCCCTTTGAGGTGGATATTGAGGATATAAGAAAAATTTACAGTGTGCTCGGTTATATTGTAAATCAATCAGGAGAATTTCGATTGATAAGACCATAAATACATAGTATCTAAATGAATACGGTTATAAAGATTTCCCCTGCAACTGAAGATACCCGAATAGGAAGTGTATTCGGGAAAGTATTTATGGCTCTATTCTCAACTGAACAGACCAACTATAGCAAGGTTGATAAGGTTATATGGGATTTCTCGGAATGTTCATTTCTGCATCCTTTCTATCTTGCTGCGCTTGGGATTTTAGCTGATCAGTTTCGCGATAAGATTCTAATAGACGGAGTCTCTGAAAGGCTTAAAACATATTTCCATACTGTTTGTTTTGAAAAACCATTAGAGATTGACTATAATCACTCTTATGATATAATAGGAAACCACGGCACAAAAACATATATTCCAATCTGCAAGTTTAATCCTAAAGAGCAGAAGGCATCGGACGAGGTGCAAAAGATAGTCCAAGATGCCCTTAAAGCTCAAATAGGCAAACATACCGCCCTCCATCAGATATTATCACTATCTTTGGGAGAGTTAGTTGATAATATTTCGGATCATTCGGGGGCAGACACAGCCTTCATCTACAGCCAATATATGGCGAATGAAGGAAATATTTACCTCTTCATTGCCGACAGAGGTCGGTCTATATACACCTCGTTTGCAACTGATGATAGGTATTCATCACAACTCACTCAACTTGAATCCTCTGCGTTAAGATTGGCGTTGAGCGGAAAATCTACCAAGAACAGACCCGAAAATGAGAATCGTGGATATGGTATTTCAAGAACTCGGAGAATCATTGTTGATGGGCTGGGTGGAGGATTCTTCATACTGTCAGGAGGTACTTTCTTTAGGCACGAGACAGCCTCCGATGACACGATTATTGATTTACCTGAAGACGTTCGCTGGGACGGAACTGTTATTCTATTGAAAATTCCGACCAATGTTCCGGACGGGTTTAATATTTATGACTATATTGAGTAAACAAATTAAAAACATAAGGACTATGACTACAATTTTGATGCGCGACACAATAGGTGACGATATTCGCACAAGGATTTTCTTCCGCAGAGACATCGAGGCTATGATAAATAAATCCTCGGAGTATCGCCTTGATTTCAGTGGAGTAGTTTTTATTACTCGCTCGGTTGCTGATGAGATTTACAATATTAAACTTGACTATCCAAAATTGGAGGTGGTAAATCTTCAAGGCGAGGCTAAAAAGATGTATGATGTCGTAGAACGTGGCAGACTGTCTCCTCGCGTCTATGAGGACACTCACTTTGAGAATATTCGCCTTAATAATATTGAGGAAACAATCCGCTATTTTGAGCAAGACATCTAAACTCCTTTCCAAAAATCAGAAATAATGAGCCTTGACATTTCCAAGTCAAAGAACTATGGCATTGTGTATGTCCTGACGAACGAATGTATGCCGGGACTCGTGAAAATTGGCAAGACCTCGCGTCAGGATCTTGACAAACGCATGAAGGAGTTGTTTACCACCGGAGTCCCTATCCCCTTTAAGTGCGACCACGCTTGCCGAGTCTCCCTCTCCTATATGGATGAGTTAGAGAAAGCTCTGCACACCGCCTTCGCTCCGAACCGCGTAAATGAGAACCGCGAGTTCTTCCGCATCTCCCCGGAGCAGGTAAAGCCTATTCTCAACCTCCTTAAACACATGACCGAGGGGGACGCGACTGAAGAGGTGGAGAATGAAATTGAAAAGGATATGACCGAAGATGATAAAGCCGCAGTCCTAAAATCAAAAAGCAAGAGACCACCTCTTGATTTCTTAGATATGGGTCTCCATGTAGGAGATGTCCTAACTTATAATGGTGAGCCGGAATGCAAGGTCACCGTTGTATCTGCAAGAAAGGTGTGGCACAATAGCTCTGAAACTTCGCTCACCGCTCTCACAAAAAAGCTATTGAATAAGGACTACGCAGTACAACCGACACGCTTTTGGTCTGTTAATGGCGAGAACCTACTGGACATATATGACCGCACCTACCCGATAGCAGACGAATAGTTATTTTACTCAAATTTTGCCACACGCTGCTTTTGGGTCTCTATGCGGTCACTTATGCCACCCTCAATAAAACAAGCGAACACACGGCAAAACAAAGGCAATCAGATGAATAACCGATTATTAGACATTATCAAATACAAAACCGCAGGACGGCAGAAGCCGTTTGCCGAATTTATGGGCTGGACTCCGCAATACCTCACCAAGTTGTTGCGTGGAGATAATTTCGGGCTACAGCCAGTGCTTACCCTCTTGGAAAAACTCCCGGAGATAAATGCCCGGTGGTTTCTCTTTGGAGATGGCACAATGCTGAATGATGATAAATTGCTGGAGCTCCGGATGGAGAGCTATTCTCGCGCTCGTTCCATCCTCTTGTTAGACCAATACATCCCGGTAATGTCCCCCGATGAGATCCGCCACTTTGAAGAGGTATTGAATAGCGGCAGTCAGTCTTGCTTTACCCCTTCTGATATTGCCCGATGGGATATGCTCCTTCAGCAGCGCAACAACTCCATTAATGATAGGGTCAACGACGCAATTGCTAAAGCCATTACACCATGCAAACAATAGAAAGCCAGGCTATAGTAAAACGTTTTTTTGAAGCCCTATATAGGCTTAAAGCCGATCGTAAAATTCGGGGCAAGCAAACCTTCACCCGTGAATATGGCATCAATCGGTGGAACTTGAACACGTTGGAGAAAGAACCGGAGCGCGACATCTTTCAAGCCGCTTGGCTCACATACCTTGTCAAGGACTATGATGTTTCTCCGATGTGGCTCTTAACCGGATTCGGAGATTTCTATCAACAAAAATAAGCGGAGAGCACATACCATCCGCTTTTTTATATCATTCGCTATCTGATGACCCTTCGTCTATTGGTGGTGGCAATATTGACGGAATGAGCATCGCTGCCTGTTGCTTCTTCTTATCCAAAATATGAGCATACACTTGCGTAGTCTTGATTTCCCTATGACCGAGAAGCTTCTGCACCGTATATAGATCCACACCGAGGTCAAGCATCAAAACTGCAAAGGTATGCCTACTGCTATGAAAGGTTATATCTTTCATCACCCCTGCCCTCTTCGCCCAGTCTCTCAACACAAATACAGTATAACTATCACACACAAAATCATTAAAGACTAACTCATCCGGCTTACCTCTCTCCCCCATAAAAGTCACTGCTTCGGGAGTTAAATCTATGTACTCCTGACCACCGGTCTTCTTTTGCCTGAATATAATCCTCGTGAATCCTCCCTGCTGATGAACGTCACCCCATTTCAATCTCAACACATCACTTCTACGTAATCCGGTTAAACAAGCAAACAAGAAAGCCCTCTTAAGCGGAGGACGCTTACACTCTGTCGCTGCCATTGCCCTAACCTCATCTATTGAAAGATATAACCTCTCTATATCACCCTTTTTTATTCCCTCTATTCCAAGTAACGGATCCCTTTGAAGAATCCCATCCCTCACCGCTGCGTGGATGCACGCTTTGAACTTATCAAAATAATGAGCTTTGGATGTTTGAGAGAGAGGAGTCTTACCATCGCCCTTCCGAGATGTGGCTTTATTTAGATACTCTCTGACCTCTAGTATAAATTTAGGCGTAACATCACTAAATTTCATACTCGGCGAACAAAACGTCTCCAAATGCAAAAGCGTAGAAACCCACGAGGGATAAGCACCACTATTTGCCGTCCCTCTCTTTCTCTTTTCACATTGCATTCTGAAATAATCCAAGAAGCGAACCTCTTGCTTGCCGGATTCAAAGTCGAACCTGTCGTTCTGAATCTCAACAATGCGCTTAGCCTTGACAGCCTCCGCCAACCGTATGGTTTCCTTATTCTTCTCCTTATCGGCTCGTGTCTTCTCCGGCACAAGGTATAAATTCAGAAACTCATACTTCCTTCTACCCCGACTATATATATCAAGGTAGAGCGAGGTATTTCCATTGCGCAGCTCACGCTCTCTTAATCTTACTGGTTCTTTAATCCTTCTCATAGTACTACTATACCTTTTGTTACTTTTTCCATGCGAGTAACAAAATAACAACAAAACATCAGTAAACAAATAGGAAAAGATTAGAAATGCCTAACCTATCATATCACCCTTATAACCCTTACCCATAGATTGATATATTCTATTCTTTTACTAATTTATCCCATTTATTTCCTTGCTATCTCATCATTGCACTTTCATACCGCAAAAGTACAAAAAAACCTCCAACGTCTAAAAAATCACCGCACTTACCTCCTTAAAAGCATACTCGCGGCGCTCGCCGCTATTCAACTCAAGCACAAGGTGGCCTTCCGGCAATACATCGGCAATCCTCGCAAGTATCCTCTCGCCATTCACATTATCATCATAGGGATAAAAATCACCGCTGCGCCACAATCGCTTCATATATTCACCATGAAGCTTCTCTGCCACACCCATATTGTGCAAAATTCGATCAACAAGGCTCGACAATATCCTCCTGACATCCCTCACCTTGCCATCTATCTGAAACAGACTCACCGGATTGGGAGCGTCACTCAAAAAACGTTTCTGGTTGATATTCAGCCCTATGCCGGCAATACAGCGCTCCACTGTTCTGCCACTCAGCACATTTTCAATCAAAATGCCACACACCTTTCTATCCCCCACATATATATCATTAGGCCACTTAACACACACCTTGCCTCCGCAGCCACCAAGCTCGGCATCAACTATTTGGGCAACAGCCAAAGCAACAGCCTCACTCACCATGAAATTTCTTGAAACGTCATAACCGCGCCCCGAAAACAAAATGGAAAAAGTAAGATTGGCACCCGGCTCACTCTCCCAGCTATTGCCGCGCTGGCCGCGTCCGGCACTCTGAGCAAAAGCAGCAACTGCGTCCCCATCATAAGCTATGCCCTGCCGCGCCATATCAGCCAGCAGACTATTTGTGCTACCAGCCTCATCAACCCAAATGATATTAGCCATACTCAAATTAAATTTCTCACAAAGATACCAAAAACATCAAAGACTACTAATCACATAAAATATTCTCTCACCTAATCCACTGTTAAAGCGACAATTACAACAAAACACAATAAAAAAAGCAAAAAACACTTGCATATAACAAAACAAACCCCTACCTTTGCATCGCAAAACCGCAAACGACCCCACAAAAGTCAGCGGCAGAAGCAGACATAAGGTGCCATAGCTCAGTTGGTAGAGCAAAGGACTGAAAATCCTTGTGTCCCCGGTTCGATTCCTGGTGGCACCACCTTGTAAAACGCTAAGTATCAATAAATCAGATACTTAGCGTTTTCCTTTAATCTCAAAAATGGGCATAGTCCCTACGTTAGGGGTCAGTCGCAAAACCCGGTTGAATTGTTAAAAAACTACCCGAGTGTGGAATATTTTTAGGCACATAGTTTTGATAGTCTGAAAAGGAAGAAAGGTATATCTGTTACGCCCCTGAACTGACTCCTGAAGGCTTTGACTTTTGCGTTGAATGATTCCGCTCCGGCATTAGTCGAGCGGTTGAT
>JAAVFD010000001.1 GCA_014800945.1 Barnesiella sp. | reverse complement strand
GTCAGCTCCACATTATCTTCGGGGAATGCTATGGCAGTGGCTTCAACCGGCACAAGGAGCACCGTGAGGGAGCACGATGCTGTGATACGATTGACAGTAGAAGCGGTAATGGTTGCGGTTCCCGGCTTTATGGCTGAGATATTCCCGGACTGATCCACGGTGGCAACCGATTCATCGCTGCTTTTCCATGTGATGGTCTTGTAGCGTGTGTTTACCGGTAGCACCGCAGCCGTCAGGCTCATCTGCGAGCCGGCAAACAGTTCCGCTTTGTCGGCAGAAATAGTGACTGTTTTCGCCAGAACCTCATTCTTACCGAATATGGTGAAATTTTTCCACCCCTGAGCCGCCTCATATCGGCTGACGGTATAGTCAGGGACGAACAGGAAAGCGCTGTCGTAAGTCTGAGTATCAAAGCCGCTGATTTGAAGCGCGGGAGGAGTTGCCGACTCTGATGTGACCTTGCTTATAGCCGTGCAACCGTTGAATGCATCCGGTTCGAGCTCCGTCACCATCTCTCCTATAGTCAGGTCATTCAGCGAGGCATTTCCCGCGAACGGGCTGCCGGTGGTGTTTCTGCTTACAGAGACGGTGTTTGCAGGCGTTCCGGCGAAAGCACCTTTGCCAAACGGCAGAGTCTTGGCATCCTTATTCCCCTCGATATTAATCTTAGTGATGCCGGAACAATTGATGAAAGCCGAATCCTCCACGGCGGTGATAACGGTAGGAATGGAAAGAGCACCCTTTAATTTGGTACAGTTTGCGAAAGCCTTTCTGCCGATGATTCTATCGTTTTTATATCCGGCAGTCCTGTCAATCACCGGAAACTCTATATCCGTCAAGGCTGAGCATCCGTCAAAACAGTCATCGCTGATTTTGCCTACAAACTCCCCGAATTTCACGCTTCGGAGAGTTGAGCTGCCTTTGAAAGGCGAAACGGTATAGTCCAGGTTGACCCCGACATACAGGGATTCGATAGGGCTGTCGGCAAACGGACTTCTGCCGTCGTCTGTTATGGATAAAGTCAACGTTTGCGGATTAATCTGCAAATAAGGACTTGTAGATATGGAAGCATAGCCATCCTCAAACTTAAGAGTCTTAATCCCGGTGCACCCGGCAAAAGCATTCTTGGCAATGGTTGATACCGAAGATGGAATGGTGAGTGAACTGATGCCTGAACAGCCGGAAAAAATAGATTCCGGTATTATCAGCACGGATGGTCCGAAAGTCAGCTTGGTGAGCGATGTCATATCCTTGAACTGGTCAGGGAAGCTGCTTGCCGATATTGTTCTGCCGATATGGAGTGAATCAATCGGACAGTCGGCGAAAGCAGCTTTGCCATTGCCGTTTGAGCCTAAGGTGATTGGGAGCCCGTAGCCGTTATACTCAAGCACGAGGCTTTTAAGCCCGGTGCATCCGGCGAAGTCCCCGTCATTGACAGTCTTTACCGAGCCGCCTAAAGTTATTGATTTGATGGTGCTCTTGTTCTGGAACGGCTTGGAACCGGCATCCAGCGTGCGACCGAGATACAGGCTGTCTATGGCGCAATCAGCGAAAATATCCGAATCCAGCTTCAGCGGCTCATTGCCGTTTTCAAACACAATGTTCCTTATATTGTCGCAACCATAGAATGCTTTATCTTCCTTTTTGATTCTATCGTACTCTCCTGTGGGGATGTCAATTTTGCTTAGAGTGCCACCTAATCTTACGTGAGCCAAATTATTACAATTGTTAAAAGTACCTCTTAGTGTGANCGGATTTACCGATCCCTTCATGGTTACTTTGGTTAATCCCGTGCAATTTCTGAAAGCGGCTCCCATAGATTCAATCTGTGAATTAGGCTGGAAAATCACCTCAGTAATGCCGGGTGAATTGGTGAAAGTAGCTCCCATTGTCTTTAATGATGCCGGAATTGTCATAACGCCGGAGAAAATACCGGGTGGAAAAGGTGAGCTTCCCAAATGCTGAAGCGACTTTGAGAATGTTACCCCGGTTATCCCGGTGCCTGAGAATGCATAACTATCTACAGAGGTGACAGCATCCGGCAATTTAAGATGACCTGTCAAACCGGAGCACCCGTAGAAAGTAGAAGCACCAATATTAGTTATAGATTCAGGAAGAACAAGTTCGCCTGATAAGCTGATGCAACCTTTGAAAGATGCACTTCCGATAGTTGAAATATTTTTTCCGAAAGTAATCTTCTTTAGATTGTAGCACCCCTCAAAAGTTCCCCCGGGAAAATCATCGTATGGATTTGTTTGAATCCAATCACCTATACTTTTTATTGAATCTCCAATGATTAGGGTTTCCAAAGTCGTGCAATCTTTGAAAGTTGCAGCGTATAAAATTGATATGGATGCGTTCAGAATCACTTTTGTGAATTCTGAACCAACAAAAGTTCCGGTACCTAAATGTCTAACAGAATATGGAATGAGTAGCTCGCCTGAGAATTTGTTGTTAGCAAAGGCATTTTTGCCAATTGAGATAACATTATCAGGAATAATTAAGTCACCTTGGTACTTGCAACCCTTAAACGCATTATCTCCAATAAGAGAAACGGATTCAGGTATAGTTAAAGAGCCGGCTGATCCCATTGAATAACAACCGTTAAATGCATTGGTACCAATCTCCGTGACTTGATTTCCTGTAAACCCGGTTAAACTGTTACAATCCCAAAATGTTTCATCGGGAATTTTAGTTATTTTCGGGGGTATGGAAACAATTCCAGATAATCTTGTGCATGAATTGAATGCGCCTGAACCCAAATAAGTAAGACTTTCGGGGAGCTTCAGCTCGCCTGAGAGTCTCTTGCAATATTTAAATGCTTCCTTGCCAATCTGAGTAACTGAATCAGGGATCTTCAGGCCTACTGATAGTTTTTCGCATAATTCAAAAGCTCTAACACCGATACTCTTTACAGAATTCCCTAAAATTAATTTCCCATCAAATTCATTACATAACCAAAATGCGTAATCACCGATAATTTTTACAGAATTAGGAATTATCAAATCGCCGGTGAAACCAGCGGGACCGTTAAGCAGAGGTTCGTTAACAAAAGATACTGAGCCACAGTTATCAAAAGCGTAGTTACCTATAGTTTCCACTGAATTTCCAATGACTAAAGATCCTGTGAATGTTCTGCAATTCTGAAAAGCATAATTTCCTATTGTTATTACTGAGTTTGGAATTGTTAAGTCTCCGGTAAAGCCAAAATTACAATTATACCACTCACCCCCAATTCTTTTCTGACGCCGTGGTCCACAATTCTGAAATGCATTATTTCCTATGATTTTGACTGATTCACCTAATTTAAGTGTCCCATGGAACATATCACAATCTTTAAAGGCATGGTCACCAATGGTTTCTACAGAGTTAGGAATAATAAGATCTCCAGAGAAATTACCTAATTCAAAAGCCCCCTCCCCAATTGATAATAATGATTCGGATAGTATTAAATTTCCTGTGAAGCCTAAAGTATCGTTTCTAATCCCGTTGTTTCCATCCCGAGCATTATCCGCAAATGCGTATTTTCCTATGTATTTAACAGAGTTGGGAATAATGAGGTCGCCTTTCAGTCCACTACAATGATAAAACGCATAATCTCCAATAGATACTATTGTGTTAGGTAGAACCAATTCACCATTATTAGAGTTCACAATGTGATAAAATGCGTAGTCTCCAATTACTGTTACGGTAAAAACTTTATCATTGTAAGTAGCAGCGGCAGGAATCGCTAAAGGATTAGGTATGTTTGAACTACCAATAACCTCACATTCAGTATCATTAATAGTTCTGAATCTAAAATCCCCGTCGGTAAATGTTTCTCCCTCAGCATGTACCCGTAAAATAGTTGCAAATATAGATAGAAATATAATTATTATTCTAAAATACATAATAATTAAACAAGGATGTATGGTATTTATTGTGTGACTTGCGTTGAAGTTATGATTAATAATAGGGATATGGTAGGTATATCTACCATATCCCTAATTCAAATATTATCAATAATTAAAGTTTGACTTTAACCGTATTAGTCAATGCTTTTACTATGTATATTCCGTTATTGGAGAGATTAACGGTCTCAACATTCATTGAAGAGTTAATACTCTTAACCAATCTTCCATCAAGGCTATAAATATCAACCTTCCCGAGTGGAGCATTAGAGCGGATCGTCAGTTCTTTACCGCTTGTTGATATGCTGATATTGCTTTCAATTGCCATTCCGGAAGCCTGTGGGGTGGCAGGAGTTTCCTGTATAGGCTCAAAAACAATGATAGTGAATTTGCCGCTAATATTTGAAGCTGATGGGTCAAGGCTTGTGACAATGACATCAACTTTGCCAGGTTTAAGAGCAGTTACAACACCATCCTGATTGACTGTGGCAATTGTGTCATTTGAGGTAGTCCAAATAGCATCCTGATTATAAGATATGCCATCTTTCCTATCAGTAACTGTATAGCTAATCTCCATCTGTTTACCAATAGCCAAAGAGTCGGTACTGTTATTTTTTAGCTCACTCTCTTTATATATGTTAACTTTTTGGACAGGAATAGTTCCTGAAACTCTGATTTTTACCTTAGCTTCTGCACGTGTAAAGTCAAGGCTTCTGACTGTAACCTCATATACTGTATCTGTAGCATTAAAATCAAGATAAGCGTATGAAGTGGCGGTATCCTGTCTGATAATCTGATAAACTTTATTAGCCTGCCAAACATGGTCAAGACCATCAAAAAGCATACGGAATCTCACCTTATTAGCACCTCTTCCGGTAAGTGCATTGACGCTGAAGTTGATGCCGCCACCAGCAGGGTAGTAATAAATATAATTATATACGGAATTTGGATTCTTGAAATAGCTCTTCTGAGTGAAATTGAGTTTCAGTGGTAGTTTTGAATATTCTACTTCATACTCTGATTTTTCAGGGGTAATGCTGTAGGGGTGAAGATCATAATCCGGAAAAGTATCTAAATAACTACTATTATTTTCAGGATACCAAATTTCATCAACCTCAAATTTATTAACGGGTCGATTAACAGTATTAGCCGAAAATGCCACTCTTATGTATGGAGTTGGTGCATTAGTTGGTAAATTTTCAGGTATCTTAATAGCACAGTCAAGGGTTTTGATCTGTTCGCCAAATCGGATTTCAAATGTAGCATCCTTAGAGTTCTCTGTTGTATAGAAACAACCGTCAAAAGTACCTTTAGGAATAGAAGTTACAGTTGCATCTATATCAATGCGCTTCAGGTTTCTACAATTGAGGAAGATACTGTCTCCAAGTTCTTTTACAGAATTTGGGATAACCTGATATGGGGAAGCCTCGCATTGTCCGATAATATCGCTGTTGGCAAAGGCGAGTTTCCCAATTCGTTCAACAGTTTTGGGAACATCGATGTAGTTTATATTGCTGCCATTGAAAGCATTGTCACCTATTCCGGTAACTGTGTACTCCACATTGCCGCGTTCAACTTTTTCACGGATTCTAAGAGCTGTATAAAATAAATACTCAGAACTGGGGCTTAGATCTTTAATAACATTACTCCAGCAGTTATACATGTTTTGATTCCAGATACCTTCCAGACCAACGAAGCCAAAATTATAACCGGTTGAAAACGGTTCGTCAATGTTATTAAAATCTGTGCGAGGATAAGTAAGCGTCGCGGTTTGGTTATCCAAGTCGAAAATGAAATACCATATCGTTTTGGTGGTAAGAGTATCGGTAGTGTTATAAGCCTCAATATGGCATTGGGGTACAGAAACAGTGTCAACAATCAAATTGTTGGCAAACGCGGTGTTGGACAGCACAATCGCTGAAAGCGCAAGTCCGAGAATGGTAATGATTTTCTTCATTCCAGTATAATTTTTATGTGATTATGGTTGTTTTTTGTTATTCCGCAAAGGTATGGAAAATGATTAAAATATCAAAAATGGATGTGTTAAAAATCAGGGTTTTACTAATGGCATCGCCTCTACGAGGCTCTATGAGGGGGAGGGCGGCTTCGTGCCCCAACCAGCGCTAACGCTTGGTTACTCACAGACCCGCTCCTGCGGAGCTGACGTCGCGGCGGCTATGAAGCATCTCCGAGGCGCGTCTCGGATGGGCAGGATATCACCATCACAGACTCGCTCCTGCGGAGCTGATTCATGGCAGACATGATACATCACAATGTCCCTACCAGAGTCTGATTTCGGATGCTTCTTAGCCCGGTTCCATTCGGCACGTACCTACAGTAGGGTAAAGGTAAGGGGTGTGGATAATTATTTGTGAGTATATGGCTTAAAGGGTGTGAAATGTCACTGTTGGTTTTGAAATCTGATTGAAACTTATTTGTAAGATTTGGTGGGTAAAAAGATTTTACTTAACTTTGCACCCTGAATTGAGCATATAATTAATGAAATATAATAACGGCAATGAAAAGAACATTTCAACCATCTAACAGAAAGAGAGTTAACAAGCACGGCTTCCGTGAAAGAATGTCAACAGCAGACGGCCGCAAAGTTTTAGCCCGCCGCCGCGCCAAAGGCCGCAAGCGTCTTACTGTAAGCAGCTCGATTGCCGGAAAATAATTGGAAAATGGCTTGAATGCCTTTTCCCCGCCGACTGCATATATAAGTATGGGGCACTTCATTGAAGTGCCCCATACTTATTTTGTGTGATATGTTTTTATTTGAGGGTTAGTCTTCTAAGGGTAATAAGGGTTTCTCCACGTGAGTTTTTCAGTAATGCTGTTTGTCCGTCTGTTCCCGGTGAAACTGTTTCAACTTCTTCCAGAGCGATGAGCAGGTTCTGTTCTTTCTGAGCATCGGGACACATCATTTTTGTAGTTGCAATATCTTTGAATTGCAGTGAGTTCTGTATATCCGGGTCTGTAATGAGATTTCCGTTAAGAATATTACATCCGGTGTTTCCGTGTACCTTTAATTCAGGGACATCTATAACTAATTTCATGTCGCTGCCGGTGGGTATAACGGTATTTCCGATTTTTGTGATTTCCCATGCTCCATTAATAAAGGAGATGTCGCTTTTGCGCAGAATCATGAGTGTATTTCCGGATTTGTTTTTCATATATAGCAGATAGTCATTTCCAATTTTCTCGATATTGAATTTCGCAACATTTTCAAATGCCATGTTAATACCTATTTCGTAAGGGGCGTCAGCACAAAACTTCATAGTGCTAAGAAAATCAGAAGCTTTTTTCATATCTCCTCCGGGAGTAATTGCCATGACACCATTAAGGACGTTGCATCCGTTATTGGCATATATTTTGATTTCGAAGGGGTTGTTTACTCCGGTAGTGTCAAATACAACGTATGGCCTGTCATCACCGGTAACGGCTTCATTATTGACATTAGCCACAGTCCATTCGCCGTAGATAATATTGTCGATCGCTGCCACTGTTTGTGAGGGTTTTGTGACAACAACTTCTCCAGTGGCATTGTTAACGGTGATAGTGTTTTTTGTACTTGTTTTGCTCAGAATCGAGCATCCTGATGCCGATATGGCAAGGATTGCGGTGGTTAAAATGCAAGCTGTTTGTTTCATATACATTGAATTTTGTTATTTATTCTATATTATTTAAGGTGTCATTAATAGAAAAAGTTCAACTATAGGAATATGATTTAGGGTACCGGAATATAATAGAGAGTATAACGCTCAATGCAAGCGCCCAGGGGTATATGAGGTATTGCCAGGGGGCTGCGGGTGCAATTCCGGCAAGTGATGTTGCAAGCAAGGTCTGTGCTCCGTAGGGAATAAGGCACTGCGTGATGCATGAGCAGGTGTCAAGCAATGAGGCGGTTTTTCTGGGGTCGAGCGAGAAAGTGTCTGAAATACCCCTGCTGATAGAACCGACGGTGATAATGGCAACGGTATTGTTAGCAGTGCAGATATTGACAGCCGATGTGAGCAGAGCGATGCAAGCTTGTGCTCCTCTTCTACCGGTGACTTTGCTGGTGAGAGAGTTAAGCAGAAAGTTAATGCCACCGGTAGCTTTGACAATACCTAACATTCCGGCAGCAAGGAGGGTGATGATTATCAGCGAGCCCATAGCATCAATGCCGGCACCCATATAACCAAGCATATCAATAAGGCTATTTCCTCCAATAAAACCTAATATAACAGTGGTGGTGATTCCTGCGGTCAGAACTATTGTTACGTTTATTCCGAAAATAGCGAGTGCAATTATAACTATATATGGGATTATGAGCCAGGGATGGTCAACAGAACCTACTGAGACTTCGTTCACTCCGGAAGGAATAAATAGGTAGGCTATGAGTGTAACCACAGCGGCGGGTACTGCAATCCAAAGATTTGCCTTGAATTTATCGCTCGCCTTACATCTCTGAGTGCGGGTAGCAGCGATGGTTGTATCGGAAATGAATGACAGGTTATCGCCAAAAAATGCTCCACCCAACACCGCAGCTACAACAAACGGCACATTGCCACCTGATGCTCCCGCAAGTTCTGCCGCGAGGGGTGTTAGTGCAACGACAGTTCCCACAGAAGTGCCGATAGACAATGAGATAAAGCAGGCAGCAATAAATAATCCCGGCACAATGTACTCAACGGGGAAGAATTTAAGAGTTATTGCAACAGTGGCGTCAACGGCACCGATATTCTTGGCAAGGGTAGCGAATGCACCGGCAAGCACAAATATCCATATCATATAAAGGATGTCAGTGTGTCCTGCTGACCTTGAGAATATTTCAATGCGCTCTGTGAGTGAGTGTCCGCTGAAAGACGCAATAGCCCATATACAAGCGATAGCGAGCGCAACCGAAATGGGGATTTTGTAAAAGTCACCTATTATCAGGGAGAGGACAAGGTACAGGAGCAGGAAAACCACTACGGGCGAAAGGGATAGCCATCCTTTCAAAGAGCCTATACGTTGATTTTGCTTATCTGCCGGTATCATAATAATGCAAAGTAATTAAAAATAATAGACTCCGGCAAATATTATATCCGTTGGACAGGATAAAATGTTGACTTGCAGTGAACTTAAAATAAATCTGTTCAGTTATAAAAATATTATAAGCAAAATCTGAAAATTCAAGACTATGAATGTTAATACCGGCAAGAGTCCTATAGCGATAAGTATTTTGGTTGCGATATTGTCATTGTCGTTAGTGGTTAATCTGCCAGGACTTGCAGTTACGCCCATGCTCGGCACTCTGGCGAAGATTTTTCCGGGTACAACCCAGCTGGAGAAGCAATTACTTACCATGCTGCCTAATCTGCTGATTATTCCTTGTCTTTTGCTTGCGGGTAGATTGTCGCTTTCTCACCATAAGCTAACCGTGATAACGGTTTCTCTGGTGGTTTACTCACTATGCGGAATTGCCTATCTGTTTGCCACTTCCATGGTTCAGCTCATCATAATAAGCTGTATGCTCGGTATCGGTGCCGGCATTCTGATACCATTCAGCACAGGATTGATTGCAGATACATTTGCCGGTCCTGAGAGAATGAGGCAGATGGGTTATCAGAGCGCTATTTCCAATCTCACTCTTGTGGTGGCTACATATGCAGTGGGTTTGCTCAGTCATGGCAATTGGCACCTTCCCTTCATTGTGTATCTAATACCCATTGTTCCTTTAGCTCTGACCCCGCTATTGAAGAAGATACCGGATTGTGATCTTTATGGCGAATGCGGCAATTCATCTTCGGCGCAGACTTCGGATAATAGCGGTGAGGGAACGGGGAAATTCATAATGTCAAGACTCATAGCCACTATTGCCGTGTATTTTTTCGTCACTTATTCATCAATAGTCATATCATATTACTGCCCGTTTTTGGTTGAAAAAGAGAACTGGTCAACAGATATAGCAGGAACTGTAACGGCGATATTCTTTTTCTTTACTTTCGTTCCCGGCTTTGCTCTGAAGCCAATAATCACAACATTCGGTAAAAATACTCTGGTGTACGCAGTAATCTCACTGCTGATCGGACTTTCGCTTTTTGCTTTTATCAGAGCGGAATGGGCAATGTTCTTCGGCGCGGCTTTTATGGGCTTCGGCTACGGAATTTACCAGCCGATTATATATAATAAGGCAACTCTGACCGTGACCTCACCGCGTAAGTCAACTCTGGCACTGTCTATCGTTCTTGTTGCTAACTATGCCGCTATCGCTCTAACTCCAGTGATAATAGATGGTTTGCGAAGTGCGCTAAATGCAGGTGAAATTATTGCTTTTGCCTTTAAACTGAATTTTATATTGACTCTGGTGTTTGCTATTGTAGTGGTGATAAAGCGGAAAAGTTTTGTTTTCACCCCCGACTGATTTTCAGTTGATAAACCATTCACCGGCAAAATATTTTTGGCGGCACACGTCCGTATTTTCTGCTGAGTTGCTATCTTTGCACTCAAATGAAACGTTTCTTTATTCTATCCATCTCATACGCGCTTATGATGCTGGCAAATGTCTGCATAGCAAAGTCGCCGGAAATAGCTCCATCTTACGCCTGGAAAATGCTTCCGCCACTCGGATTGCATGAACCGGCAACAATTGATACTCTGCTCTATAACTACTATATTCAGGCGGTGCCGAATGATGTGTCTCTTGCATGGGCAACCACAGGCAATCTCGGAGCTCAGGGAATGAATATGATATACTTTGACCGCCCGGCTATGAGCGATTTCTTTTTTCATGACGCTCTTGCTCATTGGCTGCCGGAGAAAGGTAATCATAAGTATTATAATACAAGAGTGCCGATGACGCTTTTGAGCTATAATTTTGGTGGGGGTAGAGAGAATGCCCAGGACAGGCTAACAGGAGTTTTTTCCGGAAATGTAAACAAACGTCTGGAAATAGGCGCAAATCTTGATTACCTGTATTCAAAAGGCAGCTATAACTATCAGGCAGACAAAAATCTTTCATGGGGACTCTCTTCGTCATATATGGGTGACAGGTATGAGCTGCAGATGTTTTTCAATCACTACAACCTGCTGAATAAAGAGAATGGCGGAATAACGGATGATTTGTATATAACCGATCCTGAGCAACTCCAGGGCGGATCGGCATCAATTAGCCCCAAAACGATACCGACAAGATTGTCTGCAGCCCACAATAGAATCAGGGGTAAAGAATTGTATATTAATCAGAGATATAAGGTGGGTTACTGGCATATAACTCCACCAAATGATTCCATTCCAGGAGACACTGTCGAGCACAAGGAGTATATTCCGGTGTCAAGTTTTATCTGGACACTCAACTATAATGCGGGTAGGCATATGTTTAAGAATACATCTGCTGAAGAGGCAAGTGAATTTTGGGAGAACAGCTATCTCAGCAGAAATGGCTCTACAGATATCACAACCTACTGGTCGCTGAAGAACACTCTCGGTATTTCTTTGCTTGAAGGGTTTCACAAATATGCAAAATTCGGACTCGCTGCTTATCTTACACATGAAATAAGGCGTTACAATCAAGCGGTAGATTCAATACCTTTGGGTGACGGGCGTCCGGCAGGGCTGACTCCTTATCCATTTGATGCCAAGCTCGCACCTAAAGTAACAGAAAATCTGATGTGGGTAGGGGGGCAGCTTACAAAGCAGAGAGGCTCTTTGCTCAGATATGAGGCTACGGGCAGGTTTGGTATTATTGGTCCTGTTGCGGGAGATTTGTTGATAGACGGAAATGTTTCAACCAGGTTCAGGTTGCTCGGAGATTCCGTCAATATTGCTGCTTACGGAAGATTCTCAAATGAAGAGGCGCCTTATCTGATGAAACAGTTTGTATCAAATCATTTCATATGGAAAAATGATTTTGGTAAGACAAGAAGATTGAAACTTGGCGGCTCACTGAATTTGGGCAGAACCATGACATTCATAAATGCCGGTGTTGAGAATATTCAAAATCTCATTTATTTCGGTGAGAATTGTATGCCGATGCAGAATGGTGGCTCCATTCAGGTTGTGAGCGCTTCTCTCAGCCAGAATTTCAAGGTGGGTATCCTTCACTGGAACAATAAGCTGAATTTTCAGACGAGTTCTAATGATGCGGTGCTTCCGCTTCCCAAATTCTCACTTTATTCAAACCTTTATATTTTGTTCAAGGTAGCAAAAGTGCTGGATGTTCAGTTTGGTATAGATTGTGATTACTATTCCAAGTATTATGCTCCTGGATATCAGCCGGCAACAACTACCTTTTACAACCAGAGGGAGGTGAAATGCGGTAATTATCCGTTTATGAACGCTTATGCTAACATGAAGCTGAGTAAAACCAGGTTTTATGTGATGTTCACTCATGTAAATCAGGGACTCACCGGCAACAATTATTTTTCAATGCCTCATTATCCGATGAATCCAAGACGTTTTCAGTTAGGAGTGTCGGTAGATTTTGCAAACTGATATGATAGACGTATTTACAAAAAAATCAAGATCACAGTCCTCGTTCATGATAGGACTGCTGTTCTTTGTTATAATTCTGATGGTTCTTCTCCGCACATGCTCGTTTTCATTTCCCGGTTCCGATAAAAAACGGAGTGGGGGAGATACCATTGATATAGCTATAGAATATGGACCGTTATCTCTGTATCGTTACGATGACACCCTGGGTGGATTTGCCTATGATATCTTGAGGCATATAGAGGAACAGGAAGGAATGAGATTTAAGTTTCATCCGGTTATGACCCTCAAAGAGGCTTTGAAAGGAATTGACAAGGGATACTATCGTATGGTTGTGACCGCTATGCCGATAAATGCTGACTTGCGCAAACGCTACTCGACAACTTTGCCGGTGTTTCTTGACCGGCAGGTTCTGGTGCAAATGAAATCTGATCAGGACTCAGACTTTGTGAGAAGTCAGCTTGACCTCGCAGGAAAGAGGGTTTATGTGATGGCCGGTTCGCCGGTAGCTGAGCGCCTACATAATCTGGCGTCAGAGATAGGCGATACAATTTATGTGTTTGAGGATCCCTTATATGGTAGCGAGCAGTTATTTATACTGGCAGCAACAGGCGAAATACCTCGTGCGGTAGTGACAGAACGTACCGCAAAATCACTAATCGACTATTATCCTGAGGCAGACATATCAACAGCTGTGTCATTTACGCAATTTCAGCGGTGGTTGTTGAGCCCGGAGGATTCAATTCTGTGTAATCGTTTTGATTCAATTATCAATGTGTATAAAGACAAACCTTTTTACAAGCGTCTGGAAAAAAGGTACTTTAATTGATTAAATCAATCGTCACAGATGCAGGATATATTCTGCGTGGATCATGATATTCAGCACAGCTTTCAATCATATTGTCCAGGGTGCATTTTAGTTTGCCGCTGAAATATTTTTTTCCGTTGACAATCACGTTAACCGGTCTGTTGAGGTCAACAAGTGCGCTGTTCAGGTAAATTCTGAATATTCCGGATGTCGCAGGGGTGTAAGTGCGCTCAAATTTAAGTGCTATACCCCATCTGCTGTCCGTTTCAATAGTTTTATACTCAACGTTATCAACTGTGATATTGACCGTGTTGGCATATATATTCATCTCGTATCGTGTGCGCAGCCTGTCATCGGGACGCTTGATTACCTGAATATTGTAGAAACCGGTTCTGTGAATTCCATCCATTTCAAAGTCTTCCCAGGAAACTTTTGAAGGGTAGGGGTTACGCTTAAATGCTGAAAGCCATGGAGTTGTTGGGAGATAATCAATATGATGTCCTCGGCCGGGAATTAACTCAATATTATGGATGTATCCTCCGGGATGAAGATTTTGAAGGCTGTCAAATGCAGCTTTGGTATATCCGGTGAGTTTGTCTCTGTAAAATCCATAGTCTTTGTCTCCTGTTCTAAGTGAAAAAGCAATATTGCGGCAATTTTCAGCAGGAGCGTTTGCAAGTGGTTCTCCCCCTGCCATTGGCCCTGCAGCAGCAAGGTAATCAGCATAGAAAGATGCAAGTCTCTGGCTGCCGTACCCACCCTCGCTTATGCCGAAAAAGTAAATCCGGTCAGGGTCAATTTCATCATTAGCTAAGGTTTGACGCAATAGTTTTTCCCATGCGTATTGTTTGCCTTTCTGCCACCATCGGTAATACTCGCCGGTACGTGGAATGCGAGGAACGAAATAAACAGATGAGCTGTCAGCAAAAGTTTTGGCGAAATATAGCCCGTTGCTCCATTCTCTATCAGGGTCACCCGATCCGTGTAAATATAGGAATAGCGGATATCCCTTTTCGGGTTTCTCTCCTTTGCTGCCCCAGTAGTATTTCATAACAGCGTCTGATTCAAGAGATGCGGGTATGTGCCATTCACCGCTGTCTGCAAGATTTATAGATCTCACAGGGGCGAGTTTTTCTTCTTCAAAAGCATCATTAGCTTTTTTCCATGCATCCCACACAATCTTTTGGGTGGAGCTTATGTCGCTGAGCTTTATTGTTTTGTCAGGAGAAAATTTGTCAGTATTCTCTTCGGATAAATGTTTTAGAAACCATTCCTCTAGTGAATTTGACAATTCGCTGGTTTGTGCAAGAGCATTAGTAGAGATTAGTGTGGCGGAAAAAAAGAATATTGCCTTTCGTAATGAAACTATTTTCATGAATTATGACATTTAAGTTTTTGCAAAAATGCTCAAAATTATTTTTGTATGCAAGTTAATCCTGATGAATAATTTGCTTAATCTATTGCGAGAGAAGAAAGTATCATAAATATTAATTAATTATATTTCACAACAAATAATTGTGTTGAGATTATAAAAGAGTTAATTTTGCAAAGATTTTTAAGGGGACACACTAAAATACACATTTATCTAAGGACAATGATATTTTTATTCTTTTGCGCAGTAGCGCATTTCCCGAGACTAATGTTTTACAAGTGTGTGCCACCGGATAGTGCTTTCGGTGCATTTGCTGTGCGTTATGCACCACATTTGATTTGTTAGATAATATACTTGAATTTTGGTTATGAGGGAGGTGCGTTGCTGTGAAGCAGCGCATCTTCATTTTATTTATATGTAGCCCCATATCTTACATATATATTATTTTATTAAGGTGTTTTGAAAGTGTGAATTTGCGATAATAAGAGAGTGCGATCTTTTGGGAATTTGCGTATTAGCTTGAAATTTAGTTGTGTAAGAAAATTTTCGCTAAGCATAAATGTTAAATTACTCAAAATTCCTCAGAAATATTTGGTAGGTATAAATAAAGTTTCTACCTTTGCACTCGCTTTTGAGAAAGGGGCTTAGTCGCAGAGGCGCTGAGCGGGCTGAAAAGCCGATTTTTTCAGAAGCTAAACAATTTTTTCTTGCAAAAAGCTTGGTGGAATAAATAATTCATTATAACTTTGCAGAACTTTTCGCTCAAATCCGCCTTTTGGCGGTGGGGCACAAGAGAGAACATTGAAATATTTACAATAGACGAAGTAGTACAAGAGAACTAAGGGACGGTGCAGATGCA